>NZ_JBIRNP010000013.1:57335-186082 GCF_044331705.1 Streptomyces sp. NPDC017202 | reverse complement strand
AGGGCGTGTCTGACAATTCGCGTCGGATCAGTGCGCGGCGTCTGGTGCGGTGCATCGCAAGGCGGAGGATCGCCCGTGTACTGGATGTACTCGGGCGATCCGACAACGCGGCGAGGTGCCGTGCCAGGCGTCGCGCGCCCGACGGGAATTGTCAGACACGCCCTAGGCGGCCAGGGCCGCGCGGCCCGTGGCGAGGGTCCTCGCCGTCTCCGTGACCCGGCGGCCCAGGTGTTCCGCGGTGGCGACGTCCGCCTTGTGCACCGCGTCGGGGCCCTCGTCGACGTTGGTCTGGGCGGCCGCGCCGAGGAAGACGCCGAGGCGGTTGAGGTCGTCCTCGGAGGCCGTGCTGCTGTTCCAGCCGGGGAGCAGGCCGAGGTTGACCCAGTGCATGCCGAGCTGTGCGGCCAGGATCTGGAAGAACTGCAGGGTGTGCAGTTTGTCTCCGCTCTTGGAACCGGAGTTGGTGAAGCCGGCGGCCAGCTTGTCCTTCCAGGCCTGGGTGGCCCAGCGGGCGGAGGTCGCCTCGGCGAAGGTGTGGAAGGCGGCGGACGCGGTGCCCATGTAGGTGGGCGAGCCGAACACGATCGCGTCCGAGCGGTCGAGGAGCGCCCACTGCTCCTCGGTGATCGCGTCGACCTCGATCAGGTGCGCCTCGGCGCCGGCCTGGACGGCACCGGAGCGGACGGCCTCCGCGATGACGGCGGTGTGGCCGTAGCCGGAGTGGTAGGCGATGGAGACAACAGGGGTGGTCACGTGCGTCCTCCTCGGGGCAGGTAAAGGGAACCGGCGGAAGCGGGGGCGACAGCTCACCACCGATGACGAAAGGAAAGCACTAACTTCTAGTTAGTGCAACCTGCCGGTTAGCGCTGCGTTCGAGTACGCTTGGGTCATGACCGGCATTCAGGAGCGCACCCCGGAGCAGGACCTCCCGTACAACGTGTTCGCCAAGGCCTGCCCCTCACGCGGCACGCTGGAGCACGTGACGGGCCGCTGGGGCGCTCTCACCCTGGGAGCCCTGCACGAGGGCTCGCTGCGCTTCAACGAACTGCGCCGACGCGTCGACGGCGTCAGCGAGAAGATGCTGTCCCAGACGCTGCACGCGCTGGAGCGCGACGGTCTGGTGCACCGCGAGGCGCAGCCGACCAACCCGCCCCGCGTGGACTACGAACTGACGCCTCTGGGCCACGAGGTCGCGGAGCGGCTGCTCGGCCTGATCCGCCTGGTGGAGGGCCGGATGGACGAGGTCCTGGCGTCCCGCGGGCGCTACGACGAGACGCGCGGCGGCTTCTGACACCGCGGGCAGAAGTAGCTGGACCTGTTCATCCAGGGGCGCCGGCGCATCGGTGTGCCGCAGCGCCGGCACGGCAGTCCCTCGCGCCCGTAGGCGTCCAGCGACCGGTCGAAGTAGCCCGACTCGCCGTTGACGTTGACGTACAGGCTGTCGAAGCTGGTGCCGCCGACGTCGAGCGCCGCCGTCATCACGTCCCGGACGTGGCCGAGCAGTTCGAGGGTGCGGGGGCGGGTGAAGCCGGCCGTGGGGCGGTCGTAGTGGAGGCGGGAACGCCACAGCGCCTCGTCGGCGTAGATGTTGCCGACACCGCTGATCAGCGACTGGTCGAGCAGGGCCCGCTTGATGGTGCTGCGCTTGCGCCGCAGGGCCTGGTGGAAGGCCTCGTCGTCGAACAGCGGGTCGAGGGGGTCGCGCGCGATGTGCGCGATGACGTCGGGCAGCCCGTCGGGGGTGGTGTCGTGCAGCGACAGACCGCCGAAGGTGCGCTGGTCGACGAAGCGCAGCTCGGTGCCCCCCGCCTCGGTGGCCGCTGGTGTCAGCGTGTCGGCGAAGCGGACCCGGATGCGCAGGTGCTTCTCGTCGGGAGCCGCGTGGGGCTGGACCAGGAGCTGGCCGCTCATGCCGAGGTGGGCCAGGATCGCCTGCGAGGTGTCCTCCAGCGGCAGCCACAGGTACTTGCCGCGACGGCTGGGGGTGCCGATGCGATGGCCTTCGAGACGGTGCGCGAAGTCGTCGGCGCCGGCCAGGTGACGGCGTACGGCACGCGGGTGCAGCACCTCGGCGTCGGCGACCGTGCGATGGGCGACCCACCGCTCCAGACCGCGCCGGACGACCTCGACCTCGGGCAACTCGGGCATGGGACTCCCCGTACGGAACGCCCGCCTCCGGGTGGAGGGCGGGCGCTCGTCTCGTACTACTACCGGTGGTGCTGCGGCGGTGTTCGTCAGGCGGAGGCGGACTCGGGGTCCGGGCTGCTGCCGTCGACGGTCTCGACGGCCCGGGCCGCCGTCGCCGCCTCGGCACGCTCGTCCGCCGCGGCCCGGATGGACCGCCACGCGGACTCGGCGGCCTGCTGCTCCGCCTCCTTCTTGCTGCGGCCGGTGCCGGTGCCGTACGAGACGCCTCCGACGCGGGCGGCAGCAGTGAAGGTCTTCTCGTGATCGGGGCCGGTCTCCGTCACCAGGTACTCGGGCACGCCGAGTCCTTCGGTCGCGGTGAGCTCCTGGAGACTGGTCTTCCAGTCCAGGCCGGCTCCGAGGTTCGAGGACTTCTCGATCAGCGGGTCGAACAGGCGGTGCACCAGTTCGGAGGCCGCGTCGAGGCCCTGGTCGAGATAGACCGCGCCGATCACCGCTTCGAGGGTGTCGGCGAGGATGGACGCCTTGTCCCGGCCGCCCGTGCCCTCTTCACCGCGGCCGAGCCGGATGAAGGAGCCCAGGTCGAGGCCACGACCGACCTCCGCCAACGCACGCGAGTTGACCACCGCGGCCCGCAACTTGGCCAGTTGGCCTTCGGGCAGGTCGGGGTGGGTGCGGTACAGCGTGTCCGTGACGACGAGGCCGAGCACGGAGTCCCCGAGGAACTCCAGCCGCTCGTTCGTCGGCAGACCGCCGTTCTCGTACGCGTAGGAACGGTGGGTCAGCGCACGCACCAGAAGGGCGGACTCGAGCTGATAGCCGAGCCGCCCTTCCAGAAGCGTGTGGGACGAGGCCGTGTTGTCCGCCTTTTTCTTGGCGACGGAATCCGCCTTGACGTCATCCGCCTGCTTGGGGCTAGACACGGTGCCTCTCACCAGCCGCTCAGACCTCGAGGACCTGGCGCTTGTTGTAGGTGCCGCAAGACGGGCACGCGATGTGCTGCAGCTTGGGCTCGTGGCAGCGCTCGCACGCAACCAGGGTGGGGACCGCAGCCTTCCACTGCGACCGGCGGTGGCGCGTGTTGCTGCGCGACATCTTCCGCTTCGGAACAGCCACGGCTACTTCTCCTGCTTCTCGTTGGCGGGCACCGATCGAGGCGCTTCGCCACTCATCTCGTCCTTCTCGCCGTCTTCGAGTGAACCGGCGAGTCCCTGCAGTGCCGCCCAACGGATGTCGACGGCGTCATGGTGGTGGTCCGGGTCGTCCGCAAGGCGTGCTCCGCACTGGGCGCACAGTCCTGGGCAGTCGTCCTGGCACACCGGCTGCATCGGCAGTGCGAGCACCACCGCATCACGCAGCACGGGTTCGAGGTCGAACAGGCCGTCCTCGAGAAAGAGCATGTCCTCGTCTTCCTCGGCGTCGTCGGCCGGTTCCGCCTTCACGCGGCCCCGGTCGTCGGCGTCAGGGTACGAGAACATCTCCTGGAAATCCGCTTCGAGCTCCAGCCCGACCGGCTCCAGACACCTTACGCACTCCCCCTCGGCCTGTGCACGGGCGGTGCCCGTGACGAGCACTCCGTCCATGACCGACTCGAGTCGGAGTTCCAGCTTCACCGGGGCGCCTTCCGGCACTCCGATGACCCCCTGGATCCCGAGGTCCCCGGGGGCTTCGATCTCACGGGACAGGCGCTGGAGCGCGCCAGGACGCCGCCCCAGCTCGTGTGTGTCGAACACGAGAGGGTTGCGGTGGTCGAGGCGGGCGTTCAGGGCCATTCCTGCTTTCGATCTTCCGTGCTGTGGGGGCCGCCGCCCTCAGGTGTTGCGGGCAGCAGCGATCGCGGACATACACGCGACCGAAGAGCCAGGATACTGGAGCATTCGCTCACAGCCCAATCCGGTGTCCCCGGCCCCGCCCCGGACCTCGGCTGCTACAGGCCGCGGCCCTGTTCGTAGGCGCGCAGCTGCTCGGCGCTGATCATGCTGGTGTCGAACAGGCTGGCCTCGTCGAGGGCGTAACCCTGCTGCTCCTGCGGGGCCTGCTGGGCCTGCTGCTGCGGGTCGTACGGCGCCTGCCGGGGGTCGTAGCCCTGGGCGGGGGCCCCGCCCGTCTGCGCGTAGTCGAACGTGGCGGCGTAGGGGTCGGCCTGCTGGTAGCCGTAGGCGTCCTGCTGCCGGCCGTAGTCCTGCTGCTGGTAGCCGTACGGGTCCGGCTGCTGGTAGGCGTAGGCCTCCTGGGACTGCTCGTACGGCCGCTGCGCGGGCTGCCCGGCCGGGGTGTCCTGCTCGGCGAGGGCGGCGAGGTCGGCGAGGTAGTCGGCGTCGGAGGAGTGCTGGAAGGTCGTGTCGTCGTCGGCGAGGGCGCCGAGGTCGTCGCTGGCGATCCGGCCGTGCAGCTTCTGCCGGCCGCGGCCGACGGCCTCCAGGGTCTTGGCGAGAACCGCCTCGAAGGCACCCAGCTTGACGTCCACGTAGGCGTCGGCGTCGCGGCGCAGGGTCTCCGGGTCGTGGCTGCGCTCCGGGGCGTCCTCGTCCTCGTACCCCTGCTCGTCGACGCCGGGGCCGGTGCCCAGGAGCTTCTCGCGGCCGCGGCCGACGGAGCCGAGGGTCTTGGTGAGGACGACCTCGAAGTTGGCGAGCTTGGAGTCGACGTAGTCGTCGGCCTCCGCGCGGATGTCCTCGGCCTCCTTGCGGGCCTCGGCCAGGATGCGGTCCGCCTCGGCCTGCGAGCGGCGGGCGATCTCGGTGTCGGAGATCAGGGAGCCGCGCTCGGCGTGCGCGGTGGAGATGATCCGGTCGGCCTCCTGACGGGCCTGCTCCACCATCTGCTCGCGGCCGCCGATCAGCTCCCGGGCCTGGGCGAGGGAGTCGGGCAGCGCGGCCCGCACCTCTTCGAGGAGGGCGAGCAGTTCGGCGCGGTTGACCACGCACGAGGCCGACATCGGCATCGACCGGGCACTGGAGACCGCCGTGACGATCTCGTCGAGCTTCTTCTGCACGTCCACCGGTTGCTCGCCACTCTCTGCTGCTGTGTTGGAGACGGACGGAACGACTGTACGGCCACGAGGTGTCCGGCGGACACCGAGTGACGGGCCGTCAGGTTCTCAGTCCTTGCGGAGCCGTTCGGCGAGTGCCTCGAGGACGAGCGGCGGGACCAGGTGGGAGACGTCGCCGCCCCAGGTCGCGACCTCCTTGACCAGGGAGGACGACAGGAAGCTGTAGGTGGGGTTGGTGGGGACGAACAGCGTCTCGACACCGGAGAGGCCGTTGTTCATCTGGGCCATCTGCAGCTCGTAGTCGAAGTCGCTGACGGCGCGCAGGCCCTTGACGATGGCCGGGATCTCGCGCTGTTTGCAGAAGTCGACGAGGAGACCGTGGAAGGCCTCGACGCGGACGTTCCCGTACTCGGCGGTTACCTGGCGGATCAGGTCGATCCGCTCGTCGATCTCGAACAGGCCCTTCTTGGACTTGTTGATCATCACCGCGACGTAGACCTCGTCGTACAGACGGGAGGCGCGGGAAATGATGTCGAGATGTCCGTTGGTGATCGGGTCGAACGACCCGGGACAGACGGCGCGGCGCACTTGAGATCCCTCGCTCTCCGGTCCGGTCATCGTGCGTCTTCGCACGTAGAGGCGGCGCGACCGTACCAAAACGTTCCCTCGCCGTACCGACGGGACCGGATCGCTTCGAAGCCGTCCGGCCAGCCGAAGACGCCGCCTCTGGTGCTGCGCTCCACGGTGACGAGGGCTTCCGCCGCGAGCCACCCCTCCGAGCGGAGTGTGAGCAGGATCTCCCGAAGATCGTCATCCGTGACGGCGTACGGGGGGTCGAGGAAGACGAGGTCGTACGGCTCCGTCGGCGGCGTCTGGATGATCTGCCGGGCCTTACCGGCCCGCACCTCGGCGCCCGGCAGGCCGAGGGTCCGCACGTTCTCCCGGATCGTGCGGGCCGCTCGCGCGTCGGCCTCGACGAGCAGGGTGTGGCCGGCCCCCCGGGAAAGGGCCTCCAGCCCCACGGCGCCGGAGCCGGCGTAGAGGTCCAGGACGCGTTCGCCGTCGAGGGGGGCGCCGCCGAGCAGGGACTGCCAGGTGGAGAAGAGGGCCTCGCGCGCGCGGTCGGAGGTGGGGCGGGTGCCGGTCCCTGGCGGGACGGCCAGGCGACGTCCGCCGGCTTTTCCGGCGATCACGCGGGTCATCTCGGGGTCCTTGTTCGGGGGCGTCTTGACGTGGCCAGTCTGGCAGGCGGAGGTGCGGGGTGCTCGATCACGGTCGGCGGTGCCCGGTGGGGTCCGGGGAACCCTCCGCACCGCCGCGCGCGGGGCACCGCCCGTCCCGCCGCGCGCGGGTGACCGTCCACCCCCCGTCGGGGCGGGAGGGGGCCGCCGGCCGGGCACGACGTACGCGCCGGCACCGCGGGGATCCGGCGCCGCGCGCTCAGCCCTTCTCCAGGTACTGCTCCCTCTCCTCGTCCAGGAGGGCGTCCAGGGCGGTGCGCAGGCCGGGGTAGGCGGTCAACTCCGGGTCGGACGCGACCACCTGTGCCGCCTCCTGCCTCGCCTCGGCGATGACCTCCTCGTCCTCGATGACGGCGAGGACGCGCAGGCTGGAGCGGGCACCGGACTGGGCCTGGCCCAGGACGTCGCCCTCGCGGCGCTGTTCGAGGTCGATGCGGGACAGCTCGAAGCCGTCGAGGGTGGCGGCGACCGCGTTGAGCCGCTGGCGGGCGGGACTCGCCTCGGGCATCTCGGTGACGAGGAGGCAGAGTCCGGGGGCCGAACCCCGGCCGACCCGGCCGCGCAGCTGGTGCAGCTGGGAGACGCCGAAGCGGTCGGCGTCCATGATCACCATCGCGGTGGCGTTCGGCACGTTGACCCCGACCTCGATGACGGTCGTGGCGACCAGGACGTCGATGTCCCCGGCGGCGAACCGGCGCATGACGGCGTCCTTGTCGTCCGGGGGCATGCGGCCGTGCAGCACCTCGACCCGGAGCCCCTGGAGCGGGCCCCTGGCCAGCTGGTCGGCCACGTCCAGGACGGCGAGCGGCGGACGCTTCTCGGCCTCGTCCTCCGGAGACTTCTTCTTCGCCTTCCCGGGTCCGTCCTCCTCGTCGCCGATGCGCGGGCAGACCACGTACGCCTGATGTCCGCCCTCGACCTCCTCGCGGACCCGCTGCCACGCGCGGGCCAGGAAGTGCGGCTTGTCGGCGGCGGGGACGACATGGCTGGCGATGGGCGACCGGCCGGCCGGGAGCTGGTCCAGGACGGAGGTCTCCAGGTCGCCGAAGACGGTCATGGCGACCGTGCGCGGGATGGGCGTGGCGGTCATGACGAGCAGGTGCGGAGGCTGCTTGCCCTTGCCGCGCAGGGCGTCCCGCTGCTCGACGCCGAACCGGTGCTGCTCGTCGACCACGACCAGCCCGAGATCGTGGAACTGCACCTTGTCCTCGATCAGCGCGTGCGTGCCGATGACGACGCCGGCCTCGCCGGTGACGAGATCGAGCAGCGCCTGCCGCCGCCCGGCGGCCCCCATCGACCCGGTGAGGAGTACGACCTTGGTGGCGTGCTCGACGCCGCCCAGCGTCCCGCCCTCGGCCAGTTCCCCCATCATCTCCACGATGGAGCGGTGGTGCTGCTGGGCGAGGACCTCGGTGGGCGCGAGCATGGCGGCCTGCCCACCGGCGTCGACGACGGCGAGCATGGCGCGCAGGGCCACCATCGTCTTACCGGAACCGACCTCCCCCTGGAGCAGCCGGTGCATCGGGTGCTCGGTCGCCAGGTCGTCGAAGATCTCCTGCGAGACCTTCTGCTGGCCCTCGGTGAGGGTGAAGGGGAGGCGGTCGTCGAAGGCGGAGAGCAGGCCGTCCGGGGCGGGTCTGCGGGGGACGGCCGGGAGTTGGGCGTCGGCGTGGCGGCGGCGGGCGAGGGCGACCTGGAGGACGAAGGCCTCGTCCCACTTCAGGCGGGCGCGGGCGTCGTCGATGTCGGCCTTGGTGTGCGGACGGTGGATCTTGAGGAGGGCCTCGGGGAGGGAGAGCAGGCCGCGGCCCTCGCGCAGGGAGTCCGGGAGCGGGTCGACGGCCTCCTGCGCGCTGGGCAGGACCGTCTGGATCGCCTTGCCGATCTTCCAGGACTCGAGTTTGGCGGTGGCCGGGTAGATCGGGATGAGGGCGCCGGCCCAGGTCTCGACCGTTTCGTCGGTGTCGCCGCGCAGCAGTTCGTAGGCCGGATGGGCCAGCTGGAGGCGGCGGTTGAAGAGGGAGACCTTGCCGGAGAACATCGCGCGGGTGCCCGGCAGGAGGTCCTTGTGGGGCTTGTGCACGCCGTTGCCGAAGAAGACCAGCTGGAGGCGGCCGCTGCCGTCCGTGATGGTGACCTCCAGGCGCTGGCCCTTGCCGCGGGGGGCCCTGGCCGAGGCGAAGGTGTGCAGGCGGGCGTCGGCGACCTGGGCGACCACGGTGACGTGCTCGTCCATGGGGAGGTCGGCGAGGTGCGTGAGCTGGCCGCGCTCCTCGTATCTGCGCGGGTAGTGGTGCAGGAGGTCGCCGACGGTGTGCAGGCCGAGGTGCTCGGCCATCACCTTCGCGGTCGGTGGGCCGAGCACCTTTTTGAGCGGTTCTTCGAGCGCGGGCACGAGATCCATTGCACACCACCCCACTGACATTGCCGTATACGTGTCCCGAAACCCCTGGTCAGGCGGCTCGTTCGGGCTCTAGGATGGCGCGCTCCGGCCATCCCCCGCGGTCACCGCCCCACCGGGACCGCCCGACCCCGCGCCCTCGACCCTCCCCAAGCCGCGGCGCAGCAGCGATGGACTCCCAGACCTCACCGTCATCCCAGGCATCACCGTCACCTCATACCTTCCAGGTCGACCTGCGCGGCCTGGTGGACCTGCTGTCCCATCACCTCTACTCCAGTCCCCGGGTCTACCTGCGCGAGCTGCTGCAGAACGCCGTGGACGCCATCACCGCCCGGCGGGCGGAGGAGCCCGGCGCCCCGGCGCGGGTGCGGCTGTCCGCCACGGGCGGGGAGCTGCGGGTGGAGGACTCCGGTGTCGGGCTCACCGAGTCCGACGTGCACAGCCTGCTGGCCACCATCGGACGCAGTTCCAAGCGCGCCGACGGCCTGCAGGAGGCCCGCTCCGACTTCCTCGGGCAGTTCGGGATCGGGCTGCTGGCCTGCTTCGTGGTCGCCGAGCGCATCCGGGTGGTCAGCCGCAGTTCCCGTACGCCCGGCGCGCCGCCGGTGGAGTGGACGGCCCGCGACGACGGTTCGTACACGGTGCGGACGCTGTCCGACGAGGAGCGCCCCGAGCCGGGCACGACCGTGCACCTGGTGGCGCGGGCCGGTGCCGGTGAGTGGCTCACCGAGCAGCGGGTCCTCCAGCTGGCGCGCGACTTCGGCTCGCTGCTGCCGTACGACGTCCGGGTCGGCGAGGAGGCGGTCACCGATCTGCCGGCGCCCTGGGACCGGCCGTACGCCTCTCCCGCGAACCGGCGGGTGGCGCTGGCCCGGCACTGTCACGAGCTGTTCGGGTTCACGCCGTTGGACTCGATCGAGCTGAACGTGCCGCTGGCCGGGATCCGCGGGGTGGCGTACGTGCTGCCGGCCGCGGTCAGTCCGGCCCAGCGGGCGGGTCACCGCGTGCACCTCAAGGGCATGCTGCTGACCGACCGGGCCGAACAGCTCCTGCCGGACTGGGCGTTCTTCGTGCGCTGTGTCCTGGACACCGACAGTCTGCGGCCCACGGCCTCGCGCGAGGCGCTGTACGAGGACGAGACGCTGGCGGCCGTGCGGGAGGCGCTGGGCGAGCGGATCCGGGCGTGGCTGACGGGGCTGGCCGCCGGGGATCCGGAGCGGCTGGCGGCGTTCCTCGCCGTGCACCACCTGGGGGTGAAGTCCCTGGCGCGGCACGACCGGGAGATGCTGCGGACGATGCTGCCGTGGCTGCCGTTCGAGACGAGCGACGGCCGGCTGTCGCTGGAGGAGTTCGCGCAGCGGCATCCGGTGGTGCACTTCACGCGGACCGTGGAGGAGTACCGGCAGGTCGCGCCGATCGCGTCGGCGCAGGGCGTCGGGGTGGTCAACGGCGGTTACACGTACGACAGCGAACTGGTCGAGGCGCTGCCGTCGGTGCGGCCGGGGACGGTGGTCGCCGAGCTGGACGCGGACACCGTGACCGCGCATCTGGACGCCGTGGACGCGGCGGAGGAGCTGGCGCTGTCGGGTTTCCTGGCGGCCGCGCGGGCGAAGCTCGACCCGCTGGGCTGCGATGTGGTCCTGCGCGCCTTCCACCCCCTGTCGGTGCCCGCGCTGCACCTGGACGACCGGGCGGCCCGGCACGAGCAGGCGCGGGCGGACGCCGAGTCGCGTGCGGACGACCTGTGGGCGGGCATCCTGGGCTCCCTGCGCGGCAGCGCCCCGCGCGCGCGTCTGGTGCTCAACCATCTCAACCCGCTGGTCCGGCGGATCAGTTCGCTGCGGGACGCCGAGCTGATCGGCACCGCCGCGGAGTCGCTGTACGGGCAGGCGCTGCTGATGGCGCAGCGGCCCCTGCGGCCGGCGGACTCCGCCCTGCTGAACCGGGCGTTCATCGGCCTGCTGGAGTGGGCCACGCACGGGGAAGCCACACCTGAGGAGGACGGGCGGCGATGACCACGATCACGGACTTCGACTCCCTGCGCCGGGCGATCGCGGAGAACGGCGAGCAGCCGGAGGGCCCGGCCCGCAACGCGCGCGCGGAACTGCTGCTCGTGGAGGCCGAGAGGCTGAACATCCCGCTCGCCGTGATCGAGGCGCTCGGACACCAGCTGAAGGTCTACAACTACAGCTCCGAGAAGGACAAGATGTTCGTCCCGTTCGCGCGCCTGCTGCGCATGTGGGACGAACGGCCCGAGGACTTCGACGCGCACGAGACGCACTCGCTGCACTGGGTCTTCAAGTGGATGTCGGCCGGCATGCTCGACCAGCCGCACATTCCGCTGGCGTCGGTGGAGAAGTGGCTCGGCGAGATGGAGCACCGCTACCGGCTCGCCGGGCACTCCGAGCGGGCCGTGCGCGGCGCCGAGTTCAGCGTGGCCGCGCACGTCGGGGACGTGGAGCGGGCCGAGCGGGCGTTCGCCGCCTGGCTGGCCGCGGACCGCGACAGCATGGCCGACTGCCACGCGTGCGAGCTGCGCGGTCAGGGCTGGTGGCAGGCGGAACGGGGCCGGGACGCGGAGGCCCTGGAGCTGTGGGCGCCCGTCCTGGAGGGCGCGTACACGTGCGCGCACGAGCCGCACACCGTGCTCGCGTCGTCCCTGGTGCCGCTGGTGCGGCTGGGCCGGCCGGACGAGGCCCGGGCGAACCACCTGCGCGGCTTCCGGCTGGTGCGGGCGATGGAGAGCATGCGGGGCGCGTACGCCGACCACGTGGAGTTCTGCGCGCTGACCGGCAACGAGGCGCGGGGCCTGGAGCTGCTCGCGGAGCGCCCGGCGTACTTCACGGACGAGGGGCAGCCGCGCAGCAGGCTGGACTTCCTGAGCGTGGTCGTCCTGCTCATGGAGCGGCTGTCCGCGCTGGGCCTGGGCGGGCAGCGGGTTCCCGGGCCGGCCGGGCGGGTGTGGACGGCGGCGGAACTCGCGCTCCACGCGCGCGAGGAGGCGCTCGCGCTGGCCGCGCGGTTCGACGCGCGCAACGGCACGTCGCACGTCGGCGAGCGGGCACGCGCGCGGATGTCGCAGCAGCCGCTGGTGGAGCGGCTGCCGTTGGGGGTGCGCACGGTGCGTCCGCCGGTTCCCGCGGCCGCCCCCCCGCCGCCGACGGTCACGGCGGCGGCCGGGGCGGGGGCCGGAGCAGGAGCCGGCGCGGTGGATCTGCCCGCGCTGCTCGCCGAGGCGCGGCGGTTGTCGGACACCTTGCGGCCGCACGCCGTGGAGGCGTGGGCGGCGGTGGCGGCGGCCGCCGAGGGAGCCGCGGGCGCCGGGCTGGACGCGCGCGACCGCGCCGAGATCGCCGACCACCGGGCGATGGGGCTGGGCGCGGAGGGTGCCGAGACGTTCGAGCTGGCGGCCGGGCTGTACGCGAAGGCGGGCGACCCCGGCGAGGCTCTGGCGGCACGCACGCGTGCGGCCTACGTCCGCGCGCTCACCGGGGAGATCGACGAGGCGCTCGCCGCGGTCGCCGAGCCGTACGACCGGGTCCTCGCGCTGTACGCCGAGGGCGGCACGGAGGTGCGGCAGGCGGCGGGGGTCCTCATGGGCCGCGCGCGGATCCTGATGCGGCGCGTGCACGAGGCCGACGGGCCGGTCGCCGAGCGGGTGCTGGCGGAGGCCGAGGGGGCCGTCCGGGAGGTGCTCGCGCTCGTGGAGGGGCGGGCCGGGGACGACGTGCGGCTCGTCGCGCGGGTCGCCGAGGGACACGCGATGCTCGCGGAGCTGACGGCGCGCTCGGGCGACGCCGAGGCGGGCGCCGAGCTGTTCGCCCGGGCCGCCGCGGAGTTCACCGGGGCGGGGCTGCCCTGGTTCGCCGTGGAGTACGAGGCCAGGCTGGCCGCTCTCGCGCACCACCTGGGCGACATGACGGAGGCGGAACGGGCGCTGCGGGCCGCCCTGGAGCACGGCGGCGGCTTCCTGGAGCCGGTCGGCAGGGCGCAGCTGCACCTCCAGCTCGCCGAGGTCGTCGGGGGCCGGGGGCAGGCGGCGGAGGCCGCCGAGCACGCCCTGGAGGCGGCGCACTGGGCCGACGAGGCGGGCGAGGGTCCGACGTTCGGCGCGTGGGCGCGGCACCAGCTGGGCGGGTTCCTGGTGCGGCAGGGCCGGTGGGCGGAGGCCGCGGAGGTGCTGGAGTCGGCGCTGGCGGACCTGACCGTCGAGACGCACGGCGACGGGGCGGTCGTGCAGACGCAGTGGTGGCTCGGCGACTGCCTGAGCGAGCTGGGCGAGCACCGGGCCGCCGCCGAGCGCCGCCTGCAGGCCGCCGAGACCGCCCGGCACTGGCCCGAGCAGCACGACCACGCGACGCTGGCGCACCTGGCCGCCGAGTCCCTCGGTCAGGCGGGGCTGCGCGCGGACGCGGACCGGGCGTACGCGCGCGCGGGCGAGCTGTGGCGTTCCCTGGGCAACGTGCACGGGCTGGTGCGCTCCTTGCGCGCGCGTGCGTGGCTGGCGTTGCGGGCGGAGGGCGGCACCCGTGCGGCGCGGGAGCTGATGGCGGACGCCGTCGGGGAGTGCGCCGACGCGCTGGAGGTCGCGGACGACGAGGAGACGCGTCTGCGGCTGGTCTTCGAACTCGGTCACACCCACCGCCAGTTCGGCGATCTCCTGGCCCGCTCGGCCACCGAGGACGCCGACGACGACTCGATCCGTGCCGCCATGGACGAGGCGCTGTGCCAGATGTCGGAGGCGGTCGCGGTGTTCGTCTCCCTCGGGGCCGCCGCCCTGCCGCCGCGCACCGGCGCCGAGCTGGCCGCGGGCTGGCTGGAGACCGACCTGGGACGTCCCGCGGAGGCGGCCGCACGCGCGCGTGCGGTACTCGCGGCGTACGCGGACGCGGAGACGGACCCCGGCTTCGAGGGCGGGGACGAGGAGACCGTGCGGGCGCGGCGGACGGAGGCGGAGCAGCTGCTCCAGGCGGCGGCGGAAGCGGCGGAGCAGGAAGCGGCGCAGGAGCGAGAGGCACGGGAGTGAGAACTGGGGGCTGAAAGGCGCGGGAGTGGAAGCGCGGGGCTGAAAGGCGCGGGAGCGGGGCGGGCGGTGGGGCGGCGCTCACCGCCTCCCCGGCGGAGTCGACCGCTCGTCCCCGACGGTCATTCCACGCCGATCAGCAGCAGCGTGCCTTGCCGTCCCCCGCGGTACACCACCGTGTCGACGGCGAGGTACGCCTCCCGCACCCGCGCCTCCAGTCGCTCGGCGACGCCCTCGGGAGCCTCCTCGCCGAGGACGAGGGTGACGAGTTCCCCGCCCGCCGCCAGCATGCGGTCCAGGACCGTTTCGGCGACGGCGGTGACGTCGGCGCCGATGACGGCCACGTCGCCGTCGACGAGGCCGAGGACGTCGCCGGCCTGGCAGATGCCGGCCATGGTCCAGGACTGGCGTTCGGCGACGGCGACCTCTGCGTAGCGGGTGGCGCCGGCCGCCGAGGTCATCGCGACGACGTCCTCGTCGAAGCGGCGGTCGGGTTCGTGCACGGCGAGCGCGGCGATCCCCTGGACCGCGGAACGGGTCGGGATGAGGGCGACCCGGATGCCCTCCGCGCGCGCCTGCTCGGCCGCCGCGGCCGCGGTGTGGCGCAGGTCGGCGTCGTTGGGCAGCAGCACGACCTCGCGCGCGTGGGCCCGTCGTACGGCCTGGACCAGTTCACCGCTGGCGGGCGGCTCCCCGGGGCGCGCGAGGACGGCGGTCGCGCCGGCCTCGGTGTACAGACCGGCCAGGCCCTCGCCGGGCACGACGGCGACCACCGCCCGCTGGACGCGCTCGCGGGGCGGGCTCCCGCCCCCGCGCGCGTGGACGTCGTCGGCGCCGAAGTGCGTGATGCGGATCCGGTGCGGCCGGCCGGCCTCGACGCCCGCCTCCACGGCCGCGCCGGCGTCGTCCACGTGCACGTGCACGTTCCACAGTCCGTCCCCGCCGACCACGACGAGCGAGTCCCCCAGCGCGTCGAGCCGCTCCCGCAGCCGGGCGACGGCGGCGTCCTCGGCCTCCAGCAGGTAGATCACCTCGAAGGCGGGCCCGTCGCTGCCGGCCCCCTCGTCGGCGCAGGACTCCACGCCCGCCGGGAGCCCGGGGGCCTGCGGGTCCGCCTGGCCTCCGGCGTGGTCGCGCCCCTCGACGGCCGCGAACGCGCCGGTCCCGGAGGGGGCCGCCGCCGTCTCCCCCGTGAACGTCTCCACCAGCGCCGCGAGCACCGTCACCAGTCCCCGCCCGCCCGCGTCCACCACCCCGGCACGCTCCAGGACGGCCAGCTGGCCCGGCGTCGCGGCGAGCGCCGTGCACGCGCCCCGGTAGGCCGCCTTCGCGACCGTCCCGCAGTCGCCCTCGGCGTCCGCGGCCGCGTCGGCGGCGGCCGAGGCGACCGACAGGACCGTGCCCTCGACCGGGCGGGCCACGGCCTGGCGGGCGGAGTCGGCGGCGCGGCGCAGCGCCAGGCGCAGTCCCGCCGCGTCGGTGTGCGGGCCCTCCCCCTCGGCGGCGAGCACCTGGGCCATGCCGCGCAGCAGCTGCGCCAGGATGGTCCCGGAGTTCCCGCGCGCGCCTATGAGCGCTCCGTGCGCCATCGCGCGCGCGGCGTCGGCGAGGGAGGGAGTGCCGTGCGGGGCGGCGCCGGCCGCGTGACCGGTGAACACCGCCTCGACCGCGGTCGCGGCCGACTCCACGGTCAGGTACAGGTTGGTCCCGGTGTCCCCGTCGGCGACCGGGTACACGTTGATCGCGTCGATCTCCTCACGCGCGCGTCCCAGTGCGCGGAGCGCGAGACCACACCAGGTGCGCACCGCGAGAGCATCGAAGAATGTCTGCGGCACCTGCGGCACCTGGGCCTCCCTGAGCTGCTGGACTGGGACGCAGCGTAGACCGTGGGCGGGTGTGGGCCGGTGGCGGGCAAGGGCGGGGCCCCTGAGCAGCCATGGTAGTTTCGTTGTACTGGCGCAGCCGTTGTATGCTGCTCCGGTTGCCCGATCCCATCGGGCCATCCCCCTGGCACCGCCACTCAGATCTCTGATCCCACGATCTTGATCCCGGCATGCCGGGATCAACCGTAAGTGCATCTGAAGTCTTTGGAGTGACCCGTGGCTGCCAACTGCGACGTCTGCGGCAAGGGGCCGGGCTTCGGCAACAACATCTCGCACTCGCACCGCCGTACGCCCCGTCGCTGGAACCCGAACATCCAGCGCGTGCGTACCGTGGTCGGTGGGACGCCGAAGCGCGTGAACGCTTGCACCTCGTGCATCAAGGCCGGCAAGGTCTCGCGCTGACGCACATCCCCCACCTCTCGGCTCCGCCCGAGGCGGGGGGACCCCCGTCGCGCGCGGCCCTGCTGGTTGCTGAAAGAGCCGGTCCACCTCTGGTGGGCCGGCTCTTTGGCGTGCCCGGCGGCCCGTAGGCCGGCGCCGGGGTCACCGCGCGGGACCGGTCCCCTCGTCGGCGGCCCGGACGCCGAGCCGCCAGCCGTGGTCCACGGGACCGATCCCGGCGCCGAGGGGAAAGCCGGCGGCGATCGCCCCGGTGACGTACTCCTTGGCCGTCGCCACCGCCTGCGGCACGGTCTCCCCCTTGGCGAGTTGCGCCGCGATCGCCGAGGCGAGGGTGCAGCCCGTGCCGTGCGTGTGCCGGTTGTCGAGCCGGGGCGCGCGCAGCCAGTGCTCCTCGGAGCCGTCGGTGAGCAGGTCCACGGCGTCACCGGGCAGGTGGCCGCCCTTGATCAGCACCCACCGCGGGCCGTACGCCAGGACGGCCGCCGCGGCCTGCCTGAGCCCGTGCTCCGACTCGACCCGTACGCCGGTCAGCCGGGCCGTCTCGTCGAGGTTGGGCGTGGCGACGGTGGCGACGGGAAGCAGCTCGGTGCGGACGGAGTCGAGGGCCGAGTCGGCCAACAGCGGGTCGCCGTGCTTGGAGACGCCGACCGGGTCGACGACGACCGGGGCGTCGGTGCCGGCGATCAACTCGGCCACCGCTTCGACGAGTTCCGCGGAGGAGAGCATCCCGGTCTTCACGGCCTGGACGCCGATGTCGTCGACGACACTGCGGTACTGGGCGCGCACCGCCGCCACGGGCAGGTCCCACGCGCCCTGGACGCCGAGGGAGTTCTGCGCCGTGACCGCGGTGATCACGCTCATGCCGTGCGTGCCGAGCGCGAGCATCGTCTTGAGGTCGGCCTGGATGCCGGCGCCACCGCCGGAGTCGGAGCCGGCCACCGTCAGGACCCTCGGGGGGATCACGACTCCATGTCCCCGAAGTGGTCCCAGCCGCCCTTGCTGGTCCAGGGCGCCCCGTCGACCGTCACCTGGGGCAGGGCGGAGGGGTTGAGGACCTCGCCGATCACCTTCCAGCGGGCCGGGAGCTTCACGTCCGGCGGGAAGGTCGCCACGATGGCGTGGTCCTCCCCGCCGGTCAGCACCCACTGCATGGGGTCGACGCCGACGGCCTGTCCGATGTCGTTCATCTGGGTGGGCACGTCGATCGCGCCGGAGCGGATGTCGATGCGGACCTTGCTGGCCTCCGCGATGTGCCCCAGGTCGGCGATCAGCCCGTCGCTCACGTCGCACATCGCGGTCGCGCCGAGGGCGGCGGCCGCCGGACCGGCGTGGTACGGCGGCTCGGGACGGCGGTGGGCCTCGACGAAGGCGCGGGGCGAGCGGAACCCGCGGGAGAGGACCGCGAATCCGGCGGCGGACCAGCCCAGCCAGCCCGTCACCGCGACGAGGTCGCCGGGCTGGGCGCCGGAGCGGGTGATCGGTTCCTGGTTGCGCAGATCGCCGAGGGCGGTGATCGACACCATGATCGTGTCGCCGCGCACGACGTCGCCGCCGACCACGGAGGCGCCGGCGACCTGGCACTCGTCGCGCAGGCCGTCCATCAGCTCGGTGGGCCAGGTGACCGGCAGTTCGCCGGGTACGACGAGGCCGAGGAGCAGTGCGGTCGGCACGGCGCCCATCGCGGCGATGTCGGCGAGGTTCTGGGCGGCGGCCTTGCGGCCGACGTCGTAGGCGGTGGACCAGTCGCGGCGGAAGTGCCGGCCCTCCAGCAGGATGTCGGTGCTCGCCACGACCCGGCGGTCGGGCGCGGCCACCACCGCGGCGTCGTCACCGGGTCCCACCCGGACCGCCGGTGTGGTGGTGAGACGGGAGGTGAGCTCCCTGATGAGCCCGAACTCCCCGAGCTCACCAACAGTGCCCTTCATCGCCCCAGCTCCCCTTCTGTCCCAGTCCGTGCCCGGTCGCGCGCCACCGGTGTCCTCGATACGGTCGAGGAGACCGTCAACCTCTGTCGTGCCTGCACCCCGGCGCGCGAGCCGTGGTCCCCGCAGGTCTCCCCGCGGCGAGCGGCGACGCGATACCGTGGCGTTCCTTTTCCCCACATGATCCTCGTGGCCGCCCTGGAGGTTCCGTGGTACAGGCGTACATCCTGATCCAGACCGAGGTCGGCAAGGCCTCGACCGTCGCCGAGACGATCGGCAAGATCCCCGGCATCGTGCAGGCCGAGGACGTCACCGGTCCCTACGACGTGATCGTGCGGGCCCAGGCCGACACGGTCGACGACCTCGGCCGCATGGTGGTCGCCAAGGTGCAGCAGGTGGACGGGATCACCCGTACCCTGACCTGCCCGGTGGTGCATCTGTAGCCCCCGTCTACCCTTGGCCGGTGAACCTTTTCCGTCACCGGCCCAGTGGTGTGCCCGCCCTTGTTCTGCTCTGTGCCGCCGTGGGCTGCTCATCGGCAGACGACGGCGCGTCGGCCGCGGTTCCCGGTCCCACGACGAAGATCGCGCGACTGTGCCGGAACCTGGACGAGGCACTGCCGTCGAGGGTGGACGGTATGGATCGCCGGGATCCCGAGCCCGCTTCCGCGCTGACCGCGGGCTGGGGGAACCCGGCGATCATACTGCGCTGCGGTGTGGAGCGGCCGCCGAAGATGGCGGATCCGAAGGTGGCCCAGGGCGCCGACCCGGACGCGGTCGCGGGCGGTGTGAACGGTGTGGACTGGCTGATGGAGAAGCGGGACGGCGGGGGGTACCGGTTCACCACCGCCAGTCGCCGTGCCTATGTGGAGGTGGCGGTGCCGGAGGGGGCGGACAGTTCGTCGGTGCTGATCGACCTGGCGTCGGCCGTCAGGAAGGCGATCCCCGAGGGGATCGCCGACTGAGGGCTAGCGCAGTCCCGTGGACCTGCGCAGTGCCGCCTGGATCAGGCGGCCCACCAGTTCCTCGTAGGAGACGCCGCTCGCCTGCCACATGGCGGGGTACATCGAGATGGGCGTGAAGCCCGGCATCGTGTTGATCTCGTTGATGACGAACTCGCCGTCCTCGGTGAGGAAGAAGTCCGCCCGGACCAGCCCCTCGCAGGAGGCGGCCTCGAAGGCGTCCACCGCGAGCCGCTGCACCTCGGCGGTCTCCTCCGGCGTCAGCGGGGCCGGCACCAGCCCGGGGGTCGAGTCGATGTACTTGGCCTCGAAGTCGTAGTACGCGTGCGCGTCCGGCGGCGGGATCTCGGCCGGTACGGAGGCACGCGGCCCGTCCTCGAACTCCAGGACGCCGCACTCGATCTCGCGGCCGCGCAGCGCCGCCTCGACGAGGATCTTCGGGTCGTGGCGCTGGGCCTCGGCGATCGCGTCGTCCAGCCCCGAAAGGTCGTCGACCTTGGTGATGCCGATCGACGAGCCCGCGCGCGCGGGCTTCACGAACAGCGGCCAGCCGTGCTCACCGGCGAAGTCGACGATCTTCTTCCGGGCGGCCGACTCGTCCCGCTCCCACTCGCGCGGCCGGACCACCACGTACGGGCCGACCTTCAGCCCGAAGGAGGTGAACACCCGCTTCATGTACTCCTTGTCCTGGCCGACGGCCGAGGCGAGCACGCCCGACCCCACGTACGGCACGCCGGACAGCTCCAGCAGTCCCTGCAGGGTGCCGTCCTCGCCGTAGGGGCCGTGCAGGACCGGGAAGACGACGTCGACGTCGCCGAGGGCCTTGGGCACCGATCCGGGCTCGCTGTAGACGACTTCGCGGTTCGCGGGGTCGACGGAGAGCACCACGGCGCCCTCCTGCGAGTCGGCCAGTTCCTCGACACCGGGGGTACGGCGTTCGGTGATCGCCATCCGCTCCGGCTCGTCGGCGGTGAGCACCCAGCGGCCTTCCCGGGTGATGCCGATCGGCAGGACCTCGTACTTCGTCCGGTCGACGGCCTTGAGGACAGCGCCGGCGGTGACCGTGGAGATCCCGTGCTCGGAGCTGCGTCCGCCGAACACGACGGCCACACGCGGCTTACGAGACGGCTGCTCAGGGCTCTGGGGAAGATTCTCGGTGCTCATATCGGCATGAGAGTACCCGGTGGTAGGGCGCGGACACAGCGTCGACTCAGGGGGTCGCTCAGCGTCGTTCCGGCTTCGCGCTGCGCGACATCAGCTCCTTGAGGGCGACCATCGGCGGCTTGCCCTCGTGGACGATCCCGACGACGGTCTCCGTGATGGGCATGTCGACGCCGTGCCGGCGGGCCAGATCCAGCACGGACTCGCAGGACTTGACGCCCTCGGCGGTCTGCCTGGTGACCGCGATGGTCTCCTGGAGGGTCATGCCCCTGCCGAGGTTGGTGCCGAAGGTGTGGTTGCGGGAGAGCGGCGAGGAGCAGGTCGCCACCAGGTCGCCGAGGCCGGCGAGGCCGGAGAAGGTCAGCGGGTCGGCGCCCATCGCCAGGCCCAGCCTGGTGGTCTCGGCGAGTCCGCGGGTGATGAGCGAGCCCTTGGCGTTGTCGCCGAGCCCCATGCCGTCCGCGATGCCGACGGCGAGACCGATGACGTTCTTCACGGCGCCGCCGAGTTCGCAGCCGACGACGTCGGTGTTGGTGTACGGGCGGAAGTACGGCGTGTGGCAGGCCGTCTGGAGTCGCCGGGCGACGCCCTCGTCGGTGCAGGCGACCACGGCGGCGGCCGGCCTGCGGGAGGCGATCTCCTTGGCGAGGTTGGGCCCGGTGACCACGGCGATCCGGTCCCGGCCGACCTCGGCGACGTCCTCGATCACCTCGCTCATCCGCATGGTCGTACCGAGTTCGACGCCCTTCATCAGCGAGACGAGGACGGTGTCCGGGGCGAGCAGCGGGCGCCAGGCGGCGAGGTTGGCGCGCAGGGTCTGCGAGGGGATCGCGAGGACGGTGAAGTCGGCGTCGCGGGCGGCCTCGGCGGGGTCCGCGGTGGCGCGGAGGTTCGCCGGGAGCTCGATGCCGGGGAGGTAGTCCGGGTTGGTGCGCGTGGAGTTGACCGTGTCGGCGAGCGCGGCGCGGCGCGCCCACAGCGTCACCTCGCAGCCCGCGTCGGCGAGGACCGTGCCGAAGGCCGTACCCCAGGAACCGGTGCCGAAGACGGCGGCCTTGACGGGCTTGCTCACGTGCTGCTCTCCCCCTTGTGGCCGGTCCGTGCCTGGGACCTGCCGTGACTGGTCTGCGCCTGCGTGCGGAGCCGCTGCTCGATCCGCTCCCGGCGTGGGTCGTAGGGCCGGTCGGGCGCCTTCTCGCCGCGGATCTCCTCCAGCAGGCGGGTGACGGCGGCCATGATGGCCTCCGTGGCCTCCTTCAGCAGCTCGGGAGTCATCTCCCGGTCGTAGAACCGGCTGAGGTCCACGGGCGGGCCCGCCAGGACGCGGTGGGTCTTGCGCGGCAGGAGGTCGGGCTTCTTGGCGTAGGGCGGCAGCAGTTCGTTGACGCCCCACTGCGCGACCGGGATCACCGGGCACCTGGTCTGCAGGGCGACGCGCGCGGCCCCGGTCTTGGCGGTCATCGGCCAGCCGTCGGGGTCGCGGGTGAGGGTGCCCTCGGGGTAGAAGGCGACGCACTCGCCGCGCTCCACGGCGTCGATCGCGGCCCGGAAGGCGCTGAGCGCGTCGGTGGACTCGCGGTAGACGGGGATCTGTCCGGTGCCGCGCATCGCGGCGCCGACGAACCCCTTGCCGAACAGCCCGCTCTTCGCCAGGAATCGCGGCACGCGCCCGGTGTTGTACTGGTAGTGCGCGTAGGCGAAGGGATCGACGTGCGAATTGTGGTTCACCGCGGTGATGAACCCGCCCTCGGCCGGCATGTGCTCCATTCCGCGCCAGTCCCGCTTGATCAGAATCACCAGCGGCGGTTTGCAGAGCACCGCTGCGAAGCGGTACCAGAAGCCGATTCTGCGGCGGGGCACGCGGACACCTTCCTCTAGGACTTCCCTGACTTCCCTGACTTCTTCCGGGCCGGGGGCCGGACAAGTGTCGCCCCGTGCCGCCGGTCTGTCGAGAACACCGTACGCCCCGATCGAGGGGGCGCCGGAAGGACCGGGGGACAATGTCCGCGACGAGAGAGAGACGGTACGCCGGTGCAGTGGAGCTTGGTCATCCCCCTGAAGCCCTTGGCGCTGGCCAAGAGCAGGCTCGCGGACACCGCCGGCGACGCCCTGCGTCCGGGCCTGGCCCTGGCCTTCGCCGTGGACACCGTGGCGGCCGCGCTGGCCTGTGCCGCGGTGCGCGATGTGGCGGTGGTCACGGACGACGTGCTGGCCGGGCGCGAACTCGCGGGGCTCGGCGCGCGGGTCGTCGCCGACGAACCCCGCGCGGGTCTGAACGCCGCGCTGGCGCATGGGGCGGCCGCCGTGCGCGCCGGGCGGCCCGACAGCGCGGTGGCCGCTCTCAACGCCGATCTCCCGGCGCTGCGTCCGGCGGAATTGGCCCGCGTCCTGGACGCCGCCGCGGAATTCCCCCGCGCTTTTCTCCCCGATGCGGCAGCAATCGGTACGACTCTTCTCGCGGTGGCCGCCGGCCGTGAATTGCTTCCGGCTTTCGGTACCGATTCACGCGCCCGTCACCGTGCGTCGGGCGCCGTGGAACTCCGGCCGACGGCGGTGGATTCCGTGCGCCAGGACGTGGACACCGGCGAGGATCTGCGGACGGCGCTGACGCTGGGGGTGGGTCCCCGAACGGCCGCCGCGGTCGCGCGCCTGCTGATTCCGGGGCAGTAGGCTGCCGGTCATGCAGGCCACCGCGTACACGTACGACCCCGGCACCCGCAGCGGCCAGGTGCTGTTGGACGACGGCACCCCGGTGCCCTTCGACGCGCCGGCGTTCGACGCGGGCGGGCTGAGGCTGTTGCGCCCCGGGCAGCGCGTGCGGATCGAGACCGAGGGCGACGGCGACTCCCGGCGCATCACCCTGGTCACCCTCCAGACCTTCTGACCTGGCAGGACTCCGGGAGACCGGTGGAAAACGCCGCGGGCCGGACTCCAGGGGGAGTCCGGCCCGGCGCGTGAGTGCCGTGAACGCTTGCGCCTCAGCGAGCGGTGGTCTTCTTGGCGGTGGTCTTGCGGGCGCTCGACTTCTTGGCGGGGGCCTTCTTGGCCGTCACCTTCTTCGCCGGGGCCTTCTTGGCGGTGGTCTTCTGGGCCGTGGCCGTCTTCGCCGTGGTCTTCTTCGCGGCCGCCGTCGCCGTCTTGGCGGCCGACTTCTTGGCGGTCGTCTTCTTCGCGGCGCCCGTGGTCTTCTTCGCGGCGGCCGTCGTCTTCGCCGGCGCGGCCTTCTTGGCGGCGGCCGTGGCCCTCTTCGCCGGGGCGGCCTTCTTCGCGGCGGCCTTCTTGACCGTGGCGGTGGCACCGCCGGTCAGGCTGCCCTTGGGGGCCTTCTTGACGGCGACCTCGCCTCCGCGCGGGAGCTTCTTCGAACCGCTCACCAGGTCCTTGAAGCCCTGACCGGCGCGGAAGCGCGGCACGGACGTCTTCTTGACCCGAACCCGCTCGCCCGTCTGGGGGTTGCGGGCGTAGCGCGCCGGGCGGTCGACCTTCTCGAACGAACCGAAGCCGGTGACCGAGACCCTGTCCCCCGCGACGGTCGCGCGGACGATGGCGTCCAGGACCGCGTCGACCGCGTCGGCGGCCTGCTGGCGACCGCCGAGCTTGTCGGCAATCGCTTCTACGAGCTGCGCCTTGTTCACGTCTTCCCCTTCGGAGACATTGCCAGAACGAAAGTGTTCAAGCGTTTTCGCACGTTAGGCAGATATATACCGCAAATCAAACACGAAACGGGCTAATCACCCTTGTGCCGCAACGAACTCGGCCGCTCCGGGGGCGATCAACGCTCCTCTTCCGGGACGCGTCCCGCGTCGAGGTCCGCCATGAACCGCTCCAGCCGCCTTGTCGCGTCGGCGAGATCGTGCTTGGCCGCGGCCGTAATGACCAGCAGCTTCCGGGTCAGCGCCATCCGTACGCCCTCCGGGACTTGCAGTGCGCGCACCCTTGCGTGCGCTTCCTTGAGCTGGTTCGCGACCGCCGCATAGAGCTGGAGTTGGCCGTCGTGTTCCATGCACAGATTGTGCCATCTGGGGCGAGTTGTCGCCCGCCCAGGGGGCAACTGGCGCCCGGCGCGGCGCGCCCGGCACCCCGGCGGATCACGTCCTCAGTGGCCGCCTACCCCGGCAACCACCGCCGTAACGTGGGAAGTTGCCGGCGGCGGCGCAGGCCCGCGGGCCCGGACGGGCGCAGACACGGCCGTACCCCCGATCGGGCCGATCGGGGGTACGGAGGGGGTTCGAGGTGGCCGGAATTCGACCAGGGCCGGTCGTCCCGGCCGGCGATCAGGCCTGGAGCGTCCTCGGCTTGTACGACGGCCGCTTGGCTTCGTAGGCGGCGATGTCGGACTCGTTCTGGAGGGTGATCGAGATGTCGTCCAGCCCGTTCAGCAGCCGCCAGCGGGCGTTCTCGTCGAGTTCGAAGGCGGCGGTGATGCCCTCGGCGCGCACCTCGCGCCGCTCGAGGTCGACCGTGATCTCGGTCGTGGGGTCCTGCTCGGTCAGCTCCCACAGCGCGTCCACGATCTTCTGCTCCAGGAGGACCGTGAGCAGGCCGTTCTTCAGCGAGTTGCCGCGGAAGATGTCGGCGAAGCGGGAGGAGATCACGGTCTTGAAGCCGTAGTTCTGGAGCGCCCAGACGGCGTGCTCGCGGGAGGAGCCGGTGCCGAAGTCGGGGCCGGCGACCAGCACGGTCGCGCCCTGCCGCTCGGGGCGGTTGAGGACGAAGTCCTCGTCCTTGCGCCAGGCCTCGAACAGCCCGTCCTCGAACCCGTCCCGCGTCACCTTCTTGAGCCAGTGAGCAGGGATGATCTGGTCGGTGTCGACGTTGGAGCGGCGCAGCGGGACGGCCCGGCCGGTGTGCGTGGTGAATGCTTCCATGACTGATCAGACTCCAGCGGGCGTACGGTTCTCGGCGTCGGACAGGTCGGCCGGGGAGGCCAGGTGGCCCAGGACGGCCGTGGCGGCCGCGACCTGCGGCGACACCAGGTGCGTGCGTCCGCCCTTGCCCTGCCGGCCCTCGAAGTTGCGGTTGGAGGTGGACGCGGAGCGCTCACCCGGGGCCAGCTGGTCGGGGTTCATGCCCAGACACATCGAGCAGCCCGCGTGCCGCCATTCGGCGCCGGCCTCCTTGAAGACGACGTCCAGACCCTCGGAGACGGCCTGCAGACCGACCCGCGCGGAGCCGGGGACGACCAGCATCCGTACGCCGTCGGCGACTTTGCGGCTCCGGACGATCTCGGCGGCGGCGCGCAGGTCCTCGATCCGCCCGTTGGTGCAGGAACCCACGAAGACGGTGTCCACCTTGATGGAGCGCAGCGGCTGCCCGGCCTCCAACCCCATGTACTCCAGGGCCTTTTCGGCGGCGAGGCGCTCCGAAGCGTCTTCGTACGAAGCCGGGTCGGGGACGGCGGCCGAAAGCGGCGCGCCCTGGCCGGGGTTGGTTCCCCAGGTGACGAACGGCGACAGTTCGTCGGCCTTGATGACGACCTCGGCGTCGAACTCGGCGTCCTCGTCCGTCCTCAGCGTCTTCCAGTACGCGACGGCGGCGTCCCAGTCCTCGCCCTCGGGGGCGTGCGGGCGGCCCTTGAGGTACGCGAAGGTGGTCTCGTCGGGGGCGATCATGCCCGCGCGGGCGCCGGCCTCGATCGACATGTTGCAGATGGTCATCCGGGCCTCCATCGAGAGCTTCTCGATGGCGGAGCCGCGGTACTCCAGGACGTAGCCCTGGCCGCCGCCGGTGCCGATCCTCGCGATGATCGCCAGGATCAGGTCCTTGGCGGTGACGCCGTCGGGCAGTTCGCCCTCGACGGTGATCGCCATGGTCTTCGGGCGGGCCATCGGCAGCGTCTGGGTGGCCAGCACGTGCTCGACCTGCGAGGTGCCGATGCCGAAGGCCAGGCCGCCGAAGGCACCGTGGGTGGAGGTGTGCGAGTCGCCGCAGACGACGGTCATGCCGGGCTGGGTCAGTCCGAGCTGCGGGCCGACGACGTGCACGACGCCCTGCTCGACGTCGCCGAGCGGGTGCAGCCGGACGCCGAACTCGGCGCAGTTCTTGCGCAGCGTCTCCAGCTGGACGCGCGAGACCGGGTCCGCGATCGGCTTGTCGATGTCGAGGGTCGGGGTGTTGTGGTCCTCGGTGGCGATGGTGAGGTCGAGGCGGCGCACCTGCCGGCCGCTCTTGCGGAGGCCGTCGAAGGCCTGCGGGCTGGTCACCTCGTGCAGCAGGTGCAGATCGATGAAGAGGAGGTCGGGCTCGCCCTCGGCGCGCCGGACGACGTGGTCGTCCCAGACCTTCTCCGCGAGTGTCCTACCCATCGCTTTCCCTCCGACCGGCAGGCTGCGCCGGCCCAACTAGAGATCTTGTGGAGGCGACGACGCGCCCCTCCGGCTCACCGGCCGCCCCTGCTTCCCGGGCAACCGCCGCCCGGCCCGTTGGTCCTCGGGCCGCTGTGTGTCCCAGGGTCGCGCGTCTCACGGAAAATTGAACTTGCGTTTCACAGAGTGAGACGGGAATATCGTTTCATGGACAACAGTAGCGGCGTCGGCGTTCTGGACAAGGCAGCCCTTGTCCTGAGCGCCCTGGAGTCCGGTCCGGCCACCCTCGCGGGGCTGGTCGCTGCCACCGGACTCGCACGACCCACGGCCCACCGTCTGGCCGTGGCTCTGGAACACCACCGTATGGTGGCGCGGGACATGCAGGGCCGTTTCATCCTCGGTCCGCGCCTGGCCGAACTGGCCGCGGCCGCGGGCGAGGACCGCCTCCTGGCGACCGCCGGCCCGGTGCTCACCCACCTCCGTGACATCACGGGCGAGAGCGCTCAGCTCTACCGCCGCCAGGGCGACATGCGCATCTGCGTCGCCGCGGCGGAACGCCTGTCCGGCCTGCGGGACACGGTCCCGGTCGGCTCGACGCTCACGATGAAGGCCGGCTCCTCGGCGCAGATCCTGATGGCCTGGGAGGAGCCCGAGCGCCTCCACCGCGGTCTCCAGGGTGCCCGCTTCACGGCGACGGCCCTGTCGGGCGTACGGCGCCGGGGCTGGGCCCAGTCGATCGGCGAGCGGGAGCCGGGCGTCGCGTCCGTCTCGGCGCCGGTGCGCGGACCGTCCAACCGCGTGGTGGCCGCCGTCTCGGTGTCCGGCCCCATCGAGCGCCTGACCCGCCACCCGGGCCGGATGCACGCCCAGGCGGTCATCGACGCGGCGGGCCGGCTGTCGGAGGCGTTGCGCCGCACCGGCTGACGCAGGAGACCGGAGACCGGAGAAGCAGGGAACCGAGCGGGCCTCAACGCCGCGGCACGCCCGGTTCCCGGAACCCCTGCGTTCTCCCGGAGCCCCTACGACGCCGGGGCGCGCCAGGCGAGCCGGTTCTTCCCGGTGCGCCCCCGCTCCGCCAGCGGCACCTGGCCGTGCGCCGCCGCGAGCCCGAACGGCGGCATGTCGCCGTAGATCGCCTCGTACCGCCCCTCCGGCACGACGTACGCCTCGTGCCAGATCCCCACGTGCCCCCGCACCTTCCCGTCCCGCTCCATGCGGTTGACCCGGGCCCACACCTGGTGGTGGAAGGCGTCGGGCGCGCTCGCGTAGGCGTACAGCTTCTCCGCCGACTCCCAGTACTGGACGAGGTAGTACGTCCGCGGCGAGGCAGTCAGCAGCACGCGGGAGAGCAGTCCGCGGCTCGGGTCCTTCTTCAGTTCGGCCAGCATGCGGAACATCGCCAGCATGACCGGGAGCCACTGGTGCACGGCCCGGAAGCGGTTGACGCGCATCCCGATGAGCAGGACGACCACGTCACCGCGGGCGTCGGCGGTGGTACGGCTGGCGGCGGGCTTCGCGGACATGTGCTCCCCCTGGTTGGCTAGCGGCGCTCCCCAAGCGACCCTGGTTGGATAGTGCCGCTAACCAAGGAGGGCCGCAAGGCATGCGACTGGCCGAGCTGAGCGAACGCAGCGGGGTGTCCACCGCGACGATCAAGTACTACCTGCGCCAGGGCCTCCTGCGGCCCGGCCGTCAGGTCAACGCGACGACCGCCGAGTACGACGAGGGGCACCTGCGCCGGCTGCGGCTGGTGCGGGCGATGATCCAGGTGGGCGGGGTGCCGGTGGCCACGGTCCGCGAGGTCCTCGGACATGTCGACGACGACTCCCTGGGCCGCACGGTCCGCCTCGGCGCGGCCCTGTGGGCCCTCCCCCACGTGCCCGAGCCGGACGCCGACGACGAATTCCTGCGGGCCGCCCACCGCGAGGCGGGCGAACTCCTGCTGACCCTGGGCTGGCGGAACGCCGAACTGCTCACCAGCATCTCGCCCGCCTACCGCTCACTGGTGGTGGCGGTGGCCGCGATGCGGCGGCTCGGCTACGACTGGGACGCCGAACTCCTCGTCCCCTACGCCCGGTTGATGCACCGCGCGGCCGCCCTCGACCTCGATTTCGTGGAGACCCGGGAGTCGGAGGCGGAGCGGATCGAGGCGGCCGTGCTGAGCGCGATCCTGGTCGAGCCGATGCTCCAGGCACTGCACCGGCTGGCCCAGGAGGAGGAGTCGGCCTGGCGGTACGGCTTCGAGTGAGCCTTGCCGAGCCGTGACAGCGATAGCGACGGCGACGGCGACGGCGAAGGCGAAGGCGACGGCAGGAAACGGCGAAGGCCCTCCACCGAAGTGGAGGGCCTTCCCTGATGCGTACCCCCGACCGGATTCGAACCGGCGCTACCGCCTTGAGAGGGCGGCGTGCTAGGCCGCTACACAACGGGGGCGTGGACACTGCGTCTCCGCAGGTCCGAGCTGGTCTACCTGGACTCGAACCAAGACTAACTGAACCAGAATCAGTCGTGCTGCCAATTACACCATAGACCAAAGTGGTTTAGACCAGTCAGTACCCCCGACCGGATTCGAACCGGCGCTACCGCCTTGAGAGGGCGGCGTGCTAGGCCGCTACACAACGGGGGCCCTAGCGATCCTGCATCGACAACAACGGGTGCGACCCGGACTGTTACCGCGGGAAGGATCTGTACCCCCGACCGGATTCGAACCGGCGCTACTGCCTTGAGAGGGCAGCGTGCTAGGCCGCTACACAACGGGGGCTTTGCGGATGTGATCCGCGATGCAGATACCGTGCTGGATTTCACAGGATCTGCGAGCTGGCCTACCTGGACTCGAACCAAGACTAACTGAACCAGAATCAGTCGTGCTGCCAATTACACCATAGGCCACTGGAACTCAAGCCCCAGAGGGGATCTTGTTCTAGTTCGCTCCCCCGGGTTCCGGCCTTTCGGCCCGCTCCCCGGCGGCGCAGGAAGAACATTACCCGAAGGTGGACTGCGCTCCAAAACGGGTATCGGCGCCGAGGAGTGCGGGCAGTTCGGCGAGGGTGGCGATCCGGTGGTGCCCCGACGGGAGCTCGACGGTGGCCGTGCCGCCACTGCGGTCGATCCACACCGAGAGCAGGCCGGCGTCCGCCGCGCCCCGGCCGTCGATCTCCGGATGGTCCCCGACGTACGCCACCTCGTGCGGGGGCAGCGCCAGGGCCTCGCACGCCGCGAGGAAGGCCGCGGCCTCGGGCTTGGAGACGCCCAGCTCGACCGCGCACAGGATGGACTCGAAGCGGTCGTGGACGCCGAGGGCCCGCAGCTTGCGGTCCTGGACGTGGATGGTGGAGTTGGAGAGCACGGCGTGCCGGTGGCTGGCGGCGAGGGCGTCCAGGACGGGCAGGACGTCCGGGAAGAGGGCCCAGGCGGTCTCGTAGTGCACGAGGTAGCGCTGGAACCAGGCGTCGGCCTCGGCGTCGGTCATCTCCCGCTCGAGGAAGGCGCGGACCCGGTCACG
This sequence comes from Streptomyces sp. NPDC017202, assembly GCF_044331705.1. Taxonomy (NCBI): domain Bacteria; kingdom Bacillati; phylum Actinomycetota; class Actinomycetes; order Kitasatosporales; family Streptomycetaceae; genus Streptomyces; species Streptomyces sp. NPDC017202. The sequence goes on along the minus strand of NZ_JBIRNP010000013.1, from coordinate 156,141 downwards.
GCGCTGTTCCTCGAAGGTGAGGCCGCCGGCGGAGAAGCGCGCCCACTGCTGGTGGGTGACCTCCCGCCACCGCTCCAGGGCCCGCTCGGCGGTGCCGTACCGGTCGAGGAGGCCCTCCGCCGCGAGATGGCCGCGCATCCCCTCGCGGTCGGCGGTCGTGTAATCGAAGAGGGTGTCGTCGACGTCCCAGACGACGGCTGTGATCGCCATGACACCGACGGTACCCGGACCGGCCGGGGGTTCGGGGGTCATCCCCCGATGTGGGCGGCATCGAAGAGGGTGTCGTCGACGTCCCGGACGACGGCTGTGATCGCCATGACACCGACGGTGACGCGCGGGCGGGGTGCGCGTCCGGCGGAACGCGGAAGGTGCGGCACCCGGACGGGGTGCCGCACCTCACAGGTGCGGGGTGGTTCAGGCTGCGAGCCTGGCCAGCGCCGCGTCGATGCGGGCCAGCGCCTTCTCCTTGCCCAGGACCTCCAGGGACTCGAAGAGGGGCAGGCCGACCGTGCGGCCGGTGACGGCGACGCGGACCGGGGCCTGGGCCTTGCCGAGCTTGAGGCCGTGGGCCTCGCCGGCGGCCAGGACGGCCTCCTTGAGCGACTCCGGGCTGGTCCAGTCGGCCGCGTCCAGCTTCTCGCGGGCCGTGGCGAGGAGGGCGTCCGAGCCCTCCTTCATCGCCTTCGTCCAGCTCGCCTCGTCGACGGCCGGCTCGGCGAGGAAGAGGAAGTCGACGTTGTCGGTGATCTCGGAGAGGACCTTGAGGCGCGTCTGGGCGTGCGGGGCGATCCGCTGCCACTTCGTCTCGTCGAAGTCCTCCGGCGCCCAGGGGGCGAACGGGGCCCGCAGCCACGGGCGGCAGCGCTCGGTGAAGTCCTTCGCCTCCAGCAGCCGGATGTGGTCGGCGTTGATCGCCTCGCACTTCTTCAGGTCGAAGCGCGCCGGGTTGGGGTTGACGTCGCCGATCTCGAAGGCCGCGACCATCTCGTCCATCGTGAAGATGTCCTGGTCGGCCGAGAGGGACCAGCCGAGCAGCGAGAGGTAGTTGAGCAGGCCCTCGGGGAGGAAGCCGCGCTCCCGGTAGAGGTTCAGCGACGACTCCGGGTCGCGCTTGGAGAGCTTCTTGTTGCCCTCGCCCATCACGTACGGCAGGTGGCCGAAGGCGGGGATCTCCTGGGCGATGCCCAGTTCGATCAGTGCCTTGTACAGGGCGATCTGGCGGGGGGTGGAGGAGAGCAGGTCCTCGCCGCGCAGGACGTGGGTGATCTCCATGAGGGCGTCGTCGACCGGGTTGACCAGCGTGTAGAGCGGGGCGCCGTTGGCGCGGACGATGCCGTAGTCCGGGACGTTCTCCGGGGTGAAGGTCAGCTCGCCGCGGACCAGGTCCGTGAAGGTGATCGTCTCGTCGGGCATCCGGAAGCGGACGATCGGGGTGCGGCCCTGGGCCCGGTACTCCTCGACCTGCGCGGCGGTCAGCTCGCGGCAGTGACCGTCGTAGCCGGAGGGCCTGCCGGCGGCGCGGGCGGCCTCACGGCGGGTGTCCAGCTCCTCCTGGGAGCAGTAGCAGCGGTAGGCGTGGCCGGCGGCGAGGAGCTTGTCGGCGACGTCCTTGTACAGGTCCATCCGCTGCGACTGGCGGTACGGCGCGTGCGGGCCGCCGACCTCGGGGCCCTCGTCCCAGTCGAAGCCCAGCCAGCGCAGCGAGTCCAGGAGCTGCTCGTAGGACTCCTCGGAGTCGCGGGCCGCGTCGGTGTCCTCGATGCGGAAGACCAGCGTGCCCTGGTGGTGCTTGGCGAACGCCCAGTTGAACAGGGCGGTGCGGACCAGGCCCACGTGGGGGTTACCGGTGGGCGACGGACAGAAACGGACACGTACGGGGGAGCCGGGTGCGCTAGCCACGCTTGACAACCTTGTTGGTGAGAGTGCCGATGCCTTCGATGCTGACGGAGACCTCGTCGCCGACAGCGAGCGGGCCGACCCCTGCCGGGGTGCCCGTGAGGATCACGTCGCCGGGGAGCAGCGTCATGGCCTCGGTGATGTTGACGATCAGATCCTCGATCGAGTGGATCATCTCGCTGGTGCGGCCGAGCTGCCGCTGCTGCCCGTTGACGGTCAGCTGGATGGTGAGGTCGCCCGGGTCGAGGTCGGTCTCCACCCAGGGGCCGAGCGGGCAGGCGGAGTCGAAGCCCTTGGCCCTGGCCCACTGCTTCTCGCGCTTCTGGACGTCGCGCGCCGTGATGTCGTTGGCGCAGGTGTAGCCGAAGATCACGTCCTTGACGCGCTCCCGCGGGACCTCGCGGCACATCCGGCCGATGACCACGGCCAGTTCGGCCTCGTGGTGGAGGTCCTCGGAGAAGGCCGGGTACCGGATGTCGTCCCCGGGCCCGACCACGGAGGTGGACGGCTTGAAGAAGGCGAACGGGGCGTCGGGCACCTCGTTGCCGAGTTCGCGTGCGTGCTCGGCGTAGTTGCGGCCGAAGGCCACGACCTTGCTGGGGAGCACGGGCGGCAGGAGCCGGACCTTGCTCAGCGGCACCTTCGTGCCGGAGAGCTCGTGCTCCGTGAACGGGATGCCCTTGATGATGTCGAGGACGAGCTCGTCCGGCTTGTCGCCCTCGACCGCGCCGAAGGCGACGTTCCCGTCGATGGAGAACCTGGCGATGCGCACGGGTTGGTTGGCCCCTTGATGAGCTGGCTGGAGTCTGACGCTCCAGGCTAACGCGGAAGGGCGCCCCCGGCCGGGGACGCCCTTGACATCCGGTGCCGCCGCCTTGAACATGCTGCGGCCGCCGCGCGTATCTACTCGGCGGAGGAGGTCACGGGGACCTCGACGAGGACGGTGCGCCTGGGGTTGGCGGTCTGGGCCGGAAGGTCGACGGAGTGCTCCTGCTGCTCCGGGAGCCGCAGTTCGTCGGCGTCCTTGAGGTGCGCCAGCGTCGTGCGCCGCGGGTTGGCGATCTTGTGGAACATCGTCGTCGTCTTCACTGTTGTGGTGAGCCCTGTCCTGTCGGGCGCCGGACGGCCGGGGAGCCTCCGTGAGCGCGTCTTGTCGGATTTGCCATCTCTGTAAAGCGTCAGGCTAAACACGCGATTCCCGGAGAACGCGTGGAGGTCCCATGATCAGCGTGTGAGTTTGCTCACGAATCAGCGCTCAAACCGGTCAATCCAGGCTCTTGAGCGACCGCTACGAAACGGACATTCTCCCCCTGAAGCTCTCATTCCGCTCCTGATCATGGCGACTGGGACACCTCTCACGACCCGACCGTTCGCCCCTTTGTGCGTGAATTGCCCAGGATCACTTTCTACGACCGGTGATCCACCACTCACCGGCTGTCACGGATGTCACAGCCCGGCCAACAAGCCTTGTTGGAGATCCTGCACTGTGCTGGAATTCCACGGACCGCCGCGGGAACGAGCCGGCGCGCAGGGCGCACAGCAGCGCCGAGCGGCGGCTGGAAGGGGGAGCCAGCGCCGGTACTCACGACCAATCGGGGGGCGTATTCAGGGCGCCCCTCAAGACGCCGACACCGTCCTTCCGTTCACGCGGAGGGACGCCTGGTCCAGAGGTTGCGACGCTAGTGCAGGGACGTTTCAAGAGGGATGGCAGTGCTTCGGCCGAGCCGGAGCCGCACGGCGGGACTGGCCCGATGGCCGGCAGCTCCTCGCCCCAGCACGCCCAGAACCCGGGCCCGGCCCCGTCCGGTGACGGCGGTGAGCGCCCCGGGCGCCCCGGCGCGTCCGCGTCGCCGAGCACCCCGGCCCCCACGGTCAAGCCGCCGGCCGGCACCCCCGGCCCCGGACCGCGTGTGGCCCTGCGCAACTGGCGCATCTCCACGCGTCTGGTCGCGCTGCTGACGCTGCCCGTGGTCGCGGCCACCACGCTGGGCACGCTCCGCATCAACCAGTCCATGGACGACATCCAGCAGCTCGACAACATGAAGCTGCTGACGGACATGACCAAGCAGGCGACCGAGCTGGCCATCCGGCTCCAGGACGAGCGCGACAAGTCCGCCGGTCCGCTCGCCCACGGCAAGACCGCGGCCGACTTCACGGTCAAGGGCGCCCGCGAGAAGACCGACCAGTCGCTGGACGCCTTCAAGGACGCCTCCGAGGAGATCGACGCCTCCAGCACGGACGGCAACCTCCAGGGTGTCCGCGACAGCCTCGTGGGTCTCCTCAGCGACCTCGGCAACCTCGCGAAGGTCCGCAAGACGGCCTTCGCGGAGCAGAAGAACTCCACCCAGACGGTGGAGGCCTACCACCGCCTCATCACCCACCTGCTCGACCTCTCGCAGGACATGGCGCAGGCCACCAGCAACCCGGAGATGATCCAGCGCACCCGCGCGCTGTCCGCCTTCTCCGCCGCCAAGGAGTACGCCTCCGTCCAGCGCGCCGTCCTCGCGGCCGCGCTGCCGGTCAACGACGACGTCTACGGCGAGATATCGGAGAACGACCGGCAGTACGCCGAGGCCGCCCTGGAGAACCAGGACTCCGAACTCGCCAGCTTCCGCAGCATCTACGGCGACGAGGGCGCCGAGGTGCTGCTCCAGCCCGTCGAGCAGGGCAGCCCGACCATCGAGGACGCCGACACGTACGCCACGCGTGCGCTCAGCTCCCCCACCGGTCTGCGGTCACTGGACAAGCGGTCGTACCAGGACTGGTTCGACGCCAGCACGACCAAGATCCGGCAGATGAACAACATCGAGACCACGCTGCTCGAGGACATGGAGCAGAAGGCCCGTGAGCTGCGCGCCGAGTCCGAGCGCGAGGCGATCATCTCCGGTGCGCTGATCCTGCTGGTGCTCGGTGTGTCGCTGGTCGGCGCGTTCGTCGTCGCCCGGTCCATGATCCGCTCGCTGCGCCGGCTCCAGGAGACGGCCACCAAGGTCGCCCAGGACCGGCTGCCCGAGCTGGTCAAGCAGCTGTCCGAGTCCGACCCGCAGGACGTCGACACGTCCGTGGAGTCGGTCGGTGTGCACTCCCGGGACGAGATCGGCCAGGTGGCCGCGGCCTTCGACGACGTGCACCGCGAGGCCGTCCGCCTCGCCGCCGAGCAGGCCCTTCTGCGGGGCAACGTCAACGCGATGTTCACCAACCTCTCGCGCCGCTCCCAGGGCCTCATCCAGCGTCAGCTGTCGCTGATCTCCGAACTGGAGTCGCGCGAGGCCGACCCGGACCAGCTGTCCTCGCTCTTCAAGCTCGACCACCTCGCGACCCGCATGCGCCGTAACGGCGAGAACCTCCTCGTCCTCGCGGGTGAGGAGCCCGGCCGCCGCTGGACCCGCCCGGTCCCGCTGGTCGACGTGCTCCGTGCCGCCGCCTCCGAGGTGGAGCAGTACGAGCGCATCGAGCTGTCCTCCGTGCCGACCACCGAAGTGGCCGGCCGCGTCGTCAACGACCTCGTGCACCTCCTCGCCGAGCTGCTCGAGAACGCGACCTCGTTCTCCTCCCCGCAGACCAAGGTCAAGGTCACCGGTCACGCGCTGCCCGACGGCCGCGTCCTGATCGAGATCCACGACACCGGCATCGGCCTCTCCCCCGAGGACCTCGCCGCGATCAATGAGCGGCTCGCGTCGCCGCCCACCGTGGACGTCTCCGTCTCCCGGCGCATGGGCCTCTTCGTGGTCGGCCGCCTGTCGCAGCGGCACGGCATCCGCATCCAGCTCCGGCCGTCCGACTCCGGTGGTACGACCGCGCTGGTCATGCTGCCCGTGGACGTCGCCCAGGGCGGCAAGAAGCCGCAGCCCAAGCCCGGTCAGGGCGGCTTGTCCGGCGGTCCCGCCGCCGCGCAGGCCGCCGCCGGTGCCGCCGCGGCCCGTCGTCAGAACGGCCAGGGCGGTGCCCTCGGTGCCGGTGCGCCGGGCGGCGGTGCCCTCGGCGCCGGCTCGGGCACGGGCGGCCGGCTCGCCGCCGGTCAGGGTCCCCGGGCCGCGCTGCCCGGCCGTGACGGCGGTGGCCGTCCCGGCGCGCCGCGCGGGCCGCAGGGTCCGTCCTCGCCCCCGCAGGGCCGCCCGGCTCCGGCCGGCGCCGGCTTCGGCGGCCAGACCCCGGGTGCGCCGCAGGGTCTCCAGGCGGCCGGTGCCGGTACGCCGGGCCAGGGCCAGGACCTGTTCGGTGCCGGGCGTCCGCCCGCACCGCGCCAGAACGACAACCGCGGTGAGCAGGGCGGTCGCGGCCGTGGTCGTCAGCCGCAGCTGCCGCCGCGCGGCGGTGCGCGCGCCGAGCTGCCGGGCGGCAACCAGCAGCCTCGCGGCACCAGCTGGGGCGACGAGAACGCCCAGCCGCCGGTCGGGCGCACTCCGCTGGACGCCCCGCGCGGCCACGACGAGCCCGACGTCGCGCAGACCTCGCGGATGCCGCGCATCGACGACCGCCAGGGTCCCGGCTCCACCGCCGAGATCCCGCGCATCGACGAGCGCCAGGGTCCGGCCGGCCCCGCGGACTTCGCGCGCCCCGGCACGAGCGGCCCGCAGCACACCGGTCAGTACCAGGACATGGGCCAGTACACCGGCCTGAACGGCGCCCAGGACACGGGCCAGTTCCCGGTCCCGGGCGCGGACGGACGGCAGGACGGCTTCGTCCGCAACGACGTCTTCGGCACGCCCGGCGGACAGAACGCGCAGGCGGGTCCGGGCCGGTTCGCCGCTCCGCAGGCCTACGACAACGGCTCCACCGGTCAGTACCCGGCCCCGGGCCACGACGGTTCGGGCACCGGTCAGTTCCCGGTCCCCGGCCAGGACGGTTCCGGCACCGGCCAGCACGCGCTGCCCGGCCGCCAGGACCCCTCGTCCACGGGCCAGTTCGACCGCCCCCAGAACGGCGACGGCGGCGGCTACGGCTATCCGCAGCAGCAGCCCGTCGCGCCGCGCCCCGCCGCCCGCCCCGAGCCGGAGGCCCTGCCGCCGGCCGGTCCGGGGGACGGCCGTACCCCGCTGTTCGACACACTGGAGACCAACTGGTTCCACGGACAGCAGGCAGGCGGAAACGGCAACGGCTCGGCCCCCACGCCGCAGCAACAGCAGCCGCAGGCTCCGGCTGCTCCCCAACGTCCCGCGGCGACCGGCGCCTCCTGGCGCACCTCGCCGAACGACGAACTCGTCCGTCAGGCCGAGCGCGTCCGGCAGCCCGCCGCGGGCGGCGTCACCACTTCCGGCCTGCCGCGCCGGGTGCCCAGGGCGAACCTCGTCCCGGGCACGGCTCAGCAGCAACAGCACCAAACCGGTCCGCAGGTCTCGCGTGCGCCTGACGACGTACGCGGACGGCTGACCAATCTCCGTCGGGGCATCGCACAGGGTCGGCAGGCCGGCAACGGCCAGCAGACCGGCAGCTTCCCCAGCCCCACTCACCAGCAGGAGCGTTAGTTGAGCCAGATGAGCCAGGCGGCACAGAATCTGAACTGGTTGATCACCAACTTCGTGGACAACACCCCCGGGGTGTCCCACACCGTTGTCGTGTCCGCCGACGGGCTCCTGCTCGCCATGTCCGAGGGATTCCCGCGCGACCGTGCCGACCAGTTGGCGGCCGTCGCGTCGGGCCTCACCTCGCTGACGGCGGGCGCCTCCCGGATCTTCGAGGGCGGCAGCGTCGCGCAGACGGTCGTCGAGATGGAGCGGGGTTTCCTCTTCCTCATGTCCGTCTCGGACGGCTCGTCCCTCGCCGTGCTCGCGCACCCCGAGTGCGACATCGGCCTCGTCGGCTACGAGATGGCGCTCCTGGTCGACCGCGCGGGCGCGGTGCTGACGCCCGACCTGCGCGCCGAACTACAGGGCAGTCTGCTCCACTGACCCGCCCAGGTACCACCCGCCTCACGAAATCACCGTCCGGCCGACACAATCCCCCCACCGGCCTCGACGGACGGCACGACTGACCGAGACTTGCTGTCCCGCCCGGAGGATTCATGACCCCGCCCACCGCCTCTCATGATCCGTACGCGGAGCCGTACGGGGACGAGGGCGACCAGCCGCTGGTTCGTCCGTACGCGATGACCGGCGGCCGGACCCGGCCGCGCTACCAGCTCGCCATCGAGGCGCTGATCAGCACGACGGCCGACCCGGCAGCGCTCATGGGGCTGCTCCCCGAGCACCAGCGCATCTGCCACCTCTGCCGTGAGGTGAAGTCGGTCGCAGAGGTCTCGGCGCTCCTCGCCATGCCGCTGGGTGTGGCTCGGATCCTCGTGGCGGACCTCGCCGAAGCCGGACTGGTGGCCATTCACCAGCCGGGCGGCGACGAGAACAACGGTGGCGCACCTGACGTGACGCTGCTCGAAAGGGTGCTCAGTGGACTTCGCAAGCTCTGACGGAGGGCGGGCCACCACCTCCGCGAAGATCGTGGTGGCGGGTGGCTTCGGCGTGGGCAAGACCACGTTCGTGGGCGCCGTCTCCGAGATCAACCCGCTGCGCACGGAGGCCGTGATGACGTCCGCGAGCGCGGGCATCGACGACCTGACCCACACCGGGGACAAGACCACCACCACGGTGGCCATGGACTTCGGACGTATCACGCTCGACCAGGACCTGATCCTGTACCTGTTCGGTACGCCGGGTCAGGACCGCTTCTGGTTCATGTGGGACGACCTGGTGCGCGGTGCCATCGGCGCGGTGGTGCTGGTGGACACCCGCCGGCTGGCCGACTGCTTCCCCGCGGTCGACTACTTCGAGAACTCGGGTCTGCCGTTCGTCGTCGCCCTCAACGGCTTCGACGGTCAGCAGCCGTACCAGCCGGAGGAGGTCCGCGAGGCCCTGCAGATCGGGCCGGACACCCCGATCATCACGACCGACGCCCGGCATCGTTCGGATGCCAAGTCGGCGCTGATCACGCTGGTGGAGCACGCGCTCATGGCCCGCCTGCGCTAGGCAGGACCCCTGTATCCAGCGCCGTACGCCGGTTGTCGTAGGCGTTCCGGAGCCGGCTGTGGACTTGGACACGGCCGGCTCGGTGTTCATAACGTTTCGGCAGAGGAATCGGGTGATACCGCAACGCGTCGCGGTCGCTTGGTGTCACTGCGCACACGAGGGCCCCGCCATTTGGCGGGGCTCGCTCTTTTTGACCGTTTTATCTAGGGCTTACATCACAGCGAACCGGTACTTCTCCATGTTTGGAACTGCACTGGTCGTCGTGCTGGAATGCCTGAACTGCCCAATAGTCAATGACGTACTCATGGTCGATGGCTGACCGGGCTCTGAGACACTGCGGCACGACGAAGGTGCCGACCGCCGAGAGGTTGTTGGTCGAGTGAGGCGAAGCAAGAAAAGTCCCGAGCCGGCGGCCCGGGGCAACTTCACCCCGCCGCCGCGCGGAGCGGCGCCCGCCCCTGTGCCCGGCTCGGAGCTGTCGGCCGCACCCGCCAAGAGCGGCGGCCGCCTCTCCCCGCGCAACTGGCGGGTGCCCACCAGACTGAACGCGATCCTGCTCATACCCGTGCTGGTCGGCCTCGTCATGGGCGGCTTCCAGGTGAAGAGCTCGATCGACACCTGGCAGGAGGCGGAGGACGCGCAGAAGACCGCGCAACTGGTGCGGGCCTCCCTGCTCTACGCCGACGCCCTCTACAACGAGCGCGACGTCAGCGCCGCGCCGCTGCTGCTGAACAAGGACAAGGACGTCGTCACCGACGCCCGCAAGAAGACGGACCAGGCCGCCGACGCCTTCGACCAGGCCGCGCAGAACATGCCGCAGAAGGCCGGTCTCCAGCGCCGTCTGCAGCTGTTCCGCGACGAGGAACCCTCGCTCCAGACGCTGCGGGCCGGCGCCTACGTCTCCCCCAAGCTCACCGGCGTCATGACCGAAGAGGGCTACACCACGATCGCGCACCCCTTGATGGAGTTCGCGAACGAGCTCGGTCTGGGCACCGGAAACATCACCAGCTACGGCCGTACGGTCTACGCGATCTCGCTCACCAAGGCGGCGCTGTCGCTGGAGCGCTCCATCGGCATGCACCTGCTGGTCAAGCCCGGTCCCAACAAGACCAGTTTCGCCAGCCAGAAGGTCGCCCTCTCCTCGTACGCCTACCTCGAGCGCATCGCCCTCGAGGAGTACACCGGCGGTGGCACCGCCGCCGACGCGCAGAAGCTCGAAGAGGCGAAGGCGCAGATCAAGACGGACGGCGCGGCCATGGCCAAGGAGGCCGAGGCCGAGGACTCGGACTACGTGGCCCCGCCGTCCGACCCCACCGACATGATCGCGGCCATCGCGACGCTGCCGTCCACGGACGCGAGCGACCGCCAGGCGATCGCGGCGAACGGCGTCACCGCGGAGAACTGGTGGGCGGTCAACACCCTCAAGTACAACGCGTACCTGAAGATCGAGACGGACCTGACCGACAAGGCGGTGAGCGAGGCCGCCCAGATCGCCGACGACGCCAAGCAGTCCGCGATCATCACCGGCGCCGCCGTCGTGATCGCCCTGCTCGCCGCGTTCATCCTGGCCGGCATGGTGGCCCGCCAGATGAGCCGCTCCATGCGCCAGCTGCGCAACGCCGCCTTCGGCATCGCCGAGCAGCGGCTGCCGATGCTGGTCGACCAGCTCTCGCGGACCGACCCCGGCCGGGTCGACACCCGGGTCACGCCGATCCCGATCAGCACCACGGACGAGATCGGCGAGGTCGCCCGCGCCTTCGACCAGGTCCACCGTGAGGCCGTCCGGCTCGCCGCCGAGCAGGCCCTGCTGCGGGGCAACATCAACGCGATCTTCACCAACCTCTCGCGCCGCAACCAGTCCCTGATCGAGGGCCAGCTCACCCTGATCACCGATCTGGAGAACAACGAGGCCGACCCGGACCAGCTGGAGAACCTCTTCCGCCTGGACCACCTCGCGACCCGTATGCGCCGCAACGGCGAGAACCTCCTGGTCCTCGCCGGCGAGGAGCCGGGCCGCCGCTGGGACCAGCCCGTCCCGCTGGTCGACGTGCTGCGCGCCGCCTCCTCCGAGGTGGAGCAGTACGAGCGCATCGAGCTGTCGGGCGTACCGGAGGCCGAGATCCACGGCCGTGCCGTGACCGACCTCGTGCACCTGCTGGCCGAGCTCCTCGAGAACGCCACCACGTTCTCCTCCCCCCAGACCAAGGTCCGGGTCACCGCGACCCGTCTGCCCGACGGCCGGGTGATGATCGAGATCCACGACAAGGGCATCGGTCTCACCGCCGAGGACTTCGCGGACATCAACCACAAGCTGGCCAACCCGCCGACCGTGGACGCCGCGATCTCGCAGCGCATGGGCCTGTTCGTGGTCGGCCGGCTGTCCGACCGGCACGGCATCCGGGTCCAGCTGCGCCCCTCGGGCGAGCAGGCCGGCACCACCTCGCTGGTCATGCTGCCCGACGCGATCACCCACGGTGGCGGTGGCGAGCAGCCCGAGCGCACGGACTTCACCGTCTCGCAGATCATCCCGGAGCAGCGGTTCCCGGGTGAGGACTTCAACCACCAGCCGCTGCGCACGGCGGCCGAGCTGGGCTTCGACGACAGCCAGTACGCGGAGGTCCCCGACGACCCGCGCGACCTGGACCCGGTCGGCCGCTCCCTGATGCGCGACGAACGCCGGGCGGCCCTGGACTCCCCGGCGCCGGAAGAGTCCGACCGGCAGCAGTCCGCCGCGACGCCCGCGTACGGCGACGGTTTCGACCAGCCGCAGCAGCAGCCCGCGTTCGACGCCTCCCCCGACGGCTACGCCCCGGCGCAGAACGGCTACGACAACGGCACGACCGGCTATGCCGACCAGTCGCCGGCGTACGACCGGCAGACGGCGTACGAGGAGCGGCAGCAGACGGCGTACGAGGACCCGTACGGCACGTCCAACGGCGGTGTGCCGCAGGGCGAGGCCTTCCCGGCGGGCGGCACGGGGTCGCAGAACGGTGCCTTCGGGCAGCACGGCGGCTACCCCGACCCCGCGTATGCGGAGGCCGCCCAGGAGGAGCGGGCGCCGGAACGGCAGGCCGCGCAGGAGGGCTTCCCGTCGTACGAGGAGCAGCCCTACCAGGACGACTGGCCGCAGCAGAACAGTTATCAGAACGGCTACCCGGACCAGTACGCTCCGCAAGCGGAATCCGCGCAGGCCGCTGACGCCGGTGAGCAGGACGGCGTAGGCTTCGACCGTCCGGGACCGGCCCCCGCCGCCCACGAACTGACCGACTCCGGACTGCCCCGCCGCGGATCCCCCGCGGCGAGCGGTGCCGACGGTGCGCGGTCCGTGGCCCAGGAAGCGCCGGCCCCCGTCGCGGACGGCCCCGCCGACTGGCGTTCGGCGAACGACGAGCGCTGGCAGCAGGCCGCCCAGCTGAAGAAGCCGAAGGCGGGCGGAGTCACCTCCTCCGGTCTGCCGCGACGGGTGCCCAAGGCCAATCTGGTCGAGGGCACCGCCGAGAGCACCCCCCAGGGAGGCCCCCAGGTCTCCCGCGCCCCGGAGGACGTCCGAGGCAGGTTGAGCAACCTGCGTCGAGGCGTTCAGCGCGGACGCAACGCAGGAAGTGAACCGAACGGTCAGGCCAGAAACCAGCACAGTGGTCCTGACAGCACCTACAACCAGGAGCGTTAGTGTGAGCCCGATGAGCCAGGCGGCACAGAACCTGAACTGGTTGATCACCAACTTCGTGGACAACACCCCGGGGGTGTCCCACACGGTGGTGGTCTCCGCCGACGGACTCCTTCTGGCGATGTCCGAAGGCTTCCCCCGCGACCGTGCCGACCAGCTCGCGGCCGTCGCCTCCGGTCTGACGTCGCTGACGGCAGGCGCCTCCCGGATCTTCGAGGGAGGCAGCGTGAACCAGACGGTTGTGGAGATGGAGCGGGGATTCCTGTTCCTCATGTCCATCTCCGACGGTTCGTCGCTGGCGGTCCTCGCCCACCCCGAGGCGGACATCGGCCTCATCGGGTACGAGATGGCCCTTCTGGTGGACCGCGCAGGTACGGTCCTGACGCCCGACCTTCGTGCGGAGCTCCAAGGGAGCCTTCTCAACTAACAGACGGACGGTGCGTTTTGGCGTCCCGAGGCCGTAGGGTTTCGGGACGCGGCTTCCACGTGATGGGTGCCAGGCACAGTCGGAGGAGGAGAGAAAGTGGCAACACCCCCAGACGGTTCCCATGCGGGTAACTGGTCGTACGGCCCTGTCCAGGGCCAGGGCGACGGTTCGCAGAACCCGAACCGTTACGCCTTCCCCTCCGCCCCGAACCAGCGTCAGCCGTACGCGCCCCAGGGTCCGCAGGGCCCCGGACCGTCGCCGTACGACCAGCCGCACCAGCCGCACATCCAGCCCGTGCAGCCGCAGCGCCACACCCCCGAACCGGCGCCCGCCGGGGGGGCGCACAATCCTTTGGTGCGTCCGTACGCCATGACCGGCGGCCGGACTCGCCCGCGGTACCAGCTCGCCATCGAGGCACTGGTGCACACCACCGCGGCTCCGCACCAGATGCAGGGGCAGCTGCCCGAGCATCAGCGGATCTGCACCCTCTGCCGGGAGATCAAGTCGGTGGCCGAGATCTCGGCCCTCCTGACGATCCCTCTCGGTGTGGCCAGGATCCTCGTCGCCGACTTGGCGGAGGCGGGACTGGTCGCCATCCATCAGCCCGGCGGCGACGAGAGCGCCGGCGGCCAGCCAGACGTGACACTGCTCGAAAGGGTGCTCAGTGGACTTCGCAAGCTCTAGCGGCGGTCCTTCCCGCTCCACCACCTCGGCGAAGATCGTGGTGGCGGGTGGCTTCGGCGTGGGCAAGACCACGTTCGTCGGGGCCGTCTCGGAGATCAACCCGCTGCGTACCGAGGCCGTCATGACGTCTGCTTCGGCAGGCATCGACGACCTCACCCACACCGGGGACAAGAAGACCACGACGGTCGCCATGGACTTCGGACGCATCACGCTGGACCAGGACCTGATCCTGTACCTCTTCGGTACGCCGGGTCAGGACCGCTTCTGGTTCATGTGGGACGACCTGGTGCGCGGCGCCATCGGCGCGATCGTCCTGGTGGACACCCGCCGTCTCGCCGACTGCTTCCCCGCGGTCGACTACTTCGAGAACTCGGGTCTCCCCTTCGTGATCGCCCTCAACGGCTTCGACGGCAACCAGCCGTACCAGCCGGACGAGGTGCGCGAGGCCCTCCAGATCGGCCCCGACACCCCGATCATCACGACGGACGCCCGCCACCGCGCGGACGCCAAGTCGGCGCTGATCACGCTGGTGGAGCACGCGCTCATGGCGCGCCTGCGGTAGGACTTCCGTGAAAAGGCCCCCGCGCCCCTCCTCGGGGAGGCGCGGGGGCCTTTTCGCGTGACCGGTCACCGGGGGCCAGGAGCCGGGGCTGGGGGCCGGGGGCCGGGGGCCAGGGGCCAGGGGCCGGCGGGAGTGGCCGGAAGCCCTCGCGGTGGGCCCGCTCGCCCCGCGTCGTCGCACCGCGGCCCCTCCGGCTCCTGCCCCGACACGCGCGAAGGCCCCGGCCGCCCGTGGGGCGTCGGGGCCTTCGTCGTGCTTGCCGGGCGGTCAGCGCCAGCTGTGCGGGGCGCGGAAGCCGCCCTCGCGCTCGAGGCGGCGCCAGCCGGCCTTGAGGCGGCGGTGGTGGTGGGCCTGGGTGGGCTCGGAGGAACGGGAGGCGGCACGGGCCAGCAGGATCGCCGTGAGGGCGGCGACCTCCTCGGGCTCGGCGTGGCCCTTCTCGACGCGGATGTCAGGCGTGGTCATGGATGTCAGTCTCCGTGAGAGAGGTTTCCGCAAGGGTGGCGCGGAAAGTCCGCTGGGTTACTGCGGGGGGTTGCCGTGCTTGCGTGAGGGCAGGTCGGCGTGCTTGGTGTGCAGCATCGCCAGGGACCTGATGAGGATCTCGCGGGTTTCGGCGGGGTCGATGACGTCGTCGACGAGGCCGCGCTCGGCGGCGTAGTACGGGTGCATGAGCTCGGACTTGTACTCCTTGACCATGCGGGCCCGCATGGCCTCGGAGTCCTCGGCCTCGGCGATCTGGCGGCGGAAGATGACGTTGGCGGCACCCTCGGCGCCCATGACGGCGATCTCGTTGGTCGGCCAGGCGAACGTGAGGTCGGCCCCGATGGACTGGCTGTCCATGACGATGTAGGCACCTCCGTACGCCTTGCGCAGGATCAGGGAGATCCGGGGCACGGTCGCGTTGCAGTAGGCGTAGAGGAGCTTCGCGCCGTGGCGGATGATCCCACCGTGCTCCTGGTCGACGCCGGGCAGGAAGCCGGGTACGTCCAGAAGAGTGATGATCGGGATGTTGAAGGCGTCGCACATCTGCACGAAGCGGGCGGCCTTCTCGCTGGCCTCGATGTCGAGGACGCCGGCGAGGCTCTGCGGCTGGTTGGCGACGATGCCGACGGCCTGGCCGTCGAGGCGGGCCAGGGCGCAGATGATGTTGCGCGCCCAGCGCTCGTGGACCTCCAGGTACTCGCCGTCGTCGACGAGCTCCTCGATGACCTTGGTCATGTCGTACGGCCGGTTGCCGTCCGCGGGGACCAGGTCGAGCAGGGCGTCGCTGCGGCGGTCGGCCGGGTCGGAGCACTCGACGCGCGGCGGGTTCTCGCGGTTGTTCTGCGGGAGGAGGGAGAGGAGGTAGCGCACCTCCGCGATGCAGGTCTCCTCGTCGTCGTAGGCGAAGTGGCAGACGCCGGAGGTCTCGGCGTGCACGTCGGCGCCGCCGAGGCCGTTCTGCGTGATCTCCTCGCCGGTCACGGCCTTGACCACGTCGGGGCCGGTGATGAACATCTGCGAGGTCTCGCGGACCATGAAGACGAAGTCGGTGAGGGCGGGGCTGTAGGCCGCGCCGCCCGCGCACGGGCCGAGCATCACGCTGATCTGCGGGATCACGCCGGACGCCCGGGTGTTGCGCTGGAAGATGCCGCCGTAGCCGGCGAGCGCGGAGACGCCCTCCTGGATGCGGGCGCCGGCGCCGTCGTTCAGCGACACCAGCGGGGCACCGGCCGCGATGGCCATGTCCATGATCTTGTGGATCTTGGTGGCGTGGGCCTCGCCCAGCGCACCGCCGAAGATGCGGAAGTCGTGGGCGTAGACGAAGACCGTACGGCCCTCCACCGTGCCCCAGCCGGTGATGACACCGTCGGTGTACGGCTTCTTGGCCTCCAGGCCGAAACCGGTGGCCCGGTGCCGGCGCAGTTGCTCCACCTCCTGGAAGGACCCCGGGTCCAGCAGCAGCTCGATCCGCTCCCGGGCGGTCAGCTTGCCCTTGGCGTGCTGCGCCTGGGTCGCCTTCTCGCTCGGCCCGGCCAGCGCCTGCGCACGGATCTCGTGCAGCTCGGCGACACGCCCGCGCGCGTCCGTGGGCTCGGCGGTCGGCTCACCGGTCGTCTCTTCCAAAACGGTCATGTAGTGACCTTACGAAGACCATCAAGGAAAGTGAGACGTCGACTCCGTACAGTCTCCGGCGCGTTTTCCTGGTACCCCTGAACAGAACCGTGTCGGCGTGCAGGCGTTCCGACTGCTCAGGGCCCGTACCACTTGTGGGGGTCGCACAAAGAGTGAAGGTGAGACCAACTTCACATCATCGCCCGACGGGCGCCGCCCAGTGGAGTGACGAGGGGGCGCACGAGACCCTGGGAGGGCACCCCCGCGCGACGATGGAAGGGCATCCGGAAGACATGCGCGAATGAAGTTGAAAGTTGAACGGAATAGGTCTACGGTCTGCCTTGTTGAAAGCTTCGTTGAACATTCAACATCACCGCCCGTTTCATCGATCCGTTGATCGATCCGTCCCCAAGGAGCACGACATGGGCATCTTCGGCCGCAAGAACACCGACGAGACCACCGCGACGACGGCCCCCGCCGCCGTGAACCCGGACCTCGCCGCCCTGACCGGCGACTACACGATCGACCCGGCGCACTCGACCATCGGGTTCGTCGCCCGGCACGCGATGGTCACCAACGTCAAGGGCAAGTTCAACGAGTTCACCGGCTCGCTGCACCTCGACGGCGCCGCCCCGGCCAGGTCCACCGCCACCATCGACGTCGTGATGCAGAGCGTCGACACCGGGTCCGCCGACCGCGACAACCACCTCAGGACCGCGGACTTCTTCAAGACCGACGAGTTCCCGACGATGACCTTCCGCTCGACCGGCGCGGAGGCCCTGGGCGGCGACGACTACCGCATCACCGGCGACCTGAGCATCCTCGGCATCACCAAGCCGCTCACCATCGACCTGGAGTTCAACGGCTCCGCCAAGGACCCGTTCGGCAACGAGCGCGTCGGCTTCGAGGGCAAGGCGGAGATCCTGCGCTCCGAGTGGGGTCTGACCTGGAACGCGGCACTGGAGACCGGCGGCGTCCTGGTCTCCGACAAGATCAAGCTGAACTTCGACATCTCGGCCATCAAGAACGCGTGACGCGTCACCGACGCCACGCACCCTGAGCGCGCCCGTCCTCCACTCCCCCGTGGGAGGGCGGGCGCTCGGCATGTCCGGACGCGGACGCGAGCGGGGTGCGGATGCGGTGGCCAGGGGGCGGGGGGGGTGCGGATACGCGGATACGGGGACCGGGTGTGCGCGAGGCGGGGCGTGGAGTGGACTCGAGCGCTCGGGGCGCGGGCGCGGGGCGGGCACCGGCGCGCGGAGCGCGGGCACGGGGCGGGTGGGCGCCGGCGCGGACGGGACGCCGGCACGGGCCGCGGCGCCGGAGCGGGCGGGGACCGGGACGTGCCCGCAGGTCCGGGCGTGGACGCGGCACGTGCCCGTGCTCGGCGCGGACGCCGGTGCGGGGCGGGGCCCGGGCGCCCGGCGGGGCGGGGCGCGAGGGCAGGACGGCCCCGGACACAGGTGCGGGGCCGCCGGGCGCGCGACGGTCGCGGGTGTCGGTCGTTCATCAGGGCGCCCCCGCCGACGCGGCCGGGGATCGTGACCGAGGAGGCGCCATGACCAGGACCGGACCGCAGCACTACCCCGGCGCACACCGTGACCACTGGTACCAGGACGACTTCGGCGGCGACCGGATGGAGGTCAACGTCGTCGTCCTGCACACCACCGAGGGCCGCTCGCTGCCCGGCTACCAGGGCGGCGCCTCCGCACCCAACCTCACGGCGGTGCCCGACCTCGCGGCGAAGAAGCTGACGTGGTACCAGCACTTCGACATCGACGTCTCCTCCCGCGCCCTGCGCAACAGGCCCGGCGGGGTGGAGACCAACACGCTGAACGTCTGCCAGGTGGAGCTGGTCGGCACCTGCGACCCCGAGACGCACACCAAGTGGCAGACGAGCGGGAAGGCCCACGTCTACTGGCCGAAGGCGCCGGAGTGGGCGCTCCGCGGACTCGCCCGCTTCCTGGCCTGGGCGTACGAGGAGCACGACGTACCGCTGCGTGGCCCGGCGCTGTGGCCGGCGTACCCGAAGTCCTACGGGAACGGGGCCGGGCAGCGGATGAGCGGGGCGCGCTGGAACGCCTTCAAGGGCGTGTGCGGGCACATGCACGTGCCGGAGAACGACCACGGCGACCCGGGAGCCATCGACTTCGACGAGCTGATCCGGCTGGCGAAGGCGGCCGCGCAGGGCTGACCGCCCCCGCAGGTCCCCCGGCGGGGGCAGCCGCGTAGGGCTGGCCTCCCCCCGCCGGGGGGGGACCCGCGGCGCGTCACCCGCCGTCGGCCGCGGCCTCCAGCCGCGCGACGGCGGTCGCCGCCCGAGCGGTCCGCCCCTGCGGGGAGCGGGCGCGGAGCACGCCGAGCATGGCGAGGTAGCGGTCGGTGCGGCCCAGCCGCTCGAAGACCGCGCGGGCCCGCGGGCTCCGGTCCAGGGCGGCGTCGAGTTCCGCGGGGACGGCGGCGTGCTGCTGGCAGGCGTACGCCGCCGCCCACCGTCCGTCGGTCCGCGCCGCCGCCACCTCGGCGAGCCCGGCCGGCCGCATCGGGCCGGCCGCGGTCAGCTGCTCGACCCGGCGCACGTCGACCGCCGACCAGAGACTGCCCGGCCGGCGCGGGGCGATCCGCTGGAGGAACCGCACCTCGTCGAGGCCCTTGCGCCGACCGGTGATCCAGCCGTGGCAGAGGGCCACGTGGTTGACCTCGGCGGCCGTGACGGAGTCCACCCCGGACCCCTTCTTGGCGACCTCGGCCCAGAGTCCGGGGTGCGGCGCCGGATGCGCGGTGAGCCAGGCGTCCAGGTCGGCGGCGGTGGGGAACGCGAGGGGGTGAGGGGCTCGGTCATGGGCCCAGGCCAGAAGCCCTATAGGTCAACTGCTGTCCTCGTTCGGCGATCGCCCTTCGCGGGTGCTCGGGCGTGGCCGGATCGCACCCCTTGTGCGAAGGCTTGCGGCGTTCTCATAATCCAGCAACAGATTTGACCTGCCCATGCCAGCAAATGGGCGTTTCTTTGTTGCCGATGTTGTCATGCGCGCGTCAATTCCGTGTTTCGGGCACCACCAGATCCCCCGACTCCGGGTCACCCCCCACGGAAGGCATCACGTTGAAGAAACTGCTCACGGCGCTCAAGAGACTCGCGGCCGTCGGCGCCGCCGCCCTCGCGATCGCCAGCCTTCAGCCCGTCTCGTCCGCCCAGGCCGCGCCCTCGCCCGTCGTGGGCGGAACCCGCGCCGCACAGGGCGAGTTCCCGTTCATGGTCCGGCTCTCCATGGGCTGCGGCGGCGCGCTCTACACCCAGCAGATCGTGCTCACCGCCGCGCACTGCGTGGGCTCGACCGGCGCCAACACCAGCATCACCGCCACCGCCGGCGTCGTGGACCTCCAGTCCACCACCGGCCGGGTCCAGGTCCGCTCCACCTACGTCTACCGGGCCCCCGGCTACAACGGCAACGGCAAGGACTGGGCCCTCATCAAGCTGGCGCAGCCCATCAACCTGCCGACGCTGAAGATCGCGACCACCACGCAGTACAACACCGGCACCTTCACCGTCGCCGGCTGGGGCTCGGCCACCGAGGGCGGCGCCCAGCAGCGGTACCTGCTCAAGGCGACCGTGCCGTTCGTCAGCGACGCCACCTGTCGTTCCTACAGCGGTTACAGCGGCCTGATCGCGAGCGACGAGATCTGCGCCGGGTACGCGGCCGGCGGCGTCGACACCTGCCAGGGCGACTCCGGCGGCCCGATGTTCCGCCGCGACTCGGCCAACGCGTGGATCCAGGTCGGCATCGTCAGCTGGGGCATCGGCTGCGCCCGGCCCAACGCGCCCGGCGTCTACAGCGAGGTCTCCACGTTCGCCTCGGCCATCGCCTCGGCGGCGGCCTCGCTCTGACCCACCCGTACCCCACCGCGTCCGTACGACGTCCACGGGCCCGGCGCTTGCGGCGCCGGGCCCGTGCGGCACCGTGGGCGATCCGCGGCCGGCGGCCGACGGTGGGCAGGCGGCCGGCCGGACAGCGGCGACGTAGGTGTCGGCGTCAGAAACCTCCGCCGAAGTCCCCGCCGCCCCCGAAGTCCCCTCCCCCGCCGCCGCCGAAGTCACCGAAGCTGCCGGGGTCGAAGTCCGCTCCGGACACGTCGCCGCCCTCGTAGCCGCCGCCGAAGTCGCCGTAGCCGCTGCCGTAGTCGGAGGCGTAGGAGGGGGTGGCCATCAGGCCGCCGAGCATCGTGCCGACGAGCAGGCCGGGCAGCAGGCCGCCGCCGAAGTAGCCGCCCGCCCAGGGGCCGTAGGCCGGGCCCGCCTCCCAGTAGGGGCGGCGGCCGTAGTCGGTGTCGACCTCGCGGACCACGGGGTCGCGGCCGTCCTCGAGGCGGGTGCGGTCCGCCGCGCAGACCGGGACCCGGCGGGCGGCCCCGCCGGGCGGGGTCCAGGCGGCGTCGGCGACGGAGGGGCCGTGGCGCGGGTCGAAGAAGCACGGCGGGCGGCGCTCGGGCAGCGGTTCGCCGGCCCGGCGGGCGGCGAGCCGGGCCAGGGCGAAGCGGCCGTCCTCCAGGATCTCGGTGACGGGGCGCACGTCCTCCGGTCTCGTCGCGTCCGCCATGGACGACTTGGCCTTCTCGTAGGCGTCGAGCGCGTGCTCGTAGTCGCCGCGCATCGCGTCGTCGGCGCCGGGCTCGGCCGGGTGGAAGTCGAGTCGGTCGAGTTCCTCGCCGAAGGCGGTGATGTCCTCGTCGACGACGACCCGGAGCCGTTCCAGGGCGACCTGCTGCTCCTGCGCGTGCCGCCGGCGGTTGCGCCGTACGAGGGTGTACGCACCGGCGCCGCCGACCGCGACCACCACGCCCGCGGTGACCAGGCCGGCCGTCGACACTCCGCCGCCGTCCGGGGAGCCCCAGCCCGTGGGGGCGGAGCCGCCCATGTTGGCGAGGGCCCGGTCGGTGAAGTCGTTCAGCTGGGCCGTGGTGTCGCTCTCGCCCTGGACACTGGTGACGAGGTTGCGCACGGCGGCCGTCGGCAGGACCGAGGAGTCGGCGCGGGCGTCGAAGCGGTCGCCGAGGCGGATCGCGTAGAGGCCGGTGACGCCGGTGGCGGTGCGCAGGTCGGTGAAGAGGTTCTCGGTCGGGTAGCCGGCGGGGAGGACGGCGACGAAGACGGGTTTGCCGGCGTCCTCGATCTTCTTCTGGAGGGCGTGGGCGTCCGCCTGGGAGAGCTGGGCGGACGCCGCCGGGTCGACGTAGACGGGGCTCTCGCGCAGGGCCGCGGCGATCGTCGACACACTGGTGTCGGCCGCGGCGGGCGGGGCGCCGGCCGACAGCAGGGTCAGGGCGGCGAGCGCCAGCGCGAGGAGCAGTCCGGCGAGACCTCGGGTCGAAAGTGCGACCTTCATACTTCGAAGCTACCTCGTACGACGACAAAGCAGGGCAACCGGAGCGGGAGCCGGACCTCGCGACAGGCCGTCGCCGGCCTCCGCCGACGGCGCCCGGGCCCGGATACGGAGCTGCACGGGCGCCGCCCACCAGAAGTGGACCCCGCGGTGATCCCGGTGGCCCCGCCCTACTCGGCCGGGGCCACCCCGGCCCGCAGCAGTCCGTAGGTGTAGGCGTCCTCCAGGGCCTGCCAGGAGGCGGCGATCACGTTCTCCGCGACGCCCACCGTGGACCACTCGCCGCTGCCGTCGGTGGTGGAGATCAGGACGCGGGTCGTGGACTGGGTGCCGTGCACGCCCTCCAGGATGCGGACCTTGTAGTCCACCAGGTCCAGCTTGGCGAGCTGGGGGTAGATCTTCTCCAGGGCCACGCGCAGGGCACGGTCGAGGGCGTTCACCGGGCCGTTGCCCTCCGCGGTGGCGACGATGCGCTCGCCCTTGGCCCACAGCTTGACGGTGGCCTCGTTGGCGTGGGTGCCGTCGGGGCGGTCCTCGACGATGGCCCGCCAGGACTCGACGTCGAAGTACTTCAGCGGCCGGCCCTCGACCTCGGCGCGCAGCAGCAGCTCGAAGCTGGCGTCGGCCGCCTCGTACGTGTAGCCCTTCAGCTCGCGTTCCTTGACCCGGTCGACGACGCGGCCGACCAGCTCGCGGTCGCCGCCCAGGTCGATGCCGAGCTCCTTGCCCTTCAGCTCGACCGAGGCACGGCCGGCCATGTCGGAGACGAGCATCCGCATGGTGTTGCCGACCAGCTCGGGGTCGATGTGCTGGTACAGGTCCGGGTCGACCTTGATGGCGGAGGCGTGCAGGCCGGCCTTGTGGGCGAAGGCGGAGACCCCCACGTACGGCTGGTGGGTGGAGGGCGTGAGGTTGACGACCTCCGCGATGGCGTGCGAGATGCGGGTCATCTCGCGCAGCCGGCCCTCGGGGAGGACCTTCTTGCCGTACTTCAGTTCCAGCGCGGCGACGACCGGGAACAGGTTGGCGTTGCCGACGCGCTCGCCGTAGCCGTTGGCCGTGCACTGCACGTGGGTGGCGCCCGCGTCGACGGCGGCGAGGGTGTTGGCGACCGCGCAGCCGGTGTCGTCCTGGGCGTGGATGCCGAGGCGGGCGCCGGTGTCGGCGAGGACGGTGGAGACGACGGCCTGGATCTGGGCGGGGAGCATGCCGCCGTTGGTGTCGCAGAGGACGACGACGTCCGCGCCGGCCTCCGCCGCCGCCCGGACGACGGCCTTGGCGTACTCGGGGTTCGCGCGGTAGCCGTCGAAGAAGTGCTCGCAGTCGACGAAGACGCGGCGGCCCTGTTCCTTGAGGAAGGACACCGTGTCGCCGACCATCGCCAGGTTCTCGTCGAGCGTGGTGCGCAGGGCCAGTTCCACGTGCCGGTCGTGCGACTTGGCCACCAGCGTGATCACGTCGGCGCCCGCGTCGAGGAGCGCCCTGACCTGGGGGTCCTCGGAGGCCTTGGCGCCGGCCCGGCGGGTGGCGCCGAAGGCGACGAGCTGGGCGTGCCGGAAGTCGATCTCCTGCCGCGCCCGGGCGAAGAACTCGGTGTCGCGCGGGTTGGCGCCGGGCCAGCCGCCCTCGATGAAGCCGACGCCGAACTCGTCCAGGTGCCGTGCGATCGCGAGCTTGTCGGCGACCGTGAGGTTGATGCCCTCGCGCTGGGCGCCGTCGCGCAGGGTGGTGTCGAAGACGTGGAACGAGTCGTCGAGCTCGCTGGTTTCCGTCATGGTCTCAAGGCTCCTGTTTTGGATCTCGGTCTACCGGAATGACCGGCTCCACCATCCCCCCATGGTCCCGCGCGCCCGCCTCCCGGCTGAAGGTGGGCCAGGAAAACGAAAAACCCCTCGCGGGTGCGAGAGGTCTGCGCGCGGGTCGAGGACGACGATGGCCGCCCGTACCTGGTCGTACGTGGCGGTCACTGCGGACCGGCGCGCCTGCTGCCAATAATCGTGGCGAACGAGAGCACGGGGGGAGTCTGACACAGGGCAGCCCTCCCCTCACCGACCGTCTCAGGATGCGAGCAGGACGTCCATCACGATGCGAGCAGGGCGTCCGTCACGAACTCCGTCACATGCCCGATGACCTGCTCGCGGTCGGCGCCGCGCAGCCCGATCGCCACGTGGATGGAGAAACCGTCGAGCAGCGCCCGCAGCCGGGTGGCGAACCGGTCGGGGTCGACGGGGCGGAACTCGCCGCGGGAGACGCCCTCCGCCAGCAGTGCCACCAGGTCGCGGTGCCAGGCACCCTCGATGGCCGCCTGCCGGTCGCGGGCGGCGGCGTCGGCGGCGGCGGTCTGCGAGCGGTTCCAGACCTCCAGCCACAGCGTCCAGTGCGGGTCGCGGTGGCCGTCGGGGACGTACAGGTCGACGTAGGCGTCGAGCCGCTCGCGGGCCGTGGCCCGGCCGGTCAGCAGCCGGCCGCGCTCGGCGCCGAGGCGGCCCTCGCTCCACTCCAGGGCCTGCAGGAGCAGTTCGTCCTTGGAGCGGAAGTAGTAGAGGAGGTGCCCGCTGCTCATCCCCACCTCGCGTCCGAGCGCCGCCATGGTGAGCTTCTCCAGACCGCGCTCGGCGATCATCGCCATGGCGGCGGCGAGGACGTCCTCGCGGGGCGGGGCGTGCCTGCGCTCACGTGCCGCACCGGGCATCGGGACTCCCCCGTGTCTCTCAGATCTTCGGCTGCTGTTGCGTGACGCAGTGGATGCCACCGCCACCGGAGAAGATCGTACGGGCGTCGACCAGTGTCACCGTCCGGTCCGGGAACAGCCGGCGGAAGACGCCGGCCGCGATCTCGTCGCGCGGGTCGTCGAAGCCGCACAGGACGACCCCGCCGTTGCAGAGGTAGTGGTTGATGTAGGAGTAGTCGGCCCAGTGGCCGTCTGCCTCCAGGACGGTGGGCGCCGGGACCTCGACGACCTCCAGCCGGCGCCCGCGGGCGTCGGTCTGCGCCCGCAGCAGGCCGACGACCTCCTTCGTCACCTCGTGGTCCGGGTGCGCGGGGTCCGGCTGGCTGTGGGCGACGACCACGCCGGGACGGGCGAACGCGGCGACGATGTCGACGTGGCCGAGGGTGCCGAAGCCGTGCGGGGGGTAGTCGCCGGTGAGGCCGCGCGGCAGCCAGATCGCCTTGCGGGTGCCGAGCTGGGCGTGGATCTCCGCCTCGACCTGTGCGCGGGTCCAGTGCGGGTTGCGCTCGGGGCCGAGCTGGACGGTCTCCGTCAGCAGCACCGTCCCCTCGCCGTCGACGTGGATCGCCCCGCCCTCGTTGACCAGGCCGGAGGCGTACGTCTTCGCTCCGGCGAGGTCCGAGACGTACGCGGCGATCTTCTCGTCGTGCTCCCAGCGGGCCCAGTGCTGGGCGCCCCACCCGTTGAACGTCCAGTCCACGGCCGCCAGTTCGCGCCCGTTCGTGAGGAACGTGGGGCCGATGTCGCGCATCCAGGCATCGTCGAGTTCGCGCTCGACGGTGTCGATGCCCGGCCCGAGCACGGCGCGCGCGTCTGCCGACCGCCCCGGTCCGCACACCACCGTCACCGGTTCGAAGCGGCGGACCGCCCGGGCGACCGACGCCCAGGCGGCACGGGAGGCGGCGAGGTCCTCGGGGTCGTCGAAGGTGGGGTTGGGGCCGGGCCAGGCCATCCAGGTGCGCTCGTGCGGGGCCCATTCGGCGGGCATCCGGAAGCCGTCGTCGGCGGCCTTGCTCATCGGGGAGGTCCTCACAGGAAGTAGAGGCGGTTGAGGGAGACGGAGTCGGCCGGTCCGGAGCGCAGCGGTTCTCCGTCGAGGGTGACCAGGCCGGTGCGCCGGTCGACGTCCACCGCTCCGGTACGGGAGTTGAGCCGCAGGTCGGCGGGGCCGATGCCACGGGTGCCGCGGACGGCGACCCGGCGCCGTCGGGTCGGCATCCGGTCGTTGCCCCGGTCCAGCGCGGCCCGCGCGACGAAGGCCACCGAGAGGTCGGCGGGCGTGGCGCCGTACGCGCCGAACTGCGGTCCCAGGACGAGGGGTTCGCAGGTGTCGGTGGCCGCATTGGGGTCACCGACCACGCCGTACGCCGGGAAGCCGGCCTTGAGGACGAGCTGCGGCTTGGCCCCGAAGTACTCGGGGCGCCACAGCACGATGTCGGCGAGCTTGCCGGTCTCGAGGGAGCCGACCTCGTGGGACAGCCCGTGCGCGATGGCGGGGTTGATGGTCAGTTTGGCGATGTAGCGCAGGACGCGTTCGTTGTCGTGCTCGGCCGGGGCGCCGAACTCGGCCTTCATCTTCCCGGCCGTCGCGAACGTACGGCGGACGGTCTCGCCCGCCCGGCCCATGCCCTGCGCGTCGGAGGAGGTGATGCCGATCGCGCCCAGGTCGTGCAGGACGTCCTCGGCGCCCATGGTTCCGGCGCGGATGCGGTCACGGGCCATGGCGGCGTCGCCGGGCAGGTCGGTCTTCAGGTCGTGGACCGAGACGATCATGCCGTAGTGCTCGGCGACCGCGTCCCGGCCGAACGGCAGGGTGGGGTTGGTGGAGGAGCCGATGACGTTCGGGACTCCCGCCATCTTCAGCACGTTCGGCACGTGTCCGCCGCCGCAGCCCTCGATGTGGAAGGCGTGGATCGTACGGCCCTCCAGCACGCGCAGGGTGTCCTCGACGGACAGGCACTCGTTCAACCCGTCGCTGTGCAGGGCGACCTGTACGTCGTGCTCCTCGGCGACCCGCAACGCCGTGTCGAGCGCCCGGGTGTGGGCGCCCATGTCCTCGTGGACCTTGAAGCCGGACGCGCCGCCCTCGGCGAGCGCCTCGACGAGCGGGTCCGGTGAGGAGGAGGAACCCCGCCCCAGGAAGCCGATGTTGACCGGCCAGGCGTCGAAGGCGCTGAACGCGTGCCGCAGCGCCCAGGGCGAGTTGACGCCGACGCCCCACACCGGCCCGAACTCCTGCCCGATGACCGTGGTCACGCCGGAGGCCAGCGAGGCCTCCATGATCCGCGGCGACAGCAGGTGGACGTGCGTGTCGACGGCACCGGCGGTGGCGATCAGTCCCTCGCCGGACACGATCGACGTGCCCGTGCCGACGACCACGTCGACCCCGTCGAGGGTGTCGGGGTTCCCGGCCCGCCCGATCGCATGGATCCGGCCCTCGCGGATGCCGATGGACACCTTGCGGACGCCCTGCACTGCGTCGATCACGACGACGTTGCTGACGACGACGTCGCAGGTCTCGCGCACAGCGGCGGCCTTCAGGTGCAGTCCGTCGCGGGCGGTCTTGCCGAACCCGGCGAGGAACTCGTCGCCGGGGCGCTGGGAGTCGGACTCGACGCGGATCACCAGCCCGGAGTCGCCGAGCCGGAGACGGTCGCCCGCGCGCGGGCCGTGCGTGGCGGCGTACTCGTACGGGGTGAGGCGGCGGTCCTCGGCGGGGTGTCCTCCGGGGCGGCTCATCGTCCGTCCTCCTCGTCCGTCGTTCCCGGTACGCCGAGATAGCCGCAGGCGGCGGCCCTGCGCAGGGCTTCTTCCCGGGCCCCCGGCGCGTCCAGCGGCCCGTCGACCAGCCCGGCGAAGCCGATCGCGATCCGGTCGCCGCCGAGGGGGACCAGGCCGACCTCGGCGTGCTCGCCCGGTCCGAGGCGCACGGAGGAGCCGGCGGGGACGGCGAGCCGCATGCCGTAGGCGGCCGAGCGGTCGAAGCGCAGGCGCGGGTTGGCCTCGAAGAAGTGGAAGTGCGAGGTGACGGAGACGGGCACGCCCGCCGTGTTGGTGACCGTCAGCCGGAGCGCCGCCTCGGGTTCGGCGTACCCGGGCCCCGGCAGCAGCGCGCCGGGTGCCCCGGCCCCGAGACCGCCCCCGATCGGGTCGGAGACCACCGCGAGCCGGGAACCGTCGTCGAAGACGGCCTCGACGTGCACCTCCGTGACGACGTCGGCGACGCCCGGCAGGACGTCGTCGGGGCCGAGGACCGCGCGGGCGCGCTCGATCGCCTCGGCGAGCCGGGCGCCGTCGCGGGCGGCCTCGCAGACGGCGTCCGCGATCAGCGCGGTGGCCTCCGGCACGTTCAGCCGCAGGCCGCGGGCGCGGCGGGCACGGGCCAGCTCGGCGGCACCGAACAGCAGCAGCCGGTCGCGTTCCGTCGGGGTCAGTCTCACGCCGGGACACCTCCTCGCATCCTCCGACTTAGAGCGTCACTCTAACCGATGCGGTCATGCTCTACATCCCCCCTTGACCCTAAGGCGCACATCGCATTGAGCGACGCTCAAACAAGGGTGCGGGGACATGCGAAAGGGCCGCCCCGGACTCGTGTCCGGGGCGGCCCTGGCGGGGACGGGGGCGGGTCAGCCGATCGTGTGCATCCAGCCGTGCCGGTCCTCGGTCTTCCCGCGCTGGATGTCGAGAAGCGCCTCGCGCAGCTTCACGGTGACCGGGCCGGGCTCGCCGCCGGAGTGCTGCCACTCGGCGCCGGCGCGCTTGACGGTGCCCACGGGGGTGATGACCGCGGCCGTGCCGCAGGCGAAGACCTCCGTCAGGGCGCCGTTCGCGGCGTCGCCCTGCCACTGCTCGAGGGAGACGCGGCGCTCCTCGGACTCGAACCCGAGGTCGCGGGCGACCTGGAGGAGGGAGTCGCGGGTGACGCCCTCCAGGATGGAGCCGGTGAGGGTCGGCGTGACGATCTTGTCGCCGTACACGAAGTACAGGTTCATGCCGCCGAGCTCCTCGACCCAGCGGTGCTCGACCGCGTCGAGGTAGCAGACCTGGTCGCAGCCCTTGGCGGCGGCCTCGGCCTGGGCGAGCAGGGAGGCGGCGTAGTTGCCGCCGGTCTTGGCGTCGCCCATGCCACCGGGGACGGCGCGGACGCGGTCCTCGGAGACCCAGATGGAGACCGGCTTCACCCCGCCGGCGAAGTAGGCGCCGGCCGGTGAGGCGATGACGAGGAACAGGTACTCGTTCGCGGGCTTCACCCCCAGGCCGACCTCGGTCGCGATCATGAAGGGGCGCAGGTAGAGGGACTCCTCGCCGCCGTGCGCGGGCACCCAGGCCTCGTCCTGGGCGATCAGCGCGTCGCAGGCCTCGACGAACGTCTCGACCGGCAGCTCGGGCATGGCGAGGCGGCGGGCGGAGCGCTGGAAGCGCTTGGCGTTCTGGTCCGGGCGGAAGGTGGCCACGGAGCCGTCGGGGCGGCGGTAGGCCTTGAGGCCCTCGAAGATCTCCTGGGCGTAGTGCAGGACGTTCGTCGCCGGGTCGAGCGGGATCGGCGCGTACGGGACGAGCTGGCCGTCGTGCCAGCCGCGGCCCTCGGTCCACTTGATCGTCACCATGTGGTCGGTGAAGTGGCGGCCGAACCCGGGGTTCGCCAGGATCGCCTCGCGCTCGGCGTCGGAGAGCGGACTGGCGGAGGGCTTGAGCTCGATCGTGGGCGTCGTCATGAGTGGTTGTCCTTCACCGGTGTTGTAGTGACGGGCCGCTTTCGTTCCTGTACGCCCAGTACTGGGACGTCCGAGCATTCCCTCATTCCGCGGCTCCGCGTTCGATTATCGCGCGAGGCGGGCGGTGGAGGAAACGGGTGAAACGCGGCCCGGGGTCGATGGTGGCACCCGGCGGGGGACATGCGGAAGCCGCCGGGTGCGGATGCGACCCGGCGGCTTCGAATGGTTTCGAGGTGGCGCGGGCGTCAGCCGGCTACTCGTACGGCGAGCGCGTCACCGATCTCGGTGGTGCCGCGGGCCGGCCTGCCGGTGCGTTCCGCCAGGTCGGCGGAGACGGCGTCCTCGATGCGGGCGGCCTCGGACTCGTAGCCGAGGTGGCGCAGCAGGAGGGCGACGGACAGGACCGTGGCGGTGGGGTCGGCCTTGCCCTGGCCCGCGATGTCCGGGGCCGAGCCGTGCACGGGCTCGAACATGGACGGGAAGTCGCCGGCGGGGTTGATGTTGCCGCTCGCGGCGACGCCGATGCCGCCGGAGACGGCCGCGGCGAGGTCGGTGATGATGTCGCCGAAGAGGTTGTCGGTGACGATCACGTCGAAGCGGGCGGGGTCCGTGACCAGGTAGATCGTCGCGGCGTCCACGTGGATGTAGTCCGTGGTGACCTCGGGGAACTCCGCGGCGACCTGGTGGAAGATGTTCGTCCACAGGTGGCCGGCGAAGGTCAGCACGTTGTTCTTGTGGACCAGCGTGAGCTTCTTGCGGGGGCGGGCCTGGGCGCGGGCGAAGGCGTCCCGCACCACGCGCTCGACACCGAAGGCCGTGTTCACGGAGACCTCGGTGGCGACCTCGTGCTCGGTGCCCTTGCGGATGGTGCCGCCGTTGCCGGTGTAGGGGCCCTCGGTGCCTTCGCGGACGACCACGAAGTCGATCGCGGGCTCACCCTTGAGGGGGGTCTCCACACCGGGCAGCAGCTTGCTCGGCCGCAGGTTGACGTGGTGGTCGAAGGCGAAGCGGAGCTTGAGCAGGAAGCCGCGCTCCAGGACGCCGGACGGCACCGACGGGTCGCCGATCGCGCCGAGGAGGATCGCGTCGTGCTTCTTCAGCGCGTCGAGGTCGGCGTCGGTGAGGGTCTCACCGGTGGCGTGGTAGCGCCGGGCGCCGAAGTCGAATTCCTTGGTCTCCAGCTTCACATCCTGCGGAAGGACGGCGGAGAGGACCTTGAGACCCTCGGCCACGACCTCCTGGCCGATGCCGTCACCGGGGATCACTGCGAGATTGATGCTGCGAGACATGTGAGCACCCTACTCGGCGTCCCATGGAATGACATGGAGCGTCCGCGATACGGACAGGGGCGGGGCTGGGTCCGGGCCGCGGCGCGGGGTCCGAAGTCCCGTTCGGGGTCCCGCGCCGCAGCCCGTGCGGGTGCGGCTCCCGGACTTCCGGGTAACCCGGCCTGCGGCCGGCCGACGATCGGCGCCTCCTCCGCCAATGGCGGGTGAGGGCCGGTCAGTGGCCGGTCTCGCCGCCGTTGTCACGGCGGTCGAGGGCGCGCTGGAGTGCCGCGGCGGCGTTCTTGCGGTCGGACTCGCTCGTGCGGGAGCTGTGGCGGACTCGGCGGCGGACGGTCGTCTCGGCCATGGGAAATCGACTCCTTCGAGAACCAGGGAGTACGGAAAAGGGATGCGAGACGCCGGGTTGGCGGGGAGCGGGGCCGCAGGGGTTGCCTGCGCAGGGCCCGGCCCTCGACCGCCATTCGCTTGATCGAGCGAGACGTTCGGCTCCTACAAAGCTAAGGGAGCGGCGCGCGACTGTCTCCACAATTACTCGGACTTCCTACTATCTGAGACGGCGTCCCGGTCGCACCGCCCCGGCCTGCGCGTCCGTCAGGGAACCCCGGTCACCCGGACATGCCGACGGGCCAGGTCGAAAGGACCTGGCCCGTCGGGGTGGGGCGGGGGACGTCAGCCCATGTGCGGGTACGTGTAGTCGGTCGGCGGGACCAGCGTCTCCTTGATGGCGCGGGTCAGGGTCCAGCGCATCAGGTTCTGCGGGGCGCCGGCCTTGTCGTCGGTGCCGGAGGCGCGGCCGCCGCCGAAGGGCTGCTGGCCGACGACGGCGCCGGTCGACTTGTCGTTGATGTAGAAGTTGCCGGCCGCGTAGCGCAGCTTCTCCATCGTGTACGCCGCCGCCGCGCGGTCGTTCGCGATGACCGACCCGGTGAGGGCGTAGTCGGACACCGACTCCATCTGGGTGAGCATCTCGTCGTAGCGGTCGTCCTCGTAGACGTGGACGGCGAGGAACGGGCCGAAGTACTCGGTCGTGAAGACCTCGTTCTCCGGGTCGGTGCACTCGACGACGGTCGGGCGCACGAAGTAGCCGACCGAGTCGTCGTAGCTGCCGCCCGCGACGATCGTGCAGGCCGGGTCGGCCTCGGCGCGGTCGATCGCGGCCTTGTTCTTGGCGAAGGCCCGCTCGTCGATGACCGCGCCCATGAAGTGCGACAGGTCGGTCACGTCACCCATGGTGAGGGAGTCGACCTCGGCGGCGAACTCCTCCTTGAAGCCCGAGTTCCACAGGGACGCCGGGATGTAGGCGCGCGAGGTCGCGGAGCACTTCTGGCCCTGGTACTCGAAGGCACCGCGGGTGAGGGCGGTCTTCAGCACGGCCGGGTCGGCGCTCGGGTGGGCGACGACGAAGTCCTTGCCGCCGGTCTCGCCGACCAGGCGCGGGTAGGAGCGGTACTTCTCGATGTTGGCGCCGACCGTCTTCCACAGGTACTGGAAGGTCTTCGTCGAGCCGGTGAAGTGGATGCCGGCCAGGTCCCGGTGTTCCAGGGCGACCTCGGACACCGCGATGCCGTCGCCGGTGACGAGGTTGATGACGCCCTTGGGCAGCCCGGCCTCCTCCAGGAGCCGCATCAGCAGCACCGCGGCGTGGGTCTGCGTCGGGGACGGCTTCCAGACCACCACGTTGCCCATCAGCGCGGGCGCGGTGGGCAGGTTGCCCGCGATCGCCGTGAAGTTGAACGGCGTGATCGCGTAGACGAAGCCCTCGAGCGGACGGTGGTCCAGCCGGTTCCAGACGCCCGGGGAGTTCGCAGGGGGCTGCTCGGCGAGGATCTGGCGGGCGTAGGCGACGTTGAAGCGCCAGAAGTCGACCAGTTCGCAGGGGGTGTCGATCTCGGCCTGCTGGGCGGTCTTCGACTGGCCGAGCATGGTGGAGGCCGCGAGGGTCTCGCGCCAGGGGCCGGCCAGCAGTTCGGCGGCGCGCAGGATGATCGCGGCGCGGTCGTCGAAGGACATCGCGCGCCAGGCGGGCGCGGCGGCGAGGGCCGCGTCGATGGCGTCCTGGGCGTCCTGCCGGGTGGCGTTGGCGTAGGTGCCCAGGCGCGCCTTGTGGTTGTGCGGCTGCACGACGTCGAAGCGCTCGCCGCCGCCCATCCGCTTCTCGCCGCCGATGGTCATCGGCAGGTCGATCGGATTGTCGGCCAGTTCCTTGAGCCTGGCCTCCAGCCGGGCACGCTCGGGCGAGCCGGGGGCGTAGCCGTGCACCGGCTCGTTGACGGGGGTGGGGACCTGGGTCACAGCGTCCATGGGATCCGTAACTCCTTGTACGTGAGCGGGTGTTGCGGGGAGGCGGGCGGGAGGGGGATCGCCTCAGCCCTTGCTGACCGTCGAGCGGGGGGAGAACCGCGGGTTCGCGGGCTTCTCCACGAGGCGACGCATGCCGTGTCTCCCCGGGGGAAGCCCCCCGGGCCCCCGGCCGAAGCCGCGGCACGGCCCCGTCGCGTCAGCCATGACTGATCATGCTCCGCAGGAAGAACCGCAGGTTCGCGGGCTTCTCGGCGAGGCGGCGCATGAAGTAGCCGTACCAGTCGGTGCCGTAGGCGGTGTAGACGCGCATGCGGTGGCCCTCCGCGGCCAGACGCAGGTGCTCCTCGCCGCGGATGCCGTAGAGCATCTGGAACTCGTACTCGTCGAGCTTGCGCCCGGCCTTGCGCGCGAGTTCCTGGCCGATGGAGATCAGGCGGGGGTCGTGCGAGCCGATCATCGGGTAGCCCGCGCCGTCCATCAGGGTCTTCAGGACGCGGACGTACGCCTTGTCGATCTCGTGCTTGTTCTGGTACGCGACCTCGGCGGGCTCCTTGTAGGCGCCCTTCACGAGCCGGACGCGGCTGCCGCTCTCCGCGAGGCGGCGGGCGTCGGCCTCGGTGCGGAAGAGGTAGGCCTGGATGACGCAGCCGGTCTGCGGGAAGTCCTTCCGCAGCTCCTCGTGGATGGCGAACATCGAGTCGAGGGTGGTGTGGTCCTCGGCGTCCAGGGTGACGGTCGTGCCGATGGCGGCGGCGGCCTCGACGACCGGGCGGACGTTGGCGAGGGCCAGCTCGTGGCCGCCTTCCAGCGCCTGGCCGAACATGGAGAGCTTGACGGACATCTCGACCTTCTCGCCGAGGTCGAGGTCCTTGAGGCGGTCCACCAGTTCCAGGTAGGCGTCGCGGGCGGCGGCGGCCTGTCCGGGGGTGGTGATGTCCTCGCCGACGACGTCCATCGTCAGTTCCAGGCCCCTGGCGGTCAGCTCCTCGACGATCGGGACGATGTCGTCCACCGTCTCACCGGGGATGAAGCGGTCCACGACCTGCTTCGTCACCGGGGCCGCCGAGATCAGGCGTCGCATCCGGTCGCTGCGCGACGCGGCGAGAATCACGGGACCCAGCACGGGGCACCTCCACATACCAACCCATACGAGGCCGCTTCCCGACGATTCGGGAACGGCACGGAGAACCACCGTGAAACCTAAGGATCCCTCCGATCGTCGGCCATCGACAGCTGTCACGCATCCGTGCCGCGGATCTCAGACAGATGTATGAAGCGATCGCGGGGGTGCGGGAGAATGACCGGGTGACGGCGGATTTCAAGGGCGAGTACCAGGAGCTGGTCGACGAGATCTCGGAGCTGCTCGGCGCCCCGGCGACCCTGGAGAACCGCGACTTCGAGCTGATCGCCTTCGGCGCCTACGACAGCGAGGACGAGCTGGACGCCGCCGCCCTGGACCCGGTGCGCACCCGTTCGATCCTCACCCGGCGTTCCACCCCGGCGGTCCGGTCCTGGTTCGAGGGTTTCGGCATCACCCGCGCCACGGCCCCGGTCCGCATCCCGCCGACCCCGGAGGCCGGCGTCCACCGGGGCCGCGTCTGCCTCCCGGTGCGCCACCGGGGGGTGGTCCTCGGCTACGTCTGGCTGCTGGACGGCGACCCGGGACCCTCGGACGACCAACTGGCGGGCGCGATGGAGGTGACGGGACGGATCGGCGCACTGCTGGCCGACGAGGCCCAGCACGGCGCCGACCTCACCCGCGAGCTGCGGGCGGTCCTGGCCGCCGACCGGGGCTGGCAGCGGGACATGGCGGTGGCGGAGCTGCGCACCGCGCTCGGCGCCCGCGCGGACGGCCCGCACGCGCTGGTGTGCGTGGCGCCCTGGCCCTCGGCCGACCCCGACGACGCGCCGTCCCTGCGCACGCTGCCCGGCGCGGAGGCCCTGTGCACGGTGCCGTGGGGGGTGAGCGGCCAGTGCCTGGCGGTGCTGGTCCGGCTGCGCTCGGCGGAGGCCCCGGCCCCGGCGACCACGGTGGCGGGGCGCCTGCTGGAGCGGGCCGGCGGGGCGGCCGCCGGGGTCGCGGCGGGGCGGGCGGGCCTCGCGGAGCTGGGGGCGGCCTGGCGGGAGGCGTCGGCGGCGGCCCGGGCGGCGCTGGCGGAGCCGCGTCTCGGGCCGACCGCCGCGTGGGCGTCGATCGGGCCCTACCGGCTGCTGACGTCGCTGCCGCCCGGCTCCGCCCACGACCCCGCCGTACGGGCCCTGTCGACCCCGGCTCATCGTGAACTGGCGCGCACCGCCGAGGTGTACCTGGACTGCGCGGGGCAGGCGGGGCGCACGGCGGCCGAGTTGGGGATCCACCGGCAGACGTTGTACTACCGGCTGTCGCGGGTGGAGCAGCTGACGGGGCTGGACCTGGACGACGGCGAGGACCGACTGCTGCTGCACATGGCCCTCAAGGCGCGGCGGCTCTGAGCCCGCCGCCCGCCGGCGGTCGGCGGTCGCGCGACCACGATCGGACCATTGTTGAAAATGATTGTCATCGTGCTACGGTCGGCGCACCCTTGAACGTTTGACGACCTCTCCGGAGTGCTCCGTGCGCCTGCCCGCCCGCCGTCTGCTGCCCGTACCGGCCCTCGCGGCCGCCTCCGCGCTGCTCGGCGGCTGTTTCGCCGGGGACGGGACCGCGGCCGGCGGCGCGGACGGCGGGCGGGTGCGGCTCGCGATGATGCAGCCGCCGCGCTCGGGCCTGTCCCCGCTGTCCGACGACGCCTTCAAGCTCTCGCGCTGGTCGACCGCCGAGACCCTGGTGAAGCTGGACGCGGCCGGCGACGCCCGCCCCGCGCTCGCCACCTCCTGGCGGCAGGACGGCCGGACCTGGAGCTTCGAGATACGCACCGGCGTCACCTTCCACGACGGCACGAAGCTGGACGCCGAGGCCGTCGTGCGCTCGCTCACCCGGGCCGCCGACGCCTCCCCCAAGCCCCGCATCCTGGACGGCGTCGAGCTGACCGCGCGGGCCGCCGACGCCGACACCGTCACCGTCACGACCGCCACCGTCGACCCGCTGGTCCCGCAGCGGCTCAGCTCGCCGCAACTGGCGGTCCTCGCCGCGAAGGCGTACGCGGGCAAGGCGGTGAACCCGGTCGGCGCCGGCACCGGCCCGTTCGAGCTGACGAAGGTCGAGGGCACCTCCTCCGCCACCCTCGACCGCTACGACGCCTACTGGGGCGGCAGGGCGAAGGCCCCCGGCATCGACGTGCGGTTCGTGCCCGACGGCACCGCGCGTGCCGCCGCCCTGCGCAGCGGCGAGGCCGACATCGTGGAGGCGGTCCCCGTCTCCCAGGCCGCGCTGCTCGACGAGGACCTCGTCACCGAGGTGCCCATGCCGCGCACCAACACCCTCTACCTCAACACCCGCAAGGGCCCCTTCACGGACCCCGCGCTGCGGGCCGCCGCCCGTGCCGCGATCGACGCCGAGTCGATCGTGAAGGGCGTCTACGAGGGCCGCGCCGACGTGGCCGAGGGACTGCTCGGCCCGGCGCTGCCCTGGGCGGCGAAGCTGCGCGCACCGGTCACCCGCGCGAAGGCCGGGGACCCGGCGGGCCGGACCGTCACCATCGGCACCTTCACCGACCGCGCCGAACTCCCCGAGGTCGCCGCCGCGCTGCAACAGCAGCTCCAGAAGGCCGGGTTCACGGTGAAGCTGGACGTGCGCGAGTACGCCAACATCGAGTCCGACGCGCTGGCGGGCGAGTTCGACGCCTTCGTCCTGTCCCGCGCGACCGTGCTGGACTCCGGCGACCCGGCCGCCTACCTCTACAGCGACTTCGCCTCCGACGGCTCCTTCAACATCGCCCAGCTCGACGACCCCGCGGTGGACGCCCTGCTGAGGAAGGCCGGCGGGACGCCCACGGGTGACGCCCGCCGCAGGGCGGTCGTCGCCGCCGAGGCCGCCGTCCTCGCGACCGACGCCGCCGTGCCGATGCTGCACGAGCGGGTGATCCAGGGTGACGCGGCCGGGGTCGTCGGCGCCGCCCACGACCCGCGCGAGCGGGAACTGGTCACGGCCGCCACCCACGTCAAGTGAGGCTCCGGCTCCCCCGGCCGCGCGCCGCCGGGCCGACCCGGTCCGTGTCCCTCCTCGCGGTCGTCGCCGCCGTCGGCCTGCTGCCCTGGCTCTCCGGCCGCGACCCCGCCCTGTCCGTGCTGCGGGCCCGCTCCGCCGAGCAGGAGCCCACCCGGGAGGCCCTGGACGCCGTACGCCGTGACCTCGGTCTGGACGACGGGCCGCTGTCCCTGCTGGGCGGCTGGGCCGCCGGCCTGGTCCGC
The DNA here is from genome assembly GCF_044331705.1 of Streptomyces sp. NPDC017202. NCBI lineage: Bacteria > Bacillati > Actinomycetota > Actinomycetes > Kitasatosporales > Streptomycetaceae > Streptomyces > Streptomyces sp. NPDC017202. The sequence goes on along the minus strand of NZ_JBIRNP010000013.1, from coordinate 119,112 downwards.
GGCGACCTCGGGACCTCCTGGGTGTCCGGCGCCGAGGTGGGCCCCTCCGTGCTGGCCGGTTTCCAGGTGTCGCTGGCCCTGATGGGCGCGGCGCTCGGAGTGGCGGTGCTGCTCGGCGCCACGCTCGTCGCGCCGGTGCTGGTGCGCGGGCGGGCGTCGGCCGGCGCGGGCGCCGCCATGCTGGCCGCCGTACCGGAGTTCCTGCCGGCCACCGTCGGGCTGCTGGTGTGCGGGGTGTGGCTGGGGTGGCTGCCGACGTCCGGCTGGGAGGGCCCCTCGTCCATGGTGCTGCCCGCCGTCTCGCTCGGCGTCCCGGCGGGCGGCCTGCTCGGCCGTCTCGTCGCGGACGCGCTGCCGGCCGTCCTGGCGGAACGGTGGGTGGACCTGTGGCGGGGCGCCGGGGTGAGCCGCGCGCGGATCTCGGCCGCCGCCGTGCGCCGGGTACTGCCGCCGCTGATCCCGCAGTTCGGGATGGCCGCCGTCGGCCTGACCGGCGGGGCGGTGGCGGTGGAGACGGTGTTCGCGGTCCCCGGCATCGGCCGTACGGCGCTGGGGGCGGCCAAGTCCCAGGACCTGCCGCTGCTCCAGGGCGCGGTCCTGTCCCTGCTGCTCCTCGGCCTGGCCACCGGCGCGCTGTCGGCTCTGGTACGGCGGCGGCTCCTCGGGCCCGCCCTGCGGGACGCCGCACTGGCGCTGCCGCCGCCCCTGCCGGTCCGCGTCCGCCCGGCGGTCCCGCTGGTCCTGGCGGCGCTGCTCGCCACGGTCGTCGGGTGGGGCCTGCTGCGCGACCCGTACGCGGTGGACACGGCGGTCCGGCTGGCCCCGCCGTCCTGGGCGCATCCGCTCGGCACCGACGGACTCGGCCGTGACGTGCTGGCCCGCCTCGGGCACGGAGCGGCGTCGACGGTCGGCACGGCGGCGGCGGTCTGTCTGCTCAGCCTGCTCCTCTCCCTCGCGCTGGGCTTCCTGCCCGGGGTCGCGGCCGGCGCGGCGGACATCGCCAACGCGCTGCCCCCGGTGATCGCCGGCATCCTGGTCGCGGCCGTCTCGGGCCCCGGCACCGGCGGGGCGGCCCTCGCGGTCGCCCTGATCTCCTGGCCGCCGCTGGCCGCGCACGCGGCGGCGCTGGTCCAGGAGGTGCGGGCGTCGGGGTTCCTCACCGCCCAGCGGGCCATCGGCGCGCCCCCGTCGTGGATCCTCACCCGCCACGTCCTGCCCGCGGTCGCCGCGCCCGTCGCCCGGCACGCCCTCCTCCGCCTGCCCGGCATCGCCCTCGCCCTGGCCTCCCTGGGCTTCCTCGGCCTCGGCGCCCGGCCCCCGGCCCCCGAGTGGGGCCTCCTCCTGGACGAGTCCCGCGCCTATGTGGAACGCGCCCCGTGGGCCGCCCTGTCCCCGGCGGTCGCCCTGGCCCTGTTGGCGGGGCTGGCGGTCTCGGGGGCGGCGTACGCCCGGGGCGTCACCCGGACCACCGGAAGGAGAAGGGGCCTTGAGGCCTGACAGGTCGACCGGGCGGCCGGGGCCGCCCAGCACCCTGCTCTCGGTCCGCGACCTGCGGATCTCCTTCGGCGGCATCGCGGCCGTGCGCGGGCTCTCCTTCGACGTCCGGCCCCGTGAGGTCCTGGCGCTGGTCGGCGAGTCGGGTGCGGGCAAGTCCCTCACGGCGCGGGCCCTGCTCGGGATGCTCCCGCGCGGCGCGGCGACGGCCGGGGAGATCCGGCTGGACGGCTCCACGGACCTCGCCGCCGCCCGGGGCCGCCGTATCGCGCTCGTGCCGCAGGACGCCCTGTCCGCCCTCTCCCCCGTGCACCCCGTCGGCGACCAACTCGCGGCCGTCGTGAGGTCGTTGCACCGCGTCTCCCGCTCCGAGGCCCGCGCCCGCGCGGTCGCCGCACTGGACCGGGTGGGCATCCCGGACGCCGCCCGCCGGGCGCGGGCGTATCCGCACGAGTACTCGGGCGGGATGCGCCAGCGGGCGGTGATCGCGATGGCGATGCTGGGCGCGCCCGGCCTGGTGGTCGCCGACGAGCCGACCACCGCCCTGGACGCCGGGCGCCGGGCCCAGGTGCTGCGGGTGCTCGCCGAACAGCGGGAGGCGGCCGGCGCCGCGCTGCTCCTGGTCACCCACGACCTGGACGTCGTGCGCGAGCACGCGGACCGGGTCCTGGTGATGTACGCGGGCCGGACGAGCGAACTCGGTCCGGCGAAGGCCGTGTGGAACCGCCCACGCGCCCCCTACACCGCGGGACTCCTCGCCTCGCTCCCCCAGGACGGCCCCCGCCGCCGCCGGCTGCCCGCCCTCCCCGGCACGCCTCCGGCGCCGGGCGCCCTGCCGCCCGGCTGCGCCTTCGCGCCGCGCTGCCCGCTGGCGGCGGACCTCTGCCGCACCGAGGAACCCGAGCCGCGCGGCACGGACGGACGCCTGGCCGCCTGCCACCGGGCCGACGAGGTCCCGGCCGACCCGGCCACGCTGTTCCAGGAGGGACGACCGGCATGACCCACCTGCTCGACGTGCGCGGCCTCGTGGTCCGCTACGGCGCCGTCACGGCCGTGGACGGCGTCTCCTTCACCCTGGAGGCGGGCGAGACCCTCGCCCTCGACGGCCCGTCCGGCTGCGGCAAGTCGACCACGGCCCTGGCCGTCCTCCAGCTGCGCCGCCCGGACGCGGGCGAGGTCCGTTTCGAGGGGCGGGAGCTGACGGCGCTCAGCGAACGCGAACTGCGTCCCCTGCGTCCCCGCATGCAGCCGGTCTTCCAGGATCCCTACGGCTCCCTCGATCCGCGCCGGCGCGTCCGCGACGCGGTGGCGGAACCCCTGAAGGTCCAGGGCCGCTGGACCGACGCCGACGGCCCCGCCCGCGTGGCCGCGCTCCTCGACCGCGTCGGCCTGGACCCGGCGTACGGCGGGCGCCGCCCCCACGAACTCTCCGGCGGGCAGTGCCAGCGCGCCGGCATCGCCCGCGCCCTCGCCTCCGAGCCCCGGCTGCTGGTCCTGGACGAACCGGTGTCCGCCCTGGATCCGTCGGTCCGCGCCGGGGTCCTGAACCTCCTGGCCGACCTCCGGGACGACCTCGGCCTCGGCTACCTGTTCATCTGCCACGACCGGGCCGTCGTACGGCACTTCGCGGACCGGGTGCTGGAGATGCGCGACGGACGGGTCAGCCCTTCGCCGCCGCCGCGATGATCCGACGCAGCCCGTCGGTGAGCTGGTCCGCCTCGGGCGCGCTCTTCGGGTCGAAGGTCCACTGCGCGATGAGACCGGTCATCAGGGTCACGTAGAACAGGCCGACGGTGTCCGCGGTCTCGTCGGACACGTCCTCCTCGCGGCCGCCCATGAGCAGCGGGACGAGGCCCCGTCCGGCCTCCCGCTGGGCCCGCGCCAGATGGTCGCGCACCTCGGGCAGCTGGTCGCCCATGACGAGGATCTCCATGCTGAGCCGCCACAGCGAACCGGGCTCGCGCATGGTGTCGATGATGTTCGCCCACACGGAGCGGAAGCGTTCCGGCGAGCCGGGCTCCCCGGCCGGTCCCGCCCCGCCGCCTCCCGCGAAGGCGTCGCCCATCCCCTCGACCAGCGCCACGTAGGCCTGCGCCAGGAGCGCGTCCTTCGAACCGTAGTGGTAGCCGATCGAGGCCAGGTTGGTCCCCGACTCCTTGACGACGTCCCGCGCGGTGGTGCGCGCGAACCCCTTCCGGAGCAGGCAGCGCTTGGCGCCCTCGAGCAGATCCTCACGGTGTCCCATGCGGGCAGCCTACTCCGCCGCCCATACAGATGTCCTACACGTTTGTTTTATACAAACGTTCTAGACGTACGTTTAATACGGCCGTACAGTCGCCGGCATGACGAACTCGACGAGCACCTCCCCGGGCGTCCGTGCCGGGCGCCGCGAATGGACCGCCCTCGGCGTGCTGATGCTTCCGCTGCTCCTGGTCTCGATGGACGTCTCCGTCCTCTACTTCGCCGTCCCGGCGATCAGCGCCGACCTGGAGCCGACCGGCACCCAGCAGCTGTGGATCTTCGACATCTACGCCTTCGTCCTGGCGGGCCTGCTCATGACGATGGGCTCGCTCGGCGACCGCGTCGGCCACCGGCGGCTGCTGCTGGCCGGAGCCGTGGCCTTCGGCACCGCCTCGCTCGTGGCGGCGTACGCGAACAGCGCGGAGACCCTGATCGCGGCGCGCGCGGTCCTCGGCGTCGGGGGCGCGACCCTGATGCCCTCGACGATGGCCATGCTCCGCACGATGTTCACCGACCCCGGCCAGCGCGCGAAGGCGATCGGTCTGTGGTCCGGCGTGATGACGGCCGGGATCGCGCTCGGTTCGGTGATGAGCGGGGTGCTCGTCGAGCACTTCTGGTGGGGCTCGGTCTTCCTGGTCAACCTGCCCGCCATGGCACTGCTGCTGGTCCTCGGCCCGCTCCTGCTCCCCGAGTCCGGGAACCCCGCCGCCGGCCGCTTCGACCTGCCGAGCGTCCCGCTGTCCATGGCCGCCGTACTGCCCGTGGTCTACGGCCTGAAGGAGATCCCCTCCGAGGGCTGGAACGTCCGCTACGTCGTCCCGGTCACCGTCGGCCTGCTCTTCGCGGCGCTCTTCGTCCACCGCCAGCGCACCTGCGCGTCACCGATGATCTCCCCGGACCTGTTCCGCGGCCGGGGCTTCGGCCCCGCGGTCGCCCTGAACCTCGTCTCGGCGTTCGGCGTCATGGGCTCGGCGTACTTCACCACGCAGTACCTGCAGTCCGTGCTCGGCAAGAGCGCCCTGGAGGCGGCCCTGTGGGCGCTGCTGCCCTCGGTGCCGATCGGTGCGGCGGCACCGGTGGCCACCGGGCTGGTGCGCAAGGGCGTCGACCGCGCCCACGTCGTGACCGCCGGCTTCGTGATCGCCGCGTCCGGCTTCGGCCTGCTGGCCCTCGCCGGTACGGACGCGATGTGGCTGGTGCTGACCTCCTGCGCGGTGCTCGCGGTCGGGAGCGTGGTAGTGATGTCCCAGATCATGGACCTCGCGATGGGCACCGCCCCGGTGGAACGGGCCGGCGCCGCGTCCTCCCTGATGGAGACCGGCTCGGAGTTCGGCGGCGCGCTCGGCATGGCGGTCCTCGGCTCCGTCGGTACCGCGATCTACCGCCACGGGATCCCGGCCGCGGCCCCTGATCCGGCGCGCGAGACCCTGGGCGGCGCGCTGGCGGTGGCCGACCGGGTGCCGGGCCTCGCCACGGCCGCCCGGGAGGCGTTCACCAGCGGGATGCAGGGGGCGGCGGTCACCGGGGCCGTGGTGCTGACGGGTGCCGCGGTGCTGGCCGCGGTCACGCTGCGGCGGGCCGAGGTGCGCGGGCGGACACGCGAAACCCCGGCCCGGCCGAGCGCGCTCGGCCGGTCCGGGGAAGCCTGAGGACGAGGGCCCGGTCCGGGCCCCCGGGGCAGGGGTCCGGGGAGAGTGGCCCCGGACCCCTGCACGCACGTCAGACCAGGTTCACCGCACGCGCGGACGTCGCGCCGATCTCCGCGGCGACCTCGCCCAGCACCCCGGCGGGCACGGCGTCGTCCACGGTGAGCACGGCCAGCGCCTCGCCGCCGACGGCCGCGCGGGCGACCTGCATGCCGGCGATGTTGATGCCCGCCTCGCCGAGGATGCGCCCGACGGTGCCGACGACACCCGGACGGTCCTCGTAGCGCAGCACCGCCATGTGGTCGGCGAGCGCGAGGTCCACGTCGTACTCACCGACCGCGACGATCTTCTGCAGGTGCTTGGGGCCGGCCAGCGTGCCGGACACCGACACCTCCTCGCCGTTGCCGAGCGTGCCGCGCACGGTGACGACGTTGCGGTGGTCGGCCGACTCCGAGCTGGTCGTCAGCCGCACCTCGACGCCGCGCTCCTGGGCGAACAGCGGGGCGTTGACGTACGACACGGTCTCGTCGACGACGTCCTCGAAGACGCCCTTGAGGGCGGACAGCTCCAGCACCTTCACGTCGTGCTGGGTGATCTCGCCGTAGACCTCGACGTCCAGGCGGACGGCGACCTCACCGGCGAGGGCGGTGAAGATGCGGCCGAGACGCTCCGCGAGGGGCAGGCCCGGCTTGACGTCCTCGGCGATGACGCCGCCCTGGACGTTCACCGCGTCCGGGACCAGCTCGCCGGCGAGGGCGAGACGAACCGAGCGGGCGACGGCGATGCCGGCCTTCTCCTGCGCCTCGTCGGTGGAGGCGCCGAGGTGCGGGGTGGCGACGACCTGGTCGAACTCGAACAGCGGGGAGTCCGTGCAGGGCTCCTTCGCGTACACGTCGAGGCCGGCTCCGGCGACCCGGCCCTCCTTCAGCGCCGAGTACAGCGCCTCCTCGTCGACGATGCCGCCCCGGGCCGCGTTGACGATGCGCACGCTCGGCTTGACCTTGCGCAGCGCCTCGTCGCCGATCAGGCCGACCGTCTCGGGGGTCTTGGGCAGGTGGACGGTGATGAAGTCGGAGACCTCGAGCAGCTCGTCCAGCGACAGGACCTTGACGCCCATCTGCGCGGCGCGCGCGGGCTGCACGTAGGGGTCGTAGGCGACGACCTTCATGCCGAAGCCGGACATGCGCTGGGCGACGAGCGCGCCGATGCGGCCGAGGCCCACGACGCCGAGGGTCTTCTCGGCCAGCTCCACGCCGGTGTACTTGCTCCGCTTCCACTCGCCGTTCTTCAGCGCGGCGTTGGCCTGCGGGATGTGGCGGGCGGTGGCGAGCAGGAGACCGCAGGCCAGCTCGGCGGCGGTCACGATGTTGGAGGTGGGGGCGTTGACGACCATCACGCCGGCCTTGGTGGCGGCGGAGACGTCCACGTTGTCCAGGCCGACGCCGGCTCGTGCGACGACCCTCAGCTTGCCGGCCGCGGCGATCGCCTCGGCGTCCACCTTGGTGGCGGAGCGGATCAGGATGGCGTCGACGTCGGCGATGGCCGGGAGCAGTTCGGCTCGGTCCGCTCCGTTGCAGTGCCGGATCTCGAAGTCCGGGCCGAGCGCGTCCACGGTCGCGGGCGACAGCTCTTCAGCGATGAGTACGACAGGTTTCGAGCTCACGTGAGTCCTCACAAGTCATGGAGGCACCTCCCATGCCCTCCAGGCTATGGGGGCGCGTGCGGACGGCCGTCCCGACGGCCGCAGGCGGAGGAGGGGCTAGCCGCGTGGAAGACGCACGACGCTGTGGGCCTGACGCGTATTAGTGCAGCAGTGTAGTGCCGCGACGAGGAGCGTCTTGCGCCTCTGCGGAAGGATCACCCGTCCGTGGCTGGACGGGTTGGACAACACCATGGCACACGGCGTTACCGGGGGTCGGCCGAAGGGGCCGGAGCGGTCCGCTCCGGCCCCCGGCGTGCGGCTCAGGCCTCTTCGTCGACCCAGCTCATCAGCTTGCGGAGCTGCTTGCCGGTGGTCTCCAGCAGGTGCTCGGAGTCGGCCGTCTTGTACTCGTTGTACTTCTTCAGGCCGCCGTGGTACTCGTCCATCCACTGCCTCGCGAAGGTGCCGTCCTGGATCTCGGCGAGGACCTTCTTCATCTCGGCCTTGGTGGCGTCGGTGATGATGCGCGGGCCGGTGACGTAGTCGCCCCACTCGGCGGTCTCGGAGACCGACCAGCGCATCTTCTCCAGGCCGCCCTCGTACATGAGGTCCACGATCAGCTTCAGCTCGTGCAGGCACTCGAAGTAGGCGATCTCCGGCTGGTAGCCGGCCTCGACCAGGGTCTCGAAGCCGGCCTTGACCAGCGCCGAGGTGCCGCCGCACAGCACGGCCTGCTCACCGAACAGGTCGGTCTCGGTCTCCTCGGTGAAGGTGGTCTTGATGACACCGGCGCGGGTGCCGCCGATCGCCTTGGCGTACGACAGGGCCAGCGCGAAGGCGCCTCCGGTGGCGTCCTGCTCGACGGCCGCGATCGCGGGGACGCCGCGGCCCTCCTCGTACTGGCGGCGGACCAGGTGGCCCGGGCCCTTCGGGGCGACCAGGGCGACGTCCACGCCGGCCGGGGCCTTGATGAAGCCGAAGCGCACGTTGAAGCCGTGCGCGAAGAACAGGGCGTCGCCGTCCTTCAGGTTCGGGGCGATGGACTCCTCGTAGACCTGGGCCTGGATCGGGTCCGGGATCAGGATCATGATGAGGTCGGCCTCGGCGGCGGCCTCCGCCGGGCTCACCACCCGCAGGCCCTGCTCCTCGGCCTTGGCCTTGGACTTGGAGCCCTCGTGCAGACCGACCCGCACGTCCACACCGGAGTCGCGCAGCGACAGGGCGTGGGCGTGGCCCTGGCTGCCGTAACCGATGACCGCGACCTTGCGGCCCTGGATGATGGACAGGTCGGCGTCGGCGTCGTAGAACAGCTCGGCCACTGTGGGTTCTCTCCTTGGTGTGCGGGTGTTGCGTCCCACCGTATGACGGCGGGGGGAAGGGAAGTCTCGGGGTCTCGGTATACGGGCGGCCGGTGTCGGCCGCCCGTGTTCCGTCGTTACGCCGACCGGTCGAGCGCGCGCAGGGAGCGGTCGGTGATCGAACGGGAGCCGCGGCCGATCGCGATCGTGCCGGACTGGACCAGCTCCTTGATGCCGTACGGTTCCAGCATCTTGAGCATGGCGGAGAGCTTGTCGCTGCCGCCGGTGGCCTCGATGGTCACGGCCTCCGGGGAGACGTCCACGGTCTTGGCGCGGAACAGCTGGACGATCTCGACGATCTGCGAGCGCGTCTCGTTGTCGGCGCGCACCTTCACCAGGACGAGTTCGCGCTGGACGGCCGATCCGGGTTCCAGTTCGACGATCTTCAGCACGTTGACGAGCTTGTTGAGCTGCTTGGTGACCTGTTCGAGCGGCAGTTCCTCGATCACGTTCACCACGATGGTGATGCGCGAGATCTCGGGGTGCTCGGTGACGCCGACCGCGAGCGAGTCGATGTTGAAACCGCGGCGGGAGAACAGGGCGGCGATCCGGGCGAGGATGCCGGGCGTGTTCTCCACCAGGACGGAGAGCGTGTGCTTGGACATGTCTCTTGGGTCTTCCTCGCTCAGTCGTCTTCGTTGTCGCCGAAGTCGGGGCGGACGTCCCGTGCGGCCATGATCTCGTCGTTGGAGGTGCCGGCGGCGACCATCGGCCACACCATCGCGTCCTCGTGGACGATGAAGTCCACGACGACCGGGCGGTCGTTGATCGAGTTCGCCTCCTCGATGACCTTGTCCAGGTCGTCCAGGGACTCGCAGCGGATCGCGTGGCAGCCCATGGCCTCCGACAGCTTCACGAAGTCGGGGACGCGGGTGCCGGTGTTGGGCACGGTGCCGTCCGCGTCCGGGCCGCTGTGCAGCACGGTGTTGGAGTAGCGCTGGTTGTAGAAGAGGGTCTGCCACTGGCGGACCATCCCGAGGGCGCCGTTGTTGATGATGGCGACCTTGATCGGGATGTTGTTCAGGGCGCAGGTGGTCAGTTCCTGGTTGGTCATCTGGAAGCAGCCGTCGCCGTCGATCGCCCAGACGGTCTTCGAGGGGACGCCGGCCTTGGCGCCCATGGCGGCCGGGACCGCGTAGCCCATCGTCCCGGCGCCGCCGGAGTTCAGCCAGGTGGCGGGCTTGTCGTACTTGATGAAGTGCGCGGCCCACATCTGGTGCTGGCCGACGCCCGCCGCGAACACCGTGCCCTCGGGCGCGAGCTGCCCGATGCGCTCGATGACCTGCTGGGGGGAGAGCGAGCCGTCCGCGGGCTGGTCGTAGCCCAGCGGGTAGGTCTCGCGCCAGCGGCTCAGGTCCTTCCACCAGGCGCTGTAGTCGCCCGGACCGGTCTCGGTGTGCTCCTTCTGCACGGCCTGGATCAGGTCGGCGAGGACCTCGCGGGCGTCGCCCACGATCGGCACGTCGGCGGCGCGGTTCTTGCCGATCTCGGCCGGGTCGATGTCCGCGTGCACGATCTTGGCGTACGGCGCGAAGCTGTCGAGCCTGCCGGTGACGCGGTCGTCGAAGCGGGCCCCGAGGGCGACGATCAGGTCGGCCTTCTGCAGTCCGGTGACGGCGGCCACCGAGCCGTGCATGCCGGGCATGCCCAGGTGCTGCGGGTGGGTGTCGGGGAACGCGCCCAGCGCCATCAGGGTGGTGGTGACGGGTGCGCCGGTCAGCTCGGCGAGGACCTTCAGCTCGGCGGTCGCGCCGGCCTTGAGGACACCGCCGCCGACGTAGAGGACCGGCCGCTTGGCGGCGGTGATCAGCTTGGCGGCCTCGCGGATCTGCTTGGCGTGCGGCTTGGTCACCGGGCGGTAGCCGGGCAGGTCCATGGTGGGCGGCCAGGAGAAGGTGGTCTTCGCCTGGAGGGCGTCCTTGGCGATGTCGACCAGGACCGGGCCGGGGCGGCCGGTGGAGGCGATGTGGAACGCCTGCGCGATGATCCGCGGGATGTCCTCGGCCTTGGTGACGAGGAAGTTGTGCTTGGTGATCGGCATGGTGATGCCGACGATGTCCGCCTCCTGGAAGGCGTCCGTGCCGATCGCCTTGGACGCGACCTGGCCGGTGATCGCGACCAGCGGCACCGAGTCCATGTGCGCGTCGGCGATCGGGGTGACCAGGTTGGTGGCGCCGGGGCCGGAGGTCGCCATGCAGACGCCGACCTTGCCGGTGGCCTGCGCGTAGCCGGTGGCGGCGTGGCCCGCGCCCTGCTCGTGACGGACCAGGACGTGACGGACCCTGGTGGAGTCCATCAGCGGGTCGTAGGCGGGAAGGATCGCGCCGCCGGGAATGCCGAATACCGTGTCGGCGCCGACCTCCTCGAGAGAACGGATGAGGGACTGCGCACCCGTCACGTGCTCGACGGACGCGGAGTGCTGTCCTCCGGATCGGGGCCGCGGCTGCGGGTGATGGGCCCCGGTGGCCTGCTCGGTCATCGGCATTCTCTTCTCGATGCTGAGGGTTTTTGCGAGGTTCGTGCGGTGTCGGACTGCTGGGCGGCAGGTGCTGGTGCAACAAAAAACCCCTCGTGCCAAAAGGCAAGCGAGGGGAGCGCGCCGGTGTGGTCGCTGGGGATTCCGGATCGTCCTCCGGTGTTCCCAGTTCAGCCGACGCGCTGTCCAAGTACGAGAATTCGGGTGCGCATGGCATTGACCCTCCCCCCGGCACGCACCGACTGTCAAGTGGGTGGGACGGGGGTCTCATCATGTGAACGGAGGGCCGTGCCACCACCGCGGCTTCCGCCTCCCAGGACCGCCGGCACGCCCCCGGTGTACACCCCCGCGCAGCCCCCGGCGAACGCGGGCTCGGCGGGTCCGTGCGGCAGCGGGCAGCTGCCCCGGCCGAGCGCCCTGCGCAGCCGGTACTCGTCGAGCGGCCCGGCGAACGCCATGCCCTGGCCGTGCGTGCAGCCCATCGCGCGCAGGGCGACGACCTGCTCCGGCAGGTCCACGCCCTCGGCCACGGACGGGAGCCCCAGGTCGCCGGCGATCCGCAGCAGCCCACTGGTGATCTTGTGCAGGCGCGCGGACTCCACGACCCCCTCGACCAGCCCGCGGTCGAGTTTCAGTACGTCCACGGGGAGCCGGCGCAGGGCCGTTATGGCCATGCCGCCGCCGAAGCCGTCCAGCGCGATCCGGACGCCGAGGCGCCTGAGCGCGGCGAGCCGGCGCTCCAGCTCCTCCAGCGCCACCCCGGCATCGATGTCGGACAGCTCTATCACCAGCGAGCCGGACGGCAGCCCGTGCCGGGTGAGCAGCGCCTCGACGGACCCCGGCGGCAGCGAGCGGTCCAGCAGCCGCCGGGCGCCCACCTGGACCACCACCGGTACGTTCAGTCCGCTCGCGGTGCGGTCGGCGGCCTGCTCGACGGCCTGCTCCAGCATCCAGCGGCCCAGCTCGGCGGTCCGGTCGCCCTCGTCGGCCACCCGGAGGAACTCGGCGGGGGTGAACAGCACGCCCTGGGAGGACCGCCATCGGGGCTGCGCCGCGACCGACGAGATCCGGCCGTCCTCCAGCCGCACCACGGGCTGGTGCAGCAGCGCGAACTCGCCGTCGTGCAACGCGGCCCGCAACCGCGTCGCCAGCGCCGCCTTCCGTACGACGTCCTGCTGCATCTGCGGCTTGTACAGCTCGACCCGGTCCTTGCCGGCCGCCTTGGCCCGGTACATCGCGAGGTCGGCGTTGCGCAGCAGTTCGCCGGCGCCGAACCCCGCCTCGGCGAAGGCCACCCCGATGGAGGCGGCGACCCGCACCTCGTTGCCGTCGATCAGGTAGGGCTGGGAGAGCGTGATGCGCAGCCGGTCGGCGAGTTCCAGTATGTGACCCTCGTGGGCGCCGCGGTCGCGGGTGCCGTCGCCGACGATCAGGGCGGCGAACTCGTCACCGCCGAGCCGGGAGGCGGTGTCCCCCTGCCGGACGGCGTCCTGGAGCCTGCGGGCGGCCTGGACGAGGAGTTCGTCGCCGGCCTGGTGGCCGATGGTGTCGTTGACGGCCTTGAAGCCGTCGAGGTCGATGAAGAGGACCGCGGTGTTGCGCAGGGCGGCGCCCCGGTCGGAACTGCGGCGGCCGGAGAGCGCCTGCTGCACGCGCCGGGTGAACAGGGCGCGGTTGGGCAGGTCGGTGAGCGGATCGTGCTCGGCGTTGTGCTGGAGCTGGGCCTGCAGGCGCACCCGCTCGGTCACGTCCCGGCTGTTGAAGATCAGGCCGCCGTGATGCCGGCTGACGGTGGACTCGACGTTCAGCCAGCCTCCCCCGCTCTCGGCCGCGCTCGAGCGGGAGGTGCCGCCGTCGCCGGAGCGGAAGCGGCACTCGATGCGGGTGGTGGGTTCCTCCCGGGGGCTGGCGGCCAGGAAGCGGCGCACCTCGTGCACCACGCACCCCAGGTCCTCCGGGTGGATGAGGTCGGCCAGCTCGGTGCCCACCAGGTCCTCGGCGGAGCGTCCGTAGACACCGGCGGCGGCCGGGGAGACGTAGCGCAGCACACCGCTGGGGGCGGCGATCATGATGACGTCGCTGGAGCCTTGCACCAGGGAGCGGAAGTGGTTCTCCTTCTGGGCCAGTTCCTGGGTGAGGGTGATGTTGTCGAGCAGCATGATGCCCTGGCGCACCACGAGGGCCAGCACCACGGCGCCGCCGGTGAGGAGGACGACCCGGTCGACGCTGCGGCCGTTGAGGACGGTGTAGAGGATCCCCAGGGTGCAGACGGCGGCGGCGAGATAGGGCGTGAGGGCGGCGAGGGAGCCGGTGATGGGGCGGGTGCCCGGGAAGCGGCTCGGGTCGGCTCTCCGCACGGGCGGCCGGGGCGGCTGGGGCGGCCGGCCGCCGGTGCGCTGTCCGGGCAGGTGCTCGTGCACCACGCGCGTGTGCCCCGCGACGCTCGCCCGGTGGTGCCGGCCGGCGGCCCAGGGGGCGTAGGCGAGGAGCAGGGAGCCGGCGAACCAGCCGGCGTCGAGGAGCTGGCCCGAACGGTAGTTGTTGTGCATCAGCGGCGAGGTGAACAGGGCGTCGCACATCACGGTCAGCGCGAGAGCGCTGACGGCGGTGTTGACCGGGGTGCGGTTCGCGGGTGAGCGCCGGAAGTGCAGCACCAGCACCATGCTGACCAGGGCGATGTCGAGCAGCGGATACGCCAGGGTGAGCGCCGCGTGTGCCACGCTGGGCCCGTCGAGTTCCGCGGCCTGGGCGAGCGCGAGGCTCCAGGAGAGGGTGAGCAGCGAGCCGGCGATCAGCCAGGCGTCGAGCGCGAGGCAGACCCAGCCGGCCTTGGTCACGGGCCGGGCGGCGAGCACCAGCAGGCCCACGATCGCGGGCGGCGCGAAGCACAGGAAGAACACGTCGGCGTAGCTGGGGCTGGGCACGGGACGCTCCAGGACGACCTCGTACCAACCCCAGACCAGATTGCCCAGGGCCGCCATCGCCGAGGAGAAGGAGAACAGCAGCCAGGCCGGGCGCAGGCGGACGCGGCGGGTGCGCCCGTACAGGAAGCAGGACACGGAGGCGGCGGCCGCCGCCGCGGACAGTCCGAAGTCGCCCATGACGAGCGCGACGCGGTCGGATCCCCAGCCGAGCGCGGAACCGACGGCGTATCCCGCGCAGATCAGGGCCAGCAGGAGTTGGTGGACCGTGTTCGATCCGGGGCCGCCTGGGGACGACGGCTCGGCGGGTGGCGTTCCCTTCGGGGCCTGCGTCCGCAGCGCTCCGTCGAGGAGGGGCGTGGAGGTCGGCGGCGAACTCACCGGGGCCTCCCGGTCCGTGCCGCTCCCGCGTCCCGCACGCCCCGGTGCGCCGGGTGCGCGTGGGTGCGGTGGCCGCCGTGGCCGCGGCGGTGACGCCCGCCGTGCCGACTTCGGTGACCGGTGGGGCCATCGCTCGCGCGCCTGGCCGTGCAACAGGGTCGTCGGCGGCGGCTCCGCCGCGTCGGGTCGTTCGTCCATAGGCCGTGCATCGCCCGTCGCCCCCCTCACAGTCTGAGATGTCCAACCCCGGCGCCGAACGGTGCGCGGCGCAGCCCCTGTCGGGACGATACACCAGGATCGTCACTCAGGGACATAGCTTCTCTACTCTCAGTGACGACCAGCGACTATGCCCGTACGGAACGCGTCCGGGGGACTGCGGAGGGTGCCCGGAACGCGTCGCGCGCGTGCCGTGGTCCTCACGCCTCGTCGGCGGCACCCGTCGTGAGGATCACGTTGCGCAGGGGCTCCCGGTTCACGAACCGGCCCAACTGGTCGGCCAGCAGACGCTTGGCGCGCGGCAGGAAGGCGGAGGTGGGGCCGCCGACGTGCGGGCTGATCAGGACGCCGGGCGCCCGCCACAACGGGTGGTCCGGGGGCAGGGGTTCGGGGTCGGTGACGTCCAGGGCGGCGGTGAGCCGGCCGCTCTCCAGCTCGGTGAGCAGGGCCTCGGTGTCGACGACCGCGCCGCGGGCGACGTTGACGAGCAGCGCGCCGTCCTTCATCCGGGCGAGGAAGCCGGCGTCCACCAGGCCGCGCGTGGTCTCGGTCAGGGGCGTGGAGAGGATGACGACGTCCGCCTCGGGCAGCAGCGCGGGCAGTTCGGTGAGTGGGCGCACGGGGCCGCGCTCCGTAGCGCGCGCGGAGCGCGCGACGCGCGCCACCCGCGCGACCTCGAACGGCACGAGCCGGTCCTCGATCGCCGAACCGATCGCGCCGTACCCGACGATGAGGACGTTCCGGTCGGCGAGCGCGGGATGGAACCCGCCCTGCCAGTGGCCCTGTTCCTGGGCGCGCACGAACTTCGGGACGCCGCGCAGGGAGGCCAGCGTGAGGGTGAGCGCCAGCTCGGCGGTGCTCGCCTCGTGCACCCCGCGCGCGTTGCACAGCCGCACGCCGGGCGGGAGGTCGGCCAGGCGCGCGGTGACGTCGTCGACGCCGGCGGTGAGGGTCTGGACGACGCGGACCCGGCGCAGCTCCGCCAGCGGGCGCACCTTCACGTGCTGCCGCTTCATGTAGGGCACCACGTAGAAGACGCAGTCGGCGGGGTCGCCGGGGAACTCCTGCTCTCCGTCGGGGCCCCCGTCCCAGAAGAGGGGGTTGAGCCCCTCGGGGAGTCCCTCGATCTCGTCCGGCGGAATGGGCAGCCACACGTCAGCGGTCATGGTCAGGAGGCTATGTCAGGCACGCGCGCGTGCAGAGGTTAGGTTGGTGGGCCGGGCGAGGGAGGGTCACGAGCAGGTGGAGCGCAGGACGATCGGCGCGGCGGCGCTCGCGGTGGGGGCCGTCGGACTCGGGTGCATGCCGATGAGTTGGGGGTACAGCGGGTCGCGGCAGCGGGGCGACGAGTCGCTGCGGGCGTTGCACCGGGCGCTGGACCTGGGTGTCTCCCTGCTGGACACCGCCGACATGTACGGGCCGTTCACCAACGAGCTCCTGCTGGGGCGGGTGTTGAAGGAGCGGCGCGGGGACGCGTTCGTGTCGACGAAGGTGGGGCTGCTGGTCGGCGACCAGCACGTCGTGGCCAACGGCCGCCCCGGGTACGTGAGACGGGCGTGCGACGCGTCCCTGCGGCGGCTCCAGACGGACGTCATCGACCTCTACCAGTTGCACCGCGCCGATCCCGAGGTCCCGGTCGAGGAGACGTGGGGCGCGATGGCCGACCTGGTCCGGGCGGGCAAGGTGCGGGCGTTGGGGCTGTGCGCGGTGGGCGCGCGCGGCGGGCGCCGTGCGGGCGGCCGGCTGTACGACGCGACGATCCGGCAACTGCTGCGGGTGCAGCAGGTCTTCCCGGTGAGCGTGGTGGAGGCGGAGCTGTCGGTGTGGTCGCCGGAGGCACTGGACGCGCTGCTGCCGTGGTGCGAGGTGCGCGGTATCGGCTTCCTCGCGGCCATGCCTCTGGGGAATGGTTTCCTCACCGGCACGCTGACCCCCGGCGAGGGTTTCGAACGTGATGACATGCGGGCCCGGCACCCCCGGTTCACCGCCGAGATGATGGCCGCGAACCAGCCGATCGTCGCCGGTCTGCGCCGGGTGGCGGCCCGGCACGGCGAGGACGTGACGGCCGCGCAGGTGGCGCTGGCCTGGGTGCTGGCGCAGGGCCGGCACGTGGTGCCGGTGCCGGGGGCCAAGCAGGAACGGTGGGTGGCGCAGAACGCGGGCTCGGCCCGGCTGCGGCTGACCGGGCGGGACCTGGCCGAAGTGGCGGCGCTGCCGGCGGCCCAGGGCTCGTGGGACTGAGTCCGTGAGCCTGCCGCGGGGCGGGCGGAGGCTCACGGAGGCCGGGCGCGCGGCTCACGGAGGCCGGGCGCGCGGAAGTCGGGGCCGTCACCGGGTCGGGTTCCGGGGATCGGGAACCCGTGGGGCGTGAGCGGTGTATGACAAGGAGAACCTGCCGCTGGACCGCCGTGTCGAAGGGACCAAGATCGTGCAACGTCGCGCAGTGACGGCCGTACTGGCCGCGAGTGTGCTCCTGCTGACGGCGGGCTGCTCCTCGGACGACGGAGGGTCCCCGGGGGCCGCCCCGAGCCCGTCGGCCAGCCCCACGGCCGCGGGCTCCTCACCGGCGGCCGAGGAGACCCCGCCCGCGAAGGGCACGGCCGAGGTGGTGCGTACCGTCGCCGAGGGGCTCGACACCCCCTGGGGCCTCGCGCCGCTCCCCGAGGGCGGCCTGCTGGTGGCCTCCCGCGACCGGGCGACGATCACCCTGGTCGACACGGACAGCGGCGGGAAGACCGAGCTGGGCGAGGTGCCGGGCGTCTCGGCGGCCGGTGAGGGCGGCCTGCTCGGCATCGCCCTCTCCCCGGACTACGCCTCGGACCACATGGTCTACGCCTACTTCACCTCGGCGTCCGACAACCGCGTCGTGCGCATGCTGTACGACGCCGACCGGCCCGCCGGCGACCAGCTGGGCGCGCCGGACACGGTCTTCCGGGGCATCCCCAAGGGCATGATCCACAACGGCGGGCGCATCGCCTTCGGCCCGGACCGGATGCTGTACGTGGGCACCGGCGAGAGCGGACAGCAGGGTCTGTCGCAGGACAAGGGCTCCCTGGGCGGCAAGATCCTGCGGCTGACCCCGGAGGGCGAGCCGGCCGCGGGCAACCCCTTCCCCGACTCCCCGGTGTACTCGTACGGCCACCGCAATGTGCAGGGTCTCGCGTGGGACGCCGGGCAGCGCCTGTTCGCGGCCGAGTTCGGCCAGAACACCTGGGACGAGCTGAACGCGATCGTGCCGGGCGGCAACTACGGCTGGCCGGAGGCCGAGGGCAGGGCCGGCGACGCGAGGTACCGCGATCCGGTGGCCCAGTGGAGCACCGACGACGCCTCGCCCAGCGGTGTGGCCTACGCCGAGGGCTCGATGTGGCTGGCGGGTCTGCGGGGGCAGCGCCTGTGGCGCGTCCCGCTGAGGGGCACGGCGGCGTCGGCCGCCCCGCAGGCGTTCCTGGAGGGTGAGTACGGCAGGCTGCGGACCGTGGTGGCGGCGGGCGGCGACAAGCTGTGGGTGACGACCAGCAACACCGACGGCCGGGGCACGCCGAAGAAGGGCGACGACCGGATCCTGGAGCTGGAGGTGAGCTGAGGCGTACGCCCCCCGGGGGGCCTCGTTCTCAGGCGCGGGGCTGCTCCGGCGGGGCCGCGTCCGCCCCGTCCGCGGGATCGGGCGGTCGTACGACGGCCTTTTCGGACGCGAGGTCTGTCGGACCGTGTCCGGGGCCGGCGTCGCCGACGTCCTCCCTGGTCGGCTCCAGGCGGTTCTGCTCGTCGCGGGTGTGCCCCCGGCCGGGTGCGAACAGTTCGTCGAACATGGTGAACACGGCGCCTCCCCTGCCGCTTCCCGCCGGCGTACGCCTCACCGCGCGGGTGGCGCCTGGAGGGCGTCGGCCGGAAAGAGTTCCAGCCGGTGGGCCAGCGCCGCCGCCTCGCCCCGTCCGGAGACGCCGAGTTTGGCCAGGATGTTGGAGACGTGCACGCTCGCCGTCTTCGGGGAGATGAAGAGCGCCTCGGCGATCTGGCGGTTGGTGCGGCCGGCCGAGACCAGGCGCAGGACGTCGCGCTCCCGGCCGGTGAGGCCGAGGGCCTCGACGGGGTCGGTGGCGGCCGGGGCCCGGCGGGGACCGGGGGTGAGGGGCAGCCGGGCGCGCCGGCCGAGCCGGCCGACGGCGTCGCCGAGCGGACGGGCGCCGAGGTGGGCGGCGACGGTGTGGGCGAGGCGGAGCAGCTCGGCGGCGCGGTCGCGCTCGTCCTCACCGCCCTCGGTCAGCAGGGCCTCGGCCAGGCGGTACCGGGTGCGGGCGAGGTCGTAGGGGCGCTCCATCGTCTCGAAGGCGGCGACCGCCGCCGCCCAGTCCTGCGGGCCGCCGCGGCCCTCGGCGCGCAGCAGCTCGGCGCGCAGCCAGAGTTCGTGGGCCCGCCAGACGGGGACGACGGCGACGATCCTCTTCGCGGCCTCCCGGACGCGTGCGAGGAGTTCGGCGCGGCCCGGTTCGGCGGCGGGCAGGCCGCGGGCGTCGCCCTCGGCGGCGGTCGCGGTGAGGAGGAGGGGCCAGGCGTACCGCTGGGCGCCGGGCGGGAAGCCCTGGTCGAGGGCACGGGTGAGGTGGGCGCGGGCGTCGGGGAGGCGGCCCTCGGCGGCGGCGAGGGCGATGGCGAGGCGGGTGAGGGGGAGGTCGTGCTGCGGCGCGCGGCCGTGGGAACCGAAGAACCCCTGCGCCATGGCCAGTTGGCGTCCGGCCTCGGTGTGGTCGCCGCGGTGCAGGGCGAGTTCGGCCCGCAGGGAGGCGTGGCCGCCCCGGATGCCCACGCCTTGGCCGATGCGTGCGACGGTGGCGCAGGCGCGGTCCGCCTCGTCCCAGCGGCCGAGCGACAGCAGGGACTCGGCGAGGTTGCCCCAGATCCAGGCCTCCGTCTCGGACAGTCCGTGCCGTCGCGCGTAGGCGACGCCCTCTTCCAGGATCGGCAGGGCCTCGCCGGAGCGGCCGACCGCTTCGAGTTCGGAGGGGAGGTTGACGTAGGCGTTCAGCGCGACGGACGGGATGTCCTCCGCGAGCGCCCGGCCCTTGACGTCGTACAGCTCCGTGAGGCCGGTCTCGACGTGGCCGGCGTCGACCATGAGGACGCCGAGGATCTGGCGGGCGTCGAGTTCGATCTCGCGGACGCCGACCATGCGGGCGTACTCCACGGCGTGCTCGGCGGCGGCGTAGGCGTCGGGTCCAGGGGCGTGCAGCATGGTCCAGTTGGCGACGTGGGTGAGCACCTCGGCGTGCACCTCGCTGGGCGGCAGGCCGCGCACCAGGTCCTGTGCGGTGGTCAGCTCCTCGCGGCCGCTGCCACGGCCCAGCGAGCGCGTCAGCCGGGAGCGCTGCACCCAGAACCAGGCCGTGCGCAGCGGGTCGTCCTCGTCCGCCAGGAGGCGCAGCGCCCGCTTGGTGATCTTCAGGGCGCGTTCGCGTTCCCCGCACAGGCGGCCGGCGACGGCGGCCTCGGCCATGAGGTCGAGGTAGCGCAGCGGGGTGGTGTCGGGATCGCAGCCGCAGGCGGGATAGGCCTCGGCGTGGTCGAGGGGGCGCAGCCGGTTCCGTACGTCCTCGGGGGCGGCGTCCCAGAGTTCCATCGCGCGTTCCAGGAGCCGCAGTTGCTCGCTGTAGGCGTGGCGGGAGCGGGCGGTGACGGAGGCGTCGAGGACGGCGGGGAGGGCCTTGGCGGGGTCGTGGGCGTGGTACCAGTAGCTGGCCAGGCGGGTGACGCGTTCGTCGGCGGGCACCAGCGTCGGATCGGCCTCCAGGGCTTCGGCGTAGCGGCGGTTGAGGCGGGAGCGTTCGCCGGGCAGCAGGTCGTCGCCGACGGCCTCGCGGACCAGGGAGTGGCGGAAGCGGTAGCCGTCGCCGCCGGGGGCGGCGAGCAGGAGGTTGGCGCCGACGGCGGCGCGCAGGGCCTCGATGAGGTCGTCCTCGGCGAGCCGGGCGACGGCGGCGAGCAGCCGGTACTCGACGGTGGAGCCGCCCTCGGCGACGACGCGGGCGACCTTCTGGGCGCTGTCCGGCAGCGCCTCGACGCGGACCAGGAGCAGGTCGCGCAGGGTGTCGGTGAGGCCGGTGCAGCAGCCCTCGTGGGCGGCGACGGCGAGTTCCTCGACGAAGAAGGCGTTGCCGTCGGAGCGTTCGAAGATGGCGTCGACCTGGGCGGGATCGGGTTCGGCGGCGAGGATGCCGGCGATCTGGCGGGCGACCTCCTCGCGGGTGAGGCGGGCGAGTTCGAGGCGGCGGACGGTGCGCAGCCGGTCGAGTTCGGCGAGCAGGGGGCGCAGCGGGTGGCGGCGGTGGATGTCGTCGGAGCGGTAGGTGGCGAGGACGACGAGGCGGCCGGTGCGCAGGGTCCGCAGCAGGTAGGAGAGGAGGTGGCGGGTGGAGGCGTCGGCCCAGTGCAGGTCCTCCAGGGCCACCACGACGGTGCGGTCGGCGGCGACGCGCTCCAGGAGACGGGCGGTGAGTTCGAAGAGGCGGGCCATGCTCTCCTCGTCGTGCCGGCCTCCGCCCGTCTCCCCCACCTCGGGCAGCAGCCGGGCGAGTTCCCCCTCCTGGCCGGCCGCGGCGGCGGCCAGGTCGTCCGGCAGGGCCCGGCGCAGGGCGCGCAGCGCGGTGGAGAACGGGGCGAAGGGCAGCCCGTCGGCGCCGATCTCGACACAGCCGCCCAGCGCGACGACGGCTCCCCCGCGGTCGGCGGCGGTGGCGAACTCCTCGACGAGCCGGGTCTTGCCGACCCCGGCCTCGCCGCCGATCAGCAGGGCCTGCGGCTCCCCCGCGGCGGCACGGTCGAGCGCCTCGTTCAAGGTGTCCAACTCGTCGGTGCGGCCGACGAACACGGGGCTGACGGACCTGTTCTCCACGGGGGCGAGCATCGCACGACGGTGCGAGGGGGGCCCAGTCGTTATCGGCGGCGCGGTCTCGGTCGGCAATGCGGATGTCGGCGCGGTCGCGGCCGGCAGCGCCGCCGTCGGCGCCGGCGAGGTGGTCCTCGCCGGCCCTGCGACCGTCGTCACCGGCCCGGTCGTGGGCCTGGGAGGGCGGCCGACCCCCGTGCGGCCGCCCTGCCGTGCCCCGGTGTTCACGCGGTCCGGGCGGACCGCGGCCGGCGGGGGCGGTGGGTATGCGGTTCGCTCTCCGGGGTCGTGGTGCGGGCGGCCTGCTCCGCGGCCTCCCGGCGGGCGGCGCGGCGGCCGCGGACGACCTCGCGGGCCAGCCGCTCGTCCGCGGCGCGGCGGAGCAGTTCGGCGGAGCGGGCCTGCTGGAGTTCGTACTCGTACATGGTGGACGTCCCCTGGAGGTCGGTGGATCCGGCGCCGCTCGCCGCGACGCTCTCGATGCCTCGACCTTCGTCTCCCAGGGGGGTCCGCCGCATCGGGAGAGTTCCGCATCTTCGGGTCCGGGCGGGGCCTTAGACGCGCGGGAGGGGCCCCCGGTACGGCCGTAAGGTGCTTACCGGCCGTCCTGGGACCCCTCGTGAACCGTCCCGGCTCAACCGGCGGACGGCAGTCCGAGCAGGGCGTCGGTGTACTTGAGGACGGCCAGGAGCAGGCCGATCACGCCCAGGGTGACGCCCGCCCAGGCGACGGACTTGATCCAGGGGGCCCGCACCCTGCCGGGAGCGCCGAAGGCGGGCCGGGCCAGCACCACGACGCCGGTGACGAGGGCGGCCAGCGCGAACAGGCCGGCCCACAGGGCGGTGGTCCGCCAGGCGTCGCCGTAGACGGCCTGGATCTGGTGGGCGACGCTCGCGGTCGACGACGTCTCCAGCTGGCCGACCAGGGTCTGGCGCGCGGAGGCGACGGTCCCGATCCAGCCGCCGCTGAGCGACACCAGGCCGAGCGCGGCGGAGACGACGGCGCCGGCGCCCAGGCCGACGGCCGGGCGGCCCTCCTCGACGACGTCGCCGTCCTCGCTCTCCTGGCGGGCATCGCCGCCCCCGTCATCGCCGCCCCCGTCATCGCCGTCGGTGTCGTCGCCGTCACGCACGCCGTCGGCGGGCCCGGAGGCCGGCGTCGCCCCGTCCTTCGCGTCGGTCCCGGTGACGTCCACCGTCTCCTCGTCGCGCTTCGCCCCGGCGGCCTCGGCGCCCGTGCCGGTACCGGTCTCGTCCACTGTCCTGGTTCCCATGTCCCGCACCGTACGGACGCTTTCTGAGAGGTTCCTCAACGATCGCTGTGAGCGGCACGCGCGCGTGCGGAACGCCATTCGGGAGCCAGCACGGACCACACTTCCAGGTCGTGGCGCACCCCGCGGTAGGGGAAGGCCTCGCGGCGCACGCCGTCGCGGGTGAATCCGAGCCGCCGGGCGACGTTGAGGCTGGGCACGTTGCCCGCGGAGGCGACCCACTCGACGCGGTGGATGCCGCGCTGTCCGACGGCGTGGTCGATGAGCACCCGCATCGCCCGCGTGACGAGGCCGCGCCCGGTTCCGGCGGGCTCGAGCCAGCAGCCGACCTCGCAGTTGGCCTGCCCGGCGTCGAAGTTCAGGAAGAGCACGCCGCCGACCAGTTCGCCCGCCAGCCAGATGCCGTGCAGCGCACCGGTGTCGGCGGCGCGCATGTCGGCGTACCGCTGGAGCACCTCGCGCGCCCCGGGCACGTCGGTGGCCTTGGCGGCGAACGGGATGTACTGGTTGATGAACTCCCGCCCGCGCTCCAGGTGCGTCAGGAACTCCTCGTCGTGCCAGGGCTCCAGGGGCCGCAGTTCGGCACCGTCACCCAGCGGTATCGCGTACATCCGGCTGTCGCTCCCTCTCCCGTTCCGCCACGACCCCGGTGAGCCTCTCATGGGCGGCCCGGCATTCGGGAGGCTCGATGCTGATCCGCGGCAGCCGCCGGTCGAGCCAGCGGGGCAGCCACCAGTTGGCGCTGCCGAACAGGTGCATCAGCGCGGGCACGAGGAGGGTGCGCAGGACGAACGCGTCGAGGGCGACGGCGGCGGCCAGCGCGATGCCGAACATGGCGATCACCCGGTCGCCGCTGAGGACGAAGGCGAGGAAGACGGAGATCATGATGACCGCGGCGGAGTTGATCACCCGGCTGGTCTCGGCGAGTCCGACGCGCACGGCCCGCCGGTTGTCGCCGGTCTCCAGCCACTCCTCGTACATCCGGCTGACCAGGAAGACCTGGTAGTCCATGGAGAGTCCGAAGAGGACCGAGACCATGATCACGGGAAGGAAGGGCTCGATCGGCCCGGCCCGGCCCAGGCCCAGCGCCTCACTCCCCCAGCCCCACTGGAAGACCATGACGACGACGCCGAAGGCGGCGGCGACGGCGGCCACGTTCATCACGGCGGCCTTGACCGGGATGCCCACGGAGCGGAAGGCGAGCAGGAGCAGCAGGCAGCCGAGGCCGACGACGGCACCGACGAACAGCGGCAGCTTGCCGACGATGACCTCGGCGAAGTCGTCGTAGCCGGCGGTCACCCCGCCCACCTGCACGTCGAGGGAGGTGCCCGCCTCGGCCCGCGGCAGCACCTCGCCGCGCAGCAGGTCGACGAGGTCGCTGGTCCGCCCCGACTGCGGCGAGGACTCCGGTACGACGGTGAGGTACGCGGTGTTCCCGCCCGCCCCGTAGGTCACCGGGGTCACCGCGGCCACGCCCTCGGTGCCGCGCAGGGTGGCGTCGAGGTTGTCCAGGGCGAGCCGGTCCTCGGCGCCGCCGACGCGGGTGACCAGGGTGAGCGGGCCGTTGACGCCGGGCCCGAAGCCTTCGGAGAGGAGGTCGTAGGCCTGGCGGGTGGTGGTGGACTCGGGGCGGTTCCCCTGGTCGGAGGTGCCGAGGCGGAGGGAGAGCGTGGGCAGGGCGAGCCCGGCGATCACGGTGAGGGCCAGCGCGCCGAGCAGCTTGGGCCGGCGCTCCACGAACGCCGACCAGCGGGCGGCGAAGCCGGCCGGCAGCTCGGGCTGGGGCCCGTGGTCGGCGAGGCGGCGGCGTTCGCGGCGGCTGAGGGCGCGCGGGCCGATGAGGGACAGCAGGGCGGGCAGCAGGGTGACGGAGGCGGCGACCGTCAGGACGACGGTCAGGGAGGCGGCGATCGCCACGCCGTTGAGGAAGTCCAGGCGCAGGACCAGCATGCCGAGCAGCGCGATGCACACGGTCGCGCCCGCGAAGACGACGGCCCGTCCGGTGGTGGCGACGGCGTTGACGGCGGCCTCGGCGACCGGCAGCCCGCGTTTGAGGCCGCGCCGGTGCCGGGTCACGATGAACAGCGCGTAGTCGATGCCGACCCCGAGGCCGACGAGCATGCCCAGCATGGGCGCGAAGTCGGCGACGGTCATGGCGTGCCCCAGCAGCACGATCCCCGCGTAGGCGGTGCCGACGCCGACCAGGGCGGTGGCGATGGGCAGCAGCGAGGCGGCGAGCGAGCCGAAGGCGAGGAACAGCACGACGGCGGCCACGGCCACGCCGACGACCTCGGCGAGGTGCCCGCCGGAGGACTCGGTGAGCGCGACGGCGCTGCCGCCCAGCTCCACCCGGAGCCCCTCCGTCCGCGCGGCCGCGGCGGTGTCGACGACGGCCCGCGCCTCGCCCCGGTCGATGTTCTCGGCGCCGTCCTCGAAGGTGACGGTGGCGTACGCCGTGCGGCCGTCGCCGCTGATCCGGTCGGCGCCCTGATCGTCGTAGGGGCCGCTGACGGAGGCGACGCCGGGGAGGTCCGCGATCCTCGCGAGGGTGCGGGTCATGGTCTGTTCGACGGCGGCGGCGCGGACGGTGCCCGAGTCGGTGTGCCAGACGACGGTGTCGCTGTCACCGCCGAGGCCGGGGAAACCCTCCGCGAGCAGCCGGGCGGCCCGGCCGGACTCGGTGCCGGGGACGTCGTAGTCGTTGGAGTACGACGATCCCGCGGTCACGGCGGCGCCGGCCGTCCCGCCGAGGGCGAGGAGCCAGAGCAGGACCGCGAGGAGGCGATGCCGGACACACCATTGTGCAAGGGCTGCCACGAAACGTGCTCCCGGGGACTATGGGGATCTTTGACCGGGAACATCCGCACACGAAAGGAACAGCCCGCAAAGAACGCATGAGCAAATCAGGGTCACTCTGGCAGGCCTGAATGATCGTTTGATCGGTTCGTGGGCTTATTCACAGCAAAGCGAGAAATATCACGGGAAGGTGTCGGCGCGCTCCGGTGGACGCCCGCCGTCCGGCGGGGTCCGGCCGGGCGGATCGGCCCCGCGCCCCGTCAGTCCGACTGGTCGCCGACGGCCATCACCATCACCCCGACGATCAGCAGCCACAGCGCGCGCCGGGTGCGGCCGCGGGAGCCCAGCAGCGCGGCGAGCGCGCACACGGCGGCGCCCAGGGCGTAGGCGGCGGGCACCAGGACCGGGGCGGAGCCGGTGAGGCGCAGGAGGGCCGCGGCGAACCCGGCGAGGGTGAGCAGGGCGCCGGTGCCGGCCGCCGTCCAGCGGGCCCGCCGGGCGTCCTCACCGGCGTACTCGTCGTCGTGCTCCCCGTCGTCGCGCTCCCGGGCGTCGGGGTCGTCCGCGCCGGTGTCCTCGGCGAGCGGGTCGGGACGGGGCATGTCGTCCGTGTCGTGCGCCTCGGTCGCGCCGGTCCGTATGCCGTCCTGGGTGTCGGAGTCGGTACGTCCACTCATGGCGGGCGAGCGTAGCGCCTCGGCCCGGGAGACGGAGAAGGGGGATGCGCCCAGGTCGGCGCATCCCCCTCGGGGTCCGGGGTCCGGGCTCAGCCCTCGCTGACGCCCAGCTTCTCCAGGATCAGCTCCTTGACGCGGGCCGCGTCGGCCTGGCCGCGCGTGGCCTTCATGACCGCGCCGACCAGGGCACCGGCCGCGGCCACCTTCCCGCCGCGGATCTTGTCGGCGACGCCCGGGTTGCCGGCGATGGCCTCGTCGACCGCCGTGCCGAGCGCCGAGTCGTCGGAGACGACCTTCAGCCCGCGCCGGTCGACGACCTCGTCCGGGGTGCCCTCGCCCGCGAGGACGCCCTCGATGACCTGACGGGCCAGCTTGTCGTTCAGGTCGCCCTTGCTCACCAGTTCGGCGACGCGGGCGACCTGCTCGGGCGTGATGGCCAGTTCGTCCAGCGCCGTGCCGGACTCGTTGGCGCTGCGGGCCAGTTCGCCCATCCACCACTTGCGGGCGGAGGCGGCGTCGGCACCGGCGTCGATGGTGGCGACGATCAGGTCCAGCGCGCCGGCGTTGAGGATGGCCTGCATGTCCGTGGCCGAGATGCCCCACTCCGCCACCAGGCGGTTGCGGCGGACCAGCGGCAGTTCGGGCAGACCGGCGCGGATCTCCTCGACCCACTCGCGCGAGGGGGCCACCGGCACCAGGTCCGGCTCGGGGAAGTACCGGTAGTCCTCGGCCTCCTCCTTCACGCGGCCCGAGGTCGTCGACCCGGTGTCCTCGTGGAAGTGCCGGGTCTCCTGGATGATCGTCCCGCCGCCGCCCAGTACGGCGGCGTGCCGCTGGATCTCGAAGCGGGCCGCGCGCTCCACGGACCGCAGCGAGTTGACGTTCTTCGTCTCCGAGCGGGTGCCGAACTTCTCGGTGCCGTGCGGGCGCAGCGACAGGTTCACGTCGCAGCGCATCTGGCCCATCTCCATGCGGGCCTCGGAGACGCCGAGCGCCTTGATGACCTCGCGCAGCTCACGGACGTAGGCCTTGGCCACCTCGGGGGCACGCTCCCCGGCGCCCTCGATCGGCTTGGTGACGATCTCGATGAGCGGGATGCCGGCGCGGTTGTAGTCCAGCAGGGAGTGGGAGGCGCCGTGGATGCGGCCGGTCGCGCCGCCCACGTGGGTCGACTTGCCGGTGTCCTCCTCCATGTGGGCGCGCTCGATCTCCACCCGGAAGGTCTCGCCGTCCTCCAGCTGCACGTCGAGGTAGCCGTTGAAGGCGATCGGCTCGTCGTACTGGGAGGTCTGGAAGTTCTTCGGCATGTCCGGATAGAAGTAGTTCTTCCGGGCGAAACGGCACCACTCGGCGATCTCGCAGTTCAGCGCGAGACCGATCTTGATCGCGGACTCGACGCCGGTCGCGTTGACGACGGGGAGCGCGCCGGGCAGGCCGAGGCAGACCGGGCAGGTCTGCGAGTTGGGCTCGGCACCCAGCTCGGTCGAACAGCCGCAGAACATCTTGGTCTTGGTGCCGAGTTCGACGTGGACCTCGAGGCCCATGACGGGGTCGTACGACGCCAGTGCGTCCTCGTACGACACCAGGTCGGTCGTGGTGGTCACGGTGAAACTTCCCTCTCAGCCCAGCAGGACGTCGTCGTCGCCCAGCCGCTTCAGCTCGCGGTAGAGAATGGCCAGGTTGGTGACGACCGCCGCGCCGGTCACGACGGCGTCCAGCAACCGCAGCGTGTCGCTGTCGGTCCGGGCCTTCCTGATCTGCTTGACGACGCCGATCGCGCCGAAGGCCGACGTGGCCATCGACACGTAGAGACCGGACTTGGACTTCTTGAAGCCCTTGGCCTTGGACAGGGTCTTGCTCACAGCGACGGAGCCTCCTCGAGCAGCGGGTGCCCCCACTTTTCCACGAAGGCGGCCTCGACGGCGGCGCCGACCTTGTACAGCCTGTCGTCCTTCAGCGCCGGGGCGATGATCTGGAGGCCGACGGGGAGGTTGTCCTCGGGGGCGAGACCGCAGGGCAGCGACATGGCCGCGTTGCCCGCCAGGTTGGTGGGGATGGTGCACAGGTCGGCCAGGTACATCGCCATCGGGTCGTCGGCGCGCTCGCCGATCGGGAAGGCGGTGGTGGGCGTGGTCGGCGAGACGATCACGTCGACCTGCTCGAAGGCCTTCTCGAAGTCGCGCGTGATGAGCGTGCGGACCTTCTGGGCGGAGCCGTAGTAGGCGTCGTAGTAGCCGCTCGACAGGGCGTAGGTGCCGAGCATGATGCGGCGCTTGACCTCGGGGCCGAAGCCCGCCTCACGGGTGAGGGAGGTCACGTCCTCGGCGGAGCGCGTGCCGTCGTCGCCGGTGCGGACGCCGTAGCGCAGGCCGTCGAAGCGGGCGAGGTTGGAGGAGCACTCGGAGGGCGCGATCAGGTAGTACGCCGACAGCGCCAGGTCGAAGGACGGGCAGTCCAGCTCGACGATCTCGGCGCCCAGTTCCTTCAGCAGGGCGACGGACTCGTCGAACCGCTGGATGACGCCGGCCTGGTAGCCCTCGCCGCGGAACTGCTTGACGACACCGACGCGCATGCCCGCCACGCTGCCGTTGCGGGCGGCCTCGACGACCGGCGGGACGGGCGCGTCGATCGACGTCGAGTCCAGCGGGTCGTGCCCGGCGATCACCTCGTGCAGCAGGGCCGCGTCCAGGACCGTGCGGGCGCAGGGGCCGCCCTGGTCGAGGGAGGAGGAGAAGGCGACCATGCCGTAGCGGGACACCGCGCCGTACGTCGGCTTCACGCCGACCGTGCCGGTGACGGCGGCCGGCTGGCGGATGGAGCCGCCGGTGTCGGTGCCGATGGCGAGGGGGGCCTCGTAGGAGGCGAGGGCGGCGGAGGAACCGCCGCCGGAGCCGCCGGGGATGCGGGTGAGGTCCCAGGGGTTGCCGGTGGGGCCGAACGCGCTGTTCTCGGTCGAGGACCCCATGGCGAACTCGTCCATGTTGGTCTTGCCGAGGATCACCACGTCGGCGGCCTTCAGCCGCTTGGTGAGCGTCGCGTCGTACGGCGGGATCCAGCCCTCGAGGATCTTCGAGCCGACGGTCGTCGGGATGCCCTCGGTGGTGAAGATGTCCTTGAGCGCCAGGGGGACGCCGGCGAGCGGGCCGAGCTTCTCGCCGCGGGCCCGCTTCTCGTCGACGGCGCGGGCCTGGGCCAGCGCGCCCTCGCGGTCGACGTGCAGGAAGGCGTGCACCTTCTCGTCGACGGCCTCGATGCGGGCCAGGTGGGCCTCGGTGACCTCGACGGCCGTGAGGTCACCGGAGGCGATCCTCGCGGCGATCTCGGCCGCGGTGAGCTTGATGCAGTATTCGATGTTTTTGGCCGTCATTGCGGTTAGTCCTCCCCCAGGATCTGCGGCACCTTGAAACGCTGCTGCTCCTGGGCCGGGGCGCCGGAGAGCGCCTGCTCGGGGGTGAGCGACGGACGGACCTCGTCCGCGCGCATGACATTGGTCAGCGGGAGCGGGTGCGAGGTCGGCGGTACGTCTTGGTCGGCGACCTCGCTGACGCGGGCGACCGCGCCGATGATGTCGTCCAGCTGTCCCGCGAAGTGGTCGAGCTCTTCGGGCTTCAGCTCCAGACGCGCCAGCCGGGCGAGGTGGGCGACCTCCTCGCGCGTGATGCCAGGCATGCAGCGTTCCTCTGGGGTGAGTGAGTGTGCTTTGGGCCCCAATCCTATGGGTCGGCGGCGCGTCCCCGGTAAACGGTTCGCCGGGCGGCCCTCGGCGCGGTCCTCGGCGAACGCCCCGGAGGCGGGTGCGCCCCGTCGTCGGGCCCCCGCGGTCCCCGCGCGTTCGTCAGACGGCGAACAGCAGGCCGGCGCTGACCAGCACGACCACGGCGGTGGCGAAGTGGACGCCGAAGGCCACGGCCTTCGTTCCGCCGTGGCGCAGCACTATCAGCGTGTCGACGAGCGGGATGACCGCCGCGCACAGCATGAACCAGGCCTCGGCGCGGGCGCCGACGAAGACCAGCAGGGCGAGGCCGAGGACGCCGAGGGTGCCGTCGCGCAGGCCCTTGACGGTGAGGTAGGCGCCGGCGTCGCCGCCGGGTTCGGCCGGGACGCCGTAGCCGGCGGCGGAGGGTCGGGGCCGGAGCAGGAAGCGGGCTCCGATGAACACGATGAACAGGTCGAGGACGACGGCCAGGGTGTAGGCGGTGACGGTCATGACGGATCCCTCCCGTTTCGCTAGCGGCGCTAGCAACTGGAGCGAAGCTAGCAGAGCGCCGAAAGAATGGCTAGCGCTGCTAGAATCCGGGGCATGTCGATCCAGACGCGCCGGGAGCGCGAACGAGCGGAGCGCGAACGGCTGATCGTCACGGCCGCGCGCGAACTGGCGGAGGCCGAGGGCTGGGACGCGGTCACCACCCGTCGGCTCGCGGCCGAGATCGAGTACAGCCAGCCGGTCCTCTACAGCCACTTCAAGGGCAAGGACGCGATCATGGCGGCGGTCGCGGTGGACGGCTGCGCGGAGCTGGCGCGGGAGATGCGGGCGGCGCGGTCGGGCGTGACCGGCGCCCGGGAGTCCCTCACGGCCGTCGGAACGGCGTACACCGACTTCGCGCGCCGCCGCCCCGCGCTCTACGACGTGATGTTCACGCACGCGGTCGCCCTTCCGTTCGCCACCCCCGAGGCCCCGGCGGCCCTGCAGGAGGCCTTCGGCGAACTGCTGGCGGCCGTGCGCCCGGTGGCGGCCCCCGGCGAGGACCCCGGCCTCCTCACGGAGACCTACTGGGCCGGCCTCCACGGCCTCGCCACCCTGATGCGCAGCGGCCGCCTCCCGGAGGGGGCCCACGACCAGAGGCTCAAGCTGCTGATCGACCACTTCGCGGCGGGCACGGCCTGAGGCCCCGGCCCGCGGCGGGCCGGGCCGTCACCGGAGGGGGCCACCCCCGGACCGGCCGGACGGGCGTGCGGGCGAGGTCAGTCCTCGGACGCCGCGGGCAGCGCCGCCGCCGCGGGCCGCTGCCAGCCCCGCGACCCGCGGGCCCGCAGCCACGCCGTGGTCTCCTCCGGCGGCATCGCCGCCGCGACCAGCCACCCCTGCACGGCGTCGCAGCCGAGGTCGCGCAGCCGCTCCCACGTCTCGTCGTCCTCGACGCCCTCCGCGACCACGAGCAGCCCGAGGGAATGCGCGAGGTCGACCGTGCAACGCACGATCTCCGCGTCCTCGGTGTCCACCGCCAGCCGGGCCACGAAGGACCGGTCGATCTTCAGCTCGCTCACCGGCAGGCGCCGCAGGTGGACCAGCGAGGAGTAGCCGGTGCCGAAGTCGTCGAGGGACATCTTCACGCCGTGTCCGGTGAGCGCGTTGAGGGTGTCGGCGGCGCGCTGCGGGTCCTCCAGGAGGACGTGTTCCGTGATCTCGAGCTGGAGCGCCGCCGCGGGCACCCCGTGCCGCGCGAGCCGCGCCGCGACCGAGCCGGCGAATCCGGGGGTGTGCACGTCGCGCGGGGAGACGTTGACCGCGACGGGCACGTGCAGGCCCTCGGCGCGCCACCGGGCGACCTGGGCGAGGGCCGTGTCCAGCACGTACTCGGTGAGGTGGGGCATCAGCCCGGAGGACTCGGCGATCGCGATGAACTCGTCCGGCGGCACCTTCCCCCGCTCGGGGTGGACCCACCGCACCAGCGCCTCGAGCCCGGCGACCTGTCCGTCGAAGCGGACCTTGGGCTGGTAGTGGAGCTGGACCTCGTGCGCGTCGAGCGCGCGGCGCAGGTCCCCCAGCAGACCGAGCCGGTCGGGTGTGTTGGAGTCGCGCTTGGACTCGTAGACCTCGACGCCCGTACGGTCCCGCTTGGCCTGGTACATCGCCACGTCCGCGCGCCGCAGCAGCCCTTCCGCGTCGAGTGCGTGGTCGGGGAAGACGGCGACTCCGGCGCTGGCCTCCAGGACGAGGGTGAGCCCGTCGAGGTCGAGCGGTGAGCCGAGGTCGGCGACGAGTCCGCGGGCGACGCGGGTCGCGGAGGTCGTGGAGTCGGCGACGGGCAGTAAGACGGCGAACTCGTCGCCGCCGAGCCGCGCCACCTCGGCCCCGCGCGGGAGGGCCAGCCGGAGCCGGTCGGCGATCTGGAGCAGCAGCCGGTCCCCGGCGAGATGGCCGAGCGTGTCGTTGACCGACCGGAACCGGTCGAGGTCGATCAGCATGAGTGCCGCGCGGGCGCCGATGCGTTCGGCGTCGTCGAGGGCGGTCCAGATCCGCTCCCCGAGCCACTGCCGGTTGGGCAGTCCGGTGAGCGGGTCGCGCAACTGCTCCTCGGCGCGGGCGCGGGCCATCCACAGCGTGGAGTCGAGGGCGATGAGCGGGATGGCGAACAGCGGCAGCAGGATCGGCTGGGCCACGGCGACGACGCACACCAGCGGGGCTATGCCCAGCAGGGCGACGGCGGCCAGGCCCTGTCTGAGCAGGGCCGTACGGGCGACGGTGGGCAGACTGCCGGCGCGGGGCGTGTGCAGGTACCAGAGCAGGACGCGGGTGACGGCGAGGTAGGCGACGGCGACCAGCACCACCTGGGGCGCGGTGGAGAGCGTCCAGGTGTCGGGGGTCCAGGGCCGCTCGACGGACGGCACCGGCCCGCACGCGGCGAGCAGCAGCGCGCCCGTGCCGATGCCGAGGATGTCCACCGCGCCGTGGAGTATGCCCTGCCGCCAGCGGTGGCGGCGGGCTATGCCGACCAGGACGACGACGGTGAGGCTGACCAGACCGGCGGGCAGCCAGCCGTAGAGCAGCAGGACGGCGAGGGTGAGGGCGGCTCCGGAGCCGGTGCCGCCCCACCAGCGGGCCCGGCCCAGCAGGACGAGGTGGCCGACGACGATGCCGGTCAGCACGGCCAGCGACCAGCCGACGGTGCCGGACGGGAACAGCGCGTGGCTGCTGGTGAAGGCCCGGTAGAAGGCGGCGCCCAGGGCGAACCCGGCGGCCGCGACGACGGCCGCCGGAAGCGCGGGCCAGGACGGGTGCCGTTCCGCGTCGGCGCCGTACGCGCCGGAGGGGTCGCCGCCGGGCGGGAACGGGGCGGGGGCGCGCGGGTCCGTCCGGGTGAGCGGGCCGCCGGCGCGGGCCGGTTCGCCCGGGGGCCGTTCTGACCACGCCACCCACCGGCTGCCCCACCAGGCGTCGGTGACCCGGCGCCGGGGCAGCCCCGTGTCCGGGGCGGCGCTCTCGGTCGGTTCCATTCCCGTCCCTCTCACAGCCGGCGGTGCCCACGCCACGCGGTCCGCTGCCCGACGGCCTTGCGCGGGCCCCGCGTTGGAAGACCCTTGGCCCCGCCCGTCAGGAGCGGGGGATGCCCCGGCCGCGGCGGGGCACGGCGGGCGCACTTCTCAACAGTAGGCCGCGGAAGGCTTCCACGGGCAGCGGTCGTCGACGGTTGCCCGAATGCGCCCCCGGCACCCGTAAGCGTCCGGTATGCGCCGATCGGGTGGTCTTCGGCCGCCGGTCCTCACGACTCGGCGACCGGCAGGGCGACTTCGGCGGCCGCCTCCGGCCCCTGTTCGAGCAGGACCGTGAAGCCGTCCTCGTCCAGCACCGGAACCTTGAGCTGCATCGCCTTGTCGTACTTCGATCCGGGGCTGTCACCCACGACGACGAACGAGGTCTTCTTCGACACCGATCCGGTCACCTTCGCCCCACGGCTCTGGAGGGCGTCCTTGGCGCCGTCCCGGGTGAAGTGCTCCAGGGTGCCGGTGACCACGACGGTGAGGCCCTCCAGCGGACGCGGCCCCTCGTCCTCGCCGGACCCCTCCTCCTCCATGCGGACGCCGGCGGCCTTCCACTTGCGGAGGATCTCGCGGTGCCAGTCCTCGGCGAACCACTCCTTGAGGGAGGCCGCGATGATCGGGCCGACGCCGTCGGTGCCGGCCAGCTCCTCCTCGGTCGCCTGCTCGATGCGGTCGATGGAGCGGAACTCGCGGGCCAGCGCCTCGGCCGCGACCGGACCCACGTGCCGGATGGACAGGCCGGTCAGGACGCGGGCCAGCGGGCGGTCCTTGGCGGCCGCGATGGTGTCCAGCATGGCGAGCGCGTTCTTCTTCGGCTCGCCCTGCTGGTTGGCGAAGACGGTGGCGATCTTCTCCTCGCCGGTCTTCGGGTCCCGTTTGGGCAGACCGCTGTCCTGGTCGAGGACGTAGGCCTTGATCGGCAGCAACTGCTCGATGGTGAGGTCGAACAGGTCGCCCTCGTCGGCGAGTGGCGGCTCCGCGGGCTCCAGCGGCTTGGTGAGGGCCGCGGCGGCGACGTACCCGAAGTGGTCGATGTCCAGGGCCTTGCGGCCCGCGAGGTAGAAGAGCCGCTCGCGCAACTGGGCCGGGCACGCGCGGGCGTTGGGGCACCGCAGGTCGACGTCGGCCTCCTTCATCGGCCGCAGCGGCGTGCCGCACTCGGGGCACTCGGACGGCATCACGAACGCGCGCTCGCTGCCGTCCCGCAGGTCGGCGACCGGTCCGAGGATCTCCGGGATGACGTCACCCGCCTTGCGCAGCACCACGGTGTCGCCGATGAGGACGCCCTTGGCCTTGACGACGTCCTGGTTGTGCAGGGTCGCGAACTCGACCTCGGAACCGGCCACGGTCACCGGCTCGACCTGCGCGTACGGCGTGACGCGGCCGGTGCGGCCCACCCCGACGCGGATGTTGAGGAGCTTGGTGTTGACCTCCTCCGGCGCGTACTTGTAGGCGATCGCCCAGCGCGGCGCGCGGGCCGTGGAGCCGAGCCGCCCCTGGAGCCGGATCTCGTCGAGCTTGACGACGACACCGTCGATCTCGTGCTCCACGGAGTGCCGGTTCTCGCCGTAGTACGCGATGAACTCCCGTACGCCGTCGAGGCCGTCGACCACCTTGTTGTGCCGGGAGGTGGGCAGCCCCCAGGACTTGAGGAGGTCGTACGCCTCGGAGAGGCGGGCGAGGCCCTCGTACCCCTCCAGGGCGCCGATGCCGTGGACCACCATGTGCAGGGGGCGGCCCGCGGTGACGCGCGGGTCCTTCTGGCGCAGCGAACCGGCCGCCGCGTTGCGCGGGTTGGCGAAGGGCTTGTCGCCGGCCTCGACCAGACGGGCGTTCAGCTCCTCGAACTTCTCCATCGGGAAGTAGACCTCGCCGCGGATCTCGACGAGGGACGGGACGCCGTCGCCGGTCAGCCGGTCGGGGATGTCCGCGATGGTGCGCACGTTGGGCGTGATGTCCTCGCCCGTGCGGCCGTCGCCGCGGGTGGCCGCGCGGGTGAGCCGGCCGTTCTCGTACGTCAGGTTGACGGCGAGGCCGTCGACCTTCAGCTCGCACAGGAAGTGGTGCACGGAGGCGCCGACGTCCTTGTGGACGCGCTCGGCCCAGGCGGCCAGCTCCAGGTCGTCGAAGGCGTTGTCCAGCGAGAGCATGCGCTCGCGGTGCTGGACGGCGGTGAACTCCGTCTCGTACGCGCCCGAGACCTTCTGGGTGGGCGAGTCGGGGGTGCGCAGCCCGGGGTACTGCTCCTCCACCGCCTCCAGGGAGCGCAGCAGGCGGTCGAACTCCGCGTCGCTGATGACGGGGGCATCCTTCACGTAATACCGGAAGCGGTGCTCCTCGATCTGCTCAGCGAGCTGCGCGTGCTGCTCCCGTGCCTCCGTGGGCACCGTCGTCTCCGCTTGCCTGTCGCCGGCCACCGTGTCGTCCTCCCGTTACTCTGGGTTGTCCGCGAGGGATCTCGCCGCCCGGACGCAGTGGGCGAGGGCCTGCCGCGCGTACGCGGGCGAAGCCCCTGCGAGGCCGCACGCCGGGGTGACCGTCACGGCCTCCGCGAGGAGGTCCGGTCGCAGTCCCAGCCTGCGCCACAGCGTCCTGACACCCATGACGCTACCGGCAGGGTCCGACAACGCGGCGTCCGTGCCCGGCACGACACCGGTGAACAGCCGGGTGCCCGCCTCCACCGCCTCGCCGATCGCCTCGTCGTCACGTTCGGTCAGGAGGGAGAAGTCGAACGAGACGGCCGTCGCACCGGCCCGGCGCAGCAGGGCGAACGGGACGTCCGGCGCGCACGAGTGCACCACGACGGGACCGCCGTCGTGCACTCCCACGGCCTCGCGGAGCGTGGCCTCGACGACCTGGCGGTCCACGGCGCGGTACGTGCGGTAGCCGCTGGCGGACCTGACGCGGCCGCGCAGTACGGCGGTGAGGGAGGGTTCGTCGAGCTGGAGGACGACCTGGGCGCCCGGCACCCGGCGCTTCACCTCGGCGAGGTGCAGGCGCAGGCCCTCCGCGAGGGAGGCGGCGAGGTCGCGGCAGGCGCCGGGGTCGGAGAGGACGGCCTCGCCGCCCCGCAGCTCCAGGGCGGCGGCGAGGCTCCACGGGCCGACGGCCTGCACCTTCAGCTGCCCCTCGAAGCCCTGGGTGGCCTCCTCCAGAGCGTCGAGGTCCTCCCGGAGCCAGGACACGGCCCGCCGGGTGTCCCTGCCGGGACGGTCACCGAGGCGCCAGCCGCTGGGCTCCACGCGCGCGTACAGCTCGACGAGCATGCCGGCGGTGCGGCCGATCATGTCGGCGCCGGGGCCCCTGCCGGGCAGTTCGGCGAGGAAGGGGAAGTCCTCGAAGGACCCGGCGACCGTCCTGGCGGCTTCCCTGGCGTCACCGCCGGGCATCGAACCGATCCCCGTCGCGGGCCCGAACCTGAAGTGTGCGTTCACGGGCGGAAGCCTACGTACCCCGAAGGCCCTCCCCCGCACCCCCGTGCTCCCCACGCGCCCCGCACCCCCGTGGCGGGGAGACCCGCTACCGGCCCGGCCGCACCGTCAGGTCGTTGACCTCCGCGTCCCGCGGCAGGTCGACCGCCATGAGGATCGTCGTCGCGACCGACTCGGGATCGATCCACTCCCCGGGGTCGTACGCCTTCCCCTCCTGCTGGTGGACCTTGGCCTGCATGGGGCTGGCCGTGCGGCCGGGGTACACCGAGGTCACCCGCACCCCGTTGCCGTGCTCCTCCGCGCGCAGGGAGTCCGCCAGCGCCTTCAGTCCGTGCTTGGAGGCGGCGTAGGCCGACCAGTCGGCGCTCGCCCGCAGCCCCGCCCCGGAGTTGACGAACACCACGTGCCCGTGGGACGCCCGCAGTTGCGGCAGGAAGTGCCGGGTCAGTTCGGCGGGGGCGACGAGGTTGACGTTGAGCTGGTGGCGCCACGACTTGGGGGTCAGCTCACCGACCGGCCCGAGGTCGACCACGCCGGCGACGTGCAGCAGCGAGTCCACCCGCTCCGGCAACGACTGGTGGGAGAAGGCCCAGCTGAGCCTGTCGGGGTCCGCGAGGTCGCCGACCAGGGTCCGCGCCCCCGGGAAGTCCGCCGCCAGTTCCTTCGCCCGGCCCGCGTCCCGCGCGTGCAGCACGAGGTCGTCCCCGCGCGCGTGGAGGCGGCGGGCGACGGCCGCGCCGATGCCGGAGCCCGCCCCGGTGATCACATGAGTAGCCATGCCCGCCATGCTCGCACCACCGCCGGTCCACCGGTCACCGCCGGTCCACCGGTCACCGCCGGTCCGCCGGTCACCGCCGGTCCGCCGGTCGCCGGTACGCGGTTCAGGCGATGCCCCGGCTCTCCTCCAGGTAGGCGAGCGCCCCGACCGGCTCCTCCGCGAAGAACACCAGGTCCGTGAGGGGCCGGGGCAGGAACCCCTCGGCCTCCATGCGCCGGAACTGTTCCTTGAGGCCGTCGTAGAAGCCGGCGGTGTTCAGCAGGACGACGGGCTTGTCGGTGTGGCCGTGCTTCTTCAGTTCCAGGATCTCGGTGGCCTCGTCCAGCGTCCCCGTCCCGCCGACCATGATGACCACCGCGTCGGCCTTCTCCAGGAGCAGCCGCTTGCGTTCGGCCAGGTCGTCCGCGATCACCATCTCGTCGGCGCCGGGCCGCGCCCGGGCCGCGAGGAAGCCCACGGAGACCCCGCACAGCCGGCCGCCGGCCTCCTGCACGCCGTCGGCGACCACCTTCATCAGCCCCACGTCGGAGCCGCCCCACACGAGGGTGTGCCCGCCCTTGCCGAGCAGTTCGGCGAACTCGCGGGCGGGCCGGGTGTAGCGGTCGTCGAGGTCGGCTGCGGAGAGGAAGACACAGATGCGCATGCCGCCACGGTACGCGGGAAGAATCGGCGGCCCGCGAGCGCTGTCCCCGGTATGGCCGACGGACACACGATCACGATCGAGCAGGGCACCCGGCACGTGCGGGTCGTCCACGGGGACCAGGTGCTGGCCGAGACGGACCGGCCCCTGATCCTCAGGGAGACCGGCTGCCCGGTGCGCTACTACCTCCCCGCCGAGGACGTACGCCTGGACCTCCTCACCCCCTCCGACACCCACACCTACTGCCCGTTCAAGGGCACGGCGTCCTACTGGTCGCTGCCGGACGCGCCCGACCTCGTGTGGGCGTACTCCGACCCGAAACCGGACGTCGAACAGATCAAGGACCACCTGTGCTTCTACGAACCGGAAGTGTCGTAGGCCGATAACTCCCGTGTCCTGGGGCAGTCTGCACAGGCATGGACAAGAAGACCCTTTCCCGTGACGGCACCTCCCTCGCGTACGCCCGCGCCGGGCAGGGCCCCGCGGTCATCCTGGTGAGCGGGGCGATGTCGACGGGCGGCACGGTGGCGCCCCTGGCCGGACTCCTCTCCCGGCACCACACCGCCTACTGGTACGACCGCCGGGGCCGCGGCGAGAGCGGCGACACGGCGCCGTACGCGGTGGAGCGCGAGGTCGAGGACCTGGCGGCGCTGATCGAGGCGGCGGGCGGGGAGGCGGCCCTGTACGGCGTCTCCTCGGGCGGCGCGCTGGCCCTGGAGGCGGCGGCCGCCGGACTGCCGGTGAGCCGGGTGGCGGTGTACGAGGTGCCGTTCGCGGACTTCTCCGAGGGCGGCGCCGGGGAACGCGCCGCGTACACCCGGAATCTGACGGAGGCACTGGGCCAGGACCGCCGCGGGGACGCCGTGGAACTGTTCCTGCGTCTGACGGGCCTGGCGGAGGAGATGATCCGGGGCGCCCGCCAGTCCCCGATGTGGCCCGCCATGGAGGCCATCGCCCCCACCCTGGCCTACGACGACGCCCTCCTGGGCGACGGCCTGGTCCCCCGCGAACGGCTCTCCTCGATCACCGTCCCGGTCCTGTCCCTGGCCGGCTCCGCCAGCCCGGCCTGGCTGCGCCGCGCCGCCCGCGCGGTCGCGGAGGCGGTCCTCGAGGGCTCCTACCGGACCCTGGAGGACCAGACCCACATGGTGGATCCGAACGTGCTGGCGCCTGTCCTGGCGGAGTTCTTCACGCCGTAGGGCGCACGCCGCACACCACGCGCCGGTGCCCGTCGTGGGGCGCCGGTACGTCGTCCCCGACGCCACGAACCAGAAGACCTCGACGCGGCGGCCACGACGACCTGCACCTGTGTTGTACCTGTCCTGCCCTGCCTTCACACGGCGTCGCCGCTCAGCAGATGTTCGCGGAGCGACACGTGCTGTCGCCGTCCAACGGTGGGGGCCATCCCTGCGGGTGCGGGGAGCAGTAGTTCTTGATCGTCAGGTACTCGTCCTTGGTGGGACCATCCCCGCGGGTGCGGGGAGCAGCTCGACGTGCTCAGCACGAAGGTCGCGCCGCCGGGACCATCCCCGCGGGTGCGGGGAGCAGTAGAGGTCGGGCAGGTCGGCGATCTTGCAGATGGGACCATCCCCGCGGGTGCGGGGAGCAGCACATCGTCCTGGAACTACACGTCTATCCCCCGGGACCATCCCCGCGGGTGCGGGGAGCAGTGGACCGGGCCGAAGGCGCCGACCGCGTTGCGGGGACCATCCCCGCGGGTGCGGGGAGCAGTCAACCCGTGCGGGGTCCGTGCGTCGGTCGAGGGGACCATCCCCGCGGGTGCGGGGAGCAGAGCACGGGATACGGGCCGCCGACCGGTGGCTGGGGACCATCCCCGCGGGTGCGGGGAGCAGGCCGAAATGCTGCGGCCAACGGTTGGGCCGCTGGGACCATCCCCGCGGGTGCGGGGAGCAGGAGGTGCTGCGCCGTCCGCAGGGCACGGCGCCGGGACCATCCCCGCGGGTGCGGGGAGCAGTGGACCGGCGTCCCGAACATTGCCGCGCCCTGGGCGTACTCGGGACCATCCCCGCGGGTGCGGGGAGCAGGAGGGCGGCCAGGAGTGGGCCATCGCCAAGATGGGACCATCCCCGCGGGTGCGGGGAGCAGCCCTCCGAAGGGGTGTCGCGCCAGGCGCGGCCGGGACCATCCCCGCGGGTGCGGGGAGCAGTTCGGCGGGCTCGGTGCTGGTGGTGGGCGGCAGGGACCATCCCCGCGGGTGCGGGGAGCAGCTCACCCCCCACGCGAAGTCGGCGTCCACCCAGGGACCATCCCCGCGGGTGCGGGGAGCAGAGGGTGCCGTCGGCGAGTTGGGCGGTGGAGCCGGGACCATCCCCGCGGGTGCGGGGAGCAGCCCTCCTCCGGGTCCACCCAGATGGTGATGCTGGGACCATCCCCGCGGGTGCGGGGAGCAGTTGGACATGGAGTTCCTCGCCCACGACCCCACGGGACCATCCCCGCGGGTGCGGGGAGCAGTCGTGCGTGACGGCGTTGCGGCGGTAGGCCTCGGGACCATCCCCGCGGGTGCGGGGAGCAGCAGATCCCGGGGCTGCTCACGGCCGCCGGCTGGGGACCATCCCCGCGGGTGCGGGGAGCAGGGAGGCAGGCATGAGGGTGCGCACGCTGGACGGGGACCATCCCCGCGGGTGCGGGGAGCAGTCCCGGCACGACCAGCCCGGAACCTCTCCGAAGGGACCATCCCCGCGGGTGCGGGGAGCAGACTGATTGAGCTGCGGGTTTGATGCTCGCGGAAGCGCGTTTTCCATACTTTCACCGATCCCGACACATGGCACATAAGGTGCACACGTTTTAGATCGGGGTGTCGGGCGGCAAAGGGATCGCCGCACGCGTTCAGCGAGTCGGCGGAGCGCATTATCCCCATGTCGGCCCCAGGACAGGCTCGTTTCCCGAGTTCAGCTTATTATCTTGCGATTTGCCTGTATGACTCTTCCATGATCAGTGGGGGAATCTCTCACCCTGGCCTGCTGTCGCGCCTTCAGGCGCCGGCGAGGTCGGTGTGGGCAAAACATGATCGGGATGCCGATGGATGGCTGCCCCTGTGGCGGCACATGGAGGACAGTGCCGCTGTCGCGGGCCTGCTGTGGGACGAGTGGCTGCCGGTCGGCGTGCGGAAGCTGATCTCCGAGGTGTTGCCCGGCGGGGAGGCGGACGGGCGCAGGCTCGTCGTCTGGCTTGCGGGGGTTCACGACATAGGCAAGGCCACTCCCGCTTTTGCCTGTCAGGTCGACCAACTCGCCGACGTCATGCGCGGCACGGGTCTGGAGATGCGTTCCCGTCAAGCCATGGGGCCGGACCGGCGATTGGCGCCTCACGGACTGGCGGGTCAGATACTGCTTGCCGAATGGTTGGAGGAGCGGCACGGCTGGACGGCAAAGCAATGCGGGCAGTTCGCCGTCGCCGTGGGCGGACATCACGGGGTGCCGCCGGAGAACGGCCAGATCAAGGCCCTCTACGACCACGAGGAGTTGCTGCGAACTCCGGGCCGCAGCAACGGCGTGTGGCGTCAGACGCAGACGGAGTTACTGGATGCGTGTGCCGAGCACTTCGGCGTACGGGACACCATCAGTTCCTGGAAGGTGGTGAAACTGCCGCAGACCGCGCAGGTGTTGCTGAGCGCGGTGGTCATCGTCTCGGACTGGATCGCCAGTAATCCCGACCTTTTCCCCTACTTCCCGGAAGGCGCGGCCCGTACGGGCGAGGAGCGCCTGGCTGCGGCATGGAGGGGGTTGGATCTGCCGGCGCCGTGGCGGGCGGACGATCCGGTCGGGGACGCGCAGGAGTTGTTCGGGTCCCGGTTCGGGCTTCCGGCAGGCGCGAAGGTACGCCCGGTTCAGGAAGCGGCCGTAGAGCTGGCTCGCGCGATGGAGGTGCCAGGGCTGATGGTCGTCGAGGCGCCGATGGGAGAGGGGAAGACCGAGGCCGCGCTCGCTGTGGCCGAGATCTTCGCCGCGCGCTCCGGAGCGGGCGGGGTGTTCTTCGCTCTGCCCACGATGGCGACGGGCAATGCGATGTTCCCGCGGCTGCTGGAGTGGTTGGAGCGGCTGCCCGGCGGCGGTTCTCGGCGTTCCGTGCACTTGGCGCATGCCAAGGCGTCCCTCAACGAGGAGTTCGCCGGGTTACTGGCCCGTGGTGGGCGGGTGGCCGCTGTCGACGTGGACGCTGTGGTTCCCGCGCCGCGGCCGGGCGGGGACGGGCGGGTCGCGAGCGGCGAGCTGGTGGCGCACTCGTGGCTGCGGGGCCGTAAGAAGGCGATGCTGGCGTCGTTCGTGGCCGGTACCGTCGACCAGTTGCTGTTCGCCGGGTTGAAGAGTCGTCACCTGGCGCTCCGTCA
Organism: Streptomyces sp. NPDC017202; assembly: GCF_044331705.1. Classification (NCBI taxonomy): domain Bacteria; kingdom Bacillati; phylum Actinomycetota; class Actinomycetes; order Kitasatosporales; family Streptomycetaceae; genus Streptomyces; species Streptomyces sp. NPDC017202. The sequence continues at coordinate 76,657 of NZ_JBIRNP010000013.1, read as the reverse complement.
TCTGGCGGTGGCCGGCAAAGTCGTCGTGATCGACGAGGCACACGCCTACGACACCTACATGAGCCTCTACCTGGACCGGGTGCTGGCCTGGCTGGGCGCCTACCGCGTCCCGGTGATCGTGCTGTCCGCGACCCTTCCTGCGGCCCGCCGACGCGAAATGGTCGAGGCGTACGCCGGAGTGACCGGCGCCGGGACGGAGAACGTGGGGGCTGACGGGGAGTACCCGTTGCTGACCGCGGTCGCCCCGGGCGGTGTGCCGGTGGTGCGGTGTCCGGAGGCGTCGGCCCGGGCTGTGGATGTCCGGGTGGAGCGGCTGCCCGACGGTCTGGACGTCCTCGCCGACAGGCTCGAGGCGGAGCTGACGGACGGTGGGTGTGCCCTCGTCGTACGGAACACCGTCGGGCGGGTACTGGAGGCCGCCCAGGTGCTGCGGGACAGGTTCGGTGAGGACGCGGTCACGGTGGCTCACTCGTGCTTCGTCGATGTCGACCGCGCGGCCAAGGACAGTGATCTCCTCAGACGGTTCGGTCCGCCCGGCAGAGCGACCGGGCGGCCTTCCGGGCGGCACGTCGTCGTGGCGAGCCAGGTGGCCGAGCAGTCCCTGGACGTGGACTTCGACCTGCTGGTCAGCGACCTGTGTCCGGTGGACTTGTTGTTGCAGCGGATGGGCCGGTTGCACCGCCACCGGCGCGGCGAGAAACAGGAAGAACGGCCCGCGCGGCTGCGCACGGCCACCTGCCTGCTGACCGGCGTGGACTGGCAGTCCGATGTCCCCGTCCCGGTGCGGGGGTCGGTCACCGTGTACGGGAAGTACGCGCTGCTGCGGTCCGCGGCGGTGCTCGACCCGCACCTCGACGGCGGGCCGGCACGTCCCGTACGGCTGCCCTCGGACATCAGTCCGCTGGTGCAGAGCGCCTACAGGGAAGCTCCGGTGGGACCGCCGTCCTGGGCCGAGTCCTTCGAGGAGGCCCGGGTGAGGTTCGACCGGTTCCGGGCCGATCAGGCCGAGCGGGCCGCGGTGTTCCGTCTCGGTGACGTGGGCCGGCCGGGGCGGGCGTTGTTCGGGTGGGTGGCGGCCGGGGTCGGTGACACGGACGACACCCGGACCGGGCGGGCTCAGGTCCGTGACAGCCAAGAGAGCCTGGAAGTCGTCGTGGTGCAACGCCGTTCCGACGGCAGCCTGACGACGCTGCCCTGGCTGGCCCGGGACCGGAAAGGCCGGCAGCGCGGTGGGCTCGTCCTGCCGCAGGATCAGGTACCGACGCCGTTCGCGGCACGTACGGCGGCGAGCTGCGGGCTACGGCTGCCGATCCAGTTCTCCTACGCCGAGACGTTGGACCGCGCGATTGCGGAGCTGGAGCAGCTGTACGTGCTGGCTTGGCAGGGCAAGGACAGCCCCTGGCTGTCCGACCAGTTGATTCTCGCGCTCGACGAGGATTGCCAGACCCAACTGGCAGGCTTCTCGCTCCACTACAGCCACGCCGACGGCCTGGAGGTGACCCGTGGCTGAACTGACTGGGAGCAGTGCGCCCCGTATCCCGTTGTTCGATCTGACCGACCAGCCGTGGATCGGTGTCCTCAGGCGGGACGGCACGCAGGCGGAGTTGTCGCTGCGTGAAGTGTTCGCTCAGGCCGACGACGTGCGGCGCATCGTGGGAGACCTGCCCACGCAGGAGTTCGCCCTGCTGCGGCTGCTGCTGGCCGTCGCCCACGATGCCCTGGACGGCCCCGATGACATCGAGCAGTGGGGCGAGTTGTGGGCGGATCCGGAGTGCTTCGCCGGTGTCGGTGCGTACCTGGACACCCACCGTCAGCGGTTCGATCTCCTCCACCCCGTCACGCCGTTCTTCCAGACGGCCGGGCTGCGGACGGCGAAGGACGAGGTGTTTTCCCTCGCCAGGATCGTGGCCGATGTCCCCAACGGGGAGCCGTTCTTCACCGCCCGGATGCCGACGGTGGAGCGGCTTTCCTTCGCCGAGGCGGCCCGCTGGGTCGTGCACGCCCACGCCTACGACACCTCCGGGATCAAGTCCGGTGCGGTCGGTGACGACCGTGTGAAGGGCGGCAGGGTGTATCCGCTGGGCACCGGCTGGGCCGGGGCGTTGGGCGGTGTCTTCGCCGAGGGTGACACGCTGCGGAAGACGCTGCTGCTGAATCTGGTGGCCGCCGACACCGACGCGTTGGAGTGGATGCCGGGTGACCGGCCGGCCTGGCGGCGCGAGCCGTGTCCCCCGGGAGGGGCGGAACGCTCCCCCACCGGTGTGCGTGACCTGTACACGTGGCAGACGCGCCGGCTGCGCCTCCACCACGACGAGGAGGGCGTCACCGGCGTCGTCCTCGGTTACGGTGACCCGCTCGCCCCCCGGAACATGCACCGGCACGAGCCCATGACCGCGTGGCGGCGCAGCCTGGCGCAGGAGAAGAAGCTGCGTCGGTCGCCGGTCTACCTGCCTCGCGAGCACGACCCGGCACGCTCCGCCTGGCGGGGCGTCGCCTCGCTCGTCGCCGACCGCTCGGAGAGCGTGCAGGGTGGGGAGGCTGCCCCGTATCTGCGGCCCGGTGTACTGGAATGGGTGGCTCGCCTGGTCACCGAGGGAGAGCTGCCGCGCGGTTCCCTGATCAGGGCCCGGGTCGTCGGGACCCGGTACGGGAAAAATCAGTCGGTGGTCGACGAGGTCGTCGATGACCACGTCACGATGCCGGTGGTGCTGCTGCACCGGCAGGACCGCGTCTGCGCACGGCAGGCGATCAGCGCGGCTGAGGACGCCGACCTTGCCGTGCGGGCACTGGGTGACCTTGCCACCGACCTGGCGCGTGCGGCCGGCGCCGAGGGGGACGGGCCGCGCTCGGTCGCCCGCGATGTGGGTTTCACCGAGCTGGAGAACCCCTACCGGACGTGGCTGGTCGCCCTCGCGGACGCCGACGACCCGTTCGAGGAGCGCCGTGCCTGGCAGCGGGAGGTGCACCGGGTGATCAGCCGGATCGGTGACCGTCTCATCGGCCAGGCCGGTGATGCCGCCTGGCAGGGCCGGACCGTCGCCGGCAAGAAGGGCACGCAGTGGCTGAACGCGGGCTTGGCCGACACATGGTTCCGTGGGCGGCTGTCCAAAGCGCTGGGAGACCCGCACGGCAGGTGGGATGAGCAGCCCGGTGACGGCTCCCTCCCGCCGGATGCTTCCCGCCCTGCGGTGCCCGATCCCTTGGTGACCGACTCGGAGGTTCCCGCATGACCACCGTCTCAGCCCCGCCGACTGTCCGCTCGCGAGTCGCCGGTCTTGCCGCGACGCAGATCACCGGATGGCAGGAGGGCTATCTGAAGGACCATCCCCGGGATGTCGCAGCCCTTGCCCGGCTACGCCGCGGCGCAGGCCGCGAGCCCAGTGTGCTTCCGGATCTGTGGACACTGGTCGACACCGGCCCGCTGCACATCCGCCCGGAGGGCGTGCGGCCTCTGGGCGAGGCGGAGTTGGTCCGTGCGGAGAACGCGCTGCACGCAGCCCTCACCCTGTGGGCGTTGCACCAGCAGTCTCGCGGTGCACGTATGCACCGTCCGCACACCCCGCAGCGGCCGGCCGGGCTGGGTGCGGCCGTGCGGCGTCTGATGCCGCCGAACGACATCGACGAACCCGTGCGCAAGCGGCTGGTACGCGCCGGCGCCGCGGCTGACCTGACCAGCCTGTCCCAGCGGCTGCGCGACTTGGTCGTGCTGCTGCGCCGTCAGGACGTTCCGCTCGACTACGGCCTGCTCGCCGGGCAGCTCTACACCTGGCAGGCGCCCGGCGGCGGCGACACCGTCCGCCGCGAGTGGGGCCGCTCCTTCCACTCCTGGCGGCCGCCGGCCGAGCAAGCCTCCGGCGCCAGTGCCGACACCGACCCCGCCCGCACTCCTGACAGCGACAAGGACGCCCCGTGACCCGCATCTTCCTGGACGTGCACGCCCTGCAGACTGTCCCGCCCAGCAATATCAACCGTGACGACACGGGCGCGCCGAAGACGGCCCTGTACGGAGGCGTACCGCGCGCACGGGTCTCCAGCCAGGCGTGGAAGCGGGCGACCCGCACCTACTTCGACGACGAGCACCTGCTGGAGCCCAGCGAGCTCGGCGTACGGACCAAGAAGGTCGTGGAGGTGCTCGCCGAACGGATCACCGCTCTTGATCCGTCTCTAGGGGAAGAAGTGGCGCTCGCCCTCGCGGACGAGACGGTGAAGGCGGCCGGGCTGAAGACCGAGGTGCCCAAGCGGAAGGCGGAGGCGGCGAAAGCGACGGGGGCCGCCGCGGCGCCGGAGGCGAAGTACCTGGTCTTCCTGAGCGCACGGCAGCTCGACGGTCTGGCCCGCCTCGCCGTCGAGGGTGCCGCCGACATCGCGGCGTTCTTGAAGGAGAAGAAGAACAAGGAGAAGGTCAAGGAGATCGCGGACGGCCGGCACTCCGTCGACATCGCCCTGTTCGGGCGGATGGTCGCTGACGCCGCCGACTACAACGTGGACGCAGCCGTGCAGGTGGCGCACGCCATCAGCGTGCACCGGGTGGAGAACGAGTCCGACTACTACACCGCCGTCGACGATCAGAACACCGACGAGGAGACCGGCGCCGGCATGATCGGCACGGTCGACTTCAACTCGGCGACCCTGTACCGGTACGCCGCCCTCGGTGTGCACCAGCTCGCCGCCAACCTCGGCCAGGGCCTGCGCGAGGACGAGCCGCGCACCGAGCCGGTGCGTCGCGCCGTCGAGGCGTTCGTGCACAGCTTCGTCGCCTCGCTGCCCACCGGGAAGATCAACACCTTCGGCCACCACACCCTGCCCGACGCCGTCGTCGTCAAGCTGCGCACGACCCGGCCGATCAGCTTCGTCGCCGCCTTCGAGGACCCGATCCGCGGTGACCAGGGCGGCCACGTGCGCGACGCCTGCGACCGGCTCGCCGCCTACATCCCCGACATCGAACGCGCCTACGGCGACGCGGAGTCCACACTCACCTGGGTGTTGCGTGTCGGCCCCAACACGCTCAAGCTCGGCGGCATCGGCACCGAAGTCGACGCTCTGGGCGACCTCGTCACCGCCGTCGGCCAGGCGGTCGCGGAACGGCTGGACGAGCCGGCATGAGCAGTGTGCTCGTCCTGCGCCTGGCCGGCCCCCTGCAGTCGTGGGGTGCCTCCTCGCGCTTCACCCGCCGTACCACCGAATCCGCACCCACCAAGAGTGGTGTCGTCGGACTTCTCGCTGCCGCCATCGGCATTCAGCGAGACGACGACGCGCGCCTGGCACCGCTGGCCGCACTGCGGTTCGGCGTACGGATCGACCAACCAGGCACCCGCATAAGGGACTTCCAGACCGCGCACCATGGCGTCACCGGTAAGTCGATGCCGCTGTCGGAACGTTTCTACCTCGCGGACGCCGTCTTCGTCGCCGCCCTTGAGGGTGAGCACACGCTGCTCGCCGAACTGGACGCCGCGGTGCGGACACCGGTGTATCCGCCGTTCCTGGGCCGGCGCTCCTGCCCGCCGGCCGCACCGCTCGAACTGGGCCTGCACCAGGACGCCCGGCTGGAGTCGGTGCTGGAGAGCGTGCCGTGGCAGGCGTCCGCCTGGTACCGCAGAAGGCCGCGCGACCAGCGTCCGGCCGGGCTGACCGTGCTGCGCGAGGCGGCGGCCGACGAGCGCGGCCCCGCCGACGTCCTGCGCGATCAGCCGCTCAGCTTCGCCGCCGCGCACCGCCGCCACGCCCTGCGCACCGTCGTGACCGGCAGTGTGCCCGTTCCCCAGCCGAGAACCGCGGCGGTGGACGTCGCACGGCACGACCCATTCGATGCTCTGGAGGATGAGAGCAGCTGATGTTCCTCTCCCGCTTCCGCGTGAACACCGCGCGGCCCGGCGCCCGCCGTCTGCTGTCGTCGCCGCAGACCATGCACGCGGCGGTCATGTCATCGTTCCCCGGCCTGCTGCCCGGCGACGTCCCGAGCCCGGACGCGCCACGCGTGCTGTGGCGCCTGGACCACCAGGCACGCGCCGAGGTGCTGCTCTACATCGTCAGCCCCGACCGCCCCGACCTGACCCACCTGGTCGAGCAGGCAGGCTGGCCGGCCGTGGCCGCCCCGCAGGCGCCCGGCTGGCAGACCCGGCCGTACGGCCCACTCCTGGACCGGCTGGCCGCAGGCGACCAATGGGCCTTCCGTCTGACCGCCAACCCCGTCCACACGATCCGTCGCGCCGACGACGAGCCCCGCAAAATCACCGCACACCTCACACCCGTCCACCAGATGGACTGGCTCCTGCAACGCCAGGACTCCTGCGGCTTTCGCATCCTGGAAAAGCCCGGCGCCAAGCGTTTGCTGCCCGGCGGCACGACCGACCAGGGCAAGCACGAACACCACGGCGACCGGTACGAGCTGTCCGTCGGTGCCCAGCAGAACCTCTCCTTCGACAAGTCGCGCAACGCGGGCGGCAACCGGCGGGGCAAGCCGGTCACCCTGGTCACCGTGACCTTCGACGGCCGGCTCGAAGTCACGGACCCGGACGCGCTGCGCCGCACACTCACCCAGGGCATCGGCCGCGCGAAGGCCTACGGCTGCGGCCTCATCACCCTCGCGCCGCTCACTCCGCGCGCACAGCAGGCACCATGACCACGGTTTCGCAGCGCACGGCGCTGACCCCGCGGCATCTCACCCGCGCCGCCGAGCGCGTCTCCTTCATCTACCTGGAGCGGTGCACCGTCCATCGGGACGCCAACGCCATCACGGCGCAGGACGCGGAGGGCACCACCCACATCCCCTCCGCGACCATCGGCACCCTTCTCCTGGGGCCCGGAACCCGCATCACCCACCAGGCGATGAGCGTCCTCGCGGAGACGGGCGCGGCCGTGTGCTGGGTCGGCGAGCACGGTGTACGCCACTACGCCGCGGGCCGCGCTCTCAGCCGCTCCTCCGCCCTCATGGAGGCACAGGCCCGGCAATGGGCCAACGCGCGAACTCGACTGGCCGTGGCCCGGACGATGTACCGGATGCGCTTCCCCGACGAGGACCCCGCCGGCCTGACCCGCCACGAACTCCTCGGCCGCGAGGGACGCCGCGTCAAGGCCTGCTACCGGGCCGAGGCCGCCCGTACCGGCGTCCCGTGGCGGGGCCGCCAGTACGTTCCCGGCGACTTCAGCAGCGGCGACCCGGTCAACCAGGCCATCACCGCAGCCGCCCAGTGCATGTACGGGACGGCCCACGCCGTCGTCGCTTCCCTGGGGTGCAGTCCGGCCCTCGGCTTCGTGCACTCCGGTCACGAACTCTCCTTCGTGCTCGACATCGCCGACCTCTACAAGACCGAGATCGGCATCCCCCTGGCGTTCGACGTCGCGGCGCAGGGCGCGGAGGACGTCGGCACCCGGACACGTCGCGCTCTGCGGGACCGCATCAACGAGACCCGCCTGCTCGACCGCTGCGTCGACGACATCAAACGCCTGCTCCTGCCGGCGGGGGACGACCGGACCAGCACCGGCGACGACCAGGACGTGGTCACGCTCCAGAGCGACGGCGGCCGCGAAGTGCCCTCCGGACTCAACCACGACGACGGGCAGGACGACTACGAGCGGGTGAGCTGGTGACCGTCATCGTCCTCACCAACTGCCCCGTAGGGCTGCGCGGTTTCCTGACACGCTGGCTGCTCGAAATCTCCGCGGGTGTGTTCGTGGGCAACCCCTCGGCCCGCATCCGCGACGCGCTCTGGAACGAGGTCCAGCAGTACGCCGGTCAAGGGCGCGCCCTGCTGGCCCACACCACGAACAACGAGCAGGGCTTCACTTTCCTGACTCACGACCACGCATGGCGCCCGATCGACCACGAGGGCGTCATGCTGATCCATCGCCCCGCCCCGAAACCCCCCTCGGAGACGAACAGTCCGACGTCTACGCCTTCAGGCTGGAGCAAGGCGGCCAAACGCCGCCGCTTCGGACGGGGCCAATGAGCAACAGGTCCGCTTCGAGTCAATTGCCGGTTTCCGCGAAAGTACTCCAAAACCAGCCCACCCCGAGATAAAACCGCAGGTCATACAGTCTGCTCCCCGCACCCGCGGGGATGGCCCCGTATCGCTACGCGGGCACGACGTCCTCGATGACTGCTCCCCGCACCCGCGGGGATGGCCCCCCCGTGCGGGTGCCAGTCTCGAACACAAGGCGCTGCTCCCCGCACCCGCGGGGATGGCCCCCCCTGGCGATGGTGATCGAACCGGAGGAGGACTGCTCCCCGCACCCGCGGGGATGGCCCCGGTTTCGACTGCTCGGGCCTGGTGGCATGGGCCTGCTCCCCGCACCCGCGGGGATGGCCCCACCGGTTCCACCGTGACCGACGGCACCAACCCCTGCTCCCCGCACCCGCGGGGATGGCCCCGTCCGCGACGGGGTGGACCACAGCTCCTCATCCTGCTCCCCGCACCCGCGGGGATGGCCCCTGTGCAGAGCCGTACCGGACCACCGTCCGAGGCTGCTCCCCGCACCCGCGGGGATGGCCCCGTGCAGGCCAACCCCGCCAACCCGCCCGGCCACTGCTCCCCGCACCCGCGGGGATGGCCCCGTCCTGGCCCCGCACAGCTTCATCGACGTCTCCTGCTCCCCGCACCCGCGGGGATGGCCCCGTTCAGGGGCCGGCCGGGCATACCGGGTTCCTGCTGCTCCCCGCACCCGCGGGGATGGCCCCTCGTCAGTTTCGCCGCGCTTTCGTCCACCACACTGCTCCCCGCACCCGCGGGGATGGCCCCGTCCCGCCCAACGCCGCCAGGTTGGCCGTCAGCTGCTCCCCGCACCCGCGGGGATGGCCCCCCGCCGACGTCCGGCAGCACGGTGTGGGTGGACTGCTCCCCGCACCCGCGGGGATGGCCCCCGGCGCGGAGTGCGCCGGCGCAACGGCACCGGCTGCTCCCCGCACCCGCGGGGATGGCCCCCGTGGCCCATTCCGTGGTTTCCACGACCCTCCCTGCTCCCCGCACCCGCGGGGATGGCCCCGGCCTGGATGACGGTGTCCGTCTCGTCCGCGACTGCTCCCCGCACCCGCGGGGATGGCCCCGAGGCGCGGGTGCCCGCGCAGTCCGGCCCCGCCTGCTCCCCGCACCCGCGGGGATGGCCCCCGTGTTCCTCACGGACGGCCGGATCGTGGAAGCTGCTCCCCGCACCCGCGGGGATGGCCCCCGTGTTCCTCACGGACGGCCGGATCGTGGAAGCTGCTCCCCGCACCCGCGGGGATGGCCCCGAGGACTACCCGTTCCGCGCGATGGCGACGTTCTGCTCCCCGCACCCGCGGGGATGGCCCCGGCCCAGTTGACCGCGGCCGCGCTCACTCCGCCTGCTCCCCGCACCCGCGGGGATGGTCCCGCCAGCAGTTGGTGGGCCAGGATCAGCTTGGGCTGCTCCCCGCACCCGCGGGGATGGTCCCTCGCCGCGATCCGCCGCCGCTTCGCCCCACAGCTGCTCCCCGCACCCGCGGGGATGGTCCCCAGGTGCCCGAGGAATGGCAAGCGCCCGGCTGTGGCCCCGGCCCTGCTCCCCGCACCCGCGGGGATGGTCCCGGCGCGCGTCGGGCGGCTCGCACGGCGGACAACTGCTCCCCGCACCCGCGGGGATGGTCCCGCCGGTCTGGCCAACCCGCACGGCCCGCTCGTCTGCTCCCCGCACCCGCGGGGATGGTCCCACGGCCGACAACGTGGCCCCGGTCTCCGCGCTCTGCTCCCCGCACCCGCGGGGATGGCCCCTACTCGCGGACCGCGAAGGTCAACATCAAGGGCTGCTCCCTGCACCCATAGGGATCGTCCCAACGGCGGCTTATAGGACCAGTCACATGGCCTCCCCACCCCGCAGATGTTCGCGAACGCGGCTCGCGAGGCGGGGAGGGCCGTCGAAGAGGCCCCAGTCGCCGATCGCGTCAGCCACTGTCCCCTCGGGAATCACTAGGCTTCCCGCCGCCCGTTCGGCGGCCAGCTCCTGGGGAGTCCGTCCGTCGAGGGCGGCGAGGTCACGCAGGATGCCGGCCATCGTGTCCGGGTCCGTGACGCAGGCCTGAAACGGCTGGTTCTCGCCGGGCAGCAGGGCCTCACTGTCTGCTGTCGGCATGGCTGAGTGCTCCTTGGTGTGCAGTGCACGGCCTCGCTTGCCGCTTGCCGTCGAGGCGATACCGGATCCTGCTCGCAGGCTCTCGACGGCTCTCGGGGTCAGGCCGCGAGGGTGGGCGGAAGCCCTGGGGTGAGGGCGAGTTCGAACCAGATCGTCTTGCCGGCGGGGCCGTACGGTCCCTCCCCCGTGCCGCAGCCGCCCCAGCGGTCCGCGAGCAGGTCGAGGATCAGGAGACCTCTCCCTCCGTCGGCGCACGTCGGCACGACCGGGGACGAGACCATCGGCGGCAGGTCGGGGCTCATGTCCCAGACGCTGACACGGAGTACGGGGTCCAGCCAGTGCAGCCGGACGAACGCGGGTCCCTTGGTGTGCCGCACCGAGTTCGTCGCGAGTTCGGACGTCAACAGCTCCGCCCGCTCGACGAGTTCGGCGAGGCCGTGGGCGGTGAGGACGGCCCGGAGGGTGAGGCGGGCGATGCCGGGGGCGCGGGGGTCGCAGGGGAAGTGGAGTTCGTAACTCCAGGGGGCGGTGAAAGGGAGGGGGGCGGGGTGCGGAAGGGGTTCGGGGTCATCGGCGTGAGGGGTGAGGACTGTGGGGGGACGTGTCATGCAGCACCTCCGCTGGTGCGAGGTCGTGTGGTGAGTACGCGGATGTGAGTCGCGCACGGCATGGCAGCGCGCTCCCGCTCCATGCCCTGCGCGGTGTCTCTGCCGGGACGCCTGCCGCCTTCCGGATGGGCGGTGAGGTCCGGTGCACTTCCGCTGGGCGGGCAAGAGGGAGTGGCCTGAGTCACAGGCTAACCACGACACTAAAACGGGTGCTACCCCATTCACTAAAACGGATGACCTCTAGGGTTTCCGTGGACGGCGGCTCGTCGGGATCGCCAAACTGTGCGCGCGAACAAGGAGTTGAGCTATGGCCCCACGACACGCACCCACAATTCGTCAGCGGCGCTTCGGCGCTGAGCTTCGCCGGCTTCGTGACTCTGCCGGTATGTCCGCCCCCGTCGCCGCCGACCGGCTGGGAGTGGACCGCACGATGATCTCCAACATCGAGTCGGGCCGCTTCGGCATCAGCGAGGAACGCCTACGCCGACTGGCAAGCATCTACGAGTGCGACGACAGCGCATTGATCGACGCCCTTGCCGACATGACGGGAGGGCGCACGAGGGGCTGGTGGGACGAGTACCGCGGCAAGATCCCGCCGGACTTTCTGGACGTGTCCGAGCTCGAGCACCACGCCACAAGCCTGCGCACTCTTCAGACTGCGCACATCCCCGGCCTCTTCCAGACCGAGGAGCACGCCCGCGCGTTGTTCGACCTCTTCGTCCCCGCATTGCCACGGCTGGAGGTCGAGCTGCGTGTGGCCCATCGCCTGGCACGGCATGACGTGGTGGCAGGCGACCTCGGCGTACCGTACGTGGGCTTGATCTACGAGGCTGCCCTCCACCTTCGGATCGGTGGCGACAAAGTGGCCAAGGCCCAGTTGAGCCGTCTCCTGGAGGAGAGCGAACGCCCCAACGTCCGACTGCTGGTGATTCCACTCGCGGCCGAAGGTTTCCCCATGGCCGGGGACACGATGATGTACGCCGCTGCCGCGAACTCCCGTCTCGACACGGTCGAGGTGGACTCACCCATCGGTGCGGTCTTCTTCGACTCGCCGACTCAGCTGTCCAACTTCCGTCGGCGGCTGGACTTGGTCGAACAGGTGGCGTTGAATCCGGATGAGTCGAGGAACCGCATCCTTGAGATTGCCAGAGAGCGGTAAGAGGTGCCCCATTGACCAGGTTGAAGTGGATCAAGTCCTCGTACTCGGAGGCCTCGGGCAACGCCTGCGTCGAGATAGCCGCGTCGGACCCCGAGGGCATAGCCCTCCGGGAGAGCGAGAGCCCGGCCCGTGTGCTGAACACGGACCGGGCTGTGCTGGGAGCCCTGGTGCGGGGCGTGAAGGCGGGGCTCGGAGACTGAGCCGCGCCGGGGAGCAGTGGCCCCGGCTCGGGTCCCGTTGGAGAACGGGACCGCTCTCAGCGTTTCGTCGACGCGGGCCGTCCCCTGCGGCAGGGGATCCGGCCCTCTGCCGCACGGCCTCGGACGTGCGGCTGCGGGCCGGTCAGGCCACGCCCGCCGTCGCCCGCACCGTCGAGGCGATCGTCGCCGAGCCCACCACGCGGGTGCCGTCGTACAGGACGATCGCCTGGCCGGGGGCGACGCCGCGGACCGGCTCCGTGAAGGTGACCTCCAGGGTGCCGTCGACGAGTTCGGCCCTCACCTCGGTCTCGCCGCCGTGGGCGCGGAGCTGGGCCGTGTACGTGCCGGGGGCGGTGGGGGCGGTGCCGCACCAGCGGGGCTTGATCGCGGTGAGGGCGGTCACGTCGAGGGCGGCCGCGGGGCCGACCGTGACCGTGTTGTTCACGGGGGAGATGTCGAGGACGTAGCGCGGCTTGCCGTCGGGGGCCGGGGTGCCGATGCGCAGGCCCTTGCGCTGGCCGATGGTGAAGCCGTACGCGCCCTCGTGGGTGCCGATCCTGGCGCCGGACTCGTCGACGATGTCGCCCTCCGCCTTGCCGAGGCGCTTGGCGAGGAAGCCCTGGGTGTCGCCGTCGGCGATGAAGCAGATGTCGTGCGAGTCGGGCTTCTTGGCGACCGCGAGTCCGCGGCGCTCGGCCTCCGCGCGGATCTCGTCCTTCGTCGTGACGGTGTCGCCGAGGGGGAACAGGGCGTGGGCGAGCTGCTTCTCGTCCAGGACGCCGAGGACGTACGACTGGTCCTTGGCCATGTCGGAGGCGCGGTGCAGTTCGCGGCTGCCGTCCTCGCGGACGATCACCTGGGCGTAGTGGCCGGTGCACACGGCGTCGAAGCCGAGGGCCAGGGCCTTGTCCAGGAGCGCCGCGAACTTGATCTTCTCGTTGCAGCGCAGGCAGGGGTTGGGGGTGCGGCCGGCCTCGTACTCGGCGACGAAGTCCTCGACGACGTCCTCGCGGAAGCGGTCGGCGAGGTCCCAGACGTAGAACGGGATCCCGATCACGTCGGCGGCGCGGCGGGCGTCGCGGGAGTCCTCGATCGTGCAACAGCCCCGCGCGCCCGTGCGGAAGGACTGCGGGTTCGCGGAGAGTGCGAGGTGGACACCGGTGACGTCGTGGCCGGCTTCCGCGGCGCGGGCGGCGGCGACGGCGGAGTCCACTCCGCCGGACATGGCGGCGAGGACGCGGAGGGGGCGCGGCGAGGTCTCAGTCATAACCCCTCCAGGGTACGGGGCGCCGGGAACCGGGGCCCGCGCGTATCCGTTGTGGATCTCGAGGGGCGAGGAAGGCGGGGCGGAGATGGGTGCGGAGTCGGATTCGGGGACGGGTTCGTCGGGTTCGAGGACGGGTGCGGAGGCGGGTGCCGGGGTGGGGTCGGGGGCGCGGAAGAAGGATGCGGACCGGCGGATCGGGCGGCGTGCGCTGCTGGTCGGCGGGGCGGCCGCCGCGGTGGGCACGGCCGTGCTGGCGCGGGACGAGCTGGCCAGGCTGTGGTGGCGCATGCCGGGGGTGGAGAAGGCGCGGGTGCGGGGCGCGGTCGACTTCCGCGGCGCGCGGTGGCTGGCGGCCTCGACGGGCAACTTCCGCTGGGCGGACCGTCCTGACGACTACGAGGTGGACATGGTGGTCGTCCACGTCACCCAGGGCAGCCTGGCGAGCGCGGTGCAGGTCTTCCAGGACCCGGCCCACCGGGCGGCGGCCCACTACATCGTCGGGAAGGACGGCCGGGTCACGCAGATGATCCGCGAGCTGGACGTGGCGTTCCACGCGGGCAACCGCGCGTACAACGAGCGCAGTGTCGGCATAGAGCACGAGGGCTTCGTGGACCGCCCGGAGGACTTCACCGACGCGATGTACGCCGCCTCCGCGCGGCTGGCGGCCGGGATCTGCCGGCGGTACGGCATACCCGTCGACCGCGAGCACATCATCGGGCACGTGGAGGTGCCGGGGACGGACCACACCGATCCCGGGGAGCACTGGGACTGGGACCGGTACCTGCGGCTGGTGCGGGAGGCCCACGCGGCCACGGCGTGACCGCCGGCCGGACGTGACGCACGGGCGGTGCGGCTTACGGGCGGGGTGCGGCTCACGGGCGGGGTACGGCTTACGGGCGGGGTACGCCTCACGGACAGCGGCAGCTCACCGGCGGTGCGGCTGCCCGGCCGGTGCGCCCGCCGACCGGGGCCGCCCCCCGGTCGGATGTGATCCGGGCCGCGTGTGATCCAGGTCGGGTGGGGCCGTCGCTCAGGTGAGTCCGGCCGCGCGGGCCCGTTCCACGGCGGGTCCGATGGCCTTGGCGACCGCCTCGACGTCGGCCTCGGTGGAGGTGTGGCCGAGGGAGAAGCGCAGGGTGCCGCGGGCCAGGTCCGGGTCGGTGCCGGTGGCCAGCAGCACGTGGCTGGGCTGGGCGACGCCGGCGGTGCAGGCGGAGCCGGTGGAGCACTGGATGCCCTGGGCGTCCAGGAGCAGCAGCAGGGAGTCGCCCTCGCAGCCCGGGAAGGTGAAGTGGGCGTTGGCGGGGAGGCGGCCCTGCGGCGCCGGGTCGCCGCCGAGGACCGCGTCGGGGACGGCCGTACGGACGGCGGTGACCAGGGCGTCGCGCAGGGCGCCGATCTCCCCGGCGAACCACTCGCGCTGCTCGGCCGCGAGGCGGCCGGCGACGGCGAAGGAGGCGATCGCGGGGACGTCGAGGGTGCCGGAGCGGACCTGGCGCTCCTGGCCGCCGCCGTGCAGGACGGGCACGGGGGTGTGCTCGCGGCCCAGGAGGAGGGCGCCGATGCCGTAGGGGCCGCCGATCTTGTGGCCGGAGACGGTCATCGCGGCGAGGCCGGAGGCGGCGAAGTCGACGGGGACCTGACCGAAGGCCTGGACGGCGTCGGCGTGCAGGGGGACGCCGAACTCGGCTGCGACGTCGGCGAGTTCGCGGACCGGCATCACCGTGCCGATCTCGTTGTTCGCCCACATGACCGTGGCCAGGGCCACGTCGTCGGGGTCGCGGGCGAGGGCCTCGCGCAGTGCGTCGGGGTGGACCCTGCCGTGGGCGTCCACGGGGAGGTACTCGACCGTCGCCCCCTCGTGCTCGCCCAGCCAGTGCACGGCGTCCAGGACGGCGTGGTGCTCGACGGGGCTGGCGAGGACGCGGGTGCGGGCCGGGTCGGCGTCGCGGCGCGACCAGTACAGGCCCTTGACCGCGAGGTTGTCGGCCTCGGTGCCGCCGGAGGTGAAGACGACCTCGCTGGGGCGGGCGCCGAGGGCTTCGGCGAGGCTCTCGCGGGCTTCCTCGACCGTACGGCGGGCCCGACGCCCGGCCGCGTGCAGGGAGGAGGCGTTGCCGGTGACGCCCAGGTGGGCGACGAGTGCCTCTGCCGCCTCCGGGAGCATGGGCGTGGTCGCGGCGTGGTCGAGGTATGCCATGGTGAGCCGATTCTACGGGGCCCGGTGCGGGTGGTCGCGGGTGGTCGCGGCTGGTCACGGCCGGTCGCGGCTGGTCACCGACTGCTCGCCGCGGGGGCGCGGGCCCGGCGGCCGTCGGATGCGCCGACCCGGTGGGCCGCGGACCCGTGTGCGGGGCGACGGGCCCGACGTGGGAGGGCCTGAGGTGTGAGGACCTGACGCGCGGGGGCCCGGCCCGCGAGGTCCGTCACCTCCGGCCCACCTCTGGCCCCGTCGAAACCATTGACATGATCGACACAGGCTGCGATGTTGCATGCTCATTAAATCTTGATGCTTTCTGTTTGAAGTCGGTTGATTCTGTCGGAGATCTCCGGGAGTCACGGAACGGTGAGCTCAGGATCGGCAACTCCGCAGAACGGAGCACCTCGTTGCCTCGAAACCCCATGGCGCGCGGCTCGCGCGGTTTCCGTGGTCTTGGTGTGTTGACCCTGGTGACGGCACTGGTCGGCGCACCGGCCGTCACGGGTTCCCCCGCCACGGCCCGGACCGGTCCGGCCGGGACGTCGTGTGCCGCCCCGGCCTCCCCCGACTTCGGGTTCGACCTGACCGGCGGCGGCTGGCGCTTCCGCACGGGAGACGATCCCTCGTGGTCGGATCCCGCTCTCCCCGACAGTTCCTGGGACGGCTGGTCCGTTCCCGACAACTGGGGACAGACGGACCTGGCGTCGTACGACGGGTTCGCCTGGTACCGGAAGACCTTCACCCTTCCCGAGCGGCCCGAGGGCGTGACCGACGCCTCGGTGGTGGCCTCGCTCGGACGCGTCGACGACGCCGACCAGACCTTCCTGAACGGCGAGGAGATAGGCAGCACCGGCGCCTTCCCGCCGGCCTTCGACTCCGCCTGGGAAGTGCCCCGCACGTACTACCCGCCGGACGGCCTGCTGCACTGGGGCGGCACGAACGTGATCGCCGTGCGGGTCTACGACGGCACCGGCGGCGGCGGTTTCTACCAGGGGCCGGTCGGCCTGTACTCCAAGTCACGGCTGCGTGAGCTGGCCGGGCTCACCGCGACCCCGGCGAACGCCGCGCAGATCGGGCACGCCTGCGCCGTGCTGGACGCCCAGCACCGGGCGGTGGCACGCGGCCGGCTGTCCCGCTACGCCACGACCCTGGACGACGGCTTCTTCCACCAGGGTGACACCCGGCAGCAGCGGCTCGCCGAGGTGCGCGCGATGCTGCGCGGCGCCGGTTCGGTGACGCTGCGGGACCAGCAGGCCGAGGTCGTCGTGGACGGCCAGGGCCGTCTGGTCGTCGACACGATCCGCAGTTGGGTGGCGGCCGACGGAACCGTGCTGTCCCCGCCCACCCGGGAGTTCCTGTACATCGACCCGCGCCGCCCCAAGGAGCTGGGCGACCACGCCAGGTTCTTCCGGAACAGTTACCAGTCCGCGGCCATGGGCCGGCAGGTGAGCTTCAGCGTCTACCTCCCGCCCTCCTACACGCGGACCACGGCCCGCCGCTTCCCGACGGTGTTCATGCTGCACGGCTTCAACGGCAGCAACATCGAGTGGGAGGCCCGGGACATGGGCAAGGTCCTCGACCGGCTGTTCGCCGAGAAGGGCATGCGCGAGTCGGTGGTCGTCTTCCCCGACGGGGCCAGCGGTTGGTGGACCGACTCCTCCGAGGGCAAGTACCGCACGATGGTCGCGCAGGAGCTGACACCCCTGGTCGACCGGGTCTACCGCACCGTTCCCGACCGTGACCACCGCGGCGTCAGCGGGGTCTCGATGGGCGGTCACGGCGCGTTCACCCTGGGCCTGACACGGCCCGACCTGTTCAGCTCGATCGCCAGCCACATGGGCGCGCTCAGCTTCCCGCCCCTGGTCGGCACGGCCGAGGAGCGCGCGGCCAGTGCCGGGCAGCAGCCGATCAAGCTGGTCGACTCCATGACGTCCGCCCAGTTGAAGGAGCACACCTACTACTTCGACGGCGGGGACCAGGACGAGTACCGCTTCGGCCAGGCGGCCAGGGACATGGCCCGGGCCCTGTCCGCGAAGGGGATCGCCTACGACACCCAGAACGGCGACGGGCACCACGACGACGCGTACTGGATGCCCAAGCTGAACCGGTCCTTCGCCCTGCACAGCGAGCAGTTCGACGCCCATCCCTACCGCCAGCCGGTCGAGCCCCGGAAGCAGCACACGGACGGGTACACCTGGCCGTAGCCGATCCGGCACCGGGGGTGCGGCTTCCCGCACCGCACCGCACCGGCGGGGACCTCGACGGTCCGGCCGCACCCCCTCACGGGGCCGCCACTTCACCGGCGGCCCCGTGAGGGGCGCGTCACCGGCACCGCCCGAAAGCCCGGGAGCCCGGGAGCCCGGGAGCCTAGAAGCTCCAGGAGACGGTGCTGTCGGCCTGCATGAAGAACGCCAGGACCAGCAGGTCGGCGACGCCGAGCGTGAGGCCCAGGGCGGCGCGGCCCCGGCGCTCCGTGCCCCGCCACAGGGCCACCGAGGCCAGGACGATGGCGATCGGGCCGAGGAAGACATTGAGGACCAGCAGGCCGACGAGGCCCAGGATGAAGGACGCGACGGCCATGCCGTCGGTGTCCCGGACGCCCGTGCGGCGCGTGGCCGGTGCGGTGAGCTGCATGTCGATCGTTCCTTCCGTCAGCGGGTCGTGGTGCGGCGGCGGCCGTGGCGCTCACGCAGCGCGAAGATGCCGAGCCATGCGGCGATCACGGCGGCGGCGGCGAGGCTGAAGCCGAGCGGCGCGTGGGCCACGGTGCCCATGACGACGCCGAGCAGCAGAAGTGCGGCGACGAGGAACAGCATGGGATGGATCCCCCTCCGGGACGGTTGTCGCGTCCGTCTCTCGTGACATTCCGGTGAACAGATGTGGTTACAGTTGTTCACTGACTACCCAGTCTAGCGGGCTCCTTGCTTGGCAATTACGGAGAACAGTTGTTAACTGGATGACATGAGTCACACTCTCGGCATCCGGCAGGCCCAGAAGCAGAAGACCCGGCAGGCGCTCCTGGACGCCGCGCTGGGGCTGTTGGAGAACCAGAGCCTGAGCAGCCTCGGCCTGCGCGAGGTCACCCGCGCCGTCGGAGTCGCCCCGACCGCCTTCTACCGGCACTTCCGCTCCATCGCGGACCTGGGCGTGGCCCTGGTCGAGGAGGCGCTGGGCAGCCTGCACGCCACAATCGGGACCACGGTGACCGCGGCCGACTCCAGCGACGAACGCATCGCGCGGGCCGTCGACCTGATCGCCCGTCACGTCGACGCGTACCCCGCACACGTCCGGTTCATCGCCCGGGAACGACACGGCGGTGTCCAGCCGGTCCGGGAGGCGATCCGGGACCAGCTCGGCCGCTTCGCCGAGGAGGTGTGTACGGAGCTGGCCAAGGACCCCGCGGCCGAGGGGTGGAGCGAGGACGATCTGCTGATGCTCTCGCACCTCTACGTCGACCAGATGATCGTCACCGGCTCGCTCTTCCTGGAGGCGCGGGAGGCCCAGGAGTCCGGCAGGACCCCGGACGGCGACCTGGACCGGGTCGTCCGGCTCGCGACCCGTCAGATGCGGCTCATCAGCCTCGGCCGCCGGCACTGGCTCGACTCCTGAGACGGCGGGACACACGGGCACGCAGGCACGCAGGACACACGGGAGCAGGAGCGGAGCAGGAGCGGAGCAGGAACACGGAAGCGGGGGGGGGGGGGGGGGGGGGATATATTGGGGGGCCGCCCCCCCGCCCCCGCCCCCCCCCCCCCCCCGGCCGGGTGGGGGAGAGGGGCGAGACGACCCAAACCCGCGTCGGTGTATA
>NZ_JBIRNP010000013.1:0-57325 GCF_044331705.1 Streptomyces sp. NPDC017202 | reverse complement strand
GCTCCCCCACCCCCCCCCCCGCCCCCCCCCCCCCCCCGGGCGCGCCCCCCCCCCGCCCCCCCCGGCCGGCCCCCCCGGGGGGGGGGGGCCCCCCCCCCCCCCCGGCCCCCCCCCCCCCCCCCGCTTCCGTTCACCCCCTCCACCCCGGGTGCGGTTGACGAACGTGTCACGATCCGCAGACTCCGTCGATCGTTTACGCCTTTCGGCGGCACAGGTCCCGACCGTCCGGCAACATGCGTGTCCGTGGGACGACTTCCGGTGATTACGGATGAGTCGGCCGAGCACCGGACGGTGCTCGACCAACTACCAGGCCGCGCTGGGGACAGGCCGCGCCCAGCGCGCCTGCTTCGTACCCGCTGCCTGCGTGACCGTGACCTCCGGCGAGAGATCGAGGAGGGCCCGAACGTGGTGGAGTCCTGGAACACGGCCCACCCGGCCCACCCAGCCGACCCGACCAACACAGCCAACACAGCCAACACAGCCAACACGGCCAACACGGCCATCGACTACGGCAAGGGCGGCGAGATCCGCCTCGCCCTGGCCGCACGGCGGTCCCCCGGTGTCACCGTGTCCGGCGCGCAGTCGCGGCGTGCGTCGATGGCAGCCCCTCATCACGAACGGTCTCAACGGCGTCAACGGCGTCCGCGTGCCGCGCGGATCACCTCGGCAACGGCCTTGAGGACCGTGGCGCGGTCACGTGAGGCGGTCCCCCTCAACGCGACCGTCACGATCGACACGGCCGTGGCGGCCGTGACCAGCATGCCGGCCACGGGCACCAGCGCCCAGGCAGTGACATCCATGGCAGTCCCTCCGTCCGCGCGGCCGTCCGTCGAACCGCGCAGGGCCCATCCCACAAGACCGCCCCGGGATGAGGAACCTTTACCGGAGCGGACGGAGAGCGGCGGGGAAGGCCCAGTTCAAAGGCCTGACGCGTCGGCCGTCGGCAGGAGCCGCCGGATCCGGGGCGCACGCGCACGGGGGAGGACACGATGAGCACCACGGAGAGCCTGCGCGCCGAACGGCAGAGGCTTCGCGAGGAACTGCGGGATCTGGAGGAGGAAGCGCTCAAGGGCAGGGACCGGAAGGCCGCGGTCGACGAGGCCAGTGGCCGCCGGGAGGAGGAGGGGCTTCCGCCGCTGCGGGAGACCACCGTCGGCGGCTGGTTCGAGAAGGGCACGCCGGCCAAGGACTTCGAGGACCTGTGGGCCCTGGTCGTGGTGCTGCTGGAGTGGTCCGGGCATCGCCGGCCCGACGACCTCGGCGGTGCGGACCGCCTCAAGGCGTCGGCCTGGTGGAAAAGTACCAGGGAGGTGTGGCGGACCCGGTACCGGCAGGCCAGGGATTCCCGTCCCCCGCGCCGGGCCCGTACCGAACCGCACGGCTTCGACGCCGCGCGCCAGGCGTACTGCGCGGCGCTGCGCAGGTGGTACGCGCGGGTCGACGTCCTGGCCCCCGGGAGCGGTCCGGTCGGCCGTCCGCGCCTTCGGCTGAGTGACGTGTTCGTCGCCCCGTCGGTTCGAACGGACCCGTCGGCGGGGGCACTGCCGTACGACCTGATGCGCCGCCCGGTCGCCGCGGGCGGGACCGGCCGGGTCCCGCGGGTGCCGGCCGAGGAGTCCGCCCGGCCGGTCCTGCGGGTGCTGGCCGAGGAGTCCGCTCAGCGGACCGTGCTCCTCGGCAACCCGGGCGCGGGCAAGTCGACGCTCGCCCGGTACCTCGCGCTCGCGCTCGCGGAGGCGATGGACGCCGGCCCCGACGCCGGCCCGGACGCCGGCATCGACCCGGACCTGGCCCCGCTCGCCGGGTCGCTGCCCCTCCTGGTGGAACTGCGCGCGTACGCCGACCCGCGGTGGCGCACGCGCACCCTCCTCGATCTCGTCGCCCGGCTGCACGACACCAACGGGCGGGGCCTGCCGAGGGACCTGCTCGAGGCGTACCTGCGCGCCGGCGGCCGCGCGGTGGTGATCTTCGACGGGCTCGACGAGCTGCTGGACCCACGGCTGCGCGAGGAGGTCTCCGGCGAGATCGCCGGCTTCGCGTGGCGCCACCCGGGCGTCCGTGTCGTGGTGACGTCCCGGGTGATCGAGTACCAGCGGGCGGTGCTCGAACGTGAGGGCTTCCGCACCTGCGTGCTGCAGGACTTCGACCGCGCACGGATCGACGCGTTCGTGACCGGCTGGTACCGGCTGGCCTTCCCGGCGGACCCGGCCGGGGCGGCCCGCCTGCGCGACCGGCTGCTGGCGGCGATCGACGGTTCGCCGGCGGCGGCCGAACTGGCCGGCAACCCGATGATGCTCACCATGCTGGCCCTTCGCGGCGAGCACCAGGACCTGCCGCGGGACAGGCGCCGGGTGTACGCGCATGCCGTGGGCGCCTTCATCGCACAGTGGGATCCGAGCCGGTACTCGGACGACCAGCGGGTGGCCGAGGACGCCGGCCGCCTCCGTGAGCACGACCGGCTCGAGCTGCTGCGCCGCGTGGCCCATCGGATACAGGACGGCCAGGTCGCGACGGGCGGGACCTTTCTGCACGAACGGGAGTTGGTGGCGGAGCTCGACGGCTTCCTGCGCGAACGCTACCCACCCGATCGCGCCATGGCGCTCGCCTGCGCGATGCTCGACGAGTTCCGCGCGCGCAACAGCGTCCTGAGCCACTTCGGTGAGCGGATGTACGGCTTTCCCCACCGCGCGCTCCTCGAGTACCTCGCCGCGGCGGAGATCCAGCACCGGCTCACCGTCGAGCACAGCCTGACCTGGGACGCCCTCATCCACCAGGAGTACGGCGAGCACTGGGCCGACCCCGCCCGGCACGAGACCCTCGTCCTTGTCGCGGGAATGGTCGAACCGCGCCTCGCGGGCCGGATCGTCGACCATCTCCTCGCAGCCGATCCGCTGTGGTTCGTCCGGCGGCCCGGGTCGCCGTCGGGCGGGACGCCGCACCACATCGTGCTCGCCGCCCGGTGCCTGGGCGAGGTCCGTGACCCCGGCGAGCTGCCCGACCAGTGTTCCGCCGTCGTCAACGCGGTGATCGCGCTGATCGAGCACATGGCCGAGGAGCGGGTGTTCCCCGGTTCCCCGGTCACCCGCACGGTCGTGGAGACGCTACCGCCCGTGCTGGGCCGGCTCGGCGCGCGCGACTTTGCCGTCCGTCGGCGGTACCACGACTGGTACCTGGCGCGCGGCCAGTTCCTGAGCGTCGTACGGGAGGGGGAGAACTTCGCCTGGTCCGAGGTGCCCCCGGCCGCGCGGGTCGGCGCCGCGCTGCTGCGCGACGACGACGAGTTCCGCGAGGGCCTGGTCGCTCAGGCGGTCTTCGGCTCCGCGCCCGCCGGCAGGGAGGAGGCGCTGCGCGCGCTCATCCAGGAATGGCCCGACGATCCGCGGGTCGCCGCACTGGTGCGCGAGTTCGCCGAGACGGACCCCGACGGAAACGTGAGGCGCGGCTCGGTGCAGCTGTCCGCGACGATCGGCCGCCCGGACCGGTCCACCCGGGACTGGCTGCGGACGTGCCTCACCGACGACGACCGGTACCTCCGGCAGGGGGCGCTGGCCGCGCTCACCGACGGCTGGCGCGACGAACCCGAGACGTTCGCCGAGGTACGCCGATGCGCGAACGGTGACCGGGACCGGTGGGTCCGCCTCACCGCGGTGAGATGCGTCGCGGCCGGCTGGCCGGGCGACCCGGACGCCGCGGCCGTGGTGCGCGAGCGGGCCGCCCGCGATCCGGACCCGGACCTGCGGACCTCCGTGTTCGGCGTCCTCGTCGAGGGCTGGCCCGAGGATCCGCAGACCGTGGAGCTGTTGCGTGCGGTCGCCGCCGATCCGGGTGGCGAGACGTGGGTGCGGGAGTCCGCGCGGCGGGCGCTCGGCCGCGCCGGGACCCGCGCCGTCGGTCCCGGCGCCCCCCGGACGACGCTCCCGCCTCCCGCGGAGGACCCGCGGCACGCCGCGCTGGAACCCCTCGTCGTGGACCGGCGCACCGAGGCGAAGACCCCCATGCTGCTGCGTGAACGGGCCGAGACCCACTCCGACGACAGGGTCCGGGTGGCCGCGGTGCGGGCGCTGGCCGCGGGATGGCCCACCGATCGGCGAACGCTGCCGTGGCTGTGCGAGCTCGCCACCTCCGGGGCGAGCGAGCCGGTGCGGCAGGCCGCGCTGTGGGCCGCCTGCTCCGGCTGGCCGGGCCGTCCCGACGCCGGGGCGCTGCTCCGTGGCGTCGCCGGCGGCAAGGGTGATCCGCGGACCCGCGCGGTGGCCGTCCTGGCCCTCGCCGCCGGATGGCGCGACGCCCCGGAAACCGGGTCGCTGCTGCGCGGACTCGCCGTCGCGGTCGCCGACGACGCCGAGTTCGTACGCGCGACGACGGTACGGACGCTCGGAGCCGGCTGGCGCGACCACCCCGACACCGTCACGCTGTTGCACGACAGGGCCGAGAACGACCCCGAACCCTACGTCCGCGGGGCCGCCGTCCAGTCCCTCGTCACGAACTTCCGCACCCCGCGGACCGCCGTCCTGCTGCGCCGGCTCGCCGTCGAGGACCCCGACGAACACCTGCGCGCGGACGCCGTGCACCACCTGGCGGCGGGCTGGCGCACCGACCCGGAGACCGGTGCGCTGCTCAGGCGGATCGTCACCGGTCGGACCGACGCGATCAGCCGCAGCGCGGCGATCCGGGCCCTCGCGGGCGGCTGGCGCGACGACCCCGTCACCGAGGCGCTGCTGCGCGAGCGGGCCGCCGACGACTCCGACTGGGGCCCGCAGCAGGCGGCCGTGGAGGCACTCGCCGAACGCTGGCCCCACGACCCGGGGATCCAGGCGCTCGCCGACCGCTTCTCCGACGAGTGGTAGCGGCCGGGACCCGGCGGGCCGTCGGTCCGGCACGGTGCCGGGCAACGGGGTACCGGGTCCTCGAACGCGCCCGTACCGCCACCCGGATCCGCGGACCGGCCGAGTCGGCAGGCGCCGTTCGCGGCTCGTGACACGTTCGTCGACGGCAGCCGTGCTCACCCTGCCCGCACGGGCGCGAACACACCCACGTCCGCGCCTTCAGCCCGGTCACCGCGCCTGCTGCGCCGACTCCCCCTGGGCGCCGCCGTTCTGCGCCCCGTCCCGACCGCCGCCCGGCCCGCCGCAGTCGCCGCCCTGTCCCCCACCGGGACCGCCCTGTCCGCCCCCGCCGGGCCCGCCGCTCGGCATGCCGGAGGGAACGCCGGTCGGCACGCCCGTCGGGGTGCCGGTGGGGGCACCCGTCGGAGCCCCCGAGGCGGCGGCCCCCGTGGGCGCGCCCGACGGTGCCCCCGACGGCGCTCCGCTCGGCATCCCGCTCGGCCGCCGACACGCCTCCTGCCCGGACGTGCCGTCGCCGGAGGAGGCCGAGTCGCCCGATCCGCAGGCCACCAGGGCGAGCGGCATGAGCGCCAGCAGGGCGGCCGCGGGGAGGAGACGTACCGGCGTCGTCGGCACACGCTTCATGAGAGACAGCTCCAGAAAGGATGAGGAAGGCCTGAGACCGCCACTCAACCAACGGCGTTTGGGCCTTCCTTGGGACCCCTCTGTCCGTCTCCTGTCAATCGGGCAAAGCCCGGCTCAAGACATTCACCCCGGGTCCGTGGTCGACCGGGAGCGGCGTCACGCGAGGCGTACGCGGGCCAGTTGCCGGGACTGCGCCACCAACCGGTCCTCGCTGTCCCAGACTTCGCCGTCCTCCTCCAGGAACCCGCCCGCGAGGTTGCGGGTGGTGAGGGAGACGCGCAGGGGGCCGGGGGCCGGACGGCAGCGGACGTGGACGGTCAGCTCGATCGTCGGGACCCAGCCGGCGATGCCGAGGTCGAAGGCGGTGGGCGGCAGGGCGTCCACCGCGAGCAGCAGGGAGAGCGGGTCGGCGTCCCGGCCGTCGGCGAGCCCGAACCAGGCCCGCATCTCGCCCTTGCCGGAGGGCTGTCCGAGCGCCCAGCCGACGGTCGACGGGTCGAGCTTGAGCATCAGCCGCTCGGCGATGGGCTGCTGGTCGGCGTCGGGAGCGGGGGCGGGCCCGTCCTCGGGGCCGAAGCACTGGCCGATCGGGGGGAAGGCGGGCGGCCGGGCGGAGGTGCGGACGTCGTCGGGGAGGGCGCCGAGGTCGCCGTAGGAGGCGAGGACGCGGATCCGTTCGACTTCGCGGCCCTCCTCGTCGTACTGGAAGAGGGAGGCCTGGCCGGTGGAGACGGTGCGGCCGGCGCGGACCGTCTCGGTGCGGACGACCGCCGGGCCGGGGCGGGAGGCGCTCAGGTAGTGGGCGGTGACCGTGAACGGGTCGCCGTGCGGCAGCGCGTCGGCGAGCGCGCGGCCGAGGACGGCGAGCAGGTAGCCGCCGTTGACGGCGCCGAAGATGGTCCAGCCGGCCGAGAGTTCCGTGTCGTACACGCCGGGCTCGCGGAGGGTGACGGCGGTGTCGCGGTCGAACTCGCTGTCGCCGAGGGCGGCGGGGGCGATGGCTGCTTCAGACATGCGTGAACGGTACAACAGCCAAATACTAAGCGGTAGCTTTTCCCTTGCGCCCGCCCCGCCCCCCGTAGGCCGGGCGGGCGGTTTCCCGGCAAGTGTCCGCACTCGTCCGTAAACCTCGGGGCGCTGTTTCCCCTCTCCACAGACATGAGCCTGACCGGGACCCCGTTCCTCGCCACCCTGATCGCGCTGTCCGTCGTCGCTCTCGCCGTGCCGCTGCTGCTGTGGTCGCGGCTGCCCGGACCCCGGGTCCTGCGGGTGGCGGCGCGGACGCTGATGCTGCTGTTCGCCCAGGGCACGGCCGTCGCGCTGGTCTTCACGCTGGTCAACAACGCCAACAACCTCTACGACGACTGGGCCGACCTGCTCGGCACCGGCAGCTACGTGCAGCGGGCCGCCGACCTCGGCCCCGACGGCACCGGCGGCACCGCCGTGGAGCGGCTGCCCCGGATCCGGCAGACGTTCGCCCGGGCCGACGGGCCCGGCATGCGCGCGGCGGGCGGGGTGCGCGTCACCGAGCTGGAGGGCCGCGTCTCCGGCGTGAACGCCGAGGTCTACGTGTGGCTGCCCCCGCAGTACGACGACCCCGCCTACCGGCACCGCACGTTCCCCGTCGTGGAGCTGCTGCCGGGGTACCCGGGGTCGCCGAAGTCGTGGTTCGGGGCGCTGGGCGTGCACGAGCAGCTGCTGCCGCTGATGCGGGAGGGCGAGGTGGCGCCGTTCATCCTGGTCGCGCCGCGCACCACCCTGCTGCCCGGCGTGGACACGGGCTGCGCCAACGTGCCCGGCACGGTCAACGCCGACTCCTGGCTGAGCGTGGACGTGCCGAAGATGGTGCGGGACAACTTCCGCGCCGATCCCGCCCCGCGGGGCTGGGCGGTCGCCGGCTACTCGGCGGGGGCGCACTGCGCGGCCAAGCTGGCCGTCGCCCATCCCGACCGCTACCGGGCGGCGGTCAGCCTGTCCGGCTACAACGACCCGATCGGCGAGCGCGACTCGCTCACCGCGCAGGATCCGGCCCTGCGCCGGGCGAACGACCCCTTCCTGCTGCTGCGCGGCGCCGTCGCCCCGCCCCCGGTCGCCCTCTACGTCTCCGGCCAGCCGCACGACGGCTACGAGGCGGGCCTGGCGCTGCGGCGGGCGGCCAAGGCCCCGACGGCCGTGCACGTCGTGTACGTCCCCAGGAACGCGGGCGGTCACAACATGGCGCTGTGGCGGCCGCAGGCGGTGCCCGCCTTCCGCTGGCTGACGGCGCAGCTCGGCCGGCGGGACGTGGCCGGCGGCACTACTCCTCCCGGACCGTCGAGCGACGGTTCCACGCACGCGGCGCCCGCCAGTGGAACCGCATCGCGAGCAGCCGCAGGACGAAGGCCGTGAGCGCGGCCGTCCCGCCGGCGGCCGGGGTGAGGACGTCGTAGTGGAGGCAGACCGCCACCATGGTGGCGCCGACGATCGCCGGGACCGCGTAGAGGTCGCGGTCCCAGCGCAGCAGTGAGGGCACCTCGTTGGCGAGGACGTCGCGCAGCACACCGCCGCCGACGGCGGTGGCCAGCCCGAGAGCCGCGGACGCGGTGAGGCCCAGGCCGTGGTCGTACGCCTTCACGGTGCCCGAGACGCAGAACAGGCCGAGGCCGGCCGCGTCGAAGACGTTCACGCCGGACTGGATGCGCTCCACGTGCGGGTGCAGGAAGAAGACGAGGAGGGCCGCGAGCAACGGGGTGAGGAAGTAGCCCAGGTCCGTGAAGGCGGCGGGCGGCACCGCTCCGATGATCACGTCCCGGAAGATGCCGCCGCCGAGCGCGGTCACCTCGGCGAGCACGGCGATGCCGAAGACGTCGAAGTTCTTGCGCACGGCCAGCAGCGCGCCCGAGATCGCGAAGACGAAGATGCCGATCAGGTCGAGCGTGTGCTGGACGGATGGGCTGAAAAGTTGGTGGAGCACCCTACTATTCTCACCCAGCACAGAGACCCTGCCTTACATTGCAAGGCAGGGGCTCGTGCTCTGCTTACTTCTCCTTGGCAGGAGGCTCCTCTTCGGAGGCAGCGGCCTCGGGGGCGGCAGCCTCGGGAGCGTCCGGCTCGGGAACCTCGGCGGGCTCAGGCACCTCGGTGGGCTCAGGCGCTTCGGTGGCAGCAGCCTCGGCCTCCGCCGTGGCCTTCGCCTCCGCCGCAACCTCTGCCACGGCCGCGGCCTCCGCCACCGCCTCGGCCTCCGCCGCGGCTTCTGCCTCGACCTCCGCCGCCACGGCCGCCGACGTCAGGGCCGACTCCGCGAGCACCTCGTCGGCCACCAGCTCCGCCGCTTCCTTCGCGGCCGTCAGCAGGACGGTGTCCTGCGGCGCCTGGTCCTCGAAGTTCTCGGGGTGGTGGCAGGCCACCTGCTGGCCCGGCCGCAGCTCGACGAGCTTCGGCTCGGTCGTCCTGCAGATCTCCGTCGCCTTCCAGCACCGGGTGTGGAACCGGCAGCCGGTGGGCGGGGAGATCGGCGAGGGCACGTCGCCCTTGAGCAGGATGCGCTCGCTCTTGGTGTTCTTGCGGCTCGGGTCCGGGATCGGCACCGCCGACATGAGCGCCTTGGTGTACGGGTGCATCGGCGTCTTGTACAGCAGGTCGCGGTCCGCCAGCTCGACGATCTTGCCGAGGTACATCACCGCGATCCGGTCCGAGACGTGCCGGACGACCGAGAGGTCGTGCGCGATGATCACGTACGTCAGACCCAGTTCCTGCTGGAGGTCGTCGAGCAGGTTCACCACCTGGGCCTGGATCGACACGTCGAGCGCCGAGACCGGCTCGTCCGCCACCACGAGCTTCGGGTTCAGCGCGAGCGCGCGGGCGATGCCGATGCGCTGGCGCTGACCGCCGGAGAACTCGTGCGGGTAGCGGTTGTAGTGCTCGGGGTTGAGACCCACGACCGACAGCAGCCGCTGCACTTCCTTCTTGATGCCGCCCTCGGGCGTGACGCCCTGGAGCTTGAAGGGAGCGCCGATGATCGTGCCGATGGTGTGCCGCGGGTTCAGCGACGAGTACGGGTCCTGGAAGATCATCTGCACGTCGCGGCGCAGCGGACGCATGCCGCCGACACCGAGGTGCGTGATGTCCTTGCCCTCGAACTCGATCGTGCCGCCGGTCGGTTCGAGCAGCCGGGTGATCAGCCGGCCCATCGTCGACTTGCCGCAGCCGGACTCGCCCACCACGCCGAGGGTCTCGCCGGAGCGGACCTCGAAGTCCAGGCCGTCCACCGCGTGCACGGCGCCGACCTGCCGCTGGAGCAGGCCCTTCTTGATCGGGAAGTGCTTCTGCAGCCCCGTCACCTTCAGCAGGACCTCGCCGCGGGCGGCGTCCTCGGTGAGGGTGGCGGCGCCGCCGCTCGGCTCACCGTCGGTCTGCGCGGGGATCTTCACCGCTTTCTCGTCACTCACAGCTTCGGCGCAATCTCTTCGGTCCAGATACGCTCCCGCTGCTCCTTGCCCAGGTGGCAGGCGGCCCAGTGCCGGCTGCCGACCTCGGCCAGCTCCGGGCGGACGGTGCGGGTGACGTTGTCCTTCGGGAGGTCCGCGTACGGGCAGCGCGGGTTGAAGGCGCAGCCGGACGGGACGTTGATCAGGGAGGGCGGGGAGCCCTTGACCGGGATCAGGCGCTCCTGCTGGTCGCGGTCGAGTCGCGGCATCGAGCCGAGCAGGCCCCAGGTGTAGGGGTGGCGGGGCTCGTAGAACACCTTCTCGGCCGGGCCGCGCTCGACGCACCGGCCGCCGTACATCACCAGGAGGTCGTCGGCCAGTTCGGCGACGACGCCCAGGTCGTGGGTGATGACGATGACCGCGGAGCCGAACTCCTTCTGGAGATCGCGGATCAGGTCGAGGATCTGCGCCTGGACGGTCACGTCCAGGGCGGTCGTCGGCTCGTCCGCGATGAGCAGCTCGGGGTTGTTCACCAGCGACATCGCGATCATCGCGCGCTGGCGCATACCGCCGGAGAACTCGTGCGGGTAGTTGTCCACCCGCTTGTCCGGCTGCGGGATGCCGACCCGGTCGAGCATCTCGACCGCGCGGCGCTTGGCGGTCTTCTTGTCGACGTCGTGGTGGATGCGGTACGCCTCCACGATCTGCTGACCGATCGTGTAGTACGGGTGCAGCGCCGACAGCGGGTCCTGGAAGATCATCGCCATGTGACGGCCGCGCAGCTTGCGCACGTGGTCGGGGTCGGCGGAGAGCAGCTCGGTGCCGTCCAGCCAGATCTCGCCGGAGATCTGGGCCTTGCGCTTGCCGTACTGGCCGGCGGTGTGCAGGCCCATGATGCCCAGCGAGGTCACCGACTTGCCGGAGCCCGACTCGCCCACGATGCCGAGGGTCTTGCCCTTCTCCAGCTGGAAGCTGAGCCCGTCGACGGACTTCACCAGACCGTCGTCGGTGGGGAAGTGCACCTTCAGGTCGCGCACTTCGAGGAAGGCGCTCGGCGCGGGCGAGGCGGCGGTGGGTTCGCCCACGGCCGCTCCGCTCTTGCTGAGGTCGGTCATGTGAGCCTCACTCGGGGGTCGATCACGGCGTACAGGATGTCCACCACGAGGTTGGCGACGAGCACCGCGAGGGAAGTGATCAGGGTGACACCCAGGATGACGGGCAGGTCCTGGTTCTTGATGGCGTTGAGGACCGCCTGGCCGAGGCCGGGCAGGTTGAACGCCGTCTCGGTCAGGATCGCACCGCCGATGAGGGCGCCGAGGTCCATGCCCAGCATGGTGAGCAGCGGCGTCATCGTGGAGCGCATGGCGTGCTTGCCGATGACGACCCGCTCCTTGAGGCCCTTGGCGCGGGCGGTGCGGATGTAGTCCTCGCCGAGGATCTCCAGCATGGTGGCCCTGGTGATGCGCGCGTACATCGCCGCGTACAGGAACGCCAGGGTGACCCAGGGCAGGATCATTCCGCCGAACCAGCCGGTGAAGCTCTCGTCCAGCGGGACGAACTGGCCGTCGAACAGGTCCAGTCCGTACACGAAGATCGACAGCGCGACCATGCCGGTGAAGTAGATCGGGAGGGAGACGCCCGACAGCGCGATCACCATCGCGCCGCGGTCCCACAGGCTGCCCCGCTTGAGCGCGGAGAGCACACCCGCCGAGACGCCGAGGATCAGCCACAGCACGGCGGCGCCGAGCGCGAGGGCCAGCGTCACCGGGAAGCGGTCGGTCAGCACCGGCCACACGGCCTGCTCACTGCGGAAGGAGTAGCCGAAGCACGGCGCGGCGCAGTTGATGGAGTCGCCGCCGCCCGTGTAGGTGCGTCCGGCGAAGATCCCCTTGAAGAACTCCCAGACCTGGGCGTAGATCGGGTCGCCCAGACCCAGCTTCTCGCGCACACCCTCGACCGCGGCCGGGTCGGCCTGCTTGCCCACGAAGCTCAAGGCGATGTCGACGCCGGCCCACTTGGGGATGAGGAAGAAGATGCCGAAGACCACCATGACGATGACCACAAGCATCACTGCGGCGGCGAACAACCGCCTGATGAGGTAAGCGAGCACAGCTCTCGGCCCGCCGCGGACCGCGGGCCACCGGAGGTCTTCCGGTGGCCCGCGCTCACGCTGCGCCGGCCTTCACCTGCCTTTCGTGCCGTTCGGCGGGTGTGCCGGGACTACTTCTTCGGGTTCTTCAGACCGAGGTTCACGAAGTCGTACTGACCGCTGTAACCGTCGGTGGTGTAGACGTTCGCCAGGTTGTCCGAGCGCCAGTTGATGAACTTCTCGAAGACGAAGGGCAGGTAGTACGCGCCCTCCATCACCTTGTGGTTGATCTCCGTGGCGATCTTGGTCTTGCCGGCGTCGTCCAGGGTGGTGACGTACTGGGCGAACAGACCGTCGATGGTCTTGTCGTTGATGAGCGCGTAGTTGTTGTTACCGCTCTCCGCGATGTACTTGCTGTTCCACAGCGGCAGACCGAAGCCCTGGACGGACGGGAAGTCCGGACCCCAGCCCATGATGATGATGCCGTAGCCCTTCTTCTTCACGTTCGAGGGGCTACCGATGATGCCGGCGGTCTGCGAGCCGTCGTACTGGTCGATCTCGGCGGTGATGCCGATCTTCTTCAGCGAGGCCTGGAGGGACTGGGCCGTGGCCACCTCGACCGGCTTGTTGTTGCGGACCGCGATGGTGGTCTTGAAGCCGTTCGGCTGACCGCAGGCCTTCAGGGCCGCCTTGGCCTCGGCGACGTTGCCGCTCTTGTTGTCACCGGCGAGCTTGTACGGGTCGTACTTCTGACCCTCGGCGCCCGGGACGGACGGCGGCAGCATGTTGGTGCCGATGTCGCCACCGGCGATCGGGCCACCGCGCGCGGTCTGGAGCGACACGTGGTCGGCGCCGAGGATGACGGCCTTGCGGCACTCGAGCTTGTCGAACGGCGCGACGCTCTGCGGGAAGACCGCGTAACGGACGTAGCCGGAGACCGGGTTGTCCAGGTTGGCCTTGTGCTGCTTCAGGGCGGTGGTGCGGCCCTGCGGCGACATGCCGGTCTGGTTCAGGTCGAGGTCCAGGTCACCGCTCAGCAGACGCTGGTCGAGCTGGTTGGCGTCCGAGAAGAACTTGATGGTGATCTCGTCCGGGTAGGCCTTGCGGACCGGGTCCGAGGCCTGCTTCCAGTTGGTGTTGCGGACCAGCTTGAGGTCCTTGCCCGGGCTGTAGGACGCGAACTTGTACGGGCCCGAGGAGAACGGCTTCAGGCCGTACTTGGCCTTGGTGTCCATGTCCTGGCGGACCGGCGAGGCCGAGACCAGGGCCAGCATCTCCTCGAAGTCCGAGTTGGCCACGGGGAGCTTGAAGACGATGGTCTTGTCGTCCGGCGTCTCGATGGCCTTCAGACCGAGCTTGTCGGCGGAGGTGTCCTTGTAGGGACCCTTGTACTCGCCCTTGGGGTCGAGCACGTCCTTCAGGTACGTCGGACCGCCGGACAGGACGTCCTGCGCCCACACGCGCTCGATGCCGTACTTCACGTCCTTGGACGTGATCGGCTTGCCGTCCTCCCACGTGATGCCGTCACGCAGGGTGTACGTGTAGGTCTTGCCGTCGTCCGTGACCTTGGCGGTCGCGGTGGCGAGGTCCGGAGTGATCTCGGCGCCCGCGGCACCCGGCTCGGCCTTGTTCGTGACGAGCTGGCGGCTGTAGTAGCGCGCGAAGTTCCACATCATGCCGTAGTAGCCACGCGTGGTGTCCCACGAGTCGGCGTCCTGCGCGGCACCGAACTTCAGCGTGCCGCCCTTCTTGGCGGCGGACGCCTGGGCGACCTTGTTGTTCGCGGCGTCGAAGCCGGCGGCACCGGTCTTCGAACCGTTGTCGCCGTCGTCCGAACCGCCGCCGCACGCCGCCGTGGTCAGCAGCGCGGCGACCGCGGCAGCAGCGGCAATTGCCTGCTTCCGCCGCCCTGAGGTGCGTTGGGTAGTCACGATCTCGGATCCTCCGGATAGATGAGAGACCCCGTGTAGATGCCACGGGACAGTTGAGGTACGGCGGCTCAGCGAGAGGCCTTCGGGTCCAGCGCGTCCCGCACGCCGTCGCCGAAGAGGTTGAAGGCGAGAACAGTGATGAAGATCGCCAGGCCCGGGACCACCATGTACATGGGGTCGGACTCGTAGTAGTCGATCGCGCTCGAGAGCATCTGTCCCCATGAGGCCGTGGGCGGCTTGACGCCCACGCCCAGGAAGCTGAGTGCCGCCTCGGTGAGGATGTTGGTGGGGATCATCATCGTGGTGTAGACGACGATCGGGGCCACGAGGTTGGGCAGCAGTTCCTTGAACAGGATGTACAGCCGCCCGGCGCCCAGCGATCGGGCGGCCTCCACGTACTCGCGCTCTCGCAGGGAGAGGGTCTGACCGCGCACCACACGTCCGATGTAGGGCCAGCCGAAGAAGCCGATGACCAGGATCATGACGAAGACGCGCACGTTGGAGCCGGTGAGGCCCAGCAGGTTGCTCGGCATGACGGAGACCAGCGCGATGATGAACAGCAGCTGGGGGAAGGCGAGCAGACCGTCCATGACCCGGCTGACGACCGAGTCGACCCAGCCGCCGAAGAAGCCGGCGAGGATGCCCAGGACGGTGCCGAGGATCACGGCGACGACGGCCGACAGGAAGCCGACCAGCAGGGAGATCCGGGCGCCGTAGAGGATGCGGGCGAAGATGTCGCGGCCGTTGACCGGCTCGACGCCCAGCAGGTGGTCGCCGCTGATGCCGCCGAGGGAGCCCGTGGGGGTGCCGAACAGCGGGTCGATGAGGTTCTCGTGGTACTCGTTCGGGTCCTGGCCCAGGATCGAGGTGATCACCGGGGCCAGCAGTGCGACCACGACGAGGAGGAGCACCACGATGCCGCCGGTCAGGGCGAGCTTGTCCCGCTTCAGGCGCTCCCAGGCGATCCGACCCAGGGAACGGCCCTGTACGGCCTTCGCGTCGGCGGTGGCCACCGCCGCTTCCTCGGCCGGGCTCGGGGCCGCTTCCGCGGTCGGCTCGTGCAATGGTGCCGTCATCTGGCAGGGACCCCTCTCAACCGGCGGTAGCCGGCCCACACTTGCCGCTGTAGCGGCGTGATCAGTCCGTCGTACACAGGGGCGAAAGCACCCCTGATGCGGGAGTCTTCAACGCTTTGGCGATCTGTAGCCAGACTTGAAGGGGAAAGGATGCGTAAACGTGATGCTCTCAGGAGGATTCCGTTATCCGGACGGTGGGTAACGGGGGGCGGACACCTACGAGTTATGACAGAACCATCCATAAACGGACTTACCGCACCGATCTACGCGCGAAGATTCACTGAGCCGACTCGCGGGAGCGGACGGCGGGACGCATCAGTGGCGACCGGCCGGCGGGAAGCCGTAACCACCCGCGGGGGCCTGTGCGGCCGGCGCCGCGGGGGCGTGCGCCTCACGGTCGTAGAAGGGCCGGGCGTGCGCGCGCATCCAGAGGACCACCGGGTCGTAGTCGTCGCTCATGGTGACCGTGGACACCGGCAGGCCGTCCGGCACCGCGCCGACGGACTGCTGCATCATCGCCCGCACCGCGTCCACGGCCTGCGGGGAGGTGTCGTACACGTCGAGCCCGAGGGCGAGGTAGGGCGCGCCGAGGGCCGGCTGGACCCAGGCGCGGCGCAGGGAACGCAGGGCCGGGGTGCGGTGGGCGTTCTGCGCGAGCAGGGCGTAGAACTGCGGGATCTCGATGGCCGGCTCGGACAGGCGCAGCGGCCCGGCCGGCTGACGGTCCAGGCCGGTGGCGATCCGCCGCAGGTCGAGCCAGGGGATGCCGACGCCGCCGCCGGGGGCGTGCGGGTTCAGCCAGAGGCCGTAGTGGTCGGGGTAGAGGGTGCGGGCGGCGTCCAGCCCGTCGACCACCTCGTACGACCGGTTCCAGCCGCTCGCGGACAGTTCCTGGGCGGAGGTCACACAGGGGGCGTAGCCGTGTCCCTCGACGTCCATCGTGCCGTACTGGGCGTCGGCGGAACCGGCCTGACCCTGCCACAGCAGCATCCACACCTGGCCGGTGCCCGGGGTCGCGAGGGCGCGCAGGAGTGCCTCGTAGGCGTCGTAGCGCCCGGGGGTCACCTGGCGCAGCATGTGCTCGACCTGCCCGGCCGCGATGCCGCTGGCGCTCACCTGTACCGCCCCTTCGATAAGTTGCCCCGCTTTCGGGAGACCAGCTTAGGTGTCTTCGCCGACAACGGGTCCCCCCGAGGGGCCCGCTCGTCCGCCGCCGGCGGGACCGGGCCGGGGCGCCCGCCCGGCCCTCGCGGCACCGCCGCCCACCGGCACGGACGTCCCCGTGCGGAACGCGTTCAGTGGATCCGGGAGTAGAAGGGCCGCACGCGCTCCTTCAGCCACCGGGCCACCGGGTCCTCCGTCACGTCGAGCAGGACGAGGTTGACCGGCCAGGGCGCCCGGGCCCGGCCGAGCGCCCTGCCGAGGGCCTCCAGGGGCAGCGCCCGCAGGTCGCCCTCCCCCGGGGAGAGTTCGACGCCGACGAACAGCACGGGGTCGGCCGTCTCGATCGCGGCGAGGCAGCGGCGGGCGGTCAGGACGACGCCGGTCGCCTCGAACTCGGCGGTGGCGGCGGACAGGAAGTCCACCGGGTCGTCCTGCCAGTCGGGCTCGTAGAGACGGACCCGGCCGCCGCCGGCGGGACCGTCCAGCGGGGTGCGGCCGGCCCGGCACAGCTCGGCGACGGCCATCGGGGGCAGCGGGATGCCGACCGTGCCGTCCGGGTTCACCAGGATGCCGACCTGCGGGGGCAGTCCGCGGGCGAACTCGACGGCCGGGGCGACGGTGTACGACATGTGCGCGCCGACGACCTGCCGGAACTGCTCCTCGGAGCTGAACACGGGCACGTACGCCTGGCCCTCCAGCTCCAGGGTGGGCAGGTCCAGGGGGCCGCTGTGCGGGCCACCGCCGGCGGGCAGCGGCACCCACACGAAGCTGCGGCCGAGCACCTCCACGATCCGTCCGCCGGCCCCGGGCACGCCGAGGGAGGCGGAGAGCACCTCCTCCAGCTCGTTGCCGGGCCATCCGCCGTGGGGATGGGGGTGCGCCTGTGCCGGGAAGTCCGCGGGGAAGTCCGCCGGGGGGAAGTCCATCTGCCTACCGCCTGCTGGGAACCACTGGGTGTGGCTCGAAAGGCTATCGGGTATCGGGCCCGCCCCCGCGGCCGCCGGACGTCCCGGCGGCCGGGGGCCGGATCCGGGAGCCTGGACCCGCGCGGCGGAACCTGCGGCTCCGGGGCGGACCGGATCGGCGGCGGGGGCGGGTCCGTACGGCGACCGGGGGCCTGCACGGCAGCCCGACGGCCGAAAGCACCGAACCTTCCCGGCGAGCGGCGAGCGGCGAGCGGCGCCCCCTACGCCACCCCTGCGACCACGGGGCCCGGCCTCGTGTGCCGGTACGCCCGTGTGCCGGTACGCCCGCAGAAAGCCCGAGCCCGTGGCGGCCCGCGGCCGCACGTCCCACAGCCGTGCCACGGCCCGAAGGCCGCGCTCCCGGAGCCCGCGTGCCGGCCCGGCGACCGCGCACCCAGACCCCGTGTGCCGGCCCGACGGCCGAAGCCCCCGCCCCGGTCAGCCCGTGCCCGCGCCCCGGTCAGCCCGTGAAGGTGATGCGGCGGAGGGTGTCGGCCGCGGCGCGGTCCAGGAGGACCGTCGAGCCGCAGCCCTCGGGAAGGCGGCCCCGCTCCGCCGCGCGCAGCAGGCGGGCGGCGGCCCGGCGGTGCCGGCGGAAGGCATACCGGGAGACGCCCCGGCCGCGCTCGCGCTGGCCCTCCAGCGCGGTGTCCACGGGGACGTCGAGCAGCACCAGGTGCAGGCTGCCGCCGCGGCGGCGGGCCTCGCGGGCCAGCCAGGCCCGCACCCAGGCCTGCGTGCCGCAGTCGTGGACGACGACGCCCTCGCCGGTGCGCAGGACGCGGCGCAGACCGGCGTAGTGGGCGAGGCGGACGAGGGGGCGGTAGAGGGCGTAGGGCAGGGCGCGCGGCATGCGGGCGTCCCAGCGGTCGCGGGTGTCCTGGGAGTCGACGCGGACGCCCGTGACCGCGCGCTTCATCAGCGTGGACTTGCCGCTGCCGGGCAGTCCCGTGACCACGACCAGGTCGCGGGACGCGAACAGCAGGCCGTGCGGGCTGCGGCCGGCGCGGTCGCGCAGGTCGCGGACGACCGGGGCGGGCGGTGCGTCGGCCGCCTCCCGGGCGGAGGTCTGCGGCTGCGCGGGCAGTGCGAGCGCCGGGCCGGTCGCGAGCGCCGGGCCCGTCCCGAGTGCCGTGGTCCTGTTCACCGTGTGCGTCCTCCCCTGGGGTCAGACAAGTCTTCTCCCCGTCGAGCGTAAAGAGAAGGTAATCCGGTTCGTCTCGCGTTTTCATGCGCTTACCGCCACAGGCCGGTTACAGATGCGGCCTGCCGCGATCGGGCGGGGCGTGCGATGATGGCCGCGCCAACTGCATACCGGCCGTTTGAATCCGCGCGGGAGAGTCCCCACCGGCAGCATCGCTGGGGCGCCGAAGGAGCAAGTCCCTCCCTTGAATCTCTCAGGCACCGTTACCGCGCGGGCGAGGCACATCTGAAAAGCGGGTCGCCCTCCGGTGGCCCCACCCAAGGTGCAAGCCGTGGTCGACCCGTGCGCGGGCGGTCATGGCGAACCTCTCAGGTTCCGATGACAGATGGGGAGGAAAGCCCTCGCTTCCCCCACGCCCGGCTCCGCCCGGGTGGGAGGGACCCCCGTCGCCCTGGGAGACGAACGTCCGATGAGCAGTACCCCGCTCCGCCACACCGCCCTCGACGCCCTGCACCGTTCGCTGGGCGCGACCATGACCGACTTCGCCGGCTGGGACATGCCCCTGCGCTACGGCTCCGAGCGCGACGAGCACAACGCCGTACGGACCCGGGCCGGCCTCTTCGACCTCTCGCACATGGGCGAGATCACCGTCACCGGCCCGCAGGCGGGCGCCCTGCTGAACTTCGCGCTGGTCGGCAACATCGCGGCCGTGGGCGTGGGCCGGGCCCGCTACACCATGATCTGCGACGCCGACGGCGGCATCCTCGACGACCTCATCGTGTACCGGCTCGCCGACACCGAGTTCATGGTCGTCGCCAACGCCTCCAACGCCCAGGTCGTCCTGGACGCGCTGACCGCGCGCGCCGGCGGCTTCGACGCCGAGGTGCGCGACGACCGCGACGCCTACGCGCTGCTCGCCGTCCAGGGCCCGGAGTCCCCCGGCATCCTGAAGTCGCTCACCGACGCCGACCTCGACGGCCTGAAGTACTACGCGGGCCTGCCCGGCACCGTCGCCGGCGTCCCCGCGCTCATCGCCCGCACCGGCTACACCGGCGAGGACGGCTTCGAGCTGTTCGTGAAGCCGGAGCACGCCGTCGAGCTGTGGCAGGCCCTGACGAAGGCCGGCGAGGGCGTCGGCCTGATCCCCTGCGGCCTGTCCTGCCGGGACACGCTCCGCCTGGAGGCGGGCATGCCGCTGTACGGCCACGAGCTGTCGACCGCGCTGACCCCCTTCGACGCCGGGCTCGGCCGGGTCGTGAAGTTCGACAAGGACGGCGACTTCGTGGGCCGCGAGGCGCTCGCCGCGGCCGCCGAGCGCGCCGCGACGAACCCGCCCCGGGTCCTCGTCGGCCTGGTCGCCGAGGGCCGCCGCGTCCCGCGCGCCGGGTACGCCGTGGTCGCGGGCGGCGAGGTGGTCGGCGAGGTCACCTCCGGCGCCCCCTCCCCCACGCTGGGCAAGCCGATCGCGATGGCCTACGTCGACGCCGCGCACGCGGCACCGGGCACGCCGGGTGTCGGCGTGGACATCCGGGGCAGCCACGAACCGTACGAGGTCGTGGCGCTGCCGTTCTACAAGCGCCGGAAGTAGAGACTGGCGCACGGCCGACAGACCGGGCCCCGGCCGGCCCCGCGCGTGACCCTGCGCACATCCGCGCTGCTCACGTGCGTCTCCAGCAGTCCCCCTTCATCAGCACTCCCCCGCGTACAGGAGAATTCAGGCCATGAGCAACCCCCAGCAGCTGCGCTACAGCAAGGAGCACGAGTGGCTGTCGGGCGCCGAGGACGGCGTCTCGACGGTCGGCATCACGGAGCACGCGGCCAACGCGCTCGGCGACGTGGTCTTCGTCCAGCTCCCCGAGGTCGGTGCCACGGTGACCGCGGGCGAGTCCTGCGGCGAGCTGGAGTCGACCAAGTCGGTCAGTGAGCTGTACGCGCCGGTCACCGGCGAGATCGCCGAGGTCAACCAGGACGTCGTGGACGACCCGTCGCTGGTGAACTCCGCCCCCTTCGAGGGCGGCTGGCTGTTCAAGGTACGCGTCACGGACGAGCCGGCCGACCTGCTCTCCGCCGACGAGTACACCGCCTTCATCGCCGGCTGAGAGGTCGAAAGACGCATGTCTGTCCTGAACACGCCCCTGCACGAGCTCGACCCGGAGATCGCCGCGGCGGTCGACGGCGAGCTGCGCCGCCAGCAGTCCACGCTCGAGATGATCGCCTCGGAGAACTTCGCTCCGCTCGCCGTCATGGAGGCGCAGGGCTCGGTCCTGACCAACAAGTACGCCGAGGGCTACCCCGGCCGCCGCTACTACGGCGGCTGCGAGCACGTCGACGTCGCCGAGCAGATCGCGATCGACCGGGTCAAGGAGCTGTTCGGCGCCGAGTACGCCAACGTCCAGCCGCACTCGGGCGCCTCCGCCAACCAGGCCGCCCTGTTCGCGCTGGCCCAGCCCGGCGACACCATCCTGGGCCTGGACCTGGCGCACGGCGGTCACCTGACCCACGGGATGCGGCTGAACTTCTCCGGCAAGCAGTTCGACGTGGTCGCCTACCACGTGGACGAGGCCGGCCTGGTCGACATGGCCGAGGTCGAGCGGCTCGCCAAGGAGCACCGCCCGAAGGTGATCATCGCGGGCTGGTCGGCGTACCCGCGGCAGCTGGACTTCGCCGAGTTCCGCCGGATCGCCGACGAGGTCGAGGCGTACCTGTGGGTGGACATGGCGCACTTCGCCGGTCTGGTCGCGGCGGGCCTGCACCCGAACCCGGTGCCGTACGCGGACGTGGTCACCTCCACGACCCACAAGACGCTGGGCGGCCCGCGCGGCGGCATCATCCTCGCCAAGCAGGCCTTCGCGAAGAAGCTGAACTCGTCCGTGTTCCCGGGCTTCCAGGGCGGTCCCCTGGAGCACGTCATCGCGGCGAAGGCGGTGTCCTTCAAGGTCGCGGCCTCGGACGACTTCAAGGAGCGCCAGCGCCGTACGGTCGACGGCGCGCGGATCCTCGCCGAGCGGCTGACCGCGCCGGACGCCCGGAAGGCCGGGATCAACGTCCTGTCCGGCGGCACCGACGTGCACCTGATCCTGGTCGACCTGCGCGAGTCCGAGCTGGACGGGCAGCAGGCCGAGGACCGTCTCCACGAGGTCGGCATCACGGTCAACCGCAACGCGGTCCCGAACGACCCGCGGCCCCCGATGGTCACCTCGGGCCTGCGCATCGGCACGCCCGCCCTCGCCACCCGCGGCTTCACCGCCGAGGACTTCGCCGAGGTCGCGGACGTGATCGCGGAGGCGCTCAAGCCGGCCCACGACGCGAAGGCCCTGAAGGCCCGGGTCGTGGCCCTGGCCGAGAAGCACCCGCTCTACCCCGGTCTGAACAAGTAGTTCCCGTTTCCCGACGGGC
Source organism: Streptomyces sp. NPDC017202 (assembly GCF_044331705.1). NCBI lineage: Bacteria > Bacillati > Actinomycetota > Actinomycetes > Kitasatosporales > Streptomycetaceae > Streptomyces > Streptomyces sp. NPDC017202. The sequence goes on along the minus strand of NZ_JBIRNP010000013.1, from coordinate 35,680 downwards.
TTTCGCAAGGGTGTCCCGCACACTGGTCAGTGGGCGGGACACCCCACCGGAAGCCTTCTGCACCACCCCGTATTGAGGAGTCCCCGTGGCCATCTCGGTCTTCGACCTGTTCTCGATCGGCATCGGCCCGTCCAGCTCCCACACGGTCGGCCCGATGCGGGCGGCGCGCATGTTCGCGCGGCGTCTGCGCAACGAGGGCCTGCTGGGCTCCGTCGCGTCCGTGCGCGCGGAGCTGTACGGCTCCCTGGGCGCGACCGGCCACGGCCACGGCACCCCCAAGGCCGTCCTGCTCGGCCTGGAGGGCGACTCGCCGCGCACGGTGGACGTGGAGACGGCGGACGCGCGGGTGGAGCGGATCAAGGACTCGGGCCGCATCCGGCTGCTCGGTGAGCACGAGATCCCGTTCTCCTTCGACGACGACCTCGTCCTGCACCGCCGCGAGACCCTCCCGTACCACGCGAACGGCATGACGCTGTGGGCGTACGGCGACGGGGGCGCGGAGCTGCTGTCGAAGACGTACTACTCGGTGGGCGGCGGGTTCGTCGTCGACGAGGACGCGGTCGGCGCGGACCGGATCAAGCTGGACGACACGGTCCTGAAGTACCCCTTCCGCACGGGTGACGAGCTGCTGCGCCTGACGCGGGAGACGGGCCTGTCGATCTCCTCGCTGATGCTGGAGAACGAGCGGGCCTGGCGCACCGAGGAGGAGATCCACGAGGGCCTGCTGGAGATCTGGCGGGTGATGCAGGCCTGTGTGGCCCGCGGCATGTCCCGCGAGGGCATCCTGCCGGGCGGTCTGCGGGTGCGCCGCCGCGCCGCCATGACGGCCCGTCAGCTCCGGGCGGACGGCGACGCGTTGGCCCACTCCATGGAGTGGATCACGCTGTACGCGATGGCGGTGAACGAGGAGAACGCGGCGGGCGGCAGGGTGGTCACCGCCCCCACGAACGGCGCGGCCGGCATCATCCCCGCCGTCCTGCACTACTACGTCAACTTCGTCCCCGGTGCCGACGAGGAGGGCGTCGTCCGCTTCCTCCTGGCCGCCGGTGCGATCGGCATGCTCTTCAAGGAGAACGCCTCCATCTCCGGTGCCGAGGTCGGCTGCCAGGGCGAGGTCGGCTCCGCCTGTTCCATGGCGGCGGGCGCGCTGGCGGAGGTCCTCGGCGGCTCTCCCGAACAGGTCGAGAACGCCGCGGAGATCGGCATGGAACACAACCTCGGCCTCACCTGCGACCCCGTGGGGGGCCTGGTCCAGATCCCCTGCATCGAGCGCAACGGCATGGCCGCGGTGAAGGCGGTCACGGCGGCCCGCATGGCCATGCGCGGCGACGGCTCGCACAAGGTGTCGCTCGACAAGGTCATCAAGACGATGAAGGACACCGGCGCCGACATGTCGGTCAAGTACAAGGAGACGGCCCGCGGCGGGCTGGCCGTCAACATCATCGAGTGCTGACGCCGTAGGCGCTGCCCCGTACGTTTCCTTCTTTCAGCGCTGTCAGGGTCCTCCCTGCCTGCACGGCGGAAAGTCCCTGATTCCCTGGGGCAAGCAGGAAAGTCTCCCGGGTCGCGCCCGTGACCTGAGAGTTTCACGGCACTCACTGCACACCACACCACCGCCGTTCGAGCGGCACCCACGGGCAGAATCACCCAGCGCAATAACAAGAGTTTTGTTAAAATCGCCGCATGACCACCTCCCCGGCCCCCGGCGAGGGTCCGATCCGGCCGGTTTCCGTTTCCCTCCACGAGGGCACCATCGCAGCCCTCAAGGCGCGTACCGGCAAACGCGGCATGTCCGCCTACGTCGAGGCCCTCATCCAGCGCCAACTGGAGCGCGACCGGCTGCGCGAACTCATCGAGAAGGCCGAAGCCGAACACGGCCCCGTGGACCGAGCCGCGGTCGAAGCCAAGCGCGCCCTCCTGCGTGGTGGTACGGCCGGCTCGGCGGACGCGGCGTGAGCGGCACTCTTGTCCTGGACTGCGAGGGCCTGTCCGCACTCGTGAGACGCACACCCGAGCTCACCGAGTGGCTCTCTGCCGCAGAGGCCGAGGACGTCCGCGTCGTCACCAGCTCCGTCACCCTCGTCGAAGCCCGCGACCCGAAGACCCACCAGGCCCGATTCGACTACGCGGTCTCCCGCGTCAACGTCGTACCGCCCGACGAGACCATCGCCCGCCACGCCAGCAAACTCCTCGCCTCAGCCGGCCTCCACGGCCACAAGTACGCCCTCGACTCGATCGTGGCTGCCACCGCGCTGGCCTCCCCCGTCCCCGTCACCATCCTGACCTCGGATCCGGAGGATCTGCAGGTCCTGTGCGGCTCCGGCATCCGCATCGTCAAGATCTAGGGAAACGGCCCGCGGTCGGCCGGCGGTGGACGTCATCGCGTGCTGCACCCCCGCCGCCGCGCCGGGGGACGGAAGCGGAGGTTCCGGCCTCGGCGTGTCGGGGCATAAGACAACTCCCCTCCGTTCTGCTGCACTTCCGGGAGTTGCCCATGCTCCGTGGTGTCGACGTCAGCGCCTACCAGTCCTCCACCTACCCGACGGAAGGCCTCTCCTTCGTCTTCGTCAAGGCGACGGAGGGCCGTACCTACGTCAACTCGAAGCTCGCCGCCCAGACGAAGCGGGCGCGGGACGCCGGCCTGGTCGTCGGCTTCTACCACTTCCTCTGGCCGGGCAACCTCGGCGCCCAGGCGGAACACTTCCTGGCGAAGGCGCCGGAGCGCCCCGGCGACATCCTCGCCGTCGACTGGGAGACGACGGGCGAGGGCACCCACGCGAGCAACGCCGAGAAGGACCGTTTCATCAGGAAGCTCAAGAAGCTACGGCCGCGCAACCGGGTCGTCCTGTACTGCAACAGGACCTACTGGCTGAACGTCGACGACACCTCGTACGCCGGCGACGGCCTCTGGATAGCCGACTACGTCACCGCGGGCAAGCCCCGCATCAAGGCGAAGTGGCGCTTCCACCAGTACACGGACGAGCCCCTCGACACGAACGTGGCGAAGTTCGCCGACAAGGCGGCGCTGCGGGCGTGGGCGACCGTGGGGTGAGCCGGCTCAGCCCCGGAAGGCCGCCGGGCGCTCCGGGGACGCCGCCGCCAGGGCCCGGGTGACCTCGTCGACCCCGCCGCGCAGGCCGTACACCGGGGTGTCGGGCTGCTGGCGCCAGGAGTCGTCGATGCCGCCCGCGTCGACGGTGTCGAAGCCGAGTTCGTCGATGAGGGCCCGCACCTTCGCCTTGGCGGCCTCGTCGTCGCCCGCGACGGGCAGGGCGATGCGGCCGGGGGCGCCGGCCGGGAGGGGGCGGTCCAGGATGTCCTGGGCGTAGGTGCCGTTGAACGCCTTGACCACCGGGTGGCCGATCCGGCTCTCCGTCCAGCGGCTCTCGGTGATGCCCTCGTCCTCGATGGCGTCGATCCGGCCGTCGCGCTGCTGCGGGTAGTAGTTGCCCGTGTCGATGACGGCGACGCCCTCGGCCGCGCCGTCGAGGATGCCGGAGGGCAGGTCGGGGATTGCCTTGAGCGGGATCGTGACGACGACGACCTCGGCGCCGCGCGCCGCCTCGGTGACCTCGACGGGGGTCGCGCCCGTCTCCTTCGCCAGCTCCGTGAGCGTCTGCGGGCCGCGGGAGTTGGCCACGGAGACGTCGTGGCCGAGGGCGGTGAGACGCCGGGTGAGATTGCCGCCGATGTTGCCCGCGCCGATGATGCCGATCTTCATGTCAGGCCCTTCCCGAACGATCCATGCGCATGCATGCTTTCGAGGGCCTCAACCGCGGGCGGTCGCCGGCTATTCCGCTCCGCCGCCACACGGACGACGGACGGACGGCGGACGGACGGCGGACGGATGCCCCGCGGCTCGCCCGGGACATCCCTCCGCCCGCGCGTCACTTGTCCAGGTAGGCCCAGAACTCGTCGAACGACAGGACCTTGTCGCCGTCCAGGTCGCGGGTCTTGATGACGGCCTCGGCGACCGTGTCGGTGACGTGCCAGTCGCCCCCCTGGGCCAGGGCGGTCTTGAACTCGGCCGCGGTGATGAATCCGTCACCGTCCGTGTCGATCCGCTGGAACTGCTTGCGTGCTTCTTCGATGTCCGCCACCGGTCCGCCCCTCTTCGTCATACCTTGCGGTGCTGTGTTGCCGTCGTTCTGACGCAGGTCAGATTAACGGTCCGGGTGAGCGCGCAGTGCGGCCACCACCCAGCCGGACTCCCGCACCGCGGGTGACCGGGGTCAGGACGCCCTCGTCCGGCCGGTGGCGGGCGGTGGCGGACGGTGCGCACGGGCGGGCCGGTGGCCCCGGCCGGCTCGCCGACGGCGAAAAGGCCGGTGCCGTCGTCGGTCACGTGTGTGAGTCCGGGCCTCCCGGCGGGCAGGGAGTCGAGCAGCGGGAAGGAACGGGGAGGAGCGCGGTGGAGACCTTGCGGGACATCCTGGACGCGGCGGCGCGGGGCGTGTTCCCGCCCGCGGACGGCCGGACGACGGTCGTGCCCCAGTCCTGCCGGCGGGACGCGGGCGTGCTGTCCTTCACCGCGCACTCGGTGGTGTTCACCGACGAGGACCCGGAGTGGGTGCACGCGGCCTTGCGCGCGGCCGACTGCGACGCGCTGGCCGCGACGCTGAACGCCCGCTTCCTGGTGGCGTTCATGGACCGCACGGGCCGCCGGACCGACACGGTCGACGCGATGGTGGTGGGTTCCCCGCTCACGGGCGGGCCGCCCGTGGAACTGACGCGGATCGACGATCCGGACCATCCCCGGGTGGTCCGCTCGCGCGAGCGGCGCGACGACGTGCGGGTGTGGGCCGCGGACGGCGGGGTGCTGGTCCTGGGCCGCGGGATCGGCGGGCGGCTGGAGGTCGCGGTCGAGGTCGACGAGGACGTACGGCACCGGGGGCTGGGGCGGGCCCTGGTGACGGCGGCCCGGCACCTGAGCGGGGGCGAGCCGGTGTGGGCGCAGATCTCCCCGGGGAACGCCCGCAGCATGCGGGCGTTCCAGGCGGCGGGCTATGTGCCGGTGGGGGCGGAGGCGCTGCTCACCGCCCGGTAGCGCGGGTGCGGGAGCCGTCCTCAGGAGGACACCCGCAGCAGCAGTACCGACCGGGCCGCAAGCGTCACCCCCGTCCCCGCCCGGTGGGTGACGGCCGGGGCGGTGTCCTGGTCCTCGCCGGAGGTGTCGACCACGACCTCGTAGCGCTGCGCCCAGGGCGGGCCCGGCAGGACGAAGTGGGCGGGGCGGTCGCCGGCGTGCAGGAGGGCGAGGAAACTGTCGTCCGTGATCGGGGCGCCCCGCTCGTCGCGGCCGGGGATGTCCCGGCCGGAGAGGTACATGCCGAGCGTCGCCGCGGGCGCGTACCAGTCCCCTTCCGTCATCTCCGTGCCGCGGGCGGTGAACCAGGCCAGGTCGCGCAGCCCGTCCGCGGAGTGGGCCCGGCCGGAGAAGAACGCCCGGCGGCGCAGCACGGGATGGCGGTGGCGCAGGGCGATCAGGCGGGCGGTCAGGTCGTGCAGGGCCTTCCAGCCGGGGTCCTCCAGCAGGCTCCAGTCCAGCCAGCTGGTCTCGTTGTCCTGGCAGTACGCGTTGTTGTTGCCGTGCTGGGTGCGGCCCAGTTCGTCGCCCGCGACCAGCATCGGCACGCCGGTCGACAGCAGCAGCGTGGTGAGGAGGTTGCGCAGCTGCCGCCGCCGCAGCGCGCGCGTGCGCTCGTCGTCCGTCTCCCCCTCGGTCCCGCAGTTCCAGGAGCGGTTGTCGTCCGTGCCGTCCCGGTTGCCCTCGCCGTTGGCCTCGTTGTGCTTGCGCTCGTAGGACACGAGGTCGCGCAGGGTGAACCCGTCGTGGGCGGTGATGAAGTTGACGGAGGCGTAGGGGCGCCGGCCGCCCCAGGCGTACAGGTCGCTGGAACCGGACAGGCGGTAGCCCATCTCGCGGACGTCCGGCAGGGCGTGCCGCCAGAAGTCGCGTACGGCGTCGCGGTAGCGGTCGTTCCACTCCGTCCACAGCGGGGGGAAGGCGCCCACCTGGTAGCCGCCCGATCCCACGTCCCAGGGTTCCGCGATCAGCTTGACCCGCCGCAGCACCGGGTCCTGCGCGATCACCGCGAGGAACGGCGACAGCATGTCCACGTCGTGCATGGAGCGGGCGAGGGCGGCGGCCAGGTCGAAACGGAAGCCGTCGACGCCCATCTCCGTGACCCAGTAGCGCAGCGAGTCCGTGATCAGGCGCAGCACGTGCGGCTGGACGACGTGCAGGGTGTTGCCGCAGCCCGTGTAGTCGGCGTACCGGCGGGCGTCCGGCTGCAAGCGGTAGTAGCCGCGGTTGTCGACGCCCTTCAGGGACAGCGTCGGGCCCAGCTCGCCCGCTTCCGCGGTGTGGTTGTAGACCACGTCGAGGATGACCTCGATGCCCGCCGCGTGCAGCGCGCGCACCATCCGTTTGAACTCGCCGACCTGTCCGCCCGTCGTCCCGGCGGAGGCGTATCCGGCGTGCGGGGCGAAGTAGCCGATGGAGTTGTAGCCCCAGTAGTTGCGCAGTCCCCTGCGCAGCAGGTGGTCCTCGTGGGCGAACTGGTGGACCGGGAGCAGTTCGACGGCCGTGACGCCCAGGCCGGTCAGGTGCTCGATCGCGGCCGGGTGCGCCAGGCCGGCGTAGGTGCCGCGCAGTTCCTCGGGGACGCCGGGGTGGCGCATGGTGAAGCCGCGGACGTGCAGCTCGTAGATGACCGAGTCCGCCCAGGGGGTCTTGGGGCGGCGGTCGTCGGCCCAGTCGTCGTCGTCGTGGACGACGACGCCCTTGGGGACGTGCGGCGCGGAGTCCCGTTCGTCGCGGACGGTGTCGGCGAACTGCTGCTGGGGCCAGTCGCGGACGTGTCCGTACACCTCGGGCGGCAGGCCGAACTCGCCGTCCACGGCACGGGCGTACGGGTCGAGGAGCAGTTTCGCCGGGTTCCAGCGGGCGCCGGTCCACGGGTCCCAGCGGCCGTGCACCCGGTAGCCGTAGCGCTGGCCGGGCATCACACCGGGCACGAAGCCGTGCCAGATCTCGTGCGTGAGTTCCGTCAGCCGGGCGCGGGTCTCCCGGCCCCGGTCGTCGAAGAGGCACAGGTCGACGGCCTCCGCGCCGCCCGCCCACAGGGCGAAGTTGGTGCCGGCGACCCCGTCGGGGCCGACCCGGAAGCGGGCGCCGAGCGGCGTGGACGCGCCGGGCCGCACGGGCACGCCGGGCGTCCTGCGCGGTGCCCTGTTCACGATGGCGGAAGCGGCGGGGCGCTCCTCCGCCACCTCCTCCTGTTCGGCTGCGCTGGACACCGTTCAGCCTCCCGCGGCTCGTGGCACGACGCGGGCCCGGGGCGTACGGCGTCCCGGCCGCTGCTCCCTCGGCGTCGTCCTCCCCCCTGTTCTGCCCAGCGCGTGCCTCGCACTCACGTTTCCCCGGAGCGTGCCCCGTCGTTGTCCAGCGCGTGAGGCACGTAACTGGGCGCGCACGGCGCGCGGGGGTCGCACTGACCGCCGTACTGACATGGGCAGGACTGCTGGCGGGAGCCGCCGGATGCAGCGGGGACGGCAGGAGCGGGCTCGACGGTCTGCTGGGCAGACCCCCGGCGTCCGAGGACACCATCCGGGTCACCCCGCGGGACGGCACCCGGGAGGTGCGTCCCGGCCAGGCGCTGCGGGTCCGGGTGCCCGACGGGCGGCTGGAGTCGGTGCGGGTCGTCGCGTCGCAGGACGCGCAGGAGAGGGAGGTGCCGGGCCGGATCTCCGCGGACGGCCGCAGCTGGCGTCCGGCGGATGACCGGCTCGCGCTCGCCGCCCGCTACACGGTCGACGCGGTCGCCGTGGACGGCGGCGGACACCGCTCGGCCCGGCACACCACGTTCACGACGCACGTCCCCGAGGAGCGGTTCGTCGGGTACGTCACGCCGGAGGACCGCTCGACGGTCGGCACCGGGATGATCGTGTCGCTGGAGTTCAGCCGGGAGATCGAGAACCGTGCCGCCGTCGAGCGCGCCGTCCGCGTGAGCGCCGAGCCGGCCGTCGAGGTCCGGCCGCACTGGTTCGGCACCTCCCGGCTCGACTTCCGCCCCGAGCACTACTGGAAGCCCGGCACCCGCGTCACCGTCTCCCTGCGCCTGCGTGACGTCGAGGGGGCGCCCGGCGTCTACGGGCTCCAGCACCGGACGTTCTCCTTCAGCGTCGGCCGCCACCAGGTCTCCCTCGTCGACGCCGCCGACCACACCATGCAGGTGCGGCGCGAGGGCGAGCTGCTCGCCACCGTGCCCATCACCGCCGGGGCCCCGAGGACGACGACGTACAACGGCAAGATGGTGGTCACGGAGATGCTGGAGCTGACCCGGATGAACGGCGCCACCGTCGGCTTCAAGAAGAAGAACGGCAAGGGCGAGTACGACATCCCGGACGTGCCGCACGCGATGCGGCTCACCGAGTCGGGCACCTTCCTGCACGGCAACTACTGGGCGGCACCGGAGTCCTTCGGGCGGGTCAACCTCAGTCACGGGTGCGTGGGCCTCAGGGACGTGAAGGGCGGCGGCGCGGACACTCCCGCGGGCTGGTTCTTCGACCGCAGTCTGGTCGGGGACGTCGTCGAGGTGGTCCGCAGCAAGGACAGGACGGTCGCCCCGGACAACGGGCTCGGCGGCTGGAACATGAACTGGAGGCGGTGGAGCGCCGGCAGCGCGGTGAACTGACGTCCGGGCGTCGCTTCCCTCCTCCCTCTGCTCCCATGGTCCAAGTTGGGACGGAACGGTGACATTCCGAGGTCACCGGGGCCGCTGACCATGTGGTTAATATGCGCGCAGCGCAGGGGACGTGCCTGCGTGCGGGCCCGACCGGCCCGGGGGAGGGGAGAACGGACGTGAACGTGCGACCGATATCGGGGGCATCGGTTGGAGGGCGCTCGCGCGGCCGCGACAGGCGGCTGGCGCTGCTCGTCGGAGGACTGCTGCTGACCGTCACGGCCTGCGGGGGCGGGGCTTCCGGGGCGGAGAAGACGCAGGACGGCAAGGGCTCGGGCGCCGCGGCCGCGGCGAGCGGGCAGTCGGAGGCGGTCGTCTCGATCGCCCCGAAGGACGGCGCGAAGTCCGTCGACACCAGCGGCGCCCTGAAGGTGACGGCCGCCAAGGGCAAGCTGACCGAGGTCGTCGTCAAGGACGCCGAGGGCGCGAAGGTCGACGGGGAGATCTCCGCGGACGGCGCCGGCTGGACGCCGAGCACCCATCTGGCCGCCGCCACCAAGTACCAGGTGCACGCGGTCGCCAAGGACGCCGAGGGCCGTACGGCCGCCGAGGACGCGTCCTTCACCACGCTGACGCCCGAGAACACCTTCGTCGGCACCTTCACGCCCGAGGACGGCTCCACCGTCGGCGTCGGCATGCCGTTCTCGGTCCGCTTCACGCGGGGCATCACCGCGCCGGACGACGTCGAGAAGGCCATCAGGATCAAGACGGTCCCGGCCGTCGACGTGCAGGGGCACTGGTTCGGCAACGACCGCCTCGACTTCCGGCCCGAGAAGTACTGGAAGGCCGGCACCAAGGTGACGGTCGAGCTGAACCTCGACGGCGTCGAGGGCCGCAAGGGCGTCTACGGCAAGCAGTCCAAGACGGTCTCCTTCACCATCGGCCGCGACCAGGTGTCCGTCGTGGACGCCAAGAAGCACACGATGAAGGTCATGCAGGAGGGCAAGGTCGTCAAGACCCTCCCGGTCACCACCGGCAAGGCCGGCTACGCCACCTGGAACGGCCAGATGGTCATCAGTGAGAAGTTCACGGTGACCCGCATGAACGGCGACACGGTCGGCTACGACGGCGAGTACGACATCAAGGACGTCCCGCATGCCATGCGGCTGACCGACTCCGGCACCTTCGTGCACGGCAACTACTGGGGCGGCGACGCCTTCGGCAACTACAACGCCAGCCACGGCTGCATCGGCCTGCGGGACGTGCGCGGCGGCTACGACAGCGGCGTGCCGGCCGCCTGGTTCTTCAACCACTCGATGACCGGCGACGTGGTGGTCGTGAAGAACTCCACCGACCCGGTGGTCTCCCCGTCCAACGGCCTCAACGGCTGGAACATCCCGTGGGCGGAGTGGACGAAGTAGCTCTCCCGCGGTTCTCCCGCGGCGGCGGGCCCGGTGCTGTGATCCACGGCACCGGGCCCGCTCCCGTTAGTCGCCGTTAACCTGCTGGCATGACCGTGAATCTCGAAGTCGCCGAGGGCGTCGGCACGCTGCGCCTGGACCGCCCGCCCATGAACGCGCTGAACGTCGCCACCCAGGACCGGCTGAAGGAACTCGCCGAGGAGGCGGGCCGCCGTGACGACGTGCGGGCCGTCGTCGTGTACGGCGGCGAGAAGGTGTTCGCGGCGGGCGCGGACATCAAGGAGATGCAGCTCATGGACCACACGGCCATGGTGCTGCGCGCCCGCGCCCTCCAGGACGCCTTCACGGCGGTGGCCCGCATCCCCAAGCCGGTGGTCGCGGCCGTGACCGGATACGCGCTGGGCGGCGGCTGCGAGCTGGCGCTGTGCGCGGACTTCCGGATCGCCGCGGACAACGCGAAGCTGGGCCAGCCGGAGATCCTGCTCGGCCTGATCCCGGGCGCGGGGGGCACCCAGCGGCTGTCCCGGCTGATCGGCCCGTCCAGGGCGAAGGACCTGATCTTCACCGGCCGCACGGTGAAGGCGGACGAGGCGCTGACGCTGGGGCTGGTGGACCGGGTGGTCCCGGCCGACGAGGTGTACGCGCAGGCGCACGCGTGGGCGGCGAAGCTGGCGCAGGGTCCGGCGCTCGCGCTGCGGGCCGCCAAGGAGTCGGTCGACACCGGTCTGGAGACGGACATCGAGACGGGTCTCGCGGTGGAGCGGAACTGGTTCGCGGGCCTGTTCGCCACCCCGGACCGGGAGACCGGCATGCGCAGCTTCGTGGAGGAGGGGCCGGGCAAGGCGAAGTTCCGGTGAGGCCGTTCCGGCGGCCTCCGGGACGGGACCGATGTGAGACTCGTCTCGCCGAAAGCCCGCCGGAGCCCTTGCAATTGACGGAGTGTCTCATCCGGGGTGCGGCCGGGTCCTCGCCCCCGGGTCCCGGCCGGGCCCCGTGCGGGGGCCCCGACGGGGCGCTTCGCCGCAACTGTGCGGCGCTCGGGGCCGCCTCGCCGAGGAAGCCCGGCAGTCGCCCCTCGACGAGGCGTCTTAGCAGGTCAGAGGGGTTGCGTCCGGCATCCGAGCGCCTCCGGAACATGCCGGTCGATTCGGGCGGAACGGGGCCTTCCGGGGGGCGTATTCCCCCGGAACGGCCCCGCGCGGGGCCCCGGGCCGCCATGATGGGGGCATGGCGGGGCTGGAGGGTATCGAACAGCCGCGGGGGCACGGGCGTGTGGCCGCGGCACGCTGGTCGCCCGCGGTCGAGGACGAACAGGGACTCAAGGCACTGGAGTTGTTCGGTGACCCCTCGGACGCGGAGGTCCAGCTGCCGTCCCGCCCCGAATCCGCCGCCACGGCCCGGCGCCTCACCCAGGTCGTCGTCCTCCGCCGCTGGCAGCTCACCCCCAAGATGACCGAGGACGCCGTCCTGCTCGTCTCGGAACTCGTCGGCAACGCCGTACGCCACACCGGTGCCCGTGCCTTCGGGCTGCGCCTGCGCAGGCGGCGGGGCTGGATCCGCGTCGAGGTCCGGGACCCCTCACGGGGGCTGCCCTGTCTGATGCCGGTCCAGGAGCTGGACGTCAGCGGCCGGGGGCTGTTCCTCGTCGACAAGCTGTCCGACCGCTGGGGCGTCGACCTGCTGCCGCGCGGCAAGACGACCTGGTTCGAGATGCGCGTCGCCGACCGCTGACCGGCCGGTCCCGGCCGGGCCGGGTCCGGCTCGAAACCGGATCGGCCGACCGGGTGACATCCGCCTGCCGCCGGACCCGGGCCCGACCCGTTCGAGGACCCGAACGCGCAGGTCGTAGGTCCGAGGACCGAGCCCGGACCGGCCGAAACTCGGTGGGCGTCGTCAGTGGTGATTTGTAGGCTCGCTCCTGATGCTCACGACACCCGCACCCGCCAAGGATCGTTCCGCCGTACGGACGTTGCTGCGCCTGTGGCCGTACGTGCGGCCCGTCCGGGCGCGGTTGTCCACCGCCGCGGCCATCGCGGTCGTCGCCTCCTGCACGGGGCTGGTGATCCCGCTCGTCCTCAAGTGGATGGTGGACGGGCCGGTCGCGGACCGGGACCCGGCGGGCGTCTGGCTGGGCGCGCTGTACCTGCTGCTGCTCGGGATCGCCGAGGCGCTCCTGTTCGGGCTGCGGCGCTGGCTGGTGGCACGGCCGCTGTCGCACGTCGAGGCGGAGATGCGGGCCGACCTGTACCGGCACCTGCAGCGGCTGCCGGTGGCCTTCCACGACCGGTGGGCGTCGGGGCAGCTGCTCTCCCGAGGCACCACCGATCTGATGCTGCTGCGCATGTTCCTCGCCTTCCCGCTGACGTTCCTCCTGGTCAACGGGGTGACGATCCTCGTCGGCGTGACCATCATGCTGCTTCAGGACTGGACGCTCGGACTGGTCATCCTCGGGCCCGCGATCCCCGTGATCGTCATGTGCGTGGTCTTCGAGAACCGGTACGCGCGCGTGGCGCGACGCGCCCAGGACCAGGTCGGCGACCTGACGACGGTCGTCGAGGAGAGCGTCCTCGGCATCCGGGTCGTCAAGGGCTTCGGCCGGCACCGCAGCCAGGCGCGGGCCTTCCACGAACTGTCGTCGACACTGCGCGGGACGGAACTGCGCAAGGCGCGGCTGCTGGCGACGATCTGGGCGGTCATCGTGACCCTGCCCGAGCTGGCTATCGGCGCGGCGCTGGTGCTGGGGACGGTGCAGGTCGCGGACGGCGAACTGTCCGCGGGCACCCTGGTCGCCTTCCTCTCCACGGCCCTCGCCCTGCGCTGGCCGGTGGACTCCATCGGCTTCCTGCTGGCGATGAGCCAGGAGGCGGCGACGGCCACGGAACGGTACTTCGAGGTGATGGACGCGGAGCCGGAGGACGACGGGGTCCCCGCCGGACGGCCGTCGGCCCCGGCCCCGGCGCCGACGCCCGTCGCGGAGCGCTCGGCTCCGGCGGCCCCCGTCCCGGAGGACCCGGCTCCGGCTCCGGCGGCCCCCGGCGGGTACGCGTCGCCCCCTGAAGGGGGCCTGCGGTTCCACGGGGTCACCTTCCGCTACCCCGACGCCGAGCCCGGTTCCCCGCCCGTCCTCGACCGGGTCGACCTGCACGTCCGGCCCGGCGAGTCCATGGCGCTGGTGGGCGCCACCGGCAGCGGGAAGACCACGCTCACCGCGCTCGTGCCGCGGCTGCACGAGGTGACCTCCGGGTGGATCACGCTCGACGGCGAGGACATCACCGCGATGTCCCGCGAGGAGCTGCGCGCGAAGGTGGCCGTCGCCTTCGAGGAGCCGACGCTGTTCTCCGCGAGCGTCGGGGAGAACGTGCTGATGGGCGCCGGCGGCGACGCGGACGACGGCGACCTGGAGCGGGCGCTGGCCGTCGCCCGGGCCGAGTTCGTGCACGCGCTGCCGCAGGGCACCCGCACCCAGGTCGGCGAGCAGGGGCTGAGCCTGTCCGGCGGGCAGCGGCAGCGCCTCGCGCTGGCGCGGGCGGTGGTGGGCCGGCCCCGGTTCCTCGTGCTCGACGACCCGCTGTCCGCGCTGGACGTCCACACGGAGGCCGCCGTGGAGGCCGCCCTGCGCCGCGTCCTCGCCGACACGACCGCGCTGATCGTCGCGCACCGGCCGTCCACCGTGCTGCTCGCCGACCGGGTCGCCCTGCTGTCGGGCGGCCGGATCACCGCCGTGGGCACCCACCACGAACTGCTCCGCACCCACGCCGAGTACGCCCGTCTGATGTCCGGGGACCAGGAGGCCGACCGCCGATGACCGCGCCCACGACCGCCGCCTCCTCCACCGCCGACGACGAGCGGGACCCGACGGCCGCCCGGGAGGACGCCGACGCCTTCGACCGGGACGTCCTGCCCACCCCGCCGGGCGCCACCGGCGCCCTGCTGCGCTCGCTGCTCGCCCCGATGAGGGCGCGCGTCGCCCTCACCACGTTCCTGCTGCTGCTCCAGCAGGCGGCCGTGCAGGCGGGTCCGCTGCTGGTGGCGTACGCCATCGACCGTGCCGTGCCGGCGTTCCGGGAGGACGACCTGGGGCCGCTGGTCGCGGTGGGCGTCGGCTACCTGGGGTGCGCGCTGGCCGGCGGCGGGCTCCAGTACGCGTTCCTGATCGCCTCCGCGCGCGTCAACCAGGACGTGCTGCTGGATCTGCGCGGCCGGATCTTCCGGCACGCGCAGGCGCTGAGCGTCGACTTCCACGAGCGCTACACCTCGGGCCGGCTCATCTCCCGCTCCACCACCGATGTGGAGTCGCTGCGCGAACTGCTCAGCGAGGGCCTCCAGGAGCTGGTGACGGTCGTCCTGTCCTTCCTCTACATCTCGGCGATGCTGCTCTGGCTGGACCTGGGCCTCGGTGCGGTGGCGGTGGCGTCGTTCGGGCCGCTGTACCTCCTCGTCCGGGTCTACCAGCGGCGCGCGGGCCGGGTGTTCACCGCCCGGTCCACGGCCATCGCCGCCGTGATCGTGAAGTTCGTGGAGACGGTCAACGGCATCCGGCCGGTGCGCGCGTTCCGCCGCGAGGCCGTCAACGAGGCCGACTTCCGGGTCCTGAACCAGCGGCACGAGCGGACCAACGGCGACGCCCTGCTGGAGATGGCCCGGTACGTCGTCGGTTCCCGGCTGGTCGCCAACACCGCCGTCGCGCTGATCGTGCTGTGGGGCGCCCAGCGGGTGGCCGACGGTTCGCTGGCGCTGGGCGTGCTGGCCGCGGCGGTGCTGTACCTGCGGCGGCTGTACGACCCGATCGACCGGCTCGGCATGTTCCTCAACTCCTACCAGTCGGCGGCAGCCTCCCTGGAGAAGATCGCGGGGCTGCTGGCCCAGGAGCCGTCCGTGCCCGAGCCGGCCGCGCCCCGGGAGCTGCCGGCCCGCCGGCCGGGCATGCCCGGCCGCGAGGTCGTCTTCGACGGCGTCGGCTTCGGCTACCGCACCGGTGGCGAGGTCCTCCCCCGCTTCGACCTCACCCTGCCCGCCGGGCAGACGGTCGCGGTGGTCGGCTCGACCGGCGCCGGGAAGTCCACCCTGGCCAAGCTCCTCGCCCGCTTCTACGACCCGACGGCGGGCCGGGTGCTGCTCGACGGCGTCGATCTGCGCGAGCTGGCGACGGCCGAGCTGCGGCGCGGGGTGGTCATGGTGACGCAGGAGGCGTTCCTGTTCTCCGGGACGGTCGCCGACAACATCGCGCTCGGACGGCCGGACGCGAGCCGGGAGGACATCGAGCGGGCGGCGAAGGCCATCGGCGCGCACGAGTTCATCAGCGCGCTGCCCGACGGCTACGACACGGACGTTCGCAGGCGCGGCGGCCGCATCTCCGCCGGCCAGCGCCAACTCGTCTCTTTCGCGAGGGCGTTGCTCGCGGACCCGGCGGTGCTGATCCTCGACGAGGCGACCAGTTCGCTCGACGTGCCCGGCGAGCGGGCCGTGCAGGCGGCGATGGCGACGGTCCTGAGGGGCCGTACGGCGGTGGTGATCGCGCACCGGCTGTCGACGGTCGAGATCGCCGACCGGGTGCTCGTCATGGAGCACGGCCGGATCGTCGAGGACGGCACCCCGGACGAACTCGTCGCGGGCACCGGCCGGTTCGCGGACCTGCACCGCGCCTGGCGGGACAGCCTCGCGTGAGGGCCCGGCGCACGGGACGGCAGCCGATCGACGCCTACGCCGACCCCGGCACGCCCGACTGCCGGGGCGGCTGGTCGTACCTGTGGTGGCTGACCTGCCGCCAGCCGGGGCGGGCGGTGGCGGGAGCGGTGCTGTCCAGCGTCTGGATGGTGCTGATGGCGCTCGTGCCGTACCTGATGGCGAGGGCGGTCGACGACGGTCTCGAGGGTGGTGACACGGCCGCGCTGGCGGGCTGGACGGCCGCGCTGTTGCTGGTGGAGGCGTTCAACGCCTGGGTGAGCATCACGCGGCACCGCACCATGACCCGGGTGCGCATGGACGCCAACTTCCGCACGGTGAAGCTGGTCGTCGGGCACACGGTCCGGCTCGGCGCCGCGCTGCCGCGCCGGATCGGGGCCGGTGAGGTCGTCACGATCGGCGTCGGCGACGTGCAGACCATCGCCACGTCCCTGACCATGATCGGGCCGGGTGTCGGCGCGGTCGTCGTCTACGTCGTCGTCGCCGGGGTGCTGCTGTCGGTCTCGCCGCTGCTCGCGGCGGTCGTGCTGCTGGGGATGCCGGTGATCGCCGTGCTGGTCGGCCCGCTGATGGGGCGGCTCCAGGGCGCCGAGGGCGAGTACCGGGAGCGGCAGGGGGTGCTCACCGCGCGGATCGGCGACCTCGCGGGCGGGCTGCGGGTGCTCAACGGCCTCGGCGGCAAGAGGCTGATCGCGGACGCCTTCCACCGCGACTCGCAGCGGCTGCGCGCCCAGGGCTACCGGGTCGGCGCGGTCACCAGCTGGATGCAGGCCCTCGGTACGGGCCTGCCGACGGTGTTCCTCGCCGTGGTGACGTGGCTGGCGGCCCGGCTCGCGGCCCGGGGCGAGCTGACCGTCGGCGAGCTGGTGGCGGTGTACGGCTACGTGGCCGTACTGGTCGGCCCGGTCGCGTTCATCGTGGACATGGGCTACCAGCTCAGCCGGGGCGTGGTCGCCGCCCGCCGGGTCGTACGGCTGCTGCGGCTGGAGCCGGACGACCCGGCCACCGGTACCGCCGACGCGCCCGCCGGGCCGGCGGTGCTGTACGACCCCGTCTCCGGTGTGCGGGTCGCGCCGGGTCTGCTGACGGCGCTGGCCGGTGCGCGGCCCGCCGACACGGCCGCCGTGATCGACCGGCTGGGCCGGTACGGGCCGACCGACGTCACCTGGGGCGGCGTGCGCGTCGACGAGGTGGGCCTGGCACAGGTCAGGGAGCGGATCCTGGTCGCCGACAACGAGGCGGACCTGTTCGCCGGCAGCCTGCGCGAGCTGGTGGGCGGGCGGCGCGACGCGTCCGCCGCGGAGATCGACCGGGCGCTGCGGGCGGCTGCCGCCGAGGACATCGTGCAGGCTCTGCCGGACGGGCTCGACTCCCCCGTGGCGGCGCGGGGCCGCAGCCTGTCCGGCGGTCAGCGGCAGCGGGTACGGCTGGTGCGGGCGCTGCTCGCCGACCCCGAGGTGCTGCTCGCCGTCGAGCCGACGTCGGCGCTCGACGCGCACACCGAGGCGGCGATCGCGCGGCGGCTGCGCGAAGCGCGCGCCGACCGGACGACCGTCGTGACGAGCACCTCCCCGCTGCTGCTCGACCACGCGGACCGGGTGCTGTACCTGGTCGACGGGAAGGTCGCGGCGAGCGGCCGGCACCGGGAGCTGCTGGAGACGGAGCCGGGGTACCGGGCGCTGGTGGCGCGGGACGCGGAGGACACTCAGGACCCGCGAGACCCGCAGGGCAGCGGCGGGGCAGGGGACGGGACCGTAGAGGGGGCTGTGCGATGACGGCGGGTGGCTCGGGCGGGTCGGGCGGGAAGGGGCCGGCCGGGTCGGGCGGGAAGGGGTCGGACGGGAAAGGGCCGGCCGGGGCAGGAGGGAAGGTTCCGGCCGGGTCGGGAGGGAAGGTTCCGGCCGGGGTCGGCGAGGGGGTGTCGGGGCGGCTTCCGGTGGCCTCGCAGGCCGAGGTGCGGCGGGCCACCGGCCGTCTGGTGCGGGCCGACGGGCGGGCCTTCGCCGCCGTCCTGACGCTCAACGTGCTGGCCGCCGCGGCCGGTCTGGCCGGGCCCTGGCTGCTCGGCAGGATCATCGACGAGGTGCGCTCCGGCGGCGGCGTCGCGGCGGTGGACCGGCTGGCTCCGGCCATCCTGGGGTGCGCGCTGGCGCAGTTGCTGCTGGCCCGCTGGGCCCGGTACGCGGGGCACCGGTTCGGGGAGCGGACGCTGGCGCGGGTGCGGGAGGGCTTCGTCGAGCGGACGCTGGCGCTGCCCGCGTCGGTCGTGGAGCGGGCCGGCACCGGCGACCTCACCACCCGCGGCACCGCCGACGTGGCGGCGGTGGGCACGACGCTGCGGGACGCCGGGCCCGAGCTGCTGGTCTGCACCGTGCAGGCGTCGTTGCTGCTGGGCGCGGTGTTCGTGATCGACCCGCTGCTGGGCGCGGTCGGGGTGCTCGGGCTGACGCCGATCTGGTGGGCGCTGCGCTGGTACCTGCGGCGGGCGCGGGCCGGGTACCTCGCCGAGGGCGCGGCCACCTCGGAGGTCGCCGACGTCCTCGCGGAGACCGCGGGCGGGGCCCGCACGGTGGAGGCGTTCCGGCTCCAGGCGCGGCGGACGGCGGCGAGCCGGGACGCGCTGGAGGTCTCGCGCCGCACGCGGTTCCACACGCTGTTCCTGCGGAGCGTGTTCTTCCCGGTGGTGGAGGTGTCGTACTCGCTGCCCGTCGCGGGGGTCCTGCTGGTGGGCGGGATGCTGCACGCGCGGGGGGCGCTGAGTCTCGGGGCGGTGGTGGCGGCGGCCCTGTACCTGCGGCAGTTCACCGGGCCGCTCGACGAGATCCTGATGCGCGTCGAGCAGCTCCAGGGCAGCGGCGCCTCGTTCGCGCGGGTGGAGGGGCTGGCACGGGCCCCGCGGTCCGGCCCGGAGGGGGGCGCGCCGGCTCCGGCGGACGACCGGATCGACGTGACGGGCGTGCGGTACGCCTACGACCGCGGCGGCGAGGTGCTGCGCGGGGTGGACCTGACGGTGCGGCCCGGGGAGCGGCTCGCGGTGGTGGGCCCGTCGGGTGCGGGCAAGACGACGCTGAGCCGGCTGCTGGCGGGCGTGGACGCGCCGACGGCGGGTTCGGTCACGGTGGGCGGGGTGCCGGTCGCGGACCTGGCTCCGGAGGCGCTGCGCCGGCAGGTCGTCCTGGTGACCCAGGAGCACCACGTCTTCCTCGGCACGGTCCGCGAGAATCTCCTGATCGCCGAACCGGCCGCGACGGAGGAGGAGTTGTGGGCGGCGCTGGCCGCGGTCGGTGCCGCCGACTGGGTGCGGGAGCTGCCCGGAGGTCTCGACGCGGAGGTGGGCGCGGACCGGCGCCGCACCGACGGTTCGCAGGCGCAGCAGCTCGCCCTGGCGCGGGTGGTGCTGGCGGACCCGCACACGCTGATCCTGGACGAGGCGACGGCCCTGCTGGACCCGGCGACCGCCCGGCACACCGAGCGCGCCCTGGCCGCCGTGCTGCGCGGGCGTACGGTCATCGCCATCGCCCACCGGCTGCACACCGCGCACGACGCGGACCGGGTCGCCGTGATGGAGAACGGCCGGCTGACCGAACTCGGCACGCACGACGAGCTGGTGCGGGCGGGCGGGGCGTACGCGGCGCTGTGGGGGACGTGGCACGGGGAGCGGCGGCACGCGTAGGACGCGGCACGCGTAGGACGCCGTACGCGTGGGACGCCGTACGGGGGGCGGCGCGCGTGGGACGCCGTGCGGCGGCAGGGGCCATGGGCGATCCGTGGTGATCTCTCCGTATATCGAACATGAACTCCCGGACAACGAACCGTTTCCAGCCAACTTCCTGACGCGCTCCTGACAGATAGCGCTGTCGGCTGCCACTCTTCCCACTGCTACTGCACAGCAACCCCACAGCTTCACCCGTTCTGCGTACGGCCCTAGTTGTGCCCGCGCGGCCTACCCGCCGTGCGGTCTCCCCCGGCCGCGTGACCCGCGGCCGCGCAGAAGGAGTCAGTGTTGAGCAGCAGTCCCTCTCGCAGACGCACATCCCCCACCCCCTCCCGCAGAGCCGCGGCCCTCGCCCTCGTCGGCGTCTCCGCGCTCATCGCCGCCGCCGTGCAGTCCGGTGCCGCGACGGCCGCCCCCGGCCAGTCGCCGCGGGCGGCCGGCCAGGCGATACCGGGCTCCGAGTCGGTCCGCCTCACCCCCGCCCAGCGCGCCGAGCTGATCCGCGACGCGAACGCCGGCAAGGCGCAGCAGGCCAAGGAACTGGGCCTCGGCGCCCAGGAGGCGCTCGTCGTCCGGGACGTCGTCAAGGACGCCGACGGCACGGTCCACACCCGCTACGAGCGCACCTACGCGGGCCTGCCGGTCCTCGGCGGCGACCTGGTCGTCGAGTCCACCCCGGCCGGCGCCACGCAGTCGGTCGTCAAGGCGACCCGCGCCGCCATCAAGCCGGCCACCACCACGGCCAAGGTGCCCGCGGCCAAGGCCGAGGCGCAGGCGCTGTCGGCGGCGAAGGCGGAGGACGCCAAGAGCCCCGACGTCAACCGCGAGCCCCGCAAGGTGATCTGGGCCGCGAACGGCACGCCGACCCTGGCCTACGAGACGGTCGTGGGCGGCTTCCAGCACGACGGCACCCCGCAGGAACTGCACGTCGTCACGGACGCCACCACGGGCGCCAAGCTGTACGAGTGGGAGGCCATCGAGACCGGCACCGGCAACACGGTGTACAGCGGTCAGGTCACCATCGGCAGCACGCAGTCCGGGTCGACGTACAACCTGACCGACGGCGCCCGCGGCGGCCACAAGACGTACAACCTCAACCGCGGCACCTCCGGCACCGGCACGCTCTTCTCCGGCCCCGACGACGTCTGGGGCAACGGCAGCGCGTCGAACCTGGAGTCGGCCGGCGCCGACGCCGCCTACGGCGCCCAGCTGACCTGGGACTACTACAAGAACGTGCACGGGCGTTCCGGCATCCGCGGCGACGGGGTCGGGGCGTACTCCCGCGTCCACTACGGCAACAACTACGTGAACGCGTTCTGGTCGGACAGCTGCTTCTGCATGACGTACGGCGACGGCTCCGGCAACGCCAACCCGCTGACGGCGATCGACGTGGCCGCGCACGAGATGACCCACGGGCTCACCTCCAACACGGCCGGCCTCAACTACAGCGGCGAGTCCGGCGGGCTGAACGAGGCGACCTCGGACATCTTCGGCTCGACCGTCGAGTTCTACGCGGCGAACTCCTCCGACGTCGGTGACTACCTCATCGGCGAGGAGATCAACATCAACGGCGACGGCACGCCGCTGCGTTACATGGACAAGCCGAGCAAGGACGGCTCGTCGAAGGACAGCTGGTACTCCGGCATCGGCTCGATCGACGTCCACTACTCCTCGGGCCCGGCGAACCACTTCTTCTACCTGCTGAGCGAGGGCAGCGGCGCGAAGACGATCAACGGGGTCAGCTACAACTCGCCCACCTCGGACGGGCTGCCGGTCACCGGCATCGGCCGGGCGAAGGCGGAGAAGATCTGGTTCCGCGCGCTGACCACGAAGTTCACCTCGACCACCAACTACGCGGGCGCCCGCACCGGCACCCTCGCGGCGGCCGGTGAGCTGTACGGCACGACGAGCGCCGAGTACACGGCGGTGCAGAACGCGTGGGCGGGCATCGCGGTCGGCTCGCGGCCCGGTGGCGGCGGTGGCGGCACCTCCTTCGAGTCCACCACCGACGTATCGATTCCGGACAACGGCGCGGCGGTCACCTCGCCGATCACCGTCTCCGGCCGGACGGGCAACGCGCCGTCCAACCTCGCGGTGGCGGTCGACATCGTCCACACCTACATCGGTGACCTCCAGGTGCAGCTGCTCGCCCCCGACGGCACGGCGTACACGCTGAAGGCGTACGGCACCGGCGGCAGCGCGGACAACATCAACACCACCTACACGGTGAACGCGTCCTCCGAAGTCGCGAACGGTGTCTGGACGTTGCGCGTCCAGGACAACGCGGCCGCGGACACGGGCTACATCAACGGCTGGTCGCTGACCTTCCCGTAGGTCTCCGCCGCACCGTGACAGGGGGCCGCACGCCGGCCCACCCCCCACCCGCAGGACGCCGCTCCGGAGCTTCGGCTCCCGGGGCGGCGTCCTCTTTTTGCCATCCGATTGCCCGCCTCCTGTTGGCCTTTGACCCAGCTCACGCCTGTTTACAGAACGGCAATGTTCATCGGTTGGTCGATTTTCGGCCAACATCACTTCAGGGTCATGACATGTACGCGACTTGGATGCCAATCTTCCTGTCACCCGCCGCACAACTTCACAGCCGTCACGGCCGGCCACCCCACGCCGTCCGGGCACCCCCACACCCAAGGAGCTTGTGTGTCCTCCCTCTACGCGCGTCGCAAGCGCACCACCCTGGCCATCGCCACCGCTGTCGCGGCCGGGGCCCTCCTCACCACCGGACTCACCACCGGCAGCGCCGTCGCCCAGACCTCCGCGGACGTGACGGCCGCCAAGCCCCTCGCCGTCCCCACCGCGCTGGCCCCGGCCGCCCGCACCGCCCTCATCCAGGACAAGCAGGCCGACGCGGCCTCCACCGCGCAGGAGATAGGCCTCGGCGCCCAGGAGAAGCTCGTCGTCAGAGACGTCGTCAAGGACGCCGACGGCACGGTCCACACCCGCTACGAGCGCACCTACGCGGGCCTGCCGGTCCTCGGCGGCGACCTGGTCGTCCACGAGTCGGCGGCCGGCGCGAACAAGGGCGTCACCAAGGCGACGACGGCCACCATCAAGGTCGCCTCGACCACCCCGGCCGTGGGCGCCGCCAAGGCCGAGAGCCAGGCGCTGTCGCTGGCGAAGGCGGCGGGCTCCGAGGACACCGAGGCCTCGCAGGCGCCCCGCAAGGTGATCTGGGCGGGCAACGGCAGCAAGCCGGTCCTGGCCTACGAGACCGTCGTCGGCGGCTTCCAGGACGACGGCACCCCCAACGAGCTGCACGTCATCACCGACGCGGCGACCGGGGCGAAGCTGTACGAGTACCAGGGCGTCGAGACCGGCACCGGCAAGAGCCTCTACTCCGGCACGGTCACCCTCGGCACGACGCTGTCCGGCTCGACGTACCAGCTGTACGACACCTCGCGCGGCGGCCACAAGACGTACAACAAGGCGCGCAGCACCACCAGTTCCGCGGGCACGCTGTTCACCGACGCGGACGACACCTGGGGCACCGGCGCGGCCTCCAGCTCCTCCACGGACCAGACGGCCGCCGTCGACGCGGCCTACGGCGCCCAGACCACCTGGGACTTCTACAAGAACACCTTCGGCCGCAACGGCATCAAGAACAACGGCGTCGCCGCCTACTCCCGCGTCCACTACGGCAACGCGTACGTCAACGCGTTCTGGGACGACAGCTGCTTCTGCATGACGTACGGCGACGGCTCCGGCAACACCAAGCCGCTCACCTCGCTGGACGTGGCCGGCCACGAGATGAGCCACGGCGTCACCTCCAACACCGCGGGCCTGAACTACTCGGGCGAGTCCGGCGGCCTGAACGAGGCGACCTCCGACATCTTCGGCACGGCGGTCGAGTTCTACGCGGCGAACTCCTCCGACGTCGGTGACTACCTCATCGGCGAGAAGATCAACATCAACGGCAACGGCACCCCGCTGCGCTACATGGACCAGCCGAGCAAGGACGGCGCCTCGGCCAACTACTGGTCGTCGACGCTGAAGAACCTGGACGTGCACTACTCGTCCGGCCCGGCCAACCACTTCTTCTACCTCCTCTCCGAGGGCAGCGGGTCGAAGACGATCAACGGGGTCAGCTACAACTCCCCCACCTACAACGGCTCCACGGTCACCGGCATCGGCCGCGCCAAGGCCGCCCAGATCTGGTATAAGGCGCTCACCACGTACATGACGTCGACCACGAACTACGCGGGCGCCCGTACGGCGACCCTGAGCGCGGCGTCGGCCCTGTACGGCTCCACCAGCGCGGAGTACAAGGCGGTCGCGGCCGCCTGGACGGCGGTCAACGTCGCCTGACGCGAGTCACCGGTGTGAGTGAATGAGACGGGGCGGCACCCGGGAGGAGGACTCCCCGGGTGCCGCCCTACTCTTGGGTCCCATGTCAGTTGGGGACTTCACGTACGAGGACGTCGGCGCCACCCGCGAGCCCGGCTTCTGCCCGCCCGGCTTCCACGCCCTGCACGTGCGCACGCGCCTCGGGGAGGGCGAGGAGGTCTTCCGCCGCGCCGCCGAGGCCGTCCTCACCTGGGAGATGCACCGCGCCCTCGGCGTCGGCGTCGAGACGAGCGCCGACCGCGCGGCCCGGGGCGTGGACGTCACGGTGACCCTGGCGGGCGTCGTCAAGGCCCCCTGCCGCGTCGTCTGGACGGTCGAGGAACGCCGCCGCGCCGGCTGGGCCTACGGCACCCTGCCCGGTCACCCGGAGTCCGGCGAGGAGTCCTTCGTCGTCGACCGCACGGGCGACGGCACGGTCTGGCTGACGGTCGCGGCCTTCAGCCGCCCTGCGAAGTGGTACGCCCGCGCGGGCGGCCCGGCGACCCGCCAACTGCAGCAGGCCTACGCCCGCAGGTGCGGAGCGGTACTGCGCCGCCTGTCGGGCGGCGAGGACGCCTGACGGCGGCCTCCCGTCCGCCCGCCGCCCCGCCCCCACCGGTCCCGTAGCGCGGCAGCCGGCCGGGCGGACGGCGGTTCCTCACGTCCCGGTACTCCGCTGCGCGTGCGCCCCCTGCCGGGTGGCCCCCTGCCTGGAGGAGACCTGGCCGATGAGTTCCCAGAAGCACACCAGCGCGGTGACGGGCGGCATTCCGAACATCACGAACGCCATGAGCGAGCGGGAGGAGTGACCGACGCACAGGGCCACGGCCACCGCCGAGGCCGTGAGGAGGACGCTCCACGAACGGTGCGCGCGCCGGTGCTGCACGGTGGCCCGCAGGATCGACAGGGCCGCCACGAACCACGGCCCGTACACCGCGAGCGGCCACCACTGCGCCACCGCGTCGGGCAGCATGCCCTCGGCGATCACGCGGAGCTGCCCGTAGGTGTAGGAGACCGACCAGCCCAGCAGGCATGCCGCGCACACGAAGATCGCGGCGATCAGGACCGTGGCGTGGGTGACGCGTCGACCGGCCGGGAGGTCCGGCTCCTGACGCGTCCGCCGCCGGTCGCCCCTGTGGTGGGGCCGGTCCAGGGGCAGGGGCGGGAGCTCGGGAGGGGGCTGCTGGGCCTGCGCCGGCGCCAGCATCGCGGCCAGCTCCTCGTCCGGGTCCCAGCCGTCCAGTACGGCGGTGTGCGGTGCGCCCTCCCAGGCGGTGGCGTGCGGTGCGCCGTCCCAGGCGGCGGGGTGCGGCACGCCGTCCCACACGGTGGCGTGCGACGAGCTGTCCCAGACGGTGGCGTGCGGTGCGCCGTCCCGGGCGGCGGGGTGGGGTGCGCTGTCCCAGGACTGCTGGACCGGGAAGGGAATGCTGTCGTACGGCCCCCTCGGCTCGTCCCCCGCCCTCGGGACATAAGGCTGGTTGTAGAAATGGCCGTTATTACTGGACCTGTCCATCTGAAATTTCTCCGTGCCCTCTTTCAGGACGTCATGTCGAGTGCACGAGACCGCGACGGAAGGTACATCGCGGAAGCTTCCCCTCCGTAAATCCTCCGAGTCGCCCTCAGATATTCCCTCTCGATACCGTCGATGGCGTCATGGAAGTCGTCCAGCAGGTCCGAGAAGGTACGGAGCTGCACTCCGGCGCCGGTGAAAACACGGCCGCCGATCGTCAGAGACAGGATCGCCTCTCCACTTTTTTCTTGCTCTGTCACTCCCACATAACGAGCGCCGCGCGAGAGGTGATGTGCTGCATTCGGGGGGAACAGGTCGCCCGAACGGGGCACCCGGAGTCGGAATAAAAACTTGCCCGACAAAAGCATGAAGCAACGGATCGGGGCCGCGGAAGCGCGACGCCCGCCCGGCGACCGAAGGGTCGCACCCCTTCCCGGAATACGCCGACGCCACCCGCCACGGCCTTCGGCCGCCCGGCCGAGCGGTACACCCGCGCGGGCGGCCCGATGATCCGGCAGTCGCGGCAGGCATACGCGCGCAGGTGCGGGACGGCGCTGCGGGGACCGGCAACGGCCGGACCGAAGGAGTGGCCGGGACGGGCGTCCAGCGACCCACCCGTATACATTCGATCAGATACATTGATACACATCTGCGTATACATGGAGGAGAGTCATGAGCCGTACGGTGATCGACCTCGACGACGAAGCGCTGGAAGCGGCCGCCAAGGAACTGGGGACCACGACCAAGCGCGACACGATCAACACGGCCCTGCGCGAAGTAGTGGCACGCAACCGTCGCCTGCGCGCCCTCCATGACCTGCAGGATCTGGCGGCGGACGGCGGCCTCGACGCCGAAGCACTTCTGGACAAGCGCACGTACCGTGGTGGTGCCGCCCGTTGAGCGTGGCCGACTACCTCATCGACACCTCGGCCCTCGCCCGCGTGCTGCTGCGCCAGGCGACCGAGGACTGGGAGCGTCGCATCGGTGCCGGACTGATCGCCCTGTGCGACATCACCGAGCTGGAGGTGCAGTACTCGGCACGCTCCACGAACGACCGCGAGATCATCGCCGCGCGACTGAACGAGCTGACCTGGTGCCCGATGCCCGACGGGGTCTTCCGGCGCGCTCGCGTCGTCCAGGAGCAGCTCACCTCCAAGGGCGAACACCGCAGCGCGGGACCGGTCGACCTGCTGATCGCGGCCGTCGCGGAGGAGGCGGGACTGACACTGCTCCACTACGACCGCGACTTCGAGACGATCGCCCGCACGACCGGACAGCCCGTCCGGATGATCGACCTCAAGTAGCGGCGGAGGCGGACGGAGCCGCCTCGAGCCCACGACACCTGGGGCGGCTCGGCGAAGGGCGCGGGGACGTGCGGACGGCCGTCCCGCACGCCGCCCCCGACCCGCCCGTCACGACGGGCCGCCGTGGCGTCAGGAACTCTTCAGGTACGCCGCCAGCTTGCCGATGAGCCGGGCGGCGTCGTCCAGGCCGCGGGCCGTCTCGCCCAGGTCGCCGGCGAGCAGCTTCTGCAGGGCCTGCCCCGCTTCCTTCCCCTCCTCCTGGCCGGGGGTGTCGGACCAGGGGCCGGGGACGCTCGTGCCCCGGTATCCGACGGGGTCGCCCCCGCGCGGCGCCCGGTAGCCGGTGAAGTCGGCGGCACCGTGCGTCGGCCCGGTGGCCGGGGTTTCGCCCGCGAGGAACTGGACCCGGGAGAGCTGGGTCTGGTCGGAGCCGTGGTTGCAGGTGATGTTCAGGCGGTAGCGGGCGTAGGAGGCGGGTGAGGCGACGGAGTACTCCTTCGTCTCGTGGCGCTGGCGGAACCGCTCTCCGGTGCGGGAGTCCACGGTCGTCCAGTGGCCGCCGTCGTGCGATCCCTGGAGCTCCCAGTCCTGCGGGTCCCGCTCGGGTGCGTCGTTCGCCGAGGTCAGCCGGTACGCGGCGACGGCGGAGGGGCGTTCGAGGGTGAAGTCCAGCTCGGCGGTCTCGTCGTTGGCCAGCCACTTGCTCCAGGACTTGGTGAGCAGGTTGTCCGCGACCTCGCCCACCAGGTCGAACTCGTCGCTCGCCTCGACGTCGACGACCGTACGGGTGATGTCCCGCAGCTCACCGACGGGTTCCGCCGCGACGCACTTGTGGGCGGAGCTGAGAACGACCGAGGCGGTGGTGCCCCGCCGGTCGGTCCAGGACACGCGCTCCACGGCCGCCCCGCCGTCGTCGAGCAGCAGCCGCAGCTCGCCGGAGGGGGACCAGGCGCCGTCGTGCCCCTCCTCGGTGGAGAACCGGTGCAGCGGGGCTCCGGCCGTGCCCTCGGGGTAGGCCCGGCGGTCGGCGAGGGTGCCGCGGTACTCGACGACCGCGCCGTCGGCGGTCGTCCGGTACCCCTGGAAACCGGACAGGTCCGCGCGCAGCCCGATCGCCGCCTCCGAGCCGTCCGCCCCGCGCCAGGCGAGGTGCGCGGGCACGGCCCGCTCGCCGCCGTGGCCGCTGTGGATGCTGTCGATGTGGAAGAGAAGCCGGGGGCCGGTCTGCCAGGCGGTGGAGCCGGGGGCACGGACCTCGGTGGTGAAGGCGACGACGGACCGCCCGGCCGTCCGGACCGCCCTGGCGCGCTCCGACCGCTCCCGGTCGTGCGCGGGATCCACGGTCACGGCCCGCAGCCGCAGCAGCCCTTGCGCGCCCTCGGGGTTGCGTATCTCGAGCAGGTTGTCGCCCGCGGCCAGGAGCTCCCCCGGCACACTGAGGACGGTGACCTGCGGGTCGCCGTGCCCTCCGTCCCCCGGTACGGCCAACTCTTCGGCGAGGGCCTTGCCGTTGAGCAGGACGTCCATCGGAGCACCCGCACCGACGACGGTCACCACGACGACGGCCTCGGCGATCTCCTCCCGCTCCCCGACGGTGAAGTCCAGCCTGATGTATCCGCCGGCGCCCAGCGCGAGGTGCGAGGGGGCGATCCCGCAACGGTGGTGGGCGACCACGGCGTTCGACAGCTGTGCCGGGTCGGTGGAGAAGTCGGCGAATACGGGTTCCATGGGTGTCCCTACGTCGTCCGGGGCATGCCGGTCGTACCGGCCACGAGGTGCGCGGCGCGGCTGCGCGAGCCGCGACGCACGCAGAACGTATCGGGGCCCACTGACAACGGGACGCTCAAGTCACTTCACTTGCAGGGCAGTTGCTTTTCCCGTCACCGAAGACGTTCAGCCTTCGAGACCGTCGCCGCGCCCTCCCCCGACCTCGAACCACAACAACTTCCCCCCGCCCCGCCCGAGCCGGCCGCCCTCCAGCGGCCACCCGCCCCACCAGTCCGCGTACTCCTGCACGAGGTACAGCCCGCGCCCGCCCTCCCGGTCAACGTCGGCGGGCGGCACCCGGTCCCCGGGCGGTTTGGCGAAGGGCGCGGGGATGTACGGGTGGCTGTCCCACACGCCGACCCTGATCCGCCCGTCACTGAGGGCGGTCATCCGCAGGGAGGCGGGCCCCCTGGTGTGCAGGTAGGCGTTGGTGGCCAGCTCGGAGGCCAACAGCTCGACGGCTTCGAGCACTTCCT
The DNA here is from genome assembly GCF_044331705.1 of Streptomyces sp. NPDC017202. NCBI lineage: Bacteria > Bacillati > Actinomycetota > Actinomycetes > Kitasatosporales > Streptomycetaceae > Streptomyces > Streptomyces sp. NPDC017202. The sequence goes on along the minus strand of NZ_JBIRNP010000013.1, from coordinate 6,777 downwards.
CCCTCCCGTGCCCGCGCAGCACAGCCCGCACGGTCATACGTGCGACCCGTGCGGCGCGGGGGTCGTGCGGCAGCCGAAGGGCGTACACCCAGGTGTCGGGCGGGGCTACGGTGACCACGAGAACTCCTCCGAGGAAAAGGGGAATCGGACTACTCGCTCACGGTCCACGCCGGGCGGTGGCAGTGCCTGGTGGGTGCGCTTCCGGCTTATGGGCGAGGGCTGTTGAGCGGGCACAAGACCACCGTAGGACAGGTGGTTAGATAGATCTAACGAACTGAACAGTAAGCCTCTAACCTTCACTCGTGTGAGGGATGAAGCGCCGTCCTGCGGCCAGGAAGGGGACTCCGTGCCGCCCACCAACAGCCCCACGCTCCGTCAGCGGAGGCTGGGTGCGGAACTGCGCAAACTCCGTGAGCACACCGGGCTCTCGACCACAGGTGCCGCCCAGCTCCTCGGCGTCAACCAAGCGCGCATCAGCATGATCGAGACAGGGCGCACGCCGGTGAGCGCCGACCGGGTCCGCTCGATGGCCCACAGCTACGACTGCTCCGACGAGCGGCTGATCGACGCCCTTGCCGCCATGACGGGCCGTCGCACCCGCGGCTGGTGGGAGGAGTACCGCGACCACGTGCCGGTCGCACTCGTCGACCTGGCCGAACTGGAGCACCACGCCACCGCACTCCGCGTGGCCCTCCTCTTCCACATCCCGGCGCTGCTCCAGACCACCGACCACGCCCGAGCCCTTTTCCAAGCCGTGGTCCCACCCATGCGGCAGTACGAGATCGAACACCGCCTCACCCACCGCATGAAGCGTCAGGGTGTCCTGCACAGGGACAACCCGGCCCCGTACACAGCTGTCATCCATGAGGCGGCCTTGCGCATGGGCTTCGGCGGCCCCGTCGTCACTCGCGGGCAGCTGAAGCACCTGATCGACATGAGCGAACTGCCCCACGTCACGATCAGAGTGATCCCCTTCGAGACGAACGATTTCCCCACGACCGGCCAGTCCTTCGACTACGCGGAGGGCCCGGTCCCCCAACTCGACACCGTCCAGCTGGACTCACACCACGGCGCCTGCGAGTTCCTCGACGCGGCAGCGCAGTTGGACAAGTATCGAGCCGTGCTCGACCGCATGGAGTCCTGCGCCCTGACAGCCACCGAGTCACGCGATTTCATCCACCACCGCATCCAGTCCCTGTGAAAGGAACAGCCGTGCAGGACCTCAACTGGCAGAAGTCCTCCTTCAGCGGAGACGGCTCGAACTGCGTTAACGTCGCCGCCTCCCCCACCGGAACCGTCCACCTCCGCGAGAGCGACGCCCCGGACACCGTCCTCACCACGACGTCACCCGGCCTGCGCGCCCTGATATCCGGCCTCAAGGAACGGCAACGAAATGACGCGTGACGCCGAAGACGCCGTAGCCAAAGTCCTCGGGCCCGCAGGACCTGCGTCGTCGCCGGTCGCAGACTGGTTCACGTTGGAGCGCGAGCTGGGGGTGCCCCTTCCCGGCGACTACAAGAAGATCGTGACCGGGTATGCGCCGGCCCAGGTGAACGTGCATCTCTTTCTGCGCCGGCCCTCCGCGGAGCGGTGGAACCTCGGGCAATGGATGAAGGAGACGACCGCCGCCTTCACGCGCAGCGACCTGAAGTCCGCCAAGTGTCCCGGCTTCCCCGAGGGCCCACTGTTCAGCGGACCCGCCGGCCTGATTGATGGCGAGGTAGGCACTTGCCATGTGTCTCGCGAAGTGAAATCTCCTGACTCAGCTATTGCAGCCCGGTCGACTACGAACGGCAGCACGCCGGCAGCATCGATAATCTAAAGGCTGTCCCGTAACTGATCAGGTGAGTCGACAGCCCTTCGCTGAACAGCAAGGATGTGGGGTCATCGATCCGCTCGTCCATGGAGTGGAGACAGCCCGTGAGCCTGTCGTGTCGAGCGCGGGTGGCGGCGCTGCTTGAGGACTCGCCGCTCGCCTCAGAGGCGGTCATCACGGATGTGCGCCATCTGCTGTCACACGGTGAGGAGGCGTTGGCGTTCGACACCATGTGCTCGTGGATCTACGAGGATGCTCTCCCCATCACCCGGCAGTACTACGCGACCCTGGTAGCTATGGCTGATGAGATGGACACGCCGGGTTCTGTCCGGGGCCTTGACGAGCTACTGATGGACTGAACTCCGTCACGAGCGACTTGACGAGGGATCATTCTTGCCGTGGCTGGTGTGATTACGGCGTCGGAGCCGTCTTGGATAGCCTCGTTCGCCGGGCTGAGCCCGCGACAGTTCAGAAAGTTGATCACCGCGTTGCGGCGCGAGGGCGCGGATCCCGTCCGTAAGGGCCGGCCGTGGAGGCTGCCGCTGGAGGATCGGGTCCTGCTGGTGGTTGCGTACTGGCGAACCAACCTGACGTTGCGGCAGCTAGCCCGCTGTTCGGGGTGTCCAAGTCGGCAGCTGACCGCATCATCGTCCACCTCGGTCCGTTGCTCGCGTTCCAGCAGCGCAGGCGGTTCCGCAAGGACGCCGTGCTGATCGTGGATGGCACCCTGGTCCCCACCCGCGATCACACCGTCGCCGAGCAGTCGAAGAACTACCGGTACTCGACCAACCACCAGGTCATCATCGACGCCGAGACTCAACTCGTCGTCGCAGTCGGCCGGCCGCTGCCCGGCAACCGCAACGACTGCAAGGCGTGGGAACTGTCCGGCGCCAAGGGTGCCGTCGGGAAGACCACGGTGATCGCGGACGGCGGTTACCGGGGCACCGGCCTACTCATCCCGCACCGCCGCGAGAAGGGCCAGACCGAACTCCCCGACTGGAAAGAGGAACACAACGCTTCCCATCGCAAGATCCGGGCACGCGTCGAGCATGCCTTCGCCCGCATGAAGACCTGGAAGATCCTGCGCGACTGCCGCCTCAAGGGCGACGGCGTCCACCACGCCATGCTCGGAATTGTTCGACTGCACAACCTGATCCGGGACTGTAAATCGTTCGGGTCTGTTCCGTAGTCGGTGGTGACGGAGGGTGTCGTCAGCCCAGGAGGATGCGGTGGCGGAGGAGAGGGAAGCTCGCGCGGCCGTACATCTGGCGCTTGATCAGCTTGGTTTTGTTGTTGACGCCTTCGGTGCCGCCGTTGTGGTGCGGCAGGGTGAGGGCGGCGTCGACTGCGGCGCGGTCCTTCTCGAGGCCCCGGGTGAAGGCATGCAGGTGGGGCAGGTCCTCGGCCTGGACCGAGGTGATCCAGGTGCTCAGCAGGGTGGCATTGCCATCGGCGGGATCCAACAGCACGGCGAAGTGGTGGATGAGGTCGGCCAGAGCGGTCATCTCGTGGCAGGCGGTGCGGGCGGCCTCGATGCGTTCCCGCTGGTGGTCCTTGAGGCGGTCGGGTCGGGTGAGCAGGTAGCGGGCGAGGCGCCGGGGCGAGAGTGCGGGCCGGTCGGCCTCGACTCGGCCCTGGTTGATGTAGCGGACGAGCAGGTTCGAGCTGCCGGTGTAGCCCAGTTCCCTGATCTCCTGGAGGAGATGGGTGACGGGGACGGCCGGGTTCTCCAGCCGGCGTCGGCGCAGGTGATCGCGGTAGGGATCCACGAGGGTGGGCCGGTACTTGGGGGGCGCGGATGAGGCGCTCGGGCTCGGCGACGCGGTCGTAGCGCTTGACGGTGTTGAGAGCCAGGTTCAGGCGGCGCGCGCACTCCAGAAGTCCGACTCCGCGCTCGCGCAGGGCGTGGACCTGCTGCCGGCGCTCGCGGGTGGTGGCGGCCTGTCTCCCCTCGGCCGGGGGCGGGCCCGCTTTCGCCCAGCAGGTGCTGTGCGCGGCGACCTCCTTGCGGACGGCCTCGGCGAGGTTGTGCCACAGGTGCCGGCGGTCGCTGATCTGGACCGCGTCGGGCAGGGCTCGGCGGACCGCCTCGGCATAGGTGGCCGATCCGTCCCGGCACACGGCCTCGATGCCCGGATGCCCGCGCAGCCAGGCTTCCAGAGTGGCGGCTTCGCGGCCGGGCAGTACCTCGATTCGCTCACCGGTCTCGGCGTTGATGATGATCGTGGCGTAGCTGTGCCGGCGCCGCAGTGCGAAGTCGTCGACCCCGATCACCCGCGGGATCCGCACCTCCGGCACGGGCACCCGCCGCAGCAGCCGCAGCAGCCGCAGGGCGGAGGCGTACGACACGGGCACGGCCAGAGATCGGGCGAGTCTGGCGGACGCCCGGCCGCATAACTCCTTGACCAGCTCGGAGAGCTGGCCGGTCAGACGTGTGGTGCGGCGCTGATGGCGCTCCAGGAGCCCGGGGACCTGCTCTCGGAAGGTCTGCCGCCTGCAGCCCAGGGCCGGACAGACCAGCCGTCGTATCCTCACCCGGACCACGACCTGCCGGCCGTCGACCGGCACATCCCGCACCGTCCGGCCGTGATACCCGTGGACCCTCCCCGTCACCACGCCGCACACCGGACAGGGAACGGGAACATCCCGGGTCCGAGCCGAAACCCGGACTACCTCCCCACCGTCCGCCACATCCTCGATGACCAACGCCGACAACCCCGAAAACACCGTTCCCACAAGCGTGTTCGCATCATGCACGCTCAATGATCACAGGCGAGCACTCACCGTCACCACCGACTACGGAACAGACCCGCTCGTTTGACAGACCCACGAACCGCTGCCTTGCGCAGCCCCCGTCCGCTGACGTTGCCGTCAACTACTGCCGTCAGAAGCCACTGGAGCCCCATCAGCGACAGCTGATGGGGCTCCCGTTTCGCTACCGCGAACGCACATGATGTCAAGAACTGCCCGGCTGTGCGCCGCACAGCTCACGTTCAGCGCGTGAGACCAACTCGCCGAAAGACAGCCGCCGTCCCGCTACATCGGAAATCAGCCGCTCACGCTGCGCAGTGTTCATGCGGCGACCCACAACTCGTTCCGCTTGGCGAAAAGCGGATGACTGCCTCTCGCCAACGCGTTCCTCCCACGGGATATCGGCCAGCAAGGAGTCGACCGGATCGTGCAGAAGCTTCTTCCAACTACGTTCGATCAGGGCCCGCTCTGCGGGAAAGTGAGCTGAGAGCTCGCTAAAGAAATCCGAGCCGCGCGAACGCAGAGCCTGAAGAAACTCGGACTCATTAGCAATGGCCCTTCTAGTCTCTCCGTCCCCAGAGACAGTTATCTGTAGCACCCCCTTAGATGCTCGATCAAATTCAATCTGGATGGGCTGGTCCGGGAATCTGAAGGAGCCTGCCCCCGTCGCCCGTAGCGTCGAAACAGAATCTGCCAGATAGGCCCACAAGGGGTACAGGTAGTCCCAGAGTCGAGTATCGACCAGAACACAGTCGCCAATAGTAATCTCGACCGCGCCTTCAATCAGGTCAATCTCTGTCGAGGTATCCTGCACCGACTCAAATCGAATGAACTCGTGGGGGCGGATCATCGCGTAGCTCTCGACAACGATCATCGGTCATCAGTGCGGGTAGAACTGGCCAATTCTGCCATTGCTAATTCCCATCGTGTAGGTCACCCCTCCGTAAACGCCTTCCACCTGATAGCTGTCGCTGACTCCTCGACTCGAAATGAGTCCACGATTCTGTTGAGTAACGCTGCTAATCGCATCCTCGACGTCTTGGATCGACATGTTCTTCCTGAAGTTCGTCTGCGTCGCCTTGTCCGGCCCCTTGCGGTACGAAGGGTGGTGACGCTCCAGTATGTGCTGCATCCGCTCTTTGGTCAGGCGCAGATGCTGGTCACCCATCTGGAAGTAGCGCGTTTGCCAGCCCTTTAGGGCGTCACCCACACCGCAGTTGCTGTTGTGAACGAGTACCGGCGTGGTCCCGGCCAGCACATAGTACGTGTGGAGGTCGTCGACGGTGAGGTTGTAAGTGCGAGCATGCCTAGCGAAGGGGCGATTGTCAGTCACGACAACCGTGTCACCGTCGTCGGTGAGCAGGGTCATGCCTGATGTGAGAGCCCCAGCCTTCATCCACTTGCGCTCGGACGGCGACCAGAAGGGGTGTTCGTGGGTCGCCGTGAGATGTTCAATTCCATCTGCGGTAGCGATGGAGAGTTCGCTGAAGTTCTTGTCGTCATCTGTGACGATCAGGCGGGTCACGGTACGCGGCCCAGTCTTGCCGGTTTCGGGGTCGGTCGCCAGAACCTTGTCGCCGACCTCAACGTTCTCGATGCGCTTCGTAGTTCCGTCGCCCATGAGAACGTCGGTACCTGCTGGGAAGCACTTACAGAGGCGCGCGAGTCCTTTGACGCCCGCGATACCCTTACCGCCGCCGACTAGGGCGCCAACGAAGCTTTCAATTAGCTTTCCGCGATCATACGCCTCAGCGTCTTCCACGCATTCATTCAAGTTATCGATGCAGTAGTTAGCCGCTATACGTTTGGCTTCTTCCAGGTCGTCACTACGCAGGAGGAAGCGAAGCGCCTTGGCGCAGGCAAGCCGGCCAAAGCAAGCCTGGCTCGGTCCACTATCCTGCATGAAAGGCGTGTTCCAGTAGTCGCCGTCCGGACAGAGATTACTGTTCGGGCTGCAATTGGAAAAACCTCTCATCAGGTCATCGATATCATTGCCGGTCGGAGAATGATCAGATACCCAGGTGCTATCCGAAGAAGCAGTGCCGCAGCTAGTGCAGGGTGCACCCGGCTTGGAATAGTCAACCGCCTCCATCGGGCGCCCGTTGCCAGCAGTTCGGGAGTGTTCAATGATCGGCGGATCCGATGATCAAGGAGACGCCTGATGAGCGACACCACCATCGAGCAGATAGCGGGCGCGGATGTCGAGCCGG
>NZ_JBIRNP010000012.1:0-190381 GCF_044331705.1 Streptomyces sp. NPDC017202 | reverse complement strand
CTGAACGCCTTCCAGATCGCCTTCGAAGGCCGGCTCACCCCGGCCGCCAACTGACCACTACAGAAACTGGATCAGCCGTCTACTGGACACTCCCGGCAGCGTCGGGTCACGTCCGCTGGAGTGGTGTATCGACGGCCATTCGGTGATCTCGGTCTGAGGCTATGCGGTGAGTTCGGTGGGCAGGGCGGGGTCGTCGTTTTCTGACTCGATCGGGTGGAGTCGGGCTTTGGCAAGGAGTTCGCGGCCCATATAGCGGCGGGCTTCGGTCCACTCGTCGTTCTGCTCGGCCAGGACCGCCCCGACGAGCCTGATGACGGCGGTGCGGTTGGGGAAGATGCCGACCACGTCGGTGCGGCGGCGGATCTCCTTGTTCAGCCGTTCCTGGGGGTTGTTCGACCAGATCTGTCGCCAGATCTCCCGCGGGAAGGCGGTGAAGGCGGTGAAGGCCGGCAGGTCGTGCTGGGCGGCATCCAAGTAGGCTGCAGCTTTGGGGAATTTGGCCTCCAGGGCATCCAGCACGTGTGCCATCTGGGCCTTCACCGCGTCAGTGTCGGGCTGCTCGAAGACGGTCCGCAGGAGGGTGGCCACCCAGGGCTGGGCCGACTTCGGCACCTGGCTCAGCAAGTTCCTCGCGCAGTGAGTGCGACAGCGCTGCCAGGAGGCGCCGGGCAGGACCGCGCCGATCGCGTCCACCGGGCCGGCGTGGGCGTCGGAGACGACGAGCTGGACGCCGGACAGGCCGCGGGCGATCAGGGAACGCAGGAAGGCCAGCCAGCCGGCACCGTCCTCGGCGGTGGCGACGTCGATGCCGAGGATCTCGCGGTGGCCGTCGGTGTTGACGCCGACCGCGACCAAGGCGTGAACGTTGATGATGCGGCCGCCTTCTCGGACCTTCTGGGTGAGTGCGTCGATCCAGACGAACGAGTACGGGCCGGCGTCCAGGGGCCGGTTGCGGAAGGCGGCGACCTGGTCGTCCAGGTGCTTGGTCATCGCGCTGACCTGGGACTTCGACAGCTGGGTGACGCCCAGGGACTCGGCGAGTTTCTCGACTCCGCGGGTGGAGACGCCGAGGAGGTGGGCGGTGGCGACCACCGAGATCAGGGCCTGTTCGGCCCGGCGGCGGCGTTCCAGGAGCCAGTGCGGGAAGTAGCTGCCCTGCCTCAGCTTGGGAACGGCGAGCTCGACGGTCCCGGCGCGGGTGTCCCACTCGCGCGTGCGATAGCCGTTGCGGTGGTTGACCCTCTCGTCGCTGACCTGCCCGTACTCGGCGTTGCAGAGGGCGTCGGCCTCCGCCGACATGAGCGCATCGGCGAACGTCTTGACCATCGCGCGCAGCAGGTCCGGACTCGCCGAGGCGAGATTGTCCTCCGCGAGGGCGTACAGGGGCAGACTGTCGGGTGCGGGCATCGTGCTGATCTCCTTCAAAGACTTGGTCGTCTTGAAAGATCAGCCGGTGGCCGTTCTCATATCCGGATACTCACTTCGACGCCGGACCAAACGCCCGGATCAGGTGGGAACCCGTACACCACTTCCCCGGACGCAACCGCAGTTTGTGGCGATCAGAGTTGTTTTAGCTGGTCAAACCGCATCTGAGCCGTGTACTACCAGCAGACGAAGAACCTCCTGGGGCCAACGTGCACCGCGCCCAGACGCAGCGGCTTACCCGTGTCGACGGCGGCTGAGCGGCAAGGCCGGACTCGGCCTCCCCGTCCGGTCACCTGCCACGCAACGACCCTGAGTCGATCAATCCCAGATGCCCAGGTTCAACGGAGCGTATTCAGCACGGGAGTCAGCACGGCACCGTCAAATCGTGCTGAACTACGCGTCCCGGACGACACTCGTTTCGACCACCATCGATCCCCTGAACCGCCTTTCCACGAGCCGTCATGGTGGCCGCACGCATAGCTGACCCTCGAACTATGTTGCCCCGCCACATGTGCGCCTGACCTGCGGATTCCTACGGTGTGGCGATACGCAAACGTTCCCGTCACACCCCAGGAAGTGGTGCCGATGTCGTCGCCCGCAGCCGCTCCACCAGCCCCGTCCAGCCTCAAGCGCATCGTCGCCGCGTCCCTCATCGGCACCACCATCGAGTGGTACGACAACTTATCCGATCGGGTCTAGGACCTGCGGTTTTCCATGATTCCGGCCTTCGAAGCCAGCACGGAACCAGCACGGGGTTCGTGGCGTGCTGACTTGGTGCCGGCCGACCTGCGTCGCAGCGTGCTCCACAGCCCCCAACGGCCTCCGAACACGGTTGCTCAGTGTCACCAACAGCCCGAGCCGACAGGGATAAGCCAACCGCCCGATGAGGGACAACGCCGTGCGAATCGCCGAAGCAGGCGAGGTGCACCTCACGGCACGGTGCCTTCGCCCCCTGGTCTGCCAGACGGACTGGTGATCGCGCCTGCCTTGCCGAGACAGCGTGAGCGCTCATGCGCACTTGCGTGCGCCCGTACGGTGCCGAGCCATGTCAGCATCTGCGGAAGAGGTACTCGACCGGCTCAGCACAAAGGTCCCCGTCCGTATCAATTCGATCGCCGCTCTGGTCACGGACACGAACAAGGCTGCCGCGGCCATCGATCGACAGCGCGCACGGAAGCAGGACGAGAAGGAACCGAGTCCCCGTAAGCCTGAACTCGGACCGCTACGAGGCGCCGACCGACATGATCTCGTCTCCACCCCCTGGGACCTGCTGGGCGTCTTCGCGCGAGCCACCACCCTCGCCCGTCAGGGACGCGGCAGAGGACTGGCCGAACACTGGCAAGGATTGAAGTACTGCCAGGCCGTGGCCACCGGTCCCAGCGGCCACATGGCCCTCACCGACGAGGGCCAGAGCCCGGAACTCTCCTACAGGGCCATGCAGGCACGGGAACTGGGCCGAGCCTTCGGACTCGCCGTCGCCGAACGCGCCGTCCGGAACCGTTTCCCGGGCCGCATGGTCTCCACGCTGGACGCGGAAGCCGTACTCCTGGCGGGCTTCGCGCGCTCCGGCCCGCGACCGTCCCTGGGCGCCCGGCCGCGGCCCGACTTCTTCATCGAAGCGTGGCGCCCGGGCGAGCCGTCGCGCGTCTTCGTGGTGACGGTCAACGGCAACCATCAGAAGGCCACCAGGCGCACCGCCAAGGCTGACCGCTCAGCATTCAAGCAGCTGGCCAGGGGCAGCGAGCGCGCCGAGCACTTCCACCTCGCCGAGTGGAACACCACGCCGTGCCTCTTGATGTCCACCGAACTACTCGCGCTGGACGGCATCACCGTCAACGCTCTGCAGGCACCGGGCGAAGGACTGTTGCCCGCAAGGCCGGCCACAGGGCGAGGGAGTGCGGACGCGGTGCTGTCGGAGCGGAACCTCGCGTACGCCGGCGCGGTGAAGGTACCTGCCGACGGCCACAGAGAACGGATCCAGGACGGGTTCCTCATCCCCCGTAAGGAGCTCAGCTGGTACGGCCAGCTGCTCGCACGCACCGGCGCCGCAGGCCAGCTGGCCTTCGCCGGAGCCGGCACCGAAATCGCCCAGTACCTGACCGACAAACAGGGCCACAAACACTACAAGCAGCAGACCTTCGCCGGTTCGTCCAGCGTCCGGGACGCGCGGCACAAGATAGGTCCGACGGTTTACGTCGGAACCGATCAAGTGTTCCGACTCAACCGGATCCGCGTCGAGGCGTTCTCAGGGATAGCCGAGGAACTGTACGACCTGCTGGTCAAGGGACAGGTGGAGGCATACCGGAACAGGGCGTACGAGCTACGCGACACCTACCCGACCAGCACCACGGCCCCACTGTGGGGTCCCGTCTCCTTCGGCGACGACGGCACCGTGATGGCTCTGCGGGTGCTGCCGACGCAGGACGCCGAAGAAAGCTCCTGAGGGAGGGAAGGGCTTCCACCTTGATCGCGGACACCGGTTGCCATACAGCGATGGCCAGCGTAGTGGATCTCTGTTCGAAAGCGACCGGCGCAAGGTAGCCGATTGTGGAGTGCCTGCGCTGGTGGTTACCGAGCCCAGTGGCACCGACTCGGAGCAGATGGCCAAGCCTACTGGCATCGTCAAACCAGTGAAGTGCGGCATCGTACACGCCTCGTGGCAGACATCGCTTGGTGTCTGACTCGGCAACACCCGAACGAGACAAGCTCCTTCGACTGCTCATGCAGGGGCGACTACACCGAAAAGGAAAGCTCACTCGACTCTGTGAAGGTGCTGCCTCATGAACATCCTGGACATGGATTCCTCAGCCGGTGAACAGCTCCTCCCTCTAGCCCCGCGCCTCGTCAACGGCGCTGCCAAGGAGCCGATTCCCAGCGATCGATCGGAGAGTGATACCACCCGAATCATCCTCCAACTGAAGCAGAAGCACGCTGAGGCCGACGCCGCCGGCCTCGGCAGCCCCGAACTGGACGCCTTTCAGAACTTGATCATCAGCCTCGTCGCAGAGGCCGACAACCCGAAGGCCGTCATCGCATACGTGGCGGCACTCTTACGCGAGCACACCGAGAACAAGACCTACCTCCCCAAGCTCATCCTCGAGTGCGAACGCCTCGGCCTCGCCCTCCACCTGACTGACGACCCCGCCGTGGACCTCTCCGAAATCAGGACCATCGATGGTCGCCGCACCCTCGTCGCCAGCGTCGACGGGGTGGCTGTGGCATACGACGATGTCCACGCGATCGGCCGCTGCATCACTTGCAGCGTTGAGTTGGACGACACCGCCCTCCTGTACTTCCCTGCCAATGCCCTCCTGAGCTTCCGTAGCACCCAGGACATGACTGGGGCGGACGTCAAGGTCTGCCGCACGTGCGTCGAGACGTCAGGTCTCCCGCTCACCGCCGCCCAGCGTGGCCCCGAGTGGATGCTCCGCTGGGGCTGCCCCCCGTGGTGCATCAACGACCACGCCGCTCCGTGCGCCGCAGAGTGGCACAGCGCTCTCCCTGCGCAGACCAAGTTGCGAGGGTCGACCATCGACTCCAGCGGGTATAGCAGTAATGGTGAGGGGTTGCCGTGGCTCTCCGCGCAGGTCGTCATGAGCAACGACAAGCCACAGGCGTACGGTCGCCACACTCAGGTATGGCTGGGCTACGGCCTCCATTTGGGCGAGCTGACCACGGCCGACGCGCGGGATGCACTGGAGGAGATGCGAAGCTTCGTCAACCGGCTGGAGCATGTGGTCAAGCAGGCGGAGGAGGTCGGGCGGGACGACTTCGAGGGAGACCCCGAAATCGCGCGTCTCGACCGTGAGGCGGAGCACCGTCGGATCCAGGCGATCCGGCGCTCGCCAGGACATGCCGACTAGTGCGCATGTCCTCATCGTCGGGGAACTCGACCGGCAGGCGTCGCGCGATCTGCTCCGGGCTCCATGCTGTCACCCAGTCTCTGTCGCCGCGATGCGGCTTGTTGCGCCCCTTCCAGGCCAGGAGGCCCTCCGGGCCCACACAGTTGCCTCCGGGGTCGGTGACGTCCCCCGACAGACGGGCCTGGACGTAGGCTCGCAGCCTCGGATTGTCCACGAGCTTGGCCGTCTTCGGGCGCCGGGCCCGGCGTTCAGCGTGCCGCTGCGCGGTCGAGGCCCGGTAGTCCAGCTTGTAGGTCCGGGTAGAGGCATTACGCCGCAGCTCACGGGAGACCGTCGACGGCGCCCGTCCGAGCCTGCGGGCGATCTCGCGGACGCCGGCACCCAGAGGATGCCAGACGGCGATGTTCTCCCGTTCGCGAAACGACAGGTAGCGCCCGGACGCCTCATCAGCAAGACACGGATTCACGCCGCCAGCGTGCCGGAACCAGCGGAATCCCGCCGGCCCGGACACCCCGGCAGCACTGCACGCATCCTCAGTCTTGGCACCCCGAGCGATCGCCGACCAGAACCTGACCCTGTCCTCACGCCAGGCCACCGGTGGCCTGCCCGGCGACGGCATCAACCCCCGATACACACGAACCTGCTTGTGCCGCTCCACAGAGCTCATTGCTCCACCTCCCGATCAAGGTGTTGCGTCGATCAGTTGAATCCATCCAGTTCCGGTCACGGCAGTTCGTCCGGGCGCTCGGCCACCAACCAGGTCGTCGGCTCGATAGGGCGGGTCGGTGCGGCGGGCGACAACGCGGCCATGGAGTCCTTTTCAGCCTGCTGCAGAAGAACGTCCTCGACCGCCGCACCTGGGCCACCCGTCAGGAACTGCGGACCGCGATCGTGAACTGGATCGAGCGGACCTACCACCGACGCCGAAGACAGACCGCCCTCGGTCGCCTGACCCCTGTTGAATGCGAAGCCGTCATGATCACACCAGACTTCCAGGCCGCATAACCAACCTGTCACCCAAGCCTGCACCAGCCCCTGTGGGTTGCGACTGACTCCGTCAGCACCACCGCCGGTTTCGGCTTGATTGCCTGGCAGTCACAGTCGTACCTGATGCACAAGCCGTGTAAGTCTCGCAGGAAGCGCTCACGTGTGCAGAACACGCTTGTCGTCTCCGAGGTGGTGACGATCGAAGCAGCCCGGACGCGCCTGGACGCCCCGGCTCCCGGTGACCGTACGTTTCACCAAAGTCCAGCGGCCACCGTACGCCTGGTCTCACGTGCGGATGCCCGTCAGCCCGCGGCCGAGGGGCTACGGGTGGCATTTCCCGGAGAAGGGGAACGACCGCATTGTCCTCCAAGCCCGCATCGTGATCGAGAACAGGGGTGACCGCTATGTCCACGTCGAGTACGTCGGCGACCTGGTCAAGGACGTCAAGAGCCGGACGCGCCCCGCGACCGCACAAGCTCTTTGGCCCCACCAGAGGAACGGTGTGACCCCCAACCTGTTCCTCCAGAAAGAATTTATGATCAAGGAGCTGTAGAAAATCTACGAGGCACGCAATGAGGGCTGGCCACTCCTCACACCGTGTTACTGGCACTACCACTGTGGACGACAGCCCCGCAGCTTCTCCCATTGCCTGCGGAGCCACGCCGCCCCACTGCAGGCGCGGGCTCACGACCTATCCCTCATGGCTGGTTTTGAACGGAAGTGCGGCATGTTCGTCGACATAGTGCACGATGATGATCAGCGATGTGCGTTCAAACCTCGGGGGTGGCTGGTGCATCTGAGTCGTGTGTCGGTAAGCGGTCTGCGCGCGAGTGTCGAGGGCCCGCTGGTCTGTGAACTGCCCGGACGGTTCAGCGTGCTGGTCGGAGCGAACGGCGCGGGAAAGACGACTCTCACCGACGCGCTCTACTTGGCCCATCCAAGCAGTCGCTTTCCGAGCTTGCCGCGTTTCGGCTCTGCCGCACTGGCTCCCGCGAACACGGACCGAACCATCGACGTCACGTACACGCTTAGCGACAGCCTCGACATGGAGGGAAGACTGGGCCGCCAACTGTACGACACGCGCCACCGCAGCCTCGGCGGAGTCGCAGAGCGCTGGAGCGTCTCCCTCAGCCGCAGGCTCGGGACCGTCGCCACGAAAGTCAACTCGGCGTTCGGCGCACAGCAGAACCTGGACCCGTACAAACTGATCTACTTGCCAGCGTGGCGACACCCTCTGGACGAGCTGGCCCGGCGTGAAGTACGGATTCTGGTGGAATTGCTGCGGGCCCAGCAGCAGCGTCTGCATGGCAGTCGGAATCTGGTGGCTCTCAGGGCACGCGCCTCCCAACTGCTCGAAGATCTGGCCAAGAACAGTCTCATCGACGCCGTTGAAGAGCGGATCCGCGGCCATCTGGCGACCCTGTCCGCCGGCGTGAATCAGCACTGGCCCTACATACGCGGTCAGGTTGTCGACGACGGCTACCTGGCCCGCGTCTTGGAGCTGATGCTTGCGGTTATCGAGGGCCGCTCGTCAGCACGGCCCTTGGAGGTCTCTGGGCTGGGCTATGTGAACCTGCTCCACATAGCGGTCACGTTGGCCGCGATACCCGATTCCTCAGATCTTCCTCCCGGTGGTGCGCAGGGCCAGGAGACGGCCGACCTTGAGCCGCCGAACGAGGAGGAGCAGGTACAGGAGATTCTCGACAACCTGGTCCAGGCGCAGGCGGAAGCCGAGTCCGTCGAGGACTCCTTCTTCCAGACGGCGCCGTTCCACGCGACCGTCGTGATCGAGGAGCCGGAGGCGCATCTCCATCCGCAGTTGCAGCACGGCCTTGTGCGATACCTCCGTAGAGCCGTCAGAGACCGGCCGGAGCTCCAGGTCATCCTCTCCAGCCATGCCTCGGACGTCATCACCTCCTGCGCTCCGGAGGAACTCGTGATCGTGCGTCGCGCTCCGCAGGGGAGGGTCTGCCGAGCCGTCGCTAAGGTCGTACCGCCCAAGGACCGGGCTGTGACGCTGCGCATGACCCGGCTCCATCTGGATGCGAGCCGGTCGGCTGCGCTTTTCGCGGAGCGCCTGGTGCTTGTCGAGGGGGTGACCGAAGTGGCTGTCGTGCGGGAATTCGGACGGACTTGGGCCGGCGAGGACGCGGTCAAGCAAGCCTTCATCGATGCGCTCAGCATTGTTCCGGTGGGAACGAAGGTCGGCCAATGGCCTGCCCATCTGTTGGCCACACGAGGCGCTGAGCTGTGCACCAAGCTGGCGATCCTGCGAGACAGCGATCAGCCTTTCGAAGAGGAACCCCGCAAGCCAGCATGGATCGGTGAGCACGACCCCTCGGTCGTCGGTGCCTTCATCAGCCACCCGACCCTGGAACCGGCCATCACCGAGGGCAACGAGTTCCTCATCGTACTGGCGATGGACGACATCGGCCTCGACTTCGAGGCGGACGAGATCACGCCCCAGAGCATCCACGCGTTCTTCCGTGGCAGGCGCCAGGGCACTCCTGCCGGACCGGGTGCCAGCAGGAAGGCCGAGTTCGCTCTGGCACTCGCCGATCGCCTCATGAAGTTCAACGAGGGCGAGCTGGACCCTGATGAGTGGTATGTCTCCGCGACCGTACCCAAGCATCTCCAAGAGCTCTTCGACTTCCTGTACCCATCCGATACGGCGGACCAGGCGGCCGCCGAGGACCAGACCGGCGGCGGCGCCGACGAGCCCGGCGACGTCTTTGCCGAGCCCCCGGCCTGGCTCATGGCGGATGCCGACCGGGACCCTGTTCCGTCTTCGAAGGACGTGGAAGACATCGACTGGCCCGATGACTTGGCCGACCTGGAAAGGTCACTTGAGGCAGCCGAGTACGAGGCGAGCATCCCCGTACCGGAGCCGGAACTGCTTCCATGGGACGCCCTGAGCACTGATCGCCCTAACGGCCGGCCCCAGCCGATGACTCCACCACGGCGTGCCTGGCCCCTTCCTCACCCCCAGCAGCCCAGTCGCTGGCCGACGGCCGCGCCACGCGTGGACGCCGATGACCATGAAGAGTCCTGACACGCTGTCCGACCGCATCCGCCTCACGCCCGAACAAGTTCTTGCCGTCGGCAACGCCCAGCGCTGTCTGTACATAGAAGCGGCCCCGGGCTCGGGCAAAACCACAGTTTCCGCCCAGCGCTTCGGACTCCACCGTTTCACACACACAGCCGACCACCGAGCCGTCGTGGCCGTCAGTTTCACCCGCTCCGCCACCGAGGAGATACGCAACCGGGTTCTGCGGTACTGGGGGCCCTCGGCGCTCGCCTGGCCTCACCGCGTCGCCACCCTCGACGCTCTTCTGTGCGACGTACTCGCTCATCTCTTGCAGATCGGTGCCCTGCAATGGCCCGGAGGGCATCGGGAGTTGGAGGTGCTAGACACCTGGCGGAGCCGTCTGCCCACCGCTTCCAGGAAACTGAAGCCCGTTCTGGCCCTGAACGGCACACGGATCATCGCGGTCTCCGTGCAGCAGTCGAGAGCTGGTAGTCACCCTGCGCCAGACGATTTCCTCGCAGCCGTCGACAAAGGCCAGTGCACCCATGACAACGTGCGCGAGGTGCTGCAACTCGCGCTCCAGCAACCACGGACAAGGGCATCCGTCGCCTCCTACCTGGGTTCCACGATCAGGTCTCTGATCATCGACGAGATCTATGACGCGAACGACTTGGACCTCAGGCTCATCCACCTCGCCGTTGACACCGGAATCGATCTCACTCTGGTCGGAGACCCGTGGCAGGCCCTTTACGGATTCCGTGGGGCTCGCCCCGAACAAGTCTCACAGCTCATCACGCATCACAGATTCGCCAGGAGGGACCTCCACACCTCGTTCCGGTGGTCCACCAGCACCCAGCAGACGCTGGCACAGCGACTCCGCCACGGCGAAAGCACCACACTTCCCATCGGCCGCGTTCAGGATGCCGACGTCGTCCTTGCTCGCCAGTGGAGAACACTCTGGAACACGGACACCCACGTGCTGCCCCTCGCAATCAAGCCGCTGACAGGACAGTTCCAAGGAGCCGCCTGCACACTACTTCTCAACGAAATGACCGAGCGCTCGCTCGGTATACAGGCTGTCTTCCTCAACGACGCCCTGATCACCTTGGGCATCACGAACCGCGATGTTCTGGAACAACTGCGCCCGCACCTCCATCACACTCTGGAAGCGCTGGCTGGCACTGACAGCGTGCGGAGCATCTGGCGCGACTTCGTGAACGTGCTGATCACGGAACTACCCGTGAAGTCCTTGATCACGCACGATCGAGTTCCACTCTCCGGCCTGCAGAGCCTCCGGGCGAGATCTCAGGTCAGGCACGACCGACTCGTTCCCGGCTTGACGTGCCACCAGGCCAAGGGACGGGAGTGGGACGCTGTCGGGGTCCGGCTGGAGGAGAGCGACGTGGCAGCGCTTCACACCGGCCTCGTCCTCCAGGTCGAAGAGCATCGTTCGCTATATGTCGCCCTGACCAGAGCACGGCACCTCACCATCGCCCTCTGATCCATCCAGACCGCGGCCGTGCACGCTGCCTCACCTCGTCGGCGCACCGCATGCGGCCTGCGAGCACCAAACCCCACCCAACTGGCGCCAGGTGCTGAACTTCAACGCTACGTAATCAGCACCAAGGCTGAACCGTGCCTAGGCGACAACATGGAACAGGCCCCACTCAGTGGCAGGCTCGGGCCCCACCGCCTCTATGTGATCCGCCCGTCTGAGTCATGGAAGTGCATATGCCTTTGACATAATTCGCGCATGTCGAGCAGAGACACGATCCAGTACGCCCCCGACGTGGGTCTCCTCATGATCCCGGGCGACCCGGCGAAGGACTACTCCCCGGGGTTCGCGGTCTTCGACGACTCCGTCCCCGCCCTGCGCGCGTTCGTCCTGGACCGGCTACGGAGGGAGAACATCAGGCCGGCGGCGCCCAAGGCGAAGGACGGTGCCGGCATACCCGTACGCGTGGGTCTGGTCCCCCGGCCCGACAACGACTACGACACGCGTGCCGTGTCGGTCACCGTGCCGCCCTGCCACGGCGGGTCCGTTCTCGACCGGCACATGGGCTATCTCTACAGCAGCGCACTGGACGTCACGAGCCAGAGCATCCGCGATCTCACCGAGGAGACGGGGATGCCCGTCGGCTGTCACGGATGGATAGACCTCTACGACCTCGAGAACGACAGCCGCTTCTACGACGACGAGGAGCACGGGGACGGCGCGGACGGCGCCGACGCGGACTGGGAACCCAGCAGCGACGAGCCGGTGTCGTGGGCGGAGCAGAAGGCGTTCGGGTACGCGGTCGGTCCGGTCCGGGTCCTGCTGCCCGAGCGTCGGACCGTGCGCGCCCTGGTGGACGACCACCTGGCCGCTCACCGGCGGGAGGCCGACCGGTGCGCGGAGAGGGGGCCGGTCCCGTCCGGTGTCGAGGGGGATCTGCGCCGGGCGCTCGCCGAACGGCTCGCCGTCCAGCTGCGCACCGGTCTGAGCCGCCGCGCCGCCGGCGGGGCCTGGGGCCGGGAGACCGAGCGCGAGCGCGCGCGTCGGCGCCGGGACGCCGAGGCACGGCCGCTCCTGGACGTCTGGGAGGTGTACCGGAGCTCGCCGCACGGTTTCCGTGACCTGCGCGCCGTCACCCGGTCCGTCTTCCACCACACCCGGATTCTCATCCTGGACGGGTCCGGCGTGGAGGTGGGGCAGTACCACGAGCCGGACGGCCCGCTCACCCTGGTGGACGAGCGGGTGCGCGCCGAGGCGCTCGACGCGCTGCGCGCGCACGGGGTGGACGTGGACGCCCCCGAGGACCTGGCGTCCCTCGACGGCTTCCCGGACGCCGTGGTCGTCGCGGACGGGGACACGTGGTCGATCCGGCTCTCCAAGCCGGGCGTGCCCCGGAGCCGGCTTCCCGAGGCCGGCTGGTTCGACCCGGACTCGGGCACGCTCACCGTCTACGCCTCGTCGCTCGCCGAGCCGCTGACGGTGCTGCTGCTCCGGCACGGCGTGCGTCCCCTGCTCGTGACCTGGGGCGCGCCGCACGAGGAGGTGGAACGGCACAACCTCCGTGCCGCGGTCGCGCCGGCCGAGATCAGTCCCGTCAGCAGACACAGCCGGGTGACGGCCGCCGCGCAGCGGCTGATCCCGGAGCTCCACCGCCGGTGGCTCAACGCGAAGCCCGACGACCCCGACGACGGAGAGGCGCTCGCCGCGCGGGCCGGCAGCCTGCTGCCGCCGCTCATCGACGACGCGGCCGAGGACTCGTACTACCGGCGAGCGCTGGAGGCGCTCTTCGGCGCGCCCGTGAACCTGGCCGAGCGCGGGCCGTGCCGGCTCTGCGGGCGCTCCGCCCAGTCGGCCCGCCCAGGATTGTTCTACTGCCACGGCTGCTGTGCCCTGGCGAGGAGCGGGGTGCTGCGGGACACCGGAGTGGACGGGGCGTGGACGGAGGCGATCGTCTACGCGCTGCGCAGGCTCGCGGAGGCCGAGTTCTCCGGGCCGCCGTCCCTCACCCAGCTGGACCGGGTCGGAGTTCCCTTCGAGGACCACGACCTGGTCGACGAGGTGCTGCTCTGCCGTTTCCTGCTGCCGCGTCCCGGCTCCGCGGTGCTGAGTGCGCGGCCGACGCGCCCGGCCCGCACCTGGACGGAGTGGCTGGCGCACGCGGGGCTCCTCACGGACGGGCTCCGCGCCTCGTTGGGTACGGCGACCACGGCCACGGACGGTCATCCGTGCCGTTCCTTGTTCGAGCGGCACGTGGACGACTTCCTTCATCACCGGGGCGTGGCGCACGAACCGGAGCCCGCCTACCCGCGCCACCCGGAGCTCAACACGACCGGCCTGCGGGCGGACTGGCGCCTGGCGGACGGCACGTTCGTCGAGGCGTTGGGCCTCATGACGAAGGAGGCGTACGCGGCGAAGGTCGCCCGCAAGCGGGAGCTGGCCCGCCACCACGGCCTGCGGCTCGTCACCGTCACGGCCGAGGACCTGAACCGCCTGCCGGAGATCTTCGCGGACTGGCTCCCCGGGGGCTCGGCCGGCTGAGGCCGGAGAAAGCCGGTTCCGTCGACTTGGAAGAGCCCGAGGCAGCAGCACCGGCCCATGAACTCGACCATGGCAGGGACCATCATCGCTTACCGTATGTCGCCCCCACCAGGGCACGACACATTGCCCTGGTCGTCTGACAGCCGGATACGGCTACCTGATCTCGTTACCGAGCCGGAGCCCGTCTGCCAGTGGTGCGAGACGAAGGAGAATGCGTCATGACTCACCGATCGCGCCCCCGCGTGCACCTGCTGACCGGCGGGCCCGACTGGGAACAGTGGCAAGCCACCGTGAAGTCGGTACCGTTCAGCAGACGGCAGAAGGAGGCCCGCAAGCCGCTGCTGGCGCTGATGGAAGACCTGCGCGAAGCCGTCGAGAGAGGTGACTGGGCCTCCGCCCGCGCGGCCCGGTCGGCTGCCTGGGGCGAGGTTAATCGCCTCGCGGACAACCTCACGACGGAGGAACGCAGGCAGCTGTGGCGGTACAAGCGACGCATCGTCGCCGGTGAGGTCCGCGACCATGCTCGACGCGCCGGTCGCGGCTGAGACCGGCGCACTGTAACGAGGTCAGCTCAAGGCGAGCAGGTGTCGTAGTGTCAGCTCTTGGGCGTCACGCGCGGACCTGTTGAACGCCCGGCGCGCAATGGCCCTGCTCTCGTTACGGCACAGCGCGGCCAGCACATCCCAGGTGGCCAAGCAGTCACCAAGGGCACTGTGCGAGGCGGTGTTCCCAGGGGAGTACAGGAGCGCCAGGTCGGCCAGCTTGCTGCTTCCCCCGCGACGCTGAACGCTCTGGTGGATCCGCATGGGGTCCACGACCTTCAACGGCCGTCCTACTCGGCCTTCCAGAGTGGGCAGGCCGTGACGTCGGCACTCCGCGGCGAGGAATGGCAGGTCGAAGGTTCGATTGAACACGACCAGAGTGGCACCGTCGACGATGTGCTTGGCAACCGCTCCAGTCACCTCGTCGATGGCCTCCCGGGGATTGCGGCCGTGGTGGAGGACTGTCACGTCGTCTATGGCGTGGATCCGATAGGAGTCCTTCACCGGTACGCCGGGATTGATGAGAACGCTGTCCCAGGCCAGCGCCCGCCGGTCCG
Organism: Streptomyces sp. NPDC017202; assembly: GCF_044331705.1. Classification (NCBI taxonomy): domain Bacteria; kingdom Bacillati; phylum Actinomycetota; class Actinomycetes; order Kitasatosporales; family Streptomycetaceae; genus Streptomyces; species Streptomyces sp. NPDC017202. The sequence goes on along the minus strand of NZ_JBIRNP010000012.1, from coordinate 175,946 downwards.
CCAGCAGCCAGGCCGCCTCCACGATCCGGTCTTGGTGTTCGTTCAGGCCGGTCGTTTCCAGGTCGAGGACGATGATTCGTTCTCCAGGAAACCATCCGGTCGGGTAACGCGTGTCTGCGGCAGCCTCGTGAAGGATGTCGTCCACCACACGCCGGTCGGCGGCGCGACTCAACTGGCACAGGACGTGCGCAACTCCCGCAGGTGTGGTGTTGGCGGGCAGTCGGTGAAACTCCGGCTGCTTGTCGACGGGGCCGCCGGGCGATGACAAGAACAGCGACGAGGCGGCACCGGGTCCCTGCAACAGTCCGATTGTGAGGCCGTACCGGGTAGACATGTCCTCGGCTTCCAACCCGATCAGAATCCGCTCTCCAGGTGACGTCGCCTCGCCTGGGCGCAGGAACTTCACCCAGGCGAGAGCATCGCCAGTCATCTCCCGCCGTCGCAAGTCCTCGTACTCGCCGCCTTCCGGGTAGGGCTTCGTGCACATCCCGCTCCACCCGTCAGGGAGGGATTCCAGCAGAGCTTGGAGAAACAGTTCGGGGGACCACGGGTCGAAGTACATGCGCCTACCCTGAGTAGCCGACCATACGGACGGGAAACTGGATGATGGAGAGGATCGTAAAAGGCACCCCATGCCGCCGCAGACGCGGCCAGGCAAAAGTCATCATCTGCACGACCGTACCGTCTCATACATCCGGCGTAACGTAGACATATCACCCTACGAAATCGCCAAGCCTCAAGGGTTTTGAGATCCGCAACCAGACCCATCCGCTGTGGCCGCGTTTCCACACAGCACCTGGTACACCATCCACATAGCCAGCTTCATGAGGACCGTGTTTCGCAGACACACACCAAGGCGAAGACGGGGGGAGGTGAACAGACGTCAGTCCAGCGATCCTCAACGGCACCAAGCCGAACGGGTGATGCCTGCAACCGAACGTCCGGTTGCAGGCATCACCCGTTGACGAATTCGTCTCAGGCCGCCTCGACCACCGCCTCGAACTCCAGGGGGAGATCGAGCTCGGTCTGCATCGTGAAGACGGCGTCCATCAGAGATCTCAGGCGCTCGGGAGCGTCAGGCATCACATGCGCGTAGGTTTGATGGGTGATTCTCGGGTCCCGATGCCCCAGCCACTCAGCCATGTCCGTCACCGGTACTCCCTTCGAGAGGCCGGCGGAGGCGAAGAAGTGGCGGAGCCAGTGCGTGGTGATCCTCCTCTTGATGCCCGCTGCCCTCTTGGCGTTGCGCCACAGCCGGTCCACCAGGGAGTACATGAGGATGTTGGTACGCCCGATGTTGGAGAAGAGGTAGTCTCCCTCCAGGCGGTTCGGCCCCTCCTCCACACGAAAGGTGCCGTACATCCGGACGTGTTCCTGCACCTTCGCGGCAATGGTGGGCGGCACTGGAACCGCTCGGCCCTCATCCAGATCACGCCACTTGAGGTGCCGGACACAGTGAGCGCGCCCTCTTCCCTTCGTGATGGCCTTCTGGACTGCGGTCTTGGGCTCCTCGTTCTCGCCGTCCTGCGTGACCTGGCGGTCGACGTACAACGTTCCGTTCTCGAGGTCGAACTGCTGCAGCGTCACAGCGCACGCCTCACCGATGCGCAGGCCACACCCCGCCATGAGCCACACAAGCAACTTGTAAGGGCCGGGTAGGTGCCACTCGATCGCCTCGATCTCCGCCAGGGTCGGCAGGCGGATCGTCTTCTTGACTCTCCGCTTCACCCGCTGACGACCGGTGCGGACGTGCTGACACGGATTCTTGGTTATGTACTCATTGGCGACGGCGAAGCTGAAGACGCCGGCAAGCGTCTCGTAGCGATTGATCGCCGTGCTCTCTTCATAACCACGTTCTTCCACCATCCACTTCAGCCATGCATTGAGATGCTTCGGTTTGACTGCACCGACGGCAGTGGACCCGAAATAGGGTTCCACATGAAGACGAAGGCTCGTCTCGTACTGGTACCGCGTTCCGTTCACCCGACTCCCGGAGTCGATGAATTCACGGTACACGGCTACGAGGGGAACCAGTAGGCCGGTGGGAGCTATGTAGGTACCGAGATCTTTTTCCCGCTCGACCTTGGCCGCGAAGGAGTCGGCGGCCCCCTTCTTCTCGAACGACCTCTCCCGCTGCCGTCCGCCTCGGCCGCCGGGCTCCCGATATCGCACGGTCCAAGGATGACCGCAGCGAGTCGTGGCGCAGGGGTATTTACGACTCTTTTCGTCTTCCTTGCATTTCTGGAATATTCGAGCCAAATTATCGCACCGTCTGCTCGGCCGACGAAAACATCAGTCCTCTTGAGCTACCCATACTTCCTTTCCAGGTAGGCGACCACGTCGCGTTCGCGAAATCTCAGAAGGCGTCCGACCTTTTGCGGCCGCAGCCCCCAAGCCCGATACTTGTTCTTAATGGTAAACTCGCTGACTTTCAACCAGTCAGCGACTTCAGCCGGCGTCAGAAGCTGGTAGCTTCCACCCTGCGCCAAGATCACACCTACCATCTCATTAGTAACCATCAACCGAATAACCGTTCCCCCCATACCTATTGCGCCACTATCGGGTAAACAACAGGTGCCGCTCTCTTCCTCCTCGCGGCTTACGGCACTGTCCCTGCCTCCCCATAGATTCGACGTCAAGCGCAGCCGAGGGCCAACACCTCCATGGTCGTCACGATCACCGGTTTGGCTAACCGGCGATCGTGGTCTATGTTGCGCCGACGTACCACTGGAAGGGAACCCTCATCGGGTAACCCAGTGGCCCGCATATCGGCTCCGCGCTTCCGAGGTGTTGTAGGTTGACATAGTCCTAGGAGAAGGGCCAGTCTTTCGGAGCTTTCCTCGTCTGCCATGAGCGAATGCCAGCGCGGGACACCTTGATGGTCCGCATAGGCTGCCCGAATTGCAGGGAGGGGCCGAGGCCCCGTGCGGCGACCTTGGCCAACCCGCTGACGACACTGCGGACGAACCCAGCCACGCGCTCACCGCCTACCTCAGGCAGACGTGGCAAAGCCGCCGTGGGCCATCGCCGCCGCAGAGCGACAACTGCGTGAATACGCCGACACCCCGCCCGGCCGTCTCCGCATGCGTCTCGGCGAGTTCTACGCCGTACCCGACGTGGGGTTACCCGAGTCGGATATGCAGCAGTGGCTGTACCACCTCGTCGGCCACCTCAAGCGGAGTATTAAAGCCGCTCACGAGAACGATTCGCACTTCTTACTGTTATCACCGAAAGTCGACCTCTTGGCCGCGATCGAGGACCGGGCAGCAAGGAAGCCGCGCCGCAGTTCAGGCAGCCCCGTCAGAGGATGTTCCACCGGAACGCCCGATCGCCTTTCCGTAGTGCTTCCACCCGCCTCTGCACCTCAGCAAGGCTCGCTGGCGCGTGGTGAACCTTTCGGGCGTTGGTCGTGATCATGCGTAGTTCGCGCAGTCCAGCGAGTACCGGGTAGCCCGGCCAAGCGGTGACGTCCCAGCCATAGGCGTCGGCGAAGCGGCGGTAATGGTGCTGGTCGAAGCCGAAGCGGCGGCAGTGCACCTCGATCGTGACCAGGTCCCATTCGGGCTGGCCGTAGGCGACCGTATCCCAGTCGCACAGGACCGCCCCGCCGTCCGGGACGTGGAGGGCGTTCCGGTGCTGGGGATCGCCTTGGATCAGCCCTCGGGCCAGGGGGAAACGGATGTCTCGGAGCTCGGCTGCGAGGCGGTCCGTCTGCGCTTCCATGAATCGGATGGCGTCAGGCGTCAGGCATGTTATGGCGGACAGTGAGCGTCGGATGGCCCCGACGTTGTCGTGCTCGGGGAAGCAAAGCGGTGGCAGGGGCAAGTTGTGGAGCTCGCGGAGGGGCTGGGCCAGTTGCTGGGCCTCCACGGGCTGCTCGGGCTGGGGCAGGTAGGTCCAGAAGGTGACCGCGTGGCCGTCGACGAGGACGGGCTGGTCAACGGGGTGGAGCGGAACGGTGGGGAAGCCCGCGGCCATGAGCCGCCTGACGAACTCGACCTTGCGGGTCACGTCTTCGACCCGGGAGCCCTTGCGGGCGATCTTCGCGACGACTTGTTCCTTCTCCAGCAGGACAACTGCGTTGGTGTGGCCGCGGAGGAGGCGGAAACCGCGGCTGTCGAGGCCGGCGGCAGCGCACGCCCGTTCCAGGATCCGGTGCATCTCGGCCTCGTCGTACCCGCCGGGGGCCGGCGCCATCTCTCTCATGCGTTCCAGGCTCGCGGACACATGGCCGAGTGTCACATCTGGCCGGGAGGAAGCGCGAGAATTTCGCGCAATTCCCGCGCCACACGGCTGCCTCGAACGCGCGGCGGCAGGACTTCCACGACCTCCCGCGCACGCTCCTCGACAATAGGGGTCCGATGCGCCGGATCCGTCCGTAGGAACGTGGCGGCCGCCAGTTGGCATGCTTCCTCGGTGCTGTGTTCGTGGGCGAGGCAGAGGGCTGCCTCGAAGTGGAGGAGGACCGGGTCGATGCCGGTCTTTTCCGGGTACAGGGCGAGCGCGTTCTCCTGGACGCGTCGGGCTTCGGCGGTCCGCCGGAGGGCGGTGAGGGTGCCGCTCATGTAGAGGAGGAAGCGCCGCTCGGGGAAGGCAAAGGCGTCGTTGCCCGTGTCCGCTCTGGCGTGACTTCGCTCGAAGATCTCGGTGGCCTGCCGAAGGGCGGCTTCCGCTCCCTCCGCGTGGCCAAGCTTCGCCAAGGCCCGTGCCTCGGCAGCCGAGGCGAAGGCAGCGGTGGGCGTGGGCCGGTTACGGCAGAGGATCCGTGCCTCTCTGGACAGGGCGACCGCGGCCTCGATCGGGCCGTAGTGGTAGGGGAGCATGGCGGCCTGTGCGCGGACGCGGGCGCGCAGCTCGGTGTTACCGCTGTCGTCGGCCGCGTTGCGGGCAGTGGCGTACCAGGATTGCGCCCGGCGGAGGTGCCCGAGTTTCATCAGGGCGTCGGCGATCAGTGTGGCGATCATCGCTGTGAGTTCGGAGAGCCGGACCTGTACGGCGGCTGGCTGACGGTGGGCGGCCATGTCCTCCACCTCGGACAGGTGGCCCAGCAGAATCTCGATCATCGGCGCGGGCGGCGTGTAGACGTACTGTTCGCGTGCCCACAGCAGCTGCTCGTCGAGCAGGTCCAGTTGCGTGGGCGTCACCGTGCCCACCGCAAGGGTGCGGTCGACCGACCGCCGGGCGGCGTCGATCTGCTGCTCGAAGGAGAGGGGAACCGTCTCCGCCGCGCGTCGTGGGGCGACCGCGGGGGTGAGTGCCTGCTGGGATCTCCGTGCCGGCGCCCTCTCCTCAGCCGGAGGCTCGTCCGGCGAGGAGGACTGGCTGCTTCCGCGCAGTCCCAGGCCCTGGGCCGTGCTCGCGTAGAACTCGCACAACAGGTCCACGGTGACCGGGCGGGGCTGCCGGCCCTTTTCCCAGTGACCCAGTTGATCACCGTCCGCTCGGGGTGCTGCTTCGTACCGCGCTCCGAGATCGTTGAGGCCGTCGGCGGCCTCCTGCAGGGTCAGTCCCCGCGCCAGGCGATGCGCGCGGAGCAGCGTCACACCGCAGTGGGCGTGGATCCGATGGGCGGTTTCCTGGACCGGCTCTCCACGGTCGGCGGCGTCCTCGCGTAACCGCTGCGCACAGGACGGACGGTGCGGCTTGTGGTCCAAGGCCCCCTCCTCCAACTCGCCCTGCTCCTACTCCCTGCAGCGTATCGGTGAGGCACTCCCCCATCCGCGGGATCAGTGACTGATTCGACGGCCTGGCGACCGGATCAGTCACCCGCAAGCAAGAAGTGACTGATCGGCGAAGGGTGACTGTTGTTCGTCGATACCGGTGGGGCGAACCTTGCTGCTCCCAGAAGCCCGACGAACTGCTCGTCGGCCGGTGGCGTGGAACGCCCGGTCGCCGGGCCTGCGTTCGCCGCCGTCTCCCACCGCACCTTGCGGCGGGAAGGCGCGGCATTCGTCACCCACAGGGAGGTGGATCGATGACGTCCTCGCCGTACCACACGGTCCTGGCGGAGCTGGCCGACGGTCAGGGAATCGAGCGTGCGGCAATCGAGGTCGAGAGCACGCCGGCGTCGGTTCGCGACGCGCGGTCCTTCGTCCGGCAGCAGCTCTTCGGCTGGCGCTTCCCCGAGGCGGGGGACTTCACCGACGGGGTGGTACTGGCTGTCAGCGAGCTGGTCACCAACGCGGTGCTGCACGGCCGGACCCGGCCGACGGACGACAGCGAGCACGTCGGTATCGCGCTGGCCCTCAAGCCGGGCAGAGCGCTGGGTGTTCTGGTCACTGACAACTCCAACGAGGCGCCCGTGGCGACCGTTCGGCCTGCCCCGCATGCCACTTGTGGCCGCGGTCTGAAGCTCGTCGACGCGGTGGCCGACTACTGGACGGCAGCGCCGCGAGAAAACTCCCAAGGGGTCACCGGTAAGGGCGTGTGGGCCGTCTTCCGTTGCCCGGAGTCTGCCGAGCTCCTCTCCCGATCGGCGTGACAACCCATGTCGTCGAGAAACCTCCGGACCTGCCAACTTCCTGTGACACCGGGAGTCTTCATGCCGTGCGTACTCGACGAGCCGAGTGGCCGCCTGAAGGGTGCCCCGCTGCTCTCCACACGCCTACGGGCGCTCGCTGGCGTCGCTCCAGTAGGTCGGGGCGAGCATCTCACCGGGCCAGGCCGGCTGGCGGATCGGGCCTCGCGGGCCCATCTGCTGGAAGTACGGGGCGAGGTCCAGAACGGGGGTGCCGTCGACCGCGTCGAGTTCGGTGACGTGAAGGTCTCGGCCGTCGACGTCGAGCAGGCGCGGGAAGCTGATCGCGAGCTGGTTGGGGCGGCGGTGGTTGCGGTGCACGAAGGTACCGGTCGCCGGCCATCGGGCGTCGCCGCGCGGGCTGCGGGCGTGCAACTGCACGTCTTCGGGGCGCGCCCGGTGAAAGCGCCAAACCACGGTGAGGTGCGAAAACTCCTCGATGCCCTGGAGGGTCTCCAGCGGGTACTCGTCGTTGAGCCGGATGATCGAGCGGACGCCGCCCTGGTAGTCGTCCAGGACCTGGGTATGACCTCCGACGACCGTGGCGATCGAGCTGACCTCGTAGCTGGGCACCGTTCTTCCCTCTCCATCCCTCTGACTACCGGCACGGCCGGACGCCTCGCAGCAGGACGCCGACGTGATCGGGTGTCAGCTTATGGCTCGCAGCATCTCCCGGGCGCGGCGGTCGAGCTCCGCGATGTGACGGCCGCCGCGGCCGCGCACGGGAGACAGGTCACTCCGCATGCGGACGATGACGTCCCGGGCCCGTCCGGACTGCACTCCGGTCATGGCGTCCAGAGCACGGCTCCAGGTCGCGCACGCCTCGTCGACGTGGCCCTGTTGCACCTGTACGGCACCGAGGTAGCCGAGGGTCACGCTGTGGGTGCGGGCGTACTGGCGGCGGCGGGTGGCGACGCTGCGCTTGAAGTGGATCTCCGCGTCGAGCGGCTGGCCCAGATCGCGCAGGGCACAGGCTGTCTCGTGGGCAAGGGAGGCTTCCTGGAAGAAGCCCACGCGGCCCGGCGCCTCGTTGTTGTCGGCTCGAGCGAGGTCCCGTTCCGCGCGGCTGATGGCCGCGAGGGTTGCGGGGCGGTCACCGTCGGCCGCCAGGGCTCGTGCGTGGACGATCGCGAGCAGGGCTTTCTCCCGGGGGCTCGCCTGACCGTAGCGGTCGCGGGACATGGAGGCGTCAGTCAGAGCGAGTGCCCTACGCGGATGTCCGAGGTCCACGGCTTGGTGGGCAAGGGCGCGCAGGATGTGGCCGCCGAGCGGTCCGTCGCTGGCTTCGGCCGCGATGCGGGTGGCGAGGGTGAGGTAGCGCTGGGCGGTGCGGTGTTCGGAGGCGTCGAAGGCCATCCAGCCGGCGAGGTAGGTCATCTCCGCCACAGCCGAGTACGTGTCGCGGCGGAGCTGTTCCGTGCGAAACCCGCTGCCGAGCAGGGGCACCGCTTCGTCGCGAAGGTGGCCGGCCAGGGCCGAGCGACCGGAGGCTCCGCCGCGCTGCTGGTCGCGCGCGGAGTAGAAAGTCGTCAAGCCCCGGACATCATCGATGTCGGCCTGGGTCACCGGCCGAGGGGAGACCGCCGGCCGCTTCGCCGCCGCGGCGGGGGCGACTGCCCACCACGAGGCGGTGGGCAAAGCGAGGCCGGCGGCCGAGTACGCGGCGGTCGCCAGCAGCTTACGTCGGTGCATATCGAGGTCGTCGCTTCCCAGCTCGGCCAGCATGGTCAGAGGGTCGACGCTCCAGTCGGAACCGCTGTCGGTTTGGCTTGTGGCTTCACCTTCCAGCCCGAGGTCGGCCAGGGTGAGATGGCGGCCGAGTCTACGGGACAGCGTCTCACGCAGGATATGAGGTGCCTGACCGCTCGGTTGTGTGCCCTGCACCCACATGGCGATGTGCGAGCGGGAGATTGCTTCCAGCTCACGCACCCCGCTCTCCGCGGCCACCCGGGCGACCGCTGCGGCTGCTTGTGGCTGGGACCAGCCAGCTTCGCGCAGAAGTGCGGCGAGGGCTTCGTTTCGCGCACGGGCCATGGGCTGCCCCTCGGTTCCGAAATGATCTTTGACGCCTTTGACGGCCCCGGGAGTCGCGCAGGCATACCCCTCGGTGGCGATTCACGGTTCGCTCAACGTAGCGATCAGATCACTCACTTTGCACGGCACCGACGCCGTCGCACCGCAGACCTCAGTCAACTTGGCTTGATCCGAACAGGAGTTGTGTCATGCGCCTTTCGCTGGCTCCACGGCAGGCGGACGGTCAACGCGCCGCGCCCAGCAGGAAGGTTCGCGTCGCTGACGAGCCGGTCCGGCGACGCGATCAAACGGTGGCCACGGCGGAGACGGTGGCGCTCGTGCTGGACGAGGAATCACCGCTGCCGGAGACCGCTGCCGACGTGGAAGACCTCGCGAGGCGTCTGCGGGGTCACATCCACCGACTCGGCGTCATGGTGCCGAAGGAGACACCGGTGCTGCGCCACGCCCAGCAGCTCGGCTCGGCGGGAGTCCCCGACGGCTATGTGCCCAGCAGGGTGTACCTGGTCCAACTCGCCAAGGCGACCCAGGAACTCACCGCGACAGTGGAGACCTGCGGCAGCGACCGCGCGAAGCAGCAGGGGGAACGGCGTCGGTGGACGCCTCGAATCAACGTCCTGCGTGGCGCGGTCTTCGCCCTCGCACTCGCCTGCCTCGTCCTGGCTGCCTCCGTACCGCGGGCATGACCGTCACCGGAGCGGTTCTGATCGCCCTGATCCTCGGTCCCACAGCGTGGCTGGTTCTCCGCGGTGACCGCGCCATCAGTCCCCGCAAGTCGGCGAGGAAACCTCACCGGCGCAGATCGAGTCGCCGCCGCGACGGTGCCCCGCCTCACCGACAGTTCACCGGCCGCCCCTGACGGCCTTGAAGCCCACCCCGTTCGCGGGGCTCAACGGAGATCTACACGATGAAACGCCTTCCGCGTATCGAGCAGTACGGCCTGATCGGCGACACGCAGACCAGCGCCCACGTCTGCGACGACGGTTCGATCGACTGGCTGTGCCTGCCCCGCTTCGACTCGCCAGCCGTCTTCGCCGACCTGCTTGGCACACAGGAACACGGCACCTGGCAGATCGCCCCGGCCTCGTCCGCAGGCCGGTCCGGCTCCGGGAAAGTGGCTGAGCGCCGGTACCGCGGTGACTCGCTCGTTCTCGAATCGCTGTGGTGTACCCCGACTGGTTCGGTCCGGGTCCTGGATTTCATGCCGCCACGCGACGGGGCACCGCAGGTGATCCGGATCATCGAGGGACTGGCCGGCGAGATGGAGATGGTCTCTGCCATGCGTCCGCGTCCGGGATACGGCAGCGTCAGCCCGTGGATCCACGAGGTCGGCGGACGCATGGTCGCGGAGGCCGGCGCGGACGCTCTATGGCTCGACACCTGCGTCCCGCAGGTCGAGAAGGACGGCGTCGTCGTCAGCGCCTTCACCGTCACCGCCGGACAGAGTATGGCGTTCGTACTCAGCTGGTGCCCGTCCCACGCAGCCGCACCGGACGTTCCCAACTCGGAGACCGCGCTCGCCGAGACGCTCACCTTCTGGCAGGACTGGGTACAGGAGTGCGCCTACGACGGGCCCTACCGCGAGGCCGTGGTCCGGTCCTTGATTGCGCTGAAGGCGATGACATATGGGCCGAGCGGCGGGATCGTCGCGGCACCGACCACGTCGCTGCCCGAGGAGATCGGCGGCGACCGGAACTGGGACTACCGCTTCACCTGGCTGCGTGACGCCTCCACCACCTTGGCCGCGCTGCTGGGGACCGGGTACCGGCAGGAGGCGCAGGCGTGGCGGCGATGGCTGCTGCGGGCCGTGGCCGGGGATCCGGAGAACCTGCAGATCATGTACGGGATCACCGGGGAGCGTGATCTGCGGGAGCGGGAGCTTCCCTGGCTTCCTGGGTACGAGGGTTCGGCCCCAGTGCGGGTCGGCAATGAGGCTGCGGACCAGCTCCAGCTGGACGTGTACGGCGAGGTGATCGAGACCCTCTACCTCGCGCACCAGAGCGGTGTCGCCCACTGCGCCGACACTGCGGTCCTGCACCGGCGGCTCATCGAACATCTGGCGCAGCGCTGGCAGGAGCCCGACGAAGGGATCTGGGAGATTCGCGGGGCACGCCGGCACTTCGTCCACTCCAAGGTGATGGCCTGGGTGGCGGTCGACCGCACCATCCGCCTGGCCGAGGCCGGCGCGCTCGACGTGGACTCGGCCCCTCTGGTCGAGCTGCGGGCGGCGATCCACCGCGAGGTCTGCGCCAAGGGCTTCGATCCGGTGCGCAACACGTTCACCCAGTCCTACGGCTCGCAAGAATTGGACGCCGCGACGCTGCTGATCCCCCGGGTCGGTTTCCTGCCGCCCAGCGACCCGCGCGTCGTCGGCACCGTGGACGCGGTACGCCGTGAGCTTTCCACCCCTGACGGGCTCGTGCGCCGGTACCCCACCCTCGGCGACCGCACCGGGGTGGACGGCCTCAAGGGCGATGAGGGCGCCTTCCTCCTCTGCTCCTTCTGGCTCGTCGACGGCCTGGCCCTGACCGGCCGCATCGACGAGGCCCGTGCCCTGTTCGAGGGCCTCTTGGAACTGCGCAACGACCTCGGACTCCTGGCGGAGGAGTACGACCCCGTCCAGCGGCGCCAGCTCGGGAACTTCCCGCAGGCGTTCAGCCACATGGGGCTGATCGAGAGCGCCCGGCTCCTTCAGGTCCTGACGGCGGGACCTGCCCACCGCCACGGCCCGGTCTCGGTGCCAGCGCCGCGCTCGGCCGCCTCCAGCACGCGCACGACCAGCCCCGACCTGACGCCGCAGCACGCCACCCACGCCTGACGAGGATCCTCATGCCTGACAGCGCCTTCCCGGCACGGCCGGCCGCTACCGACCACCGCCGACGGCGGCCTCCGGTCGACGCGATCACGCTGCACCGTGCCCGCCGCGCCGTGGCCGTGCCCCTGGTACTCCTTGGCACATTGCTGGTAGCCGCCTTCGCCCTCCGGTCGGTCTCCGCGGTGGGCTCCGGCTGGCTCCTGACCGGTCTGGTCTGTGGACTGGGTGGGGTCGCAGCCATCGCGGCTCGCCAGGCACGCACCTTCGCCCAAGCCGTGCAGACGGCAGCAGAGGAAGCCCAGGCGGCAGCGCAGACGGCCGTGGAGGGGGCCCGGGCAGCGGCGCTGGCGACCGTGGCGGAGGCGGCGGCGGCCGTCGAGAAGTCGGTGCAGTGGTCGGCGGACGAGCTGTGCCGCGGTGGGCGCCCCACGCTGCAGGACCCACAGACGCCGCCACCGGCCGGCGCGAACGACGGCATCAACAACGCGCTGGGTGCACTGCAGGTGCAGGCCATCGCCTCCCTGATACGCGTCCACGACGAGTCCCAATCCGTCGTCCTGCTGGAAGTGCTGCGCCGCCTGGCCATGCGCGAGCACGCCCTGGTCGGCAAGGCACTCCAGGCGCTGAGTCGGCTGGAGATGCTGACCGACGACCCGGAGCTGCTGGCCAAGATCTTCGAGATCGATCACCTCGTGACGCGGATGCGGCGTCAGGTGGAGAGCACGGCGGTGCTGGGCGGGCAGTCCCTGCGCAGCACACGTCAGCCCGTGCCCGTCACCACCACGCTGCGCGGGGCGGTCTCCGAGGTCGTGCAGTATCCGCGCGTGGCCGTCGCCGCCGGGTCGGTAGGCGCCGAGCTCGGCCTCCCCGGCCATGTGGGTCCGGACCTCACTCACCTGCTGGCAGAGCTGATCGAGAACGCCTGTGAGAGCTCCGACCCGGCGACGAAGGTGATGGTGCGTGCACAGCAGGTCGCGAACGGACTGGCGGTCGAGGTCGAGGACCGGGCCATGCCCATGCACCCGCAGACGCGGGCACAGATGAACCACCTCCTGAAGGCGCCGAGCGAAGTCGACGTGAGCGGCCAGGTGCGTGCCGGGCAGCTCGGGCTGCTGGTCGCGGCGAAGATCGCCGAATCGCACGGTTTCTCCGTCGTGCTGCAGGAGAACGCAACCGGAGGCACCACCGCCCTCGTCGTCATCCCCGGGCGACTCCTCGTCGCGATTCCCCCCGTCGAGGACGCCGGCATGCCCGCGGGGCAGCCTCGATCCGCCCTTCCGCCGGTGCGGCAGACCACCGCAGCCCCGGCAGCCCCTTCTCCAGGCCATGCCACCCGCCCCGGTCCCCCTGGCACGCCAAGCCCCGCTGCGGCAGGTCATTCGGGGGGCGCGCCCGCCCTACCAACCCGCACCCGTCAGGCCGGCGCGTTCCGACCACCCCGCGAGCAAGCGCCCGTGGCCGCGCCGACGCCGGGGCTGGCCGCCGCCTTCCGTTCCGGCATCCAGGCCGGCGGCACCACCCCCTCTCCCCCTGCTCCGGACGAGCACCCCAACCCCTGAACCATTCACGGCCCCCATTCCTGCAGGCCCACTCCCACGCGTCGGGCCCTTCCCCCCTTCTGGAGCGATCCCTATGAGCACCCACCACGAGACCGGCACCGTGACCGGCGTGTCCGCGCCCGAGAACAGCCCGAGCGGCCAGCGGGACAACATGGCCTGGCTGCTGCGTCAGTTCGCCGGCGACACCCCGGGCGTCACGCACGCCGTCCTGCTGTCACGGGACGGGCTGCGTCTGCTGGACAGCGACGTGGACAAGGACTGGGCGGACGAGCTGTCGGCTGCCATCAGCGGCGTCGCCTCTCTCGCCTCGAACATCACCGGCCCCAGCCACAAGAAGCGGCCGGCCCGGCAGATCATCATCGAGCGGGACGACTGCCTCTACTTCGTCCAGAGCGCCGGGTGCAGCGCCGCCTTCGACAACCGCCCCGGCAACGAGCGCGGTGAGGTGGAGACGATCCTCCTCGTCGTCGCCACCACGGACGCTGACGCAGGCTCCGTGGGCTTCGAGATGGGCCGCCTCGTGGCGAAGTTCGCCCCCTACATGAAGATCCCCGTCCGGGTCGGCACGAGCGGCGACGTCCGGTGACCGGGCACGGCCGCGCGGCCGAGGAATCGACGTTCGTGCGGACCTACACCCTGACGCGTGGGCGCACCAAGCCGAGGCATCTGCTCGGTCTGGACACGGTGCTGGAAGCGGGGTCGGGCCGGGCCGGCCCGGCACAGGCCGAGGAGTGCGCGGAGATCCTCGCACTGTGCCGGGCACACCGACGGTCGGTGACCGAACTGGCGGGCCGCCTCGGCCGGCCGGTCACCGTCGTCAAGATCCTCGTCTCCGACCTGCTGGACGCCGACGCCCTGGTCGTCCCCGTCACCGCCCCCTATGCCGCATCCGGCTCGGACTCGGATGCGGGCCCCTCCACCCAGCTGCTGGCGGCCGTTTCCGCCGGCCTGAAGAGGAAGTTCCCCAATGCCACCCGCTACCCCCAGGCCGGATGACTCCCGCGTGCTCCTGCATCCTTCACCGCGCCCGCCCGCCGGCACCGCGCCGATCGTGCTGAAAATCCTGATCGCCGGGGGCTTCGGCGCGGGCAAGACCACCGCCGTGGGCGCCGTCAGCGAGATCACGCCGCTGAGCACCGAGGAGTACCTGACCGAGGCCGGCGCGGACGTGGACAGCCTGGCCGGCCTGGAGGCCAAGCGGACCACCACGGTCGCCTTCGACTTCGGCCGCCTGAGCCTGCCCGACGCGCCCATGCCCCTGGAGCTCTTCCTGTTCGGCACGCCGGGCCAGGACCGATTCGTCGACCTCTGGTACGACCTGGCCCGCGGCGCCGTCGGGGCGGTCGTCCTGGTCGACACCCGCCGTCTGGAGAGCAGCTTCACCCCCGTCAGCTTCTTCGAGGACATCGGCCTGCCCTTCGTCGTCGCCGTCAACCACTTCGACGGCGCACACCGCTACCACCCCGAGCAGGTCCGCACCGCCCTCGAACTCCCCGCATCCGTACCGGTGGTCGCCTGCGACGCCCGCGACCGCAACCACGTCGCCGGCGTCCTGCTCACCCTCGTCGGCCACGCCGAGACCCGCACCTCCGCCGGGCGCGGTTACTCCGCACCCACCACCCTCCAGGAAGCCTGATGTCTCAGCACCCCTACCGCACGCCGCAGGCTGCACCGCCCGCGCAGTCTCTTCCGCGACGCGACATGCGGGAGGCCGCACGCGGCCCCTTCACCCCGCCGGACACCGCCCTCCCCAGCCAGTCGGCCCAGCAGGCGCCGGAGCTGGCGCAGCGCTACGAACTGCTGCACCGCCTGGGCGTTCCCACCACGGCCGACGAGGACTTCGACGATCTGGCCCGGGACATGGCCACACAGGCCGGGTTCCTCTACGGGTTCGTCAACCTCTTCCTGGAGCAGCAGACCTTCGTCGGGCTGCACCAGCCTCCGGCGGACAGCGGGTTCGTGATCGTCGGGCGCACCATGAGCCGCGACCACGGCTGGTGCCCGGAAGTCATGGCGCGCCGGAAGGCCCTGCCGCTGCACGACGTGCACGCCAGCCCGCGCTTCAGCGGCAACGCGGTGGTCGACGCCGTCGGGATCCGGTCCTACTTCGGCGCCCCGCTCATCCACGCCAGCGGCACCGTACTGGGCACGGTGTGCGTCATCGACCCCGAGAAGCGGCCCCTGGCCGAAGCCCGCCGTCTGCGGGACATCGTCATCAACGCCAGTGCGCAGGTGATGGACCACATCGCCCGCGCCCCCGCCCGCTAAGCCGTTCCCCCCACCCGCTCCGCGTTGCGACCTTCACCCAGGGAGAGGGAGACCATGTCCGCCGCACCCACCGCACCGCCACCTTCGCTGCGTCCCTACCTCACCGCCCGCCACGACCTGCTGTGGCAGGATGCGGACGCCTTCGCGACCGAACACATCGCGCCGCGCGCTGCACGGATGGAGGCCGCCCCGGGCAAAGTGGAGCGCAAGGCCGCCGACCTGATGGCCGCGCGGGGCTGGTTCGCCGTCACCGTCCCGGCCGCCTTCGGCGGGCTGGACGCCGGCCACGTGGCCAGGACCATCCTGATCCACCGCATCGCGCGGGTCTCGGCGGCTGCCGCGGCCATACTGCAGGCGACCCTGATCCCCGTCGGCGCCCTTCTCCACTTCGCCACCTACGAGCAGAAGGGCCGCTGGCTGCCCCGGGTCGCGGACGGTTCCCTGCTGCTGTCGATCGCCGTGACGGAACCGCTCGCTGGCGGACACATCGGCGGCATGGCGACCACCGCCGAACGCGCCGGCCACGAGTGGGTGATCACAGGCAGCAAGATCCACATCGGCAACAGCCACCTCGCCGGCGCCCACCTCGTCGTCGCCCGCACCGCAGGGCCCGGCGTGAGCACCTCCCAGGCGCTGACCGCGTTCATGGTCGAAGCCGACCGCCCCGGCCTGTTTATCCCCGGCCACCAGGCCGCTCTCGGCCTGCACGGCTTCTCCGCCGGCCGCCTCGACCTCGACCACGTTCGCGTTCCCGAGGACGCCGTGGTGGGCGAAGTCGGCCAGGGCCTGGCCGTGGCCCAGAGCAGCAGCATCCTGTACGGCCGTTCCAACCTGGCCGCCGTCAGCCTCGGCATCCACGAGGCCGTCGTGAACACCACCACCACGCGGCTCAAGGCCCGCCCCCGCTACCGGGGCGCCCTGTCCGACCTGCCCGTTCTTCGGGACCGCATCGGCGCCATGGAGGCCCGCCTTCGTGCCGGCCGGATACTCGCCTACCAGGCGGTGCACCTTCTCGACCAGGGCCTGCCCTGCGACGCCGACCTGATCAACTCCAAGTACCTCGGCCACCAGTGGGCCGCGCAGTCCGCCCAGGACGCCATGGAACTGCACGGCGCGCACGCCCTCGACGGCGAGTACGTCCTCCAGCGCTTCTGGCGCGACATCCAGCACACCTACCCACCGGCCGGCACCGGCGAAGTACAGCGAATACGCCTGGCGGACGCCGCCTTCGACGAGGACCACATTCAGTGGTCCGAACGCCTGGCAGCCGAGGCCGCTTGGGCCCGCCCTGGCCCGACCGCCGCCTAGACCCCCGTGCGCGGCACCCCGTGAATCCGCACCGCCGCGCACGGGTCCGTGCCGCCGGCCCCCGTCCCCCGCGGGGACCGGCGGCACCTCCCCCGGTGACCGTCCACCCCAGCCGAGAAAGAGACATCGTGACCCCGTCCAAAACGACTAGCGCACCCATCACTCCGCTGACGCCGACCCTGCTGCGCGTCGCCCAGCACCTGGCAGGCGGCCTTGCGCCGAAGGAGATCGGCGCACAGACCGGGCTGTCGGCCGAAACCGTCCGCCAGTACATGCGCGACATCCGCGAGAGCCTTCACTGCCCGCCGCGCTGCAAGCCCCCGGTGATGGTGCACCGCCTGTTCGCCACCCAGCAGGTGGCCGTTCCCGCGCCCGACCGGCCGGCGCCGCAGTTCAGTCCCGAGGACCTGCTGCTGCTGCGAGCCGTCGCCGAGCACAGCGACCCCCGCGACGTCGCCCTCGTCGCCAAGCTCGCCCCCGCCGACCTGCGCGCCGCGCTCGACCAGCTACTCGTCGACACGAGCGCCAAGGACACCACCCAGCTGGTCATCCTGGCGCACGGATGGAACCTGCTGACGGCCGAGCCGACGCGCGTGGGAGCGGGCCAGTGAACCGGCACCCGGCCTCCACGACCCACCAGGGCCGGCCAACTGCGGCACCCTTCACCACGCCGCCCTTGGCCGCCGTGTACGAGATGCGCACGTTACGCACGGACGCCGAGCGCGAGGAGGCCGCCGCCCTTGTCCAGGACCGCCAGCGCCAGCTCGCCATGCGCGGTCTCCCGGTGCCCGCTCAAGCCGACGTCCCGGCCCACTTCCGAAACCCGCAGACGAAGCCGGCCGGGCTGTTCGAGGACGGGAAGCTGCTGGCCTGCCTGATCCCCCAGCGCGACCCCGGCCTCGGCTGGGGCGAAGGCCCTTGCCTCTTCCTCGGCTGTGTCCACACCCTGCCCGACCAACCCGACGACATCATGCGGTTGATCACCCTGTGGGCCTCAGACTTCGCCGCCCGGCAGGGCCTGCCCGCCGTCCGCGCCGAGGCCCTGGCTCGCCACCCCCTGGATGCCGACCCCATCGCCGCCCTACTGCGTCGGCTCACCGACAGGGGCTGGGTCATCCGGGGTTCCGGGACAGGACGAGAGGGTGAGCGAGTCGCCCGCCTCGAACTCGCCGCCGAGCAAAGGGCCGGGCTGAGCACCCTTATCGCCTGCCGCGTCCACGCGCCGGAGACGGCCCCGGACGATCGGGGCAGCGCATGACCACCGCCGGACCCCAGCGCTGCGACCTCGCCCGCAAACTGATCGCCGGCGCGACCCAGTCCGCCGCGCACTCGGTCAAACGCGTCAGCAACCAGCTTGACGCCGTCCGTGTGCGCCAGGGCCGTAACGCCGAGCACACCCAGACCTTCCGCGGCTGCTCTCGTTCTCGACACGACCGGCGTCGCGTCGAGCCCGCTGTGGTGCACCGCCCGTCTCGCAGTGCTCGTCTGCGAACTCCTTGACCGAAGCCCCGCCTGATTGCGCGACCGAGGTCCGGCAGGCCGTGACGGCCAGCCTCGAACGCACTCCCATCAGTCCTGCCAGCCGCCATCCCACCAAGGAGATGACATCTTGTCCCATATCGGACGATCCTGGCACGAGGGCCCGCTCGGGTCGGCGCTTCGCGACCTCGGCGGCAGCCTCACTGTGATCCTGATGGGCGTTCTGATCATCCCGTTCGTCTTGGCGGCCAAGGCGAACCCCAGAGGTCTCCCATTTACCCCGGCCACCTCATTGCGGGAGCCCACGTCCACAACCGCGCTTCTGCTTGGGAGGGTGTCGTCCTCGTTGCCAACTTCGCCTCGATGGACGGCACGATGACGAGACCGAGACCAGCGAAGGCTGAGCGCAACGAGGTCTTATTCAAACACCTGGAGACCTTGGAGTGGTCCATCAGCGGCTTCGCCCGCCGGATCGCCGCGCGCTGCGAGGCTACCCACCTGCCGTACACGGTGGTCACGAGTACCGTCTCGCGGTGGTGCAAGGGGGCGACCCCCAGCGACGACCTCGCGGCCGCCGCGTGTCATGTGCTGTCTAAGGCGCTTAACCGGGTGGTGACGCCGGAGAGCTTGGGCTGGCCGTCGGACACCGGCTTGGTCGCTGCGCAGTCGCTGGAGTACCTGGATGTGCCGCACGCCGTACGGATGCTCTCGAAGTTGTGGGCCTTGGACGCGATGCGGCGGCGGAGCGTCGTCAAGAGCGCGTTCTCTCCGAGCGTGTTCGGTCCCGCCTCGAGGGAGGCGCTCGTCATGCCGGCCGACTCTGTGCTCGGTGGGCTCGGGCAGCACAAGGTGAGCGCGGCGGACATCGACCTTCTCGACGAGCAGACGCAGCTGTACGGCAAGCTCGACTCTCAGCACGGTGGAGGCAAGTTCCGCTCCGTGTTCGCGTCGATGATGGACACGCACGCCACGCCGATGCTGAACGGGGGCTTCTCCGCGCGGACCGGGCGTCGGCTGTACGGCAGCGTGGTGGATGCCGTCCTCGCGATGGCGTCGATGGCCTACGACGACCAGCTTCCCGGTCTCGCCCAGCGCTATGACCTTCAGGCGATGCGGCTGGCCCAGGCGATCGGCGACCGCGCCCGCATCACCCGGGTCCACATTCACCAGGCCCGGCTGGCGGCAACGCAGGGAGGGCAGGCCGACGTGCTCGCGCACGCGCGCAGTGCTGTGCTGGCGGCCAAAGGCTCGCCTCCTCTGGTCAGGGCCTACGCCTGCGTGACCGAAGCCCGGGCATGGGCCCTGAATGGCCAGGCGGATCAGGTCGTGGCGGCGGTGAGGCGGGCCCGCGAGTTCTTCGTCCGCGCGCAGAGGAACTCCGGTCCGACCTGGTTGGAGTGGTTCGACCTGCGTGAGCTGGAAGGACAGGCGGCGTGGGCGTTCGCCGTCGCTGGCCTGGCCGAACAGGGCGCTCAGGCGCTGAAGGAGGCGTCGGCCCTTCCTTCGAACCGCACGCGCGACACAGTGGAACTACTGATCACTGAAGCCGAGCTGGCGCGACTGCGCGGTGCCTCGGCGGAGCACACGGCGGCCGCGAAGCGTGCCTCCCAGGCGTCACAGCACCTGATGAGCCGACGGCTCTCCGAGCGCCTGGACCACCTGAACGCGGGCGAGTCGCTACGGGACTTCTGACCATCCCAACCGCCGTCGCGTCCCAGGCAGCCTGCGGAGGAGTCCGCGATGGGCCTGGGGCGCCCGGCCCGGTACCGGTCAGCCCGTGGGAAAGAGATGCCAGTAGATCGCGTGGGACCGGAAGGCACCGCCGTGGTGCGGGGAGACGAGAGAGCCGCGGTGCTGTTGCCCGTCGGCTGTGTGTAGGACGGCCCGGAGCTGATAGTCCGGGTGCACCCGGTCGTCGCTTAGGTTGGCCGCGAAGGTGAGCTCCAGGACGTTTCCTGGCTCGACCGGCCAGGGGCGGTCGAAGAGTGGCAGGTAGATGGTGGCCCAGTTCGTCTGCATGCGCAGCGCGTCGAGCGGCTCTTCGTCCGGCAGGCACCAGAGGTTGAGCCAGGTGAGCACGCCGTCTACGAGGCCCGGCCGCGTGATGACCAAGCGCGTGGTCGTGCTCTGCTGTGTCTGAAGGTCACCGTTGAAGTCGAGCACCTCGGCGGGAGCGCCCTCGGAGAGCAGCGCGTCGACGGGCGGGTTCTCGACCCGGAGCCGCACGTCGAAGAGGCCGCCGTGCCAGTCGAAGATGCTGCGCAGGTACGGAAGCGCGGCCTCGGCGAACGCGACGGGCTGGTCGGGGAGCAGGTCGGACAGGCGGACCGCGGCGGCCAGGGTGACCGCGCGGTGGGGTACGGCAATGCCGCCAGGTTCCATGAGACGGATGCGGGCGTCAGCCAGGACGGCGGCCGCGCCTTCGGCGCCGGCGAGCGAACCGATGATTTCGGCGACGCAGACATCGGCGCGGGGGGCGAAACGGAGACTGGTCGACTCGCCGAGCAGCAGCGTGATCCGGTCCGGGAAGGCGAGGGTCGACAGGTTGGCGGCAGCCTTGTGGAAGGCGTCCTCGATGACCTCGATGGCTACGGCATGCCGAGCTCCGGCCTGCACGCCTTCGCGTGCCCAGAGCAGGTCCTGTCCCGTCCCGATGTCCAGGATCCGCCGGTCCCGCGCCAGGCGGGCCAGGGCCGCGCGGAAGCGACGGTTGCGCTCGTCGTCGGTGGTCATGGTCGTGTAGAGGAACGGGTCGTAGATCGGGTACTCTCCCACGCTCGGCCACAGGGCGGGGCGGCCCTCCCACTCGCTCCCGGGATCGACGCGGACGCTCAGGGTGTGTCCGGGGGTCTCGATGTGCTGGATGTCGCGCATGGTCCGCCTATCGCAGCGGGGTACAGCGACGCGCCCGGCTCGCTGCCGGGCGCGTCGCGTGCCGGGTGGTGGGCTCAGATGCCGGTCGTGTGCCAGGTGATCCTGGCGGGGATGTCGAGAGGCCGCCGGTCGGCGGCGTCCTCGCCCTCCCGGGTGCCGACGTACAGCCAGCCCAGGAGCTGTTCGTCGTCCTCGACGCCGAGGTACTTGCGGACCTGGGGTACCTGGACGGTGGGTCCGGTGCGCCAGATCGACGCGAAGCCGTGACTGTGCAGGAGCAGCGACAGCGTGGTGACCATGCCGGCGGTGGCGGCCAGCTGCTCCCACTCGGGGACCTTCGGGTGGTCCGGCACGGGCCGGTGCACGATCGCCAGGAGCAGGGGCGCGCGCAAGGGCTTGGCGGCGACGCGGCGGGCCTGCTCCGGGGCGTCGGCGGCCTCGGCGAGCGCATCGCCGAGCCGGGCCCGCTCGTCGCCGCTCACCGCGACCAGCCGCCAGGGGCGCAGCCGCCCGTGGTCGGGGGCGGTGGCCGCGGCCTGGACGAGGCACTCCAGGTCGGCGGAGCCGGGGGCGGGCTCGGTCAGACGGGGAGCGCTGCGGCGGGTGAGGACCGCGTCCAGGACCGAGTTCGGGCGGGTCATCGGGTCGTCTCCCGGGCCGGGGCGCGGTCAGGGTTGTCGTGGGGCGTCGGCGGGGTCATTCTCGGGTCGTCGCCGGCCACGCATCGGAGGATGGGGGCGGTTGCCGCGGTGGTGATGACGGTCATGATCACCAGGAGGGTGAACAGGGCCTCAGTGATGACGCCGGTCTGCAGGCCGATACCGAGGACGACGAGTTCGGTCAGGCCACGGCAGTTCATGAGCGTGCCGACGGCGGTTGACCAGCGCCAGTCGGAGCCGGTGAGCCGGGCCGCGCCGGCCGCGCCGCCCCACTTGCCGACGACGGCGACGACGAGAATGGCCGCGCCCCAGCCCCACTGTCCTGCGGGCAGGTGGGAGAAGTCGGTGTGCAGGCCGGCGCCGACGAAGAACAGCGGCAGGAGGAGCGGCAGGACGACGGCGCGGATGCGCGCGGCGCCGCGCTCGACGGCGGGGAGGCCGCGGGGGGCGGCGGTGCCGAACAGGAACGCGCCGAAGGCGGGGTGCACGCCGATCTGGTCGGTGGTGTAGGCGCTGAGGCACAGCCCGGCGAACAGCAGGGCCAGGACGAGCTCGTCGCCGGTGCGGCCGGCGCGCTTGAGCAGGGTGCGCAGCAGGGGGCGTGTGAGGGCGAGGGCGGCGGCGAAGGCGGCGGTGAGGGCGAGGGTGGTGAGGGCCGACAGGGCGGTGCCTGAGGTGGTCAGGGCGACGGCGGCGGTGAGCAGGCACCAGGCGAGGGCGTCGTCGGTGGCGGCGCAGGCCAGGGCGAAGGCGCCCAGGGGTGTGGTCTCCAGGCCGCGGTCGGCGAGGATCCGGGCGAGGACCGGGAAGGCGGTGATGCTCAGGGCGACGGCGACGAACAGGGTGAACGGCAGCCGGTCGACGCCGTCGGGGGCGAAGGTCGAGTAGAGGGCGGCGGCCAGGGCGGCGCCGAGGGCCATGGGGAGCAGAAGACCGGTGAGGCTGACTGCGGCGACGGCACCACGGGTGGTGCGCAGGCTGCGCAGGTCGAGTTCCAGTCCGATCAGGAACAGGAATGCCATCAGGCCGAGGGTGCCCAACGCGGAGGTGACCGGCAGGACCGAGGGGGGCAGGAGGTGCTGCTGGGCGGTGGGGGCGAGCCAGCCGAGGAGCGAAGGGCCGAGCAGGATCCCGGCCAGGATTTCGCCAATGACCGGCGGCTGGCCGAGCAGCCTGACGGCTCGCCCGCCGGCCTGGCAGGCGAGGAGCACGACCGGGACGGCGAGGAGCACGGGTAGCAGCGGGTCGGGCACGACAGCTCCAGGAGTCGGGCGACGGCGAAGGACCGCACTGTGTGGGCCGGCGGCCGGGTGCGGGGCGGGTATGGGGGTGGATCAGGCGCGGGTCAGCGGCAGGGTGGTGCAGCGCAGGGAGCCGGGGATCCGGGTGACCTCGCGGTAATCGACGGTGAGGACCTCGAGTCCGCGGGCGGTGAGCTGCTCCCTGATGCGGTCGCTGCCGGCAGCGACGATCACGGTGTCCGGGGCGATCGTCAGGACGTTGGTCTGGACGGCACGCGCCTCTGCGCCGGTGACGTCGATGAGGTC
Source organism: Streptomyces sp. NPDC017202 (assembly GCF_044331705.1). Classification (NCBI taxonomy): domain Bacteria; kingdom Bacillati; phylum Actinomycetota; class Actinomycetes; order Kitasatosporales; family Streptomycetaceae; genus Streptomyces; species Streptomyces sp. NPDC017202. The sequence goes on along the minus strand of NZ_JBIRNP010000012.1, from coordinate 152,889 downwards.
GAAGTGCTGCTCGAACCAGCACAGTTCGGCGGGCGGGAAGACGTCGCGGTGGATGAGGGCGGTGCCGGGCGCGACGATGGCGAAATGGTCGTCCAGGTGGACGATGCCGTGGGTGGCGAAGTGGACCGGGCGGACCTCGCGGTCGACACCGTGGTGGGCCAGCGCCCGCCGCAGAGCCTCCACGCCGGTGGGTGAGGTCTCTTCGCCCAGGCCGACCAGGACGGTTCCGGTATGCAGGGCGACGTCGCCACCTTCGATGGTGCCCTCGTCCAGGTGGGCGACGTGCGGGGCGCCGGCCAGCAGCGGGGCGAGCGCGTCAGCCTCGGGGCGGCGGTGCGTGGCGTTCAGGCGGGCCATGACCAGGACGTGGTCGATGACGAAGGCGATGTCGCGGGGGTAGTGCTGGACCGGGGAGCCCGGAGCGGCATCGAGAAGGGTCACCTCGATGCTGCGTCCGCGGAGCAGGCCAATGAGGGTGTCTTGCTGGGTGCGGACGGTGGCCGGGTCGTACGCCTGCCAGGAACTGGTGGTCTTCTGGCGGGTCAGAACGGGGTGGATGTCGGGGCCGTCGAGATCGGGGGTGAGGTCGCTCGCGTAGCGCATGGCGACGTGGCGCAGGGCGCCGTACTCGCTGGTTGCGTGCGGGGTGAGCACGAGGGGTCTCCTGGGCGGGGTGCGGGACGGATCGGAGGTGAGCCGGACGCGGCGCAGACGGTCCCAGGAGGGTGCGGAGTCCGGGGGCCGGCAGAATCAGGGCTGCCGGCCTCCGGAGGCGCGGGTGTCAGCCGACGGGGCTCTTCTCGGTGGTGTCGGGGACCTGGTCCAGCCATGCCACGGCGTCGTCGCGGAAGGACTGGTTGACGGGGACGAGATCGGCGCCGCTGGTGTCGTCCAGGGCCGTGACGACGATGCCGAGCTCGGGAACGTCGCTGTCGATCGCCGCGAGGCGGCTGCCACAGTCCGGGCAAAAGCCGCGCTGGGCCTCGCCCTCGAACGTGGTGTACCAGGTCGGCTCGACGCCGTTCGTCCAGGTGACGTTCTCCGGGGCGAAGCCGGCCCACCACATCATCGGGCCGCCGCCCAGCTTCTTGCAGTGCTTGCAGCTGCAGGTGTGCGGGTAGACGGCCTCGCCCGTGACGGTGAAGCGGATCTTTGCGCACAGGCATCCGCCGGTGCGCCCCTGGGCGGCGGCGACGATGCCGGGGGTGGCGTTCATCAGTTCATCTCCGATGCGCGGTGGGCCAGTTGAGCCCACCAGTGTGTCATTCCCTCCATGATCGTCAGCCATCCGTCGAGGGCCTGGGGCAGGTCGATGCGGAAGAGTTCACTCTCCTTGATGAACCTGGCGAGGCCCTCGATGTGGGCGGCCTCGACGCTCATGCCGCCGACCTGGGCGGCCTCGTGCCCGTCGTCGAGGTGGAGGTCGTAGTAGTACTTCAGGGCCTTGAGTTCGCCGCCGCTGCCGGCGCCGGTCAGCTCGCCGTAGCGGTTGGTGATGTCGCGGAGGATCTCGGTCTCGGCGATCGCCACGGCCTCGGTGGCGTAGTAGGCGCCGGCGATGTGGCTGGGCATGTGCGAGCCGACCATCCACTGGTGGAGGTTGACCAGCGTCTCCGTCTCCGGTGCGGGCACATGGCCGTTGACGAGCAGGCCGAGGTCGGAGAGGAGCGCATTGGTGTACAGGACGTAGTGCGCGGGCACCTTGCCGCGCTCGCCGCCCTCCTCCAGGTGGTTGCGGCGCAGCTCGTGGGCGAGCTCGGGGCAGTAGCCCTCAACGGCGGTGGCAGCCGTCTTGAGGAACTGCGCGTTGTAGCGGGCGAACACCGAGAGTTCCTCGATGTACATGCGGGCCTGGCGCTCGTTGAGGTCGGCGGCGCCGACCTTCTCAGCGATCCGCGCATACACCCACTCGACCAGGGGGGCCAGGTGCTTGGTGACCAGGGCGGTGCCGGAGGTGAAGTTGCTCAGCAGTGTGCCGTTGACGGCGCTCTGGGTCTCGGGGTGGGTCCTCAGGTAGGCGTGGACGAGGCTGTTGTCGGGGGTCATGCGTCGACGTCCTTGGTGTCGGAGGGGCGGGGGGTCAGGTGCAGGCCGCCCGTGGCGCCCAGGGCGCGAACGGCCGTCAGGAGCTCGGCGCTGTCGGGCAGGACGAGGGTGTCGCCGCGGTTGAGGGCGGTGACGGTGTCCCGATCCAGGCCCGCGCTACCGAGGGCGACCCCCGGCTGGTGGCCGCGCAGCAGGACCTCCTGGGAGCCGCCGTCGAGGAGGATGGTCACCTGATAGGGGGCGATCAGGCGGATGCCGGCGCCCGGGATGACCTGCTCGGGGTCGAAGGCGTCCGCGGCTTCCTGGCGGGAGAGGTCGCCCTCGACGAGCTCCCAGCCGCCGTTGCTCAGCAGCGTGGCCCATCGCTGCTCGGTGTGCTCGCGGGCTGCGCCGCGGACGCGGTCGGCGGCGACGGTGAGGAGTTCGCGGCCGACACCGGCCAGACGGTCGGCGACGGCGCCCGGCCCAGCGGTGGTGTCCGCCATCGCGGAGGGTTCGTTGAGCGGGTCGTCGGGCCCGTCGCCGGCCAGGTCGGCGAGGACGTCCGGGATGATGCGGCTCTGCAGGAGCTGTGCGTACGGGTAGGTGTACAGCGGCATGGCCACCGAGACGGAGAAGGTGTCCTGGGTGCCGACGTGGAAGACGCGGCGGGGCAGGAAGAGGGCGTCGCCCGGCTCCAGCAGGAAGTGCTCGGCCTCCTCCAGCAGCACCCGGTAGTCGCCGTAGGTGGGCTCCTTGCCGCCGGTGAGCTTCTCGTACTGCTCGGCGGGCCAGCAGTAGAAGTTCTTGGCGTTCGGGCCGAGGTGGACGAGGAAGGCGTCCTCGTAGCCCTCGTGGATCCCGAAGGCGGTGCCCGCGTAGTTCCCGGCGAAGGCGACCTGTTCGGCGCCGCCCAGCGGCAGGCCCCACCCGTCGATGAGGGACTTCAGAAAGGTCCCGAGGCCGGCGGCGAGGGCGGGGCTGACGGTCTCCAGGTTGTTGATGACCAGGGAGAAACGTTCGGCGCCGGCGAGGTCCTGCATCCACGGCACGAAGGCGTCTACGCCGCCGTCCCAGGCCGGGGCGGTCAGGGCCTGGGGCAGGAGGTCGTCGCGGCGGTCCTCGCCGACGTAGACGCGGGCGTGCGCCTTGATGCCGATGTCGGCGGTGTGGGCCCGGCGGATGGCCTCGAATCCGGCCAGGACGTCGTCCGGCCCGGCCGCGGTGGCGGGGATGATGCCCTTGAACAGGAAGGGCGTGGTCCGCCCGGTGGTCTGGTCGGGGAAGGTGCCGGTCCAGAAGGCGTGGTCGGGCGGCCAGGGGTAGACGATCTCCATCAAGGGTCTCCTGACGTCGGGGCGTACTGCCGTGTTCGGGGGCGCGGTGGAGGGGGTGCGGGGGTCAGCTGAGGTAGTCCTCGAGTCCGCCACGGCGGACGGTGTCGAGGGTGAAGCAGTGGAAGCCGCCGCCGAACAGGCGCCGGTGGCGGTGGCGGACGGGGACGACGGTGAATCCGCGGCGCTCCAGGACCTCGATCAGCTCCGGGTAGAGGGAGTTGACGACGACTGTGTTCTCGTCGATGGACAGCAGGTTGATGTCCATGTACCGGCTGCCGACGGGGATGACGAAGCCGAGGTCGCTGTAGTCGGGGAAGTTGCTGTCGTCGGTGTCGGGGGCGTAGATCACGTCCCAGGACTGCATGGCCCTGGGCAGGTACTTCAGGTAGTCCGGGGAGCGCAGCAGCATCAGGCCGGGGCGCAGCGGGACCAGGACGCTGTCGATGTGGTTGTCGGCCATGGCGTTCAGGCGGTGGAACCGCAGGCCGGGGAGGTTGTCCCGTAGCCAGCGCAAGGCGAGCTCGTGGTTGTGGTTGGCGACGTTGACCAGGACATCGCGGCCCAGGCGCATGCACTGCGCGCCGTCGAAGACCATCTCCAGGCCCAGGCCCTCGATCGCGCCGGCACTCTCGCCGTCCATGGCGCGGCTGACGTCCAGGTCCTGGCTGGTGAAGTAGGAAGTGTCCAGGGAGCCGCGGGCCAGGGCCGGGCGCGGCATGCTCACCCAGTTCGCCCCGTCCCGGTAGTAGCGGTAGAACGCGGGCTTGAGCAGGTCGTTCTCGAAGATCCGGGCCCGGACATGAGGCGCGGTCTCCACGATGGTGTTGCCGAGGATGATGGTCTGGTCGCGGACGTTGAGCGGCGGGGTGGCCCGGGCATCCCAGTGCGGGGAGCGGATGTCGACGTCCTTGCCCGGGGCGGCGGGCCGCAGGACCTTCACCCCGCATCCGGTCAGGGCGTCGGCCAGGCCGGCGATGTCCTCGTTGAGCTCGTCGACCAGCTGCGCGGGGATCGGCAGGAGCTCCTCCCCCGTCGGGCTGGTGTGCCGGCCGAGGACGGGGGCGACGTTGTCGTAGAAGAACAGCCGCCACGAGGTGTCGGTGTGGTGGGCGTCGTAGTGCTCGGCGCGGCCGAGGACGACCTCGTCGAGCCGGGTGAACTCGTCGAAGCTGTTCAAGGCCGGCGAGGCGGGCGCGGGTTGGGGCATGGTGGGCCGCCTCCTCGGCGGCGGGCGACGGCGCGCCCTCGCCTCCGGCGCGCGAGATGCGCGGCCGGGGCGGGGTGGTGCCGTACGGGGTTCGGAGGTCGGGCGGGGATCAGGTCAGGCGGCCGAGGCGTGCCGGGCCGGGGTGCAGGCGGCGGGGGCGGCGAGCCGGGTGATGATGTCCTCGATCACGCACGGTTGGTCGGGGGTGGCGCGGCGCCGGAAGAAGTAGCCGGAGCACCACGGCACTTCGCCGAAGCGCGGCAGGTGCTCGGCGGCCAGGGCGCGGGCCTCGGGCAGGCGCCGCCAGGGGATCTGCGGGCACCAGTGGTGGATGGGGTGGAACATGTCGTCGAGGTGACCGCCGAGCAGGTGCCGGGTGAGCCAGTGGGAGGTCCAGCCGCGGGTCTGCAGGAGGATGTCGCCGTTCTCGATCAGCCCGGCGTGGTTGCCGAGATCGGTGATCCAGGTGACGACGGGCCGTATCAGGACGAGGGGGAGCAGCCAGTAGAGCAGCAGGTAGGGCGCGCCGCCCACGGGCCACAGCGCGGCGACGACGCCCGCCCACAGCACGGCCCGGGCGGCGAGGGCCCGCCAGGTTTCCCCCGGCGCGCGGGTGAGCAGGGTCAGCACCGCGGTTTTCGGCAGCCGCCACAGGGCGTTGCGCACGATGACCCGCAGGACGAAGGCACGGCGGCTCGGTGCCCGGCCCGCGGCGCGGATGTTGCCGGCGCGGTAGGACTGGAACATCGGGTCGTCGTCGGAGCCGAGTTTGGCGTGGTGGACGTAGTGGCTGCTGCGGTAGGGCTCGAACCCTTCGCCGAGCAGGCCGGTCAGAAGGTAGCCGACGATCCGGTTGGCGCGGCGGGTGGCCATGAGCTTGGAGTGCACGCACTCGTGGCCGAGGTTGGACAGGTGGCGCTGGCGCACCCCGATGTAGCAGACCGCGAGCAGGGGGCCGGCGACGTGACCGACGAGGTGGCCGGCGATCGCCGCGGCGGCGATGGCCATGAGGTCCCAGGCGACGTCCCACAGGCCGATGGGCGGCCGCCCGCAGAGCTTCTCCAGGTCGGCGATGAGCTGCTGGCCGAGGGCCTTGCGCACCGGGCCGGAGGCTCCGGTGCCGTTGCGGGTCCTGCCGGCGGCGGGGCTGCCCATCAGGTTCTCCAGTCGACGCGGTGCGGATGAGAGCGGGGCCGTACTCCGGCGCGCCCCCGCAGGGCGGACCGCACGGGCGGCCTGCCGTTGGGCGGGCGCGCCGGAGTACGACGAAGGGGTGGATCAGCCGCCGGTCAGGCGGCGACGAGGGCGCTGTCCGGGCGCATGCCGGCCTTCAGGTCGGCGGCGTCGGGGCGCATGCCGACCTTCAGCACGGTGGCGTCGGGGCGCATGCCGACCTTCAGGGTGGAGGCGTCCGGACGCATGCCGGCCTTCAGCTCGGCGTCGGGGCGCATCCCGAGCTTCAGGTCCGCCGCGTCGGGGCGCATGCCGGCCTTCAGGTCGGTGTCCGGGGTCATTCCAGCCGTAGCGGTCATCGAGTTCTCCCTGCTCGGTCGCGGGTGATCCGCGAGTCCGGGTGATCGGGCTGTGGAACTGCCGGGCCGCGGGTCCGGTGAGGTGCTGAACCGTCGGCTCGGCACGCCGTGGCGTGGGCGCACGCCGGTGAAGAGGGCCTCGCCTCAGCACGCCCCCTCCACCTGTGGAGGAGCGTTGCGTGGCGGTCACGCCGGGCGCTTGGCCAGTCACGCTAGAACTCGGCCGAGGAGGGCCGCAACAGCTCTGGCCGTTGCGCCGGTTGCACGGAACCGTTGCGTCACTGTTGCGCGCACACCGCTTCTGAGCTGCTCTTATGCCGAAGTTGGTTCCTGGATGGGCCCCGTTTCGGGCCCGTTGGCCGCGGCCGGAGGGGTGGGAGGGCTTCTGCTGTTCGCCGGGGCGCGGCTACGTTGTGGCCTCGCCGAGGGCCCGAGTCCCAGATCACCGTGGGGCCCGGCTTCCCGCGAACTCTGCCCGGAAACAACGGCCTTGAGGAGCCTCCGTGCTCAACCCCGTCGTCATGAAGTCCGACCTGCTGTTCACCCTCCGGGACACCCTTCGCGCCGAGGCTTTCGTCGAGGTGACTACCCCGACCATGCGCCGAGCCGACCTCGGTCCAGGGCGCCGTCTGCCCGTGGACCACGACGGCGGGCGGTTCCTGCGGGCGATGATCGGCCCGGCCCTGCGCGTGAACCTGGAGCATCACCCGCGCGTCTTCGAGATCGGCGCATGCTTCCGGCCCGAGAAGCCCGACGAGCTGCACGCGCCCGAGTTCCAGATGCTCGACCTCTACGCCGCCGGCGAGGACTTCGACTTCCTCCTGGCGCTCACCGAGAGGCTGATCCGCCCACACCTGCCCTATGCCCCGCAGCGCGTCTCCGTCGTCGGCCACATCCGTGACCAGTTCGGCATCGACCTGCACCGCGAGCCCCTCGGTGATCTGCCCGCGCGGATGGCCGCACACCTGGGCATGAGCCCGGACGTGCCGTTCAAGACGGTGCTCGGGCAATACGTGGAGCGCGAGGTCGAGGTCCAGAGCGCCGGCGCCGCGCTGTTCCTGACCGAGTACCCGGTCGGCGGAGACGAGCCGTGCGCCCGCCTGACGCCCGGCACGACGGCCGTCCTCAACCGCTTCGAGGTCCTGGTCGACGGCATCGAGGTCGTCCACGGCTACGAGGACGAGCCCGACGGAGCCGCCTTCGTCGACCGGGCCCGCGCGGTGGACCTGTACGACGACGAGCAGGCCCTGGCCAGGGAGGCGATCGACACGGGACGCGTCCCCGCCGGCAGCGTCGGACTCGGCATCGGCATCGAGCGACTGTGCATGGCCGCCTCCGGCGTCAAGGACATCAGCGTCTTCCAGCCCTCGCCCCGGTTCTGACCGCCCCGACTACCGTCCGGAAGGAGTGACGATGGACCTGTCGCTGCGCCCGCTCGACGAGAGCGGCTTCGGCGCCGTCGTCGACACCAACCTCGCGACCGACGCCGAGCACCTCGCGCCCCATCTGGCCGCGGCCCTGCATCAGCACCGGCTGCTGATCGTGCCCCGCCAGCACCTGACCCACGCCGACCTGCTGACCGTCGCCTCCTGCTTCGGAACGGTCGACACCAGCGCCGATCGCCGGTACGCCGTCGGCGGCTTCCCGGGCCTGACCGTCATCAGCAACATCGTCGAGGACGGCAGACACATCGGCGTCTACGACGGGGATCATGAGGAGGAATGGCACGCCGACAACAGCTTCAAGCCTCAGCTCACCTCAGCGACGATGCTCTACTCGGTCATCACCCCCCAGCGCGGCGGCGAGACCCGCTTCGCCGACTCGACCCGCGCCTACTCCGACCTCCCCGATGCGGTGCGGCAGCGGATCGGCCCGATGCGTGCGCGGCACTCGCTCGCGCAACTCGGCGCGCTCCAGAGCCAGGCCAGCGGCGGGCAGTCGTCGATCGTAACCGGAAGCCTGGCCGCGAGTCCGGAGGTCGTACATCCGCTCGTCCTGCCCCATCCCGTCACGGGGGCGCGCTCCCTGCTGCTCGGTTCCATGGTGATCAGCGGCATCACCACACTCGCCGAGCAGGAGGCCCGGACTCTGCTGGAGGAGTTGCTGGAGCACGCGACCAGCGCGCCCTACGTCTACAGCCACCGCTGGAGCCAGGGCGACCTGGTCGTGTGGGACAACCTCGCCACCCTCCACACCGCCTCTCCCTGCGACAGCTCCCGGCACCGCCGGCTGCTGTACCGCGCCGCCGTCCGATAGCCGAGAACCCCCGCGTTCACACCGCCGGATGACCTGCGGCGAGAACACGAGGGATGCCCCCGCAGCCAGCCCTAGGGTTTGTCCATGACCGCGAAGGTTCCCCTGAAAGAGACCGCTCTCAACGCCGAGCGCATCGCCCGTATCGGCCGCGAAGTCCACGGTGTGTGGCCTGAGTTCGACACTGAGGGCTTCGTGGCATCGGTGATGGCGGACCTTCCCCGGCTGGAGTTGAGCGCCCGGATCGCCCGGACCAGCCAGGGCCTGCACGACCACCTCCCGGCCGGCGGCCCCGACGCGCTCGACATCCTGCTGCGCTCCCTGCCCCCGACGCCCTCGGCCGCCAGGGTGACCAACGACTTCGGGCTGCACCTCTACAGCCCGCACTCCGACTACGTCTCCCGGTACCTGCGCACCGCCGAGCATCTTGAACGGTCACTTGCCGCGCTGGCCCGCATGACGGGGTACTTCTCCGCTGAGCTCCCGGTACGGCACTTTCTCGCCGACTTCCCCGACGAGACGATGAAGGCCGTCGACGCGTGGAGCCGCGATGAGGACTTCCGGGTACGGCGGCTGGCGAGCGAGGCCACCCGGCCCTTGCTCCCTTGGGCCCCACGGATCGGGCTCCCCGCCGACGCGGGCCTACCCGTCCTCGAGACCCTCTACGACGACCCGCACCTCTACGTCCGCACCTCCGTGGCCAACCACCTCGGAGACATCGCCGCCGCCCAGCCCGACCTCGCGCTGGCCACGCTCCACCGGTGGAAGGCTTCGGGCCGGGTCAACGGCGAGCAGTTCGCCTTCCTCGCCCGCAACGCCCTGATGAACCGGCTGAAGGAGGGTTGGCCGCCCGCCTACGCCCTCCTCGGCTACCCCCACGACGCACCGATCTCCCTCACGCCGCTCATCCTGCAAAGCACCGAACTCCGCGACGGCGACACCCTGGACTTCTCCGCCGCGCTCACCGCCACTGCGACCACTCCCGTCCACGTGATGATCGTGATCGCGACTACGGGACCGAGCGGCCGGCCACGGGAGAAGGTGGCCTTCGTGCGTCGCGCCACCGCCAAGCCGGGTCAGGAGCTACGACTCGCCAAGGCGCACCCACTGCGCTCGACCGCACGCTGGAAGGTCTCCCCCGGCTCCTACTCCGTTGCCCTCCAGGTCAACGGCCGCCGCTTCCCCGCGGTCGCCTTCACCGTCCTCGACACCTGACCCGCTCCCGCCCTTCCACCTCCGATCACCGCCCCAGGCCGCCGTCGTACGCCGCGGCCCTGGTTCGTGCTGTCCGCAACCCCCCGAAGGGGTGGTCTGACCTGATCGAACGAGTTTGAACGACGACACCCCGGAGCCCGCACGGCCCAACCCCGGCTTTAGAACTCACGTTCACCAAATGCCCTCTGAACAGGCCGTGACGGGACCAGATCCACCGCGTTTTTAGAGCATCAGTGCCACACCGACGCCCAGACGGAGGACGCCATGCACCCCACCCCCACCCCCCTGCAGCAGCCTCCCGGAATCGAACGGCGGCCCGGCCTTCCCTCTCTCAGCGTTGACGGCACGCGCACCTCAGAACGCTCGGATACGGGGTGGGCGGCGTGAGTGAGCCCACCGATGCATCAGCCGACAGCGTTCCGGGCCCGCGCACCACCACCGCGCCGTCGCCCGCCCCCTCCTCCGCTTCCGCTTCCGCCCCCTCGGCGGCGGCCACCGCGCCCGAGGCGCAGATGCGGTACGTCGACCTGACCGGCAGCCGCGAGGCAGCCGGTCGCTCCATCCGGATGCGCGACATGGCTCGGCGCCTGCCGCAACTGGTCCGTCGCTCGCTGGCCCTGGCCTGGCGGGTCGACCGGCGCGCGACCGTCGGCCTCCTGCTGTGCCAGCTGATCACGGGCGTGATGCAGGCCCTGGGCTTGGTCGCCATCGCCGGCACCCTGACCGCCCTGCTGCGCGACGGCGACGTCTACCACCGCCTCCTTCAGGCATGGCCCTCCGTCGCTTTGCTCGCCGGAGCCGCCGGCGTACGCGCGCTCTTGGGCATCACCGTCAACTGGCTTTCTTCCCGGCTGGGCCCGCTGATGTCCCGCGAGGCCGAGCAGATGCTGCTCACCGGTTGCGCCGAGGTCGAGCTGTGCGCCTACGACGATCCCGACTTCAACCGCGACCGCGAGGCCGCCGACCGGGGCGCCCAGGTCACCGGCGACCTGATCAACGAGGGCCAGGACCTGATCGCCTCGGCCGCCGCCTTCCTCGCCGGAGCGATCGTCCTGGCCGGCGTGCACTGGGTCCTCCTCCCCCTCCTCGTCGCCGCCAGCCTCCCGCAGGCCGTGGCCCAGGTCAGCGCCGCCCGTGCCCGCTATCTGGCCAATCTCCGCAGCAACGGCGACAACCGGATGCTGTCGGTCCTGCGCTGGCACATCTACACCAAGGACGCCGCCGACCAGATCCGCGCCGGCACCATGGCTCCCTTCCTCTCCGGCCGTTACCGCAGCACCGTTGCCCGGATCAACCGCGAGGACCGGGCCGCGGCTGACCAGGGCGCCCGCATGTCGCTGGTCGGCGCGGTGTGCGGCGGCCTGGGGTCGGCGGTGGTGTGGGCGGCGGTCGTGTGGCTGCTCGCGACCGGCCGGATCACCGTCGGGCATGCCGGCACGGCCGTCTTCGCCCTGCAGACCGCCGGTATGTCGGTCCGCGGCCTGGTGGCGGTCGGCGCCCGCGCGGTGCGTACCGGGCTGTACATGGACGACTGGACCGGGTTCCTCGACAAGGCCGGCGGCTTCCGCATGCGCCGCGGCCCGCACCACCCCGCACCGCCGGAGACGATCGAGGTCAAGGCGATCACCCACCGCTACGCCGGTAAGGACCGCGACGCCCTGTCCGGCGTCTCCCTCACTTTGCGGCGCGGCGAGGTCACCGCGCTGGTCGGCTTCAACGGCTCAGGGAAGTCGACGCTGTCGAAGCTGGTCAGTGGCCTCTACCTCCCAACAGACGGGCAAGTGCTGTGGGACGGCGTCCCCACCGCCGATGCCGACCCGCAGGCCCTGTGGCGGCAGGTCGCCCTCGTGCCGCAGGACTACGCGCACTGGCCGCTGACCGTGCGCGAGAACGTCACCCAGGGCCAGCCCACCGCGCGCGGCGACGCAGCGGTCCGCGAGGCGTGCGAGGCGGCCGACGCCGACGAGGTCGTCGACAAGCTCGGCGCTGGCCTGGACACCCTCCTGGCCCGCGAATGGCTGAACGGGGAAGAACTCAGTGGCGGCCAGTGGCAGCGCATCGCCCTGGCCAGGGCGTTCTTCCGCCCGGCCGGTCTGCTGGTCCTCGACGAGCCGACGGCCAACCTCGACCCCCGCGCCGAGTACCGGATCTTCCAGCGGCTGCGGACCCTCGCCCGGGACCGGACGGTGCTGCTGGTGACCCACCGCATCACCAACGTCGCCATCGCCGACCGCATCGTCGTCCTCGACGAAGGCAAGATCGTCCAGGAAGGCACCTATGCCCAGCTATCCCAACAGCCGGGCCTGTTCCGCAAGCTGCTGTCTTATCAGATCACGTCCGAACCGGACGGCGACAAGCACGAGACCCCCGCGTGAGCCGCCCTGGCGCCACCTCCGCGCGCCCCGCCGCAACCCCGGCCGCCGCTGCGGACACCCCTGCTCCTCCTCTGCCGTCCCGAGGTGATGACGTGCCGCTCAGCCGCTCCCACATCCGCACGACCGCCGAGGCGTACCTGGCCCGGCATCCGCACGAACAGGACTCCCTCGCCGGACTGCTGTCCCTCCTAGAGGCCGACGACCACCCAGCCGACCGTGCGACGCTCCCCGGCCACGTCACGTGCAGCGCGGCCGTCATCGACCGTGAACAGCGCGTGCTCCACATCGGTCACCGGGGCACGGGGCTGCTCCTCACCCCGGGAGGCCACATCGAGAAGGACCAAACGCTGTTGGCGGCGGCCCTGCGGGAAGTCTGTGAGGAAACCGGCCTGCGGCCGGGGGACCTCTGTCTCACCCCGCAGTTCCTCGGCGCCCCGATCGACATCGACGTACACGACATCGACGCCAACCCGGCCAAGGGCGAGGGCGCCCACCAGCACTTCGACTTCCGCTTCGTCTTCTGCCTTGTGCCCGAGCAGCGCCCCCGGCTCACCCTGCAGGAGGAGGAGGTCTCCAGCGCCCGCTGGCTCGAGTTCGCCGACGTCCACTCCTCGACCTTGCGCGGCAAGCTCCTGGAGGCCCGCGCCCACGGTCTGGACGGGAGGCCGGAGCCCGTCAACGCCTCCGCGCTGATCCACGACGGACAGGGCCGCTACCTGCTTCATCTGCGCGACCACAAGCCCGGCGTCATCTGGGAGTCGGGGGCGTTCGCCCTTCTCGGCGGCGGCCGCACACGCGACGACCAGAACCTTGAGGGCACCCTCCTGCGCGAACTGTCCGAGGAGGTACCCGGCCTCCGCCTCGAAAACGTACGGCCCTACGCCGTGGAGGCCGCAACCAGCATCGACGGCCTCAGCGTCCCGATCCAAGTCTTCGTCGGCCAGTGGCGTGGCCACCCCGACCGACTCGCGCTGCACGAGGGTGTGCTGCTGCGCTGGTTCGTAGTGGACGAGCTGGACCGGCTGCGCCTGAGCCCCGCCACCCGGGACCTGATTCGCCGGCACGCGGCCGAGAACCCCCCGGACAACAAGCCGGCCCCGGCTCCTCCCGTGTGGGACGGGGGTAGCCGGGTGGTGCTGAACGGCGTCGGGGTACACCTCCACATCGAAGACGCCCAGGGCCGTGTGCTTCTCGGACTGCGTCACCCCGACTCGAAGTACGCGGGTGACACCTGGCACTACCTCGCCGGGCGGTGCGAGCAAGAGTCCGCCCTCGCGTGCCTGGTCCGCGAGGCGTGGGAGGAAGCAGGGCTGGTCATCGACCCCGTGAACGTGGAGCTGGCACACGTCGTCCACGTCGTCGACGCCCCGGGCAGCCAGCCCCTGCTGCAGCTCATCTTCCAGGCCCGCCGATGGGAGGGCGCCCCCGAGGTTCGCGAGCCCGACAAGTGCCTGACCTGGCAGTGGTGGCCGCGGCACGAGCTCCCGGACCGCCTGGTCTCCTACACCCGCACGGCCATCACCGGAATCGCTGAAGGCCGCCTCTACTCCCAAATGGGCTGGTGAAGAGGGTGAGCGCGCCGACCAACTGGATGGCCCGCCCGGAAGTCTTGTCCATGGCCGACCGGATCGCCGCACCCCACGCGGTCATGGCGATCATGGGCGACGGCAGCCTCTGGACCCACGAGGCCGACTGGACGGCCGCCCTACGGGAGCTGATCCAGAGCTACCTCGGCGAAGACCGCCGCGCGGGCACCCGCGGCACCTACGACGGGCCGGGCCGCTCCTACGAGGACGACCTGGCCGACTCGGCGTTCAGCGAGGTGACCGAGCACCGCTTCCCCGTCTCCCGTACCTGGGCGCCCGAGAAGGTCATCGGCTACCTGCGCACCACCAGCTTCGCTCGCCCCGCCCTGTTCGCCGGCCGCCACCCCGACTTCGAGGCCGTCGCTCTCCGGCTGCTCCAGGACCAGGCCGACGGCGGCGTCCTGACGGAGGACGCGGTGTTCACCGTGCTGCTCGCGCGCCGCCCCGGCGGTACGGCGTGAGCGGCGCCCGGCGGCACACCGAGCCGCTCGACGTCCACCTGATCGCCGTACGCGACGGCGCATCGGGGCCGGAGGTGCTGCTGTCCCGGCGGGCTGGTGACGTGTACGCGGCCGGCTGCTGGCATCTCGTCTCCGGGCACCTGGACGGCCCGTGGGAGGACATGGTCACCGCTCTGGTGCGCGAGGCCGAGGAGGAGTCCGGTGTCGTCATCGACCCGGCTGATGTCCGGGCGGCCGTCACCGTGCACCACCGCGCCCCTGGCGGCGACGCCAGGGTCGGGATGTTCTTCGAGGTGCGGCGGTGGGAAGGCACCCCGGAGGTCAGGGAGCACCAGGTGTGCGACGCCATGGGGTGGTTCTCCTTCGACGCCCTGCCGGAGCCGATGGCGGCGTACTGCCGGGCCGGGCTGGATGCCTACCGAGCCGGCGCGCGGATGGCCGTGCACTTCCAGGAGCCCGGCGACCCGATCGCCTACGACCGGTCCGTCGACCGGCTGGTCCTGGTGCCGGACCCTGCCACGCGCGGCACGGTCCCGGAGCGGGCGGTGCGCACGTTCGCTGAGCAGGCGGTAGGGCGGATCACCGCGTGGACGGACGTGTCCTGGGCTCGGGAGGAGAGCCGCGTATGGCGGGCGGTCGGCGCCGAGGGCGGCGAGTGGTACATCAAGATCCACCAGAACGACCGCTTCCACCACCGCGAAGTCGACGCCCTGCGCAGCTGGGTCCCCGGCCTCGGTGCGGCCGCACCCCGGCTGGTGGCCGCCGACCCCGCGCTGCGGGCCGTCGTGCTCACCGCGGTGGGCGGCCGCACCCTGCACGGCGCCGTCCACTCGCCCGAGCAGCAGCGCCGGATCTTCCACCGCATCGGGCAGCTCGCGGCGGCCATCCACCACAGCACCCCGCCCCGGCCCGCCGCCGACACCCTGCCGCTGGGCAAGGTGGAGCGGCACCTGGCCGGCGCCCTGCCTCATCTCGCGCCCGGCGACGAGGAGTTCACCCGAGCCACCGTCCAGAGGGCCGCCGGCCTGTCCCCCGTGGAGAACGTGCCGACGCACGGGGACTTCCAGCTCCGCAATCTGCGCTGGGACGAGAGGGCCGACGTCCTCTACGTCATCGACTTCGAACGGGCCGAAGGCGGCCCGGCCGTGCGGGACTTCGTCCGGCTCTCCGACGCCTGGCACGGTCGGCCCGACCTCTTCCAGGCCGTGATGGACGGTTACGGCCGCCCCTTCACCCCGGCAGAGGAGGCCCAGTTCACGGTCCTGTCCGTCCTCGACGCCGTCTCCGGCATCGCCTACGGCACCACCCACGGTGACCCCGAGCTGGTCGAGCGCGGACGGCGCACCCTGGCCCGGCTGCGCAACCCGCAGCGCCCCTGATCCCCACCCGACCGACACGAGGAGCAGCACGTTGACGTACACAGAGCGCGGCGAGTGGGAGCAGCACTACGGCGAGGGGAAGGGGTGGCGGCCGCTCGGTGAGCGCGAACGGCACCTCCTTGCGGAGCACGTCCCGGTACCCGAGGGCGGCGGCCGGGCGCTGGAGGTGGGCTGCGGCACGGGGGAGTTGGCCGCCCACCTGGCCAGGGCCGGCTACACCGTGGACGCGGTCGACTTCGCGGACAGCGCGGTCGCCCGGGCCCGCGAGGAGCACGCCGGCATCGAGGGCGTGCGCTGGCTGCGGCTGGATATCGAACGCGACGACCCGGCCCCGCTGCACAAGGACGGGTACGACCTGATCACGATGCGGCTGGTGTATCCGTTCGTGCGGGACCGCAACCGGCTCGTTCACGAGCTGAGCCGGCGGCTGCGGGAGGGCGGCGCGCTCGTCGTCATCACCCCGACCGTCGAGAACACCCCTGCGGAGCGGTGCGGGATCGCCCTGGACGAGGACGAGATCACGCTGCTCGGTGCGGGATGGGAGACGGTGGAGCGGCTGGACGCGGACGGTCTGGCCTTCCTGGTGCTGCGCGGGCCACGCCCGCTCGCTACCCGGGCGGTCGAGAAGCGACCGACCACCGGTCATGCTCTGACCGGCGCTCTCGCCGTCGTCACCGACGACGCCGGCCGGGTCCTGCTCGGCCGGTCGACGCGCGGCATGCTCGAGCTGCCGGGCGGCAAGACCACCGGCCCGGAGGGCTTCGCCGCCGCCGCGGTGCGCGAACTCGCCGAGGAGACAGGACTGGTCGCCAACCTGAGCGATGCGCACGTGGTGACGATGCTGGTCGACGACAGCCACGGGATCCCCAGGCTAACGGCCGTCGTCCGCATCACCGCGTGGACGGGGACCCTGACCAACGCGGAGGCGGACAAGTTCGACCGCTGGGAGTTCTTCGACCTGCACGCTCTCGCCCGTGTCGGGGACGTCTTCGTCCCGGCCGCGCTCGCGCTCGACAGCGTGTGGCCTGGCGTCATCCCGGACCTGCCATCGGTGGTGTCCTACCCGCTCGTCGCCGAGCGGCCGCCCGTGCCCGGTGAGCCGGAAGAGGCCGCCCGGCTGCGCCAGGAGATGGCCCAGACGGTGATCGACGGCGGCTGGGCCCCCTCCGAACCCGTCCGCGACGCGCTGCGGACCGTGCCCCGCCATCGGTTCGCCCCGGAAGTGAGCCTGGCGGACGCGTACGACGGCGGCGACCGGGCCGTCGTCACCCGACGCGACGAGACCGGGACGGCCATCAGCTCGGTCTCCGCGGCGTGGCTGCAGGCCGACATGGTCGAGAGCCTGCGCCTGACGCCGGGCGCGAGCGTCTTCGAGGCAGGCTCCGGCGGGTACAACGCCGAGCTGATCGCCCACGCCGCCGGAGCCGAAGGACGCGTGGTCAGCGTCGACATCGACCCGTGGGTCGTACGCCGTACCCGGGCCTTCAACGCGGAGGCCGGCAGCGGAGCTGTCAGCGTCGTCGAAGGCGACGCGGCCCTCGGCGCCCCGGCCCACCTCGTACCGCGCGGTGGCTTCGACGGCAGCATGATCACCTACAACTGCTGGGACGTCGCTCCCGCCTGGCGCGCCCAGCTCGCCGAGGGCGGCCACCTGGTGCTGCCGCTGTCGATCCACGGCTACACACGCGCCGTCACGCTCCAGCGGCGCGGCGACGTACTGCACGCGCGGGGCTGGACGGTGTGCGGATTCGTCCGTGACCGCGGTGTCGCTACCCGTCCCAGCCCGGTACTCATGTTGACGGACGGGCGGGTGCAGGTGCACGTCCACGACGGCCCCCCACCCCAGAGCGAAGGACTGGAGGAAGCTCTCCACGCCGAGCGGCACGAACTGCCCACCGGCGTGCTGCTCCCGGGCAAGAGCCCGTACGACACCCTGCAGATCTACGCCACCACCACCTTGCCCGGCGCCTGCGCTCTCACCTGCGACCGCGCCACCGACACCCCACTGCTCGCCGCCGGCGCCGAGCACCTGCCGGCACTCGTGGCCGAGGGGTCCCTGGCCTACCTGACCTGCGTCCCCCGCCGCCAGGGCGCCACGCCGCAGGAGTCCCGGTACGAGTTCGTGGTCTGGTCGCACGGACCGGCCGGACCCGCGATGGCCGAGCGCCTGGCCCAGTGCGTACGGGATTGGGACCAGCACATCCGCCCCACCGGATACCCCCCGATGACCGTCCACCCGGCCACCACCCCCGACCACGACCTCCCCGCCGACGGCGTCGTCGTGGACAAGACCGCCTCCCGCCTCGTCTTCCAGTGGCCGACCCCGCCCCTTGCCCAGCAGCCCCAGACCGCCGCGCTCGCCGGAGGCGACCGTGTCTGACAGCGCCCAGTCCGCCCCCACGCCTCTTCCTCAGCCCACCCCGCACCAGTCGCGGCGGGAGCACCACATGCACCTGCTCCCCCGCTACTACGCCCAGGTGGAGGCCGGCCGCAAAACGATCGAGGTGCGCACCGCCACATCCCGCAGGCAGGCCATCGCCGAAGGAGACACCCTGGTCTTCCACGACCGCGGCAGCGACCGGCAGCTCGACGTCATCGCCGGACCCCCCGCGCTACACGCCTCCTTCGCAGAGTTGCTCCGCGCCCAGGACCTCCGCCGCATCGACGCCGATGCCAGCGCCGACGAACTTCTGCAAACTCTGCGCACCATCTACTCGCCCGAGCAGGAAGACCTGGGCGTCCTGGCGATCCCCTTCGACCACCGCCCAGGACGCCCGGGACGCCCGCTGCCTATGTCCGGGGCCGATTACGTCAAGACGGTTCCCCATCACACCGTCTACGGCTGCCTGTACGTCCGCGACACTCACGACCGCCCCGTTCAACTGCGCTCGATCTATGGCAACCGGCTGTGGCAGTTCCCCGGCGGCAACACCGACGCCGGCGAGGATCCGTTGCAGACCGCACGTCGCGAGGCCGCCGAGGAGACAGGACTCGACCTCGGCCACGGTGAGCCTCGCCTGCTCCTGACCCATTACCTCCTGCCCGGACTGCACTGGCCGATGGGCAAGGTCGGGTTCGTCTTCGACGGCGGACGCCTTACCCCCCACCAGCTGCGCGCCATCCGCCTTGACCCGGCCGAACACGACCTGCACGCCATCCATGACCTCGTCCAGTGGCGGGAGCTGATGGGCGAAGTGCCCTACGCCCGCCTGGCGGCCGTCGAACGCGCCCGCACCGGCGACGGGCCCACGTACCTCATCACCGGCAAGCCCCTAACTCAGACTCCGCGTCCCGGAACGGGTCAGGTGCTCTGAGATCGAGGCCCACCACGCGACCGCTCCCACCCCGGCGGGGGTGCGAGCACCCGGTCTCCAGCGGGTCCAAGACGAACGGAGAGACCGTCCGTCCGGCATGGCGGCTTCCGGACTCGTTCATGCGTGAAGTCGCCAACCGGAAAGCGGGTCAGCCAGCGAGATGGAAGACGGCTGCAGCCACGATGGTGCCGAGGATTGTGCCGGCGATCACCTGGTTCCGGGTGTGGTCGCGCAGTTCGACACGGGACCAGCCGACGACGATGACCAGGAGGAAGCCGAGCGCCATCCATGGGCCGTAGGTCTGCACGAGCATCGCGCACGCGCCCGCGGATACGGCTTGGTGAACAGAGATCTTCCAGGCGAAGGTGATCGCGGCGAGGATCGCCAGGGTCACCAGCATCGAGACGATGAGCGCGACCATCGTTCGCGGCGCTCCTGCAACGAGCATCAGGACGATGCCGGTAGCTACCGAGAGCAGGATGACGGCCATCACGACGAGTCGGGCTGGCTTCGCGCCGACGTGACGATCGCCCCAGTGGCCTTTGCGGATGCCGTACTTGATGAAGGTGATCGGGATGACGGCTGCGAACAGGGCACCGACGACTCCCCAGGCCACTCCCGTCCAGTGCGCGGTGTGCCAACCCACCAGCAGGGTGACGGCGATGATCCAGTTCTTCGGTTCAAGCCAGTCAGTGATCCGTCGGGCCAGCAGTGACTCGTGGGGGCGAACGTCAGTGGTCATTGTGAGGAGATCCCTCCGAATTACCCTGCGCAGGGGTATTGGACGGTTGTTCTTTCCGGACGAATTCTGCAGCGACTGGTGAGGAGAAGTACGCATGGGAAAGGAGGCGCAGCCACGACAGCTCGCTTTCTCTGTCCCGTCCGGTAACGCCCAGAGGCGGGTATTCCACACCTCGTAGGCGCTCGCCATTCCGAGAGGACTGGACGGCCACCCGTAGCCAACAGGCTTCCACGACCGCATCAGCATGCTGCGGGTGGACAGCTCGGTGAAGGACGAACTTCTGCGCCGACGTGTAAAGGTCGACCGACACGTACTCCCGAAGCGCCAGGCAGGCGTCTTCGATCTCGATGACGCAACGCTCAAGCCGGAAGGGGATGCGCCTCCTGTGTACGGAGGTCGTCAGTACCACGTGCGGGGCCGCCTCCGTGAGCTGAACCCAGAGGGGGCGCAACTTGTGCAGGGTGATCGCCGCAGCGATGTACTCCACGGCGACGGAGAGCGGAGGAAGGCACACGCCGACCGCGACCGATAGGACCGTGGCCTGCTTGAGCGTCGTGGACAGCGAATTCGCCAGGCCCGGGTACTGGGTTCCGGAGCTGAGCTGAATCGTCACGAAGACGATGCGCTGGAGGGCGTAGAGGCTTCCGAGCAGAGTTCCCAGGCCCAGGAAGCCGAGGCCGGCCTTCCCGAGGAAGGTCCGACTGTGGCGGACCCCGCCGAGAAACAGCCATGTGGCTACGACCATCGCGATGCCGATGTACAGCGTGAAGACGGTCATGTAGAGAACGGGGAAGAGGGCCCCGCGGCCTTCACCGAGCCGGACCGGTCCGCCGGGAGTCCAGTTCGCCAAGGCGTAGAAGGTGAGCATGAGGGGCAGGGTCACGCCCGCGGCCACCAGCCGCGTACGGCGCGCCAAGCCCTGTGGTCGGACAACCGCAATGACGAAGTCGAGCAGGTAGGCCGCCGAGGTGACACCGAGCAGGTGCTTCAGTAGCGGTGACAGCCTGGCCTCGGCCCCCACGACGGCATCGACCATCTCCTTGACCTGGGGCACCTCGAAGGTCATTGCAGCCGCGAGGGCCACCAGGGTCAGCGCCAGGCTCCGCTGCTTGTGGGAGTGCCGGATCGCGGGCAGCCGCCAGAGAGCCACCAGCCAGAGGATGCCGGCGATGATGGTCGGTGTGGTCATGATCGGCGGTTCCTCCGCGGGTGGACCAGTGCGTCGTCGAGCCGCGAGACCAAACCGGAGCGGCCGTGTTCGCGGCCGGAGTGAGCGAGGTCGCGGAAGATTTCTCCGAGGCAGGAGGCGGCCATCTCGGCGTCGTACTCGCTCTCGCTGTCGTAGCTTGTCCGGCCCAGGGCCGAGAGAACGGCCGCAGGATCCACCCCGTCCGGGAGGACGCCCAGCAGCGCTTTCACAACGCTCTCGTTGGTCCCGGCATGTCCGAGGAGGAGATGGGCCAGCTCATGACGCACAATCTGCGCGCGATGCCGTTCACTGGTTGCCGCCACGTGGAACACGTAATCCCCATGGTCGAATGACAGGACCATTCCGCAGGGAGCGTTCGCCCCGCCAGTTTCAGGGAGTTCGTGGAGGTAAAGCGGACGGCCCCGCTTGATAGCGAGCTGTCGGCATATTTCATCCACCGCATCAGGATCCGATATCTCGATCCCTCGCAGTTGCTCCTCACAGAGTCGCCTCAGCTGCGCCTCTTTGCGCGCGAAACGCCGATTGAACATGGACGAGATCCTTGCTGTAGCCCCCGAGTCGGCGCTGGCGCGGCCCGCACTAACCGGAACCCATCATTCCGCGTGGTTCCAGCGGAGCTTTGCACACGACAAGACGGCCCCTCAATGTGATCTTGAAGGACCTAGAAGGCATATAGGCCAAATCCGCCCAGTGGGTGAGAAGGGTCACGTCACGGAGCGGGCTTGTCGAGCCCTTCCCAGCGACGCGCCTGGTTGATCACGTCAGTGATCATCTTGAGGCTGTCCGCTGAGAGGCCGTTGGCGCGAAGCGCTAGTCCGCGGACCTCACTGTCGGCCACCGCCTCGATCAGTTCGATGGTGGCGCGCACCTTCTCGGCTTCTTCGGCGTCATAGTCCGAGAAGAAGTACTGCGCCTTCACATGGAAGTGGCCGGCGAGCCTCTCCACCGTCGTGAGGGTGGGGTTGGGCTTGGCCCCGCTCCGGAGCTGACTGATCGCGCTCTCCGACATGGAGGTCGCCCTGGCCACCTCGGCATTGGTGTAGGGCCTGCCGGTCGCAGGGTTCTTCTTAGTCTCGAAGAGGTGGTTGAGCTTGTCGGCCAAAGAGCGCCGAGCGCCGGCCGCGCCGCTTGGCGCCCCCACCGGTTCGCTGGACTCCACCATCCGACTCCTCCCATCTGCACGCTGAGCCCCGGACTGTACTGCAGTGCAGCCTCAGGGGCCAACACCCAAGGTGCTTCACTTCAGTATTGACAAGAAGGGATCACTGTGGCGTAGGTTTCCGATCGCAGCTTCACTGAAGTGTTGAGCTGCTGGTGAGGCCCAGGAAGGGCCGCGCCGACCTCACGCCAGACGCACCCGCCAGGGAATCCGCCCATGATCGCTCCATCGCCGTCGCGCCCGCTCCCGCGACTTCTACAGGGTTTAAGAGCCAACTCTGGACCTTGACGCCAAGCCGTGCGTATGTTCGTCGTCCCCAGTCGGCCAGAAGCCCGACCGACGCGAACAGAGAGCTGTGACGTGCAGAAACTTCGGACCGAATAGGTCCTGATACAGCGGCGGCGCCCGAGAGGTGCAACTCCCGGACGCCGGACGCTAACGGCTGTACCGCCCGTGCAAGGGCGGTGATCGCCACCATCACCACGCTGATCCCTTCCACGGGGCGTCTCAGCGTGGCAACACCAAAGGAGATTCTTACATGGGTCCCGCCCTGCGCAAAAGGCCCGTCCGGCCTGTCCGCGCGGCAGCCACCCTGGCCGCAGCACCCTCCAGCCCACGCACCGGGTCTGCCGGCGCCGGTCTGGTGCGCGGCCACCACCGCTCGCTCGATCGGGGCGGCCGATGAGCAAGGACGTACGTGAATGGGTCTTCGACCACAGCTCCAGTAGGGGCACCGCGCGACTGGTCCTCCTGGCGGTCGCGGATCGCGTTCCCGACGAGCGCTGCGTGGTCTGGGCCTCCGTAGCCGACCTGATGAAGCGGACGAACGCCAGCCGCACCGCCGTTCGCGACGCTCTGGCCGCGCTGGACAAGAGCGGCGAGCTGGTGGAGCGCCGACACCTGCAGGGCCCCAAGCGAAGCTCGGTGTACCGCCTGCCCCGAGCGGCCTCCTGGCTGGCCAAGGTCGCAGCCGTGCGCCACGAGGACCCCGACGCCTACGTCGAGCCCCCGACGGACTCCGACCCCGTTCCGGACCTCGACGCCGACGCAGAGAAGGGGTTGCAGCGGTACGGAATCTGGCCCCGACAGAGCGCGGATTCCGACCCCTCGCGCAGAAATCCGACCGGGTCGGATTCCACACCCTCGCGACGGAATCCGACCCGTCGAAGGGCAGGAATCCGAACCCCTCACGGTACGGATTCCAACCCCCAGAACCCTAGTGAACGTGATTTGAACCGGAGGTACAGCAGTAGTGGTGCGGCCGTCGTCCCGGCTGGCGAGTGGCAGGTCGACCCGGCAACCCACGCCTGGGCCCGCCAGCAGGGCCACCTCGACCGCCTCGGCGAGGAAGGGCTGAAGGCTGCCGACGCGAAGTGGCGCCTGCACCGCTCCGACTGGACGCCTCGCTCCGCCGGAGCCTGGTCCGCGGACTGGCGGGCCTGGATCACCCGCGAGCACCCCCCGGCCCGGCGCGGACTGCACGCCGTGCCCGACAACGGCCACCGCCCGCCGCACGGCATGACCCGCACCGAAGCCCACCAGGCTGCCCTGCTCCGCGCCCTGGACGAGCCGACCGGAACGGAGGACTGACCGTGGACCGCCGCGAAATCGCCGCCCTGCTGGCCTACATCGGCCGCCTGGACCCCCGCACCACCCGCACCGACGAAGGCGAGGCCCGCGAGCAGCTCGCCCAGTGGCACCATCTGCTCGGGGACGTGCCGGTGGCCACCCCGCACGGCTGGGACGCTCTGGCCGTCGCCCGCCACCACTACCGCACCTCGCCGTACGCGATCCTCCCGGCGGACGTGGGCCGGCCCTGGGAGAGCTACCGGCGCGAGCGACTGGCTCGGCACTCCGACCCCACGCCCACGGCCGACCCGGACGACCAGGCCGCCTACACCGCCGAGCTGGTCGGCAACCGCCGCGCCGTCGCCGCCGGCACCGCCCAGCCCGCACAGGCCCTCGCGATCACCAGCGCTCGCGACGGGATGGACCCGGCACTGAAGGCGCGGCTGAAGGCGATCGGATCCCCCATCCCGCCCGCCGCTCGTGCAGCTCTCGCACCCTTCCGGCCCGCGCGCGCAGCCCGGGAGGCCGCGGTCGAGCAGGGGCTGCCCGATGCCCTGAGCGTGCGGTGCGAGTGGTGCCTGGCCCAGCCCGGCGAACCGTGCCGACGCCGGCGGATCGGCCCCAACGACGGAGTACGCGCCATCACTCCACGTGCCACTCCACACCCCGGCCGCCTCGATCTCGCCGCCGCCCAGCAGGCCCAGAGCACCGAGCAGGCTCAGCAGCCCGCCCTGGCCTGATCCGCTGACCCGGCGCCTGCAGCCCGCTGCTGCGCCGCCTCGCGACATCACCGTCCCGCTCCGGCTGCCGGGCGCACACCCACTGCGCCCCGCAGCCGGACCCACGCCGCGCCCCGCCGAGCACCGCCTCGGCCTGCCGACGCGGCAGCACATCGGAGACCCGCCTTGCGCCACATCACCACCCACGACGCGCCGGCCACCGGCCTGCGCGGCATTGGAGACACCAGCTGGCACACCCGCGGAGCGTGCCACGGCATGGACGTCGAGGACGCCGACGCCGTCTTCTTCCCCGGCCCTCGCGACCACGAGGAGATCGCGGAGGCGAAGGAGCTGTGCGGCTGGTGCCCCGTCCGCCGTGAATGCCTGGACTACGCCCTGGAGAACGTCCTCAAAGAGGGTGTCTGGGGCGGCCTCACCGAAGCCGAACGGCGTCCCCTGCACGACAACCTGCATCGACGCCTGGACCACCGCCGCGTGATCGCCTTCTTCCAGGGCCGTGACGTGCACCTGACCGAGGCTGAGCGGCAGGTTGCCATCGACCACGCCTACGTCCGGGGCTGGCTGCCCGACCGTCTTGCCGCAGCCTTGCAGATCAGCCCCAAGCACGCCCGTGACCTGCTGCGCCAGGCCGCCAACAAGGTCCTCGACCGCGACCGCAACTACGGCATCCCCCGCTTCAAGAAGAAGCGGAAGAAGACCTCCAAGAACACGCCTGCGCCCGCAGCTCCCAGCGCTCAGCAGCCGGCAGCCCGCCCGGCGGCGTCGACTTCGGCGGCCGCCTCTCTCGGAAAGGCAGCATGACCCACTTCGGTGCCGCTTCGGACCTCCCGCTCCTCCTCGCCGCCGTCGTGCCCGCCACCCTCGCGCTCCTGTTGACCGCCTGGACCATCCGACGCCGGGGAACTCGAACGCAGAAACGTCTCGGCAGCCCCGCTGTCAAGGTCGCCGCCATCGCCGCGCTGGGTTGCACCGCGTACAGCGCCGACACGAGTTGGCGCTTCGCCGCCGACTACCTGGACATGGCCGGCACCGCCGAGCGCGCCGGGATGTTCGCCGCCGCCGAACTCGCGCTCTTCGCGACCGCGCTGATGGCACGGCAGAACCTCGCCGTCCAGGGCGCCCCCGGACTGCCGGGCACGCTGGTCTGGGTGATCACCACGGTGCAGGTGATCCCCGCCTACGCCGAGAGCGGCCCCATCGGCGGCACAGTCCGCGCCTTCGTCGGCCCCGTGATGGCCGCGATGCTGTGGCACCTGGCCATGGGCATCGAGCTGCGCCTGCGCACCCCCGATGCCGCCTCCAGCGGGCTCGTCGCCGTCCTGGGTCGGGAGGTACGCGAACGGCTGCTCTCCCGTCTGGGCATCGCCGCGCGAGACCGCGACGCCGCACAGATCACCCGGGACCGAGCCACCGCCCGCGCCGTCACCCTCGCTGCCCGCCTCGCCGAGCGCACACCCGAGCAGCAGCGAAACCGTCGTGGCCGGCGTCTGACTCGACGCCTGTCGAAGGCGGTGGGCAGGGCCTCGGTCGGGACCGACCCCCTCCAGCGGGCACAGCTGCTTGATCAACTCGCCGCCCGTCGACACGCGCTCGCGCTCGCCACGGTCCCGCTTCCTTCTCCCTGGTCTTCGGCGCACAGCAGTGCGTCGGCGGCCATCATCCCCCCAGAGCTGGTCCCGGACCTTCCGGTCCCCGGCTCCGATCCTGATGACTCCGATAGGCCGGTCCCGAAGCGAGGACCGAGGACTGCGCGGGGACCGGTCCCCAACGATGCAGCTCCGGAAGAAGCGGTCCGCGCAGGGACCAGGGGCGCCCAGACAGGAGTGCCGAGGGAGGCCAAGCAGCAGGCAGACGGTGCGGTCCAAAGGACCGCTGCAGAAGTCACTGAGACCGAGCGTAATGCGAGCGAAATAGCAGCTCAGGGCCGAAGTTCCCACCAGGGACTTGACGTCGCGAAGTCCGGGACCGAGAGCACCGAGGACCGCGGACCGACCACCCCCGAGTCCGGGACCGACACCACCCAGGACCGCGGACCGACCACCCCCGAGTCCGGGACCGACACCACCCAGGACCGCGGACACAAGGTCCCTCTCCGCCGGAAGACGACGCGGACCAGCCGGACGACGAAGAACAAGCGCACCAGGTCCCGCTCTCCCCAGACGGAACGCCCGGCACGCGAGCTGGGCGAGCCCGAGCGCCAGCTCGTCCGCGAGGTACGCCCTCACGTGCCCGCCCTGCTCGAACGAGACGGCAACGGAGCGATCACCCGAGTGCAGCTGCGCGAGATCATCCGCCGCCAGGGCCTCACGGGAGTCGGCAACGACCGCCTCGGGGTGGTCCTTCAGGAGCTGCGGAACACGGACATCACCACGACGAGGAGCACCTCCCGATGAAGACCTGCCACCAGTTCAACACCGTCCGGGCCGAGTACGAGCGAGAGATCGGCTTCATGCTCGCTCACTCCGAACGGCACGCTGGCCGACCGGCGGCGAAGTCCAGCGCGAAGCAGGCCGCCTCGGCGAAACAGCGGATGGCCCGCGCGCTCAACAGCCACATCGGGCGCTGCCCCGAGTGCGGCTGACCCTGAAGGCCGCCAGCTCAAGGCCCCTACCAGCACAGGTGGCCCGGCTCCACGTCGGGCCACCGCCCCTGCTCAGAAGGTATGCCGTGACTCCACGTCCACCCCGTTCTTCCGAACCCACCGTGGCCGAGGCCGATGCCTGGGCGGACGTCGTCCGCGCGCTGCGTACACCGACCGGGCAGTGGCTCGTCCAGGACCGCCCTGACGGGCCGGTTCACGTCACCGCGCCGGCGGCAACCATCCACCACTCCCCCCGCTCCAAGAGGCCCGCATCTCGATGACGAACGCCCGCATGTACGACACCACCCCGGAACCTGATCGCGACAGCAACTCGGTCCCGGGGCGAGCAAGTTGGGGCGGAAGCGTAGCTTCCGCCGAACCCGCCCCCGAGGGGGCGGGAGAGGACCTGCACCGGGGGGCGCAGGTCCTTCGGGCTTCGACCGAGGGCGGATCGAAGCCGGGGCAGGAGGAGAAGCCGACCGAGCCGCGCGCGCCCCGACAGCGCGCTCCTCGCGCCCGTCAGCGTCCGCGTCAGTCGCCCGAGAAGAAGCGCCTGCACCAGCCCAACGTACGATTCAACGAAGACGAGTACGCCCTGATCAAGTCCGCCGCCGCCCAGTGCAATCTGTCCGTCGCCGGGTTCCTCGCCCGTTCCGCGCTCGCCGCCGCCCGCGACCTCAGCCGTACCAGCGCAGAGATCGCCGACGAACGCGAGGTGATCACCGCCCTGTTCGACAGCCGGCGTCGGCTCGGCTGGGCCGGCAGCAACCTCAACCAGGCAGTCAAGGCGCTCAACTCCGGCGTGGACGTTCCTCACCTCGAAGCGGCCATCGCCGCCGTACGGCGTGCCGCCGACACCGCCCATCAGGCCGCCACCTGTCTGATCGAGCACCACGGCTCATGATCCCAAGTGTCAACCCGTCGGGAGCGGACACCCGAGGTCTCCTCTACTACCTCTACGACACCGGCAAGCACGAGGACCACACGGATCCCCACCTCGTCGCCTCCTTCGACGGCATGTCCCCGGACCCCGGCCGCGACCCAAACGCCACCCTCACCGACCTCCAGCGGCTCCTGGACCAGCCGATGATGGCCCTGGCCAGGCACGCCCGCCTGGCCAAGCACGTCTGGCACACCTCTGTACGAGCCGACCCGGGCGACCGGATCCTGACCGACGAGGAATGGGCCGGCATCGCCCGTCGCATCGTCGCCGCCACGGGCATTGACCCGGGTGAGGGACAGTCCGGCTGCCGCTGGGCCGCCGTGCGCCACGCCGACGACCACATCCACATCGTCGCCACCCTCGTCACCGAGGACGGCCACCGCCCCGACGACTTTCGCTCCGGTGCCCGCGCCCAGGCCGAAGCCCGCCTCATCGAGAAGGAACTCGGCCTCCACCAGGTCGCCCCCGGCGACGGCACCGCAGCGAAGCGTCCCACCAGCGCCGAACGCCACAAGGCCGAGCGGCAGGGCCGCGAGCGCACCGCCCGCGAGGAACTGCGCGAAGCCGTACGACGCGCGGTGAGCGGCGCGCGCAGCGATGAGGAGTTCTTCGACCGGCTCGCCGCCGCCGGCCTCCTGATCCGAAAGCGCGCCGCACCCTCCGGCGACCTGCTCGGATACAAGGTCGCGCTACCCGACGACCTGAACAAGGACGGCGAGCCGGTCTTCTACCCTGGCGCCCGTCTGGCTCCCGATTTGTCGCTGCCCCGCATCCGCGAACGCTGGTCCGCCGACGCCCTGGCTACCCCCAAGAACGACGCGATCCATCCGGGGTCGGACGGTCCGGCCGCTGCACGCCGCGGAACGGCCTCGGCCTTGTGGCAGGCCGTGCTCGTCTTCGAGCACGACGAGGACGCGGTCGCCGCCGCCCACATCGCCGCGGCCGGTGAGGTCCTGGACGCCCTCGCGAAGACGTCCGCCGCCCACACCCGCCGCCAACTTCGCGACGCGGCAACAGCTTTTGAGCGAGCCTCGCGGTCCCACGTCCGTGCCGTACGGGGCCACGATCGCGCTCTACGGCAGGCCGCTCGCGAGCTCGTCCAAGGCGGCCCGGCGCTCGGCCGCGGTGAGGACGGAGCCACCACGGCGATGGCGATCGACATGCTGTTCTTCCTGATCACGGCCGCCGCGCACTGGCATGCTCGCAAGGGCCATGCCCAGCAGGCCGAGGCCGCCACCCGAGCCGCTCATCACCTGCGCGCCGCCTACCAGGCCGCCGCCGCGCAGCCCTTCGGGGTTCTCTACGAGCGCGGTCGGCGCCTGAGCCGGCCGATGCTCCAGCACCAGACCGCGCTGCTGCGCGAGGCCCTGCCGGATCTGGCCGAGCAGATCCTCGCGGAGCCCGGCTGGTACGCCTTGGCCGCCACCGTCGCGGAAGCCGATGCCGCCGGCTACGACCCGGCCGCTCTGCTCCCCGAGGTTGCCGCTGGGCGTGAACTCGGCACCGCGGAGTCCCTCAGCGACGTGCTCGTGTGGCGGATGCGGCGAGCCGCAAACCTGCCCGCCGACGCCTCCCGTCTGCCCGAGACCGGCACCACAACCACCCGGTCCACGAAGCGCGGGACGGCGACGAGCCGCCCCGCGCCCGGCAAGCGACGGAGCGGCGAAGAAGCCGCCCGCCCGGGCCGTTAGGCCCGCTCGATGCACCCAAGCACCCCTGCTGACCTGGTCGGAGGAGACTGTGGACTTTGTGAATTGAAGCCAGCGGGGGCGTGGGGCACGATCATGAAGCGCGCAGGACGAGGTGACGAGGCAGAGGAGGACGCCAGGGTGTTTCACCGAATACGCCGCCGGGCCAAGGGGCCGAGCGAAGTGGAGCGGCAGCTCGCCGAGCTGGTCGCACGACACCACCAGATGCCGCCGTGGAACGGGGCGCCGACGGACGCACCGCAGAGCGACGAGCCGACCGTTGCGGCACCGGACTTCCTTCCGCCGGAGCTGCGCGTGCCGAGCCACGACCAGGTCGAGGGCAAGATGATGCCCTGGAAGCAGCCCCTGGTCTTCGACGGCGAGATGACCGCCTGTGCCGAGTGCGGGGCTTACCGGGACTGGCTCATCCTCTCCACCCGCGACCAGATCTGGCTGCGATGCAGGGCCGGCCACCAGCAGCGGGAGACCCGCCTGGACACCGCTTGGTACAACCGCAACAGCGGACCGGCGGACGCGACGCACGAAACGTTCGAGGACTGCCTGCGCCACCTCGGGCACTGACCACCACCCCTACGACCCCACCGGGCCCCCGGGCCCGCACTGACCACCCGTCACCTAACACCAAGGGGTCAGTTCCGTCATGCGCGTTCGCGTCGCCACCACCGCCCTCGGCATCACCGCCGCCCTCCTCGCCCTGCCCGCCTGCTCCCCCAAGACCGACGGAGTCGACCAGCAGACCGCCTCCTCCAGCCGAACCGGTAGGCTGGCCGACGCTCACCGCGAACCGGCCACGCTTACCTCGGCAGCGCTGGCGTCACGCCTGCTCACCGAGGCTGACCTCGGCAGCGGCTACCTGCCCAAGCCGCAGCGTACGGCTCAGCACGACGATGTCACCGTCCTCGGCTGCCCCGCGCTGAGCGAGCTGGGCGGCGACGTGGCGACCGGTGGCACGCTCACCTTCCCGCACAAGGCGAAGGCCGACTTCACCTACGGCGGCAGCTCCTCGGGGATCTCCGAGGAGCTCTACAGCGACAGCCCGACGAAGCTGTCAGACGGCACCAACCGGATCTTCGACGCCATGACCGGCTGCCCGACCTATCAGGTCCTCGCGGGCAGCGCCCCGATCGACATCGCCACGCAGAAGCTGTCTGCACCCCAGGACCGCGGTGATGAGCAGTGGAGCCAGCTCCTGACGTTCACCGCCGGTGGACGAAGCACGGTCCTCAAGCAGACCGCGATCCGCGACGGCAGCCTGCTGCTCGTCGTCTCCGGCTCTCCGGCCCTCGTCGACCGCCACCTCGATCGGGCCCTCGCCATGGCCACCGCAACGCCTTGATCTGCACCCGTAACCCACTGCTGCCTCCGACCCGGGAAGGTCGGAGGCAGCAGTGCGTTTGCGGGGCAGATGGGACGACGGTGTCCGGGAAGCAAGAAGGCCCGGCGCCCTCCACCGGGGAGGGAGCCGGGCTTCTTTCGTTTCGGAACGGCGAGACGGTCAGGTGGCCGGCGCGCGCAGAAGACGCTCCTGGGTGGCTTCGGGCAGTACCTGGCGCAGGACCGGTGCGGTCGAGCTGAGGGAGGCGGCGAAGACGGCGACGAGATCGTGCGGCACGCCGGCGGCGAACGAGGCCACCCACAGGTAGGGCGCGCCGAGCACGGGCTCGGACCATGCCTGCCATCCGGCCGGGCCCACCTCGTCAGATTCGGTGACCAGGACGCGCGGGTCGCCGTCCTGGATGAGGGGCGGCACCTCGCCGAGGCTGATGTGTGAGGCGCCCGTCGGATCCATCGCCGCGGCCTGGGGCTGGTCGATGTCGCGGAACCATCCCTGGGCGGCGACGGCGTCCAGGACGGCCTCGGCGCAAGCCAGAGGCACAGTGGGCTGGTCGTGGGCGTCGAGCGCGAGGAGGAAGTCGGCAACCGCCTCGCCGGGGACATCGCGAGTGAAGTAGGCCGACCAGCAGGCGTGGCTGTTCGCCCGGTCACGGGCGGAGATCTGCCAGGCGATGGGCAGTTCACCCAGGTGGAACGGCTCGTCGGCCAAGCACCACTGGGCCCAGCGCAGGCCGTCGGGGCTGATGTGCAGGACGGTGCTGCGCAGGACCTGACGGTCCTGCTCCGCCTCGTCCGGCTCGAGCCGTCCGCGGACGATCGTCAGGCTTGTCCAGCCCAGGCCCGCAAGAGCGTCGGCCACGGCGTCGTACGGGCGCCCGTCGTCACCTGCCAGGTGGCGGGGGCCGACCCAGAACGCGGGTGGGGCCGACGGGTCGGGCTGAAGGTGGGAGTACAGGGGCGCCTCCAAAGGCTCGGTGCGTTTCTAGTTGCCGCCGGCGCGGCGGCGGGGGCGGCGCGGGGGCGCCTGGACGGGGCCCTGCCACGTCAGCTCGATGGCGACTTCGGGCGGCAGGTGACCGAGCTGTGCGTCCTCCTCGCGTCCTTCGGCGAGGTAGACGACGGTCCGGCCGGTCTCGTCGACCGATTGCAGGACCTGTGCCAAGCGATGGGCCATCGGAAAGAAGGGGTTCATGGCCTGGCGCACCGGAGCACTTGGGTCGCAGGCTGCGAGCAGGTCGATGAGGTCGGCGACGGTCATTTCCGAAGACGTCACGAGCATCCTCCTTGGGGCGAGAGAACGAGGGAAGGGACAGCGGCCGGCACTCGGTTCGGCCGGCGGCATGCGAGCGGGCAGCCCCCGCAGGTCAGAGGAGGCGAGAGGTCTCCAGTACACGGGCTACGGCTGCGGCAACGATGTCGGCCGGCGTCTCGACGTCGAAGGAGACTTGGTAACCGGGCGTTTTGGCGGTGCCGGTGACCGCGATCTTCCAACCTTCGCGGTCCGTGCCGGGACGGCCGAGCGGGAACCAGCCGAGGTAGAAGCGGCCGTCCTTGCTGCTGACGTGTACGTCCGCACGGTCATCGACGACCAGGTGAAAGTCCTCGGCGGAGAACTGGTCCATGACCAGGGTCGGCTGGCCGGGACCGAGCTGCCACTGCCGTAGTCGGAGCGCTTCGACGGTGGTGGAGAAACCGGGACTCATGGGGGCTACGGTCACGGGCTATCACCTATCTGACCTGCGGTTTCTTGCGAGATCGTCTACGTTGACATGCCCTCGCGCACGTTGGCCAGTCCTTCCGCGATCTTTCCTGTCTGCCCCCGGCGAACTGCTCGTTCTCCCCCTCGGCCTGGGCCCGTGCCGTGAAGCGTCGGCCCGCCAGCATGTGCCGCAGTAAAAGACGAAGCCCCTGGAATCCAGTCAGTGGAATCCGGGGGCTCGAAGTTGTGGAGTGGGGAGAGGGGTCAGCTCTCGGTGGAGTCGTCGGCGTGGCTACCGGTGCGGCTGCGGCGTGTCAGGAGGAGAGCGCCTCCACCTGCTGCGATCAGTGCCGTCGCGCCGCCGATCAGCCACGGCGTGGCGTCGGCTCCTGTGTAAGCGAGGGATCCCGTCGGCGCCTTCGGCGTGGAGTTCTTGACCGGGGCCGCGGCCACGAACGAAGGGTCGGCGTCAGGCGAGGAGTCGGCTTCCGGCGTGGGCCTGTCTCCGGCCAAGGGGGCCGTCCCTCCGTTGCCGCTGCTCGGCTTGCCGGGGCTGGACGGGGAAGGGGTGGGCTTGCGCGTCGGCTTGTCTGAGGGGTCGGGCTTCGGGTCGGTGTGCGTTTTGGTGACGGTCACGGTGACCGGGGCGCCGGGGCCCGCGGTGAACGTCTTCGTCGGCTTGTAGAGGTCGTAACCGGTTGGCGCCTTGATCTCCTTGACCCAGAACTCCGTGCTTCGGCTCGACACGGGCAGCTCACCGGAGGCGGTGCCCTGGGCGCCCGTGGTCAGGGTGAGCAGCGTGGAGGTGTCGGTGCCGATGTTCACGGTCGCGCCGGGCAGGAGCTTGCCGGTCTTGTCGTCCTTGGCCTGCAGGAGGACCTTGGCGGCCTTGAACGGGTCGGTGATCGTCAGCCGGGTGGTCGCGCCCGGGGTGACGATGACGTCCTGGTCGGCGACGACCTCGTGGAGCGGGCTGCCGGTCGTCGTCTGCTTGAGCCGGTAGACCCCCGGTGCGACGTCGGAGAAGGTCACCTTCCCTTGAGCGTCAGTCTGTCCGCGTCCGGCTTCCTGGCCGGCGGAGTCGAGCAGCAGGAACGTGGCGGCGGGAAGGGCGTCTCCGGCCGCGTCCTTCGCGATGATCTCGACGCTGCCCGCGTCCGGAGCCGGGGTCTCGGTGGGAGCGGCGGAGGCCGAGGGGGTCGGTTCGGCGGGCTCGGCGCTGGCGGCCGGTGCCCAGGTCAGGGTGCCGGCCGCCGCGAAGGCGACAGCAGCAGCGGATCGGATGAGGCGTGCGTGCACGAGGAAGAGGCTCCTAGGGGCGGGAATGAGGGCGTTCGTCGGATGTGGCCAGGGCATCGAGGCGGACAGGAGCAGGGCTCAGCGGTTGCGCGAGCTGTTGCGGGCAACCGGCTCGGCCGGAGCGGGCTGCGCGGTGCGGCCCGTAGTGCGGCGGGGCTTGTTCGCGGTCCGGGCGCCGGGGAACCAGACGGCGGTGTACTGCTCGATGGCGTCGCGCAGCCCGGTGGTGACGGCGCCGTCCCAGGGAGGGCGTCCGGGTTGGTGGTGCCCGTCGAAGGTGGCGTACCGCGAGGTGCCTGGCCGGGTGCCGTGGGCTTCGTCGCGGCGGTGGAAGGTGCCGTGGTCGAGAAAGCTGAGGACGACGGCGTCGATCTTGCCGCGGTCGGGGTGGAGGACCGCCAGGCGCAGGCCGCCGTAGGTGCCGGCGTAGAGAGCGCCCTTGAAGTCGATGCGCAGCCGCAGGGGGCTCCCCGGGGTCGGGGCGGCGTAATAGGTGTTGCCGACAACTGCGTGGTCGGCGAAGGGAAGGCAGAGCTCGGCGAAGAACTCGGGAGCCTGGAGGGACATGGTGGACTCCGGCGGGTGGGCGTGTCAGCGGCGGCGGCCGGGCGGGTCGGCTGGTGGTGCTCCAGCGCGGGACGCTGGCCGTCGGCACCACGGTCGGACGGCGAGCGCCGAGGGCCCGCTGGACATCGAGCGGAGTCGGACTCGGCGGGGCGGGAGGACGGGGGTGAGCTGGGCGCGGCCCTTGACGTAGCTGTGGGTCGCCTGCCGCCACCGCAGCAGCGGCGCGGGGTCGGCTACGGACTCGGTGACGGCGCGCAGGAGGGCGGCCGGGGTGTCGGTGCTGGCGGTCGCGTACCAGAAGGGCCGGTCGACGTTGGTGCCGGACCACAGGTGCCAGCGGGCGCTGCGTGAGTCCAGCTCGCTCTTCGCGTCGAGGGGGCCAATGGCGTACTCCAGGGTGGCGAGGCCGTCGGGTGAGGTGATGGCGAAGGTGTCCGGGTTGGGTCGGTCGAACTGCCAGCTGTGGGCGATGAGCGGGTCGACGGCGAGGAACGGGTCGCGCTCCAGGCTGCCGACGACCGGGCGGGCGAGGTAGCGGTCCGGGCCGTCGCGATACGCGGCGGCGAGGGCGGTGGTGAAAGCGGTGACGAACTCCGTCGGTGCGTCGGCGTTGAAGCAGACGCCCCAGACCGGCGGGCCGAAGGCGTCGCGGTAGGCGTTGATGCGCCACAGGCCGTCGTCCTCGCCCTCGGGGAGGTACCCCAGGCGCACCCGACCGTCGGGGGCCGTGAGGTAGGCGTTGGCGATTATGTGGAATCAGTTTTGTCAAGATCCATTCGCACCACGGTGAGCCTCTACGGCGCGCAACGTGGCGAAGTGTGGGTAGGTGCAGGAAGGTTGGGGTGGCCGACGGCCGCCGCCGCGTTCGCAATTGTGGCGGCGAGCAGGTACCTCCGCGACGGTCATTGGGACATCGCGGAGGGCAGACGCACGGGTGATTTGTCACGAGTGACTGAAGCCAGGGGCGTACCCGCCTTCGTGTGCGATCGCCTCACGCGAGCATCCCTTCTGATCACGCTCGCGAACCGGCCAGATCGAGGGACGGGTTTCAGCCCTCGCTCGCTTGTTGTCCCATGCCTTCAACGATGGGCGATCACTTGTGCGGCGGGGCTTCGAAATCCCGAGCGATGGGGCGAGTTCCAACGTCTCAGCGCGGTGAAGCCTGAACCACCGTGCCGTCCGTGAATGGACACCCGGTCACGATCTGCACCTGATCGCCGAGGCGCACGTCCCGGTGGTTTCAGCCATGTTCCGACACGTGTGTGTGGTCTATGCACGCACCGGACAGGATCTCGATCGCTTATTCGATCACCGAATGGAAGAGCGTTGCGCGTGCGAAGAAGACTTGTCACCGCCCTGTCCGCAGCCATAGCCGCCGTTGTTCTGCCACTGACCACCGCGTCCCCGGCGGCGGCGAGCCCGCCGGCGACAAGCTGCCAGATTGAGCACGAAGCCTCGATCATCTTCTGGGGTGTCGCCTGCACACAGCCGGGGGAACCGGTGATCGGCGCCTTCGCCACCTGGCGAAACGCACCCATCACGTTCACCAGCGGCTCCACCGGCGACACGACCGTGTCTGCGGCCAACTACCTCACGATGACGCCCAACACCGAGGGCGGCCTCTTCGCCAACTACGTCCAGGTCGGTCTCTACGCCGAAAAGACGGGGGCGTCGACATCCACCTATGGCCCGCGTTGGACCGAGCTGGGTGACAGCGGCGGTCGCACGGAAGCCATCACGGCCGGCACCAATCCCTCGACGCCGGACGGAACGAACCACACGTACATGGTGCTGCGCCAGGGCAACACCGACCAGTGGGACGTGCTCTACGACTTCAACTGGGTCGGCTCCACCACCGACCAGCTCGCCGTACCACGGGGCAACGCAAACCGGATCGACATCGGCCTGGAAGTGATGGGCCCTCAGTACCTCACGGTTCCGCAGATCGCCAACCGCGTGCAGTACATGGCCGAGAACAAGACCTGGTACCGCGCCGCGACCGCCAACACCGCACAGGTCGCTTCCCTGGGCCTCTGCGGTCAGGGCAGCACCGCGCCCTACTGCTTCAACATGCAACTGACCGACAACACGACCTTCACGCAACTCGCCGTGGCCAAGCCGGGACCGGCGACGCTGCAATCAGCTGACGGCTCCGCCGGCCCCAAACAGGTTGTGCCCAGCGGGCAGTCATCCGCAGCAGGAACCACACCATTGGCGACGCAGGGGACCTATAACGGGGTCGACCAGACGGCGCTCGCCGCATGCATGGCGCAGAACCCGGACAACTGCCTGACCACCGTTCCCGGACTGGCGCAGTGCGTCCAGACCGTGCAGCGGTGCAACGCAGCCGCGCTGGCGGCCAAGGACACGGACGCAGCCCGGACGTCGGCTTCCAACTCCTCCGGCGCCAGCCGCGAGCAGATCCTGGCACGGGCAGCCGCGTCCTTCGACGTGCCCGCCCAAGAGTTGGACGTCACCTCCGCGGACAGCACCGCAACCTCTTTCTCAACAGCTGGTTCCGGCGCCATGGACGCTACCTGGACCGTGGATTCCCCGTCCTCGACGCACGGCCTGGAGCAGCGCGGTCGCCTGTTCCACGGCTTCCGAGCCACCTACTCGGCAGTGACCGGCCGACTCCTCGACGCCTGCTGGGGGACGATGTGCAGCTGATACGACTCCACGCAAACGGTCGCGCCACTTCCCGGTCTGCTGATCGAGCACCCGGCCTCGCCCACGGGTCAAGATTAATCACCACGGTCCTAGCCGCCTTCGCCACCCTCGTGGCGATCCTAGGACCGACGTCGACAGCAGAAGCGGCGACGGCCGCTCCGCTGCGGCAGCCGACGACTGGCGCGCTGGCTGCCGAAGCCGATGACCTCCGCACCGAATGTGCCGACCGTCCCGAGGCCAACTCGCAGACTGGCTGGGTCAAGAGCCGCTTCGAGACCTGCGTGCACCAGCCCGTCAACCTGACCCTCAAAAGGGCCAACGGGGAGATTCTCGGTCACCTGACGTTCGATCTGTGGGTCCTCGGCTTCGCCTACGACGGCTCCCGCCGAGTGGACTACGTGAGCAGCATCGAAAACATTGTGCCGGTGTCCGTCAGCGGCGACGACCCCGCCACCTGGGTCCTCAGCCAGCAGTACTCCGACACCGTCAACCTCGGAGACTCCGGCACCAACCCCGTCATCACCCCGCCGGCAGACACCCTGCGCAGCGCTCCGCTCGCCGAATGGGTGGCCGTCCCGCAGTGGACCGTCACATACACCTCACCCGACACTGGCGGCTACGACCCGGCCAACTCGCAGATCGTTGCCGGCCGGATCACCCTGGCCATGACTATCACCTCACCGACCGCCGTACCGTGGATCGAACCGGACATGGCCCACTCCGACATCCGCTTCGACTACGCCGGACCGGTGGCCGGCAAGTACCAGGGCACCGTCTTCACCGGTGCACGCGTCGAACTCCAGCTCAGCCTGAGCGATCCCGAGGTCGACCAGAGCGCTCGCCACATCCTCGATGCCCAGCAGTTCCCGGAGAGGACATTCCCCTCATGGCCCGGTAAAACCGTCCCTGGCACGCAGGAGCCGCTCCACCGGCTGACCGATACCGCGCAGAGGGATGCCAACAGGGACCAGGCCATCAAGACCTGCAAGGACGTGTGGGGCGACTACTCTGGAACCGGCCTGGAGTGCGATGAATACCCCTTCGCCAGTACCAAGGAGCGTGGAGAGGGCAACTTGCGCTACTCAGCCAGACTGATCGACGGGACCGACAATGGAAAGGGAGGCAACCGGTTGAACGCCATGTACACGATGAACCGCGTCCTCGACGGTGACGCCTTCTATGTCACCATCGTCCCGTAACACGGAGAAAATTCTCGATCATGACGCTCATCACGGAGTACCGCACGAGTGCCCGGCCGGACCGCTGTGTGATCGAGGTCTATGACGCCGATGCGTATGAAGGCGACGAGGAAGCCTGGGACCGGGCTGTGACTGAAGTGGTCGCTGGGAACGGCTACCACCTGTATCTCCGTACTCTGCAGCCAGATTTGCGCGTCGAGGTCGCTATCCGAGTTTGGGACGACCCTCAGGATCCCCCCGAGGGCGTCGAAGGCTGGATCGGCGTCTGCCTGGAGTCGGAAACCAGCGAACTGGTTGTAAACCAGCTCGCTTCCGGTCCGGCCGGCACGACCAGGTTGCCCCGCCCGGGTGTCTACGCCGGTCATGCATGGTGGACTGGCCGACAGGCTGCGGCGGAATACTACGACCAGAATATCCGGGGGGGATCCCAGCAACTCGACACTGTTGAAGATGTTCGTCGTGTGCTGGAACTGTCACCGGTCGTGGAACGATACACCCTCGACCTATGGTTTCTCCGAGATCCCGAACCGGTGGACGACGAAGCATAAGGGCCCATGGCTTACCTTTGCGGGGCGTGGGCCTTTCCCTCCCGATTACCGACGGCATCAGCGGCTCCCCTCCACGATTGTGACGGCGCGAGGCATCATCCCTGTCGCACCATCACAGAGTTCGTACCTGCTCCGAAAAACAACGATCACAATCGAATGCGCGGCAGCAAGTCCGAATATGGATTTGCATAGTGGAGGGTGAGCCGGATACGTCGTGCGAGACGTAGCTTCAAGATCCAGGCGGCCTGCGCCAAGCTGCCTACGCCGAATCAGTTTTGTTGATTCGCATTCCTGTTTCCATGACGGCCTTCCACGATGGGTAGCGTAGTGACGGTGGCCGGGAGGCCCAGTTGCCGTGGTGTGGGGCCTGCCGGTGTGGGGACGTCGGTGAGCCGGTCGAGGAGCGCGTCAACGGCGTCTTGACCGTCGTCGACTGCGGCGCGTTCGTCCTCGGTCAGCGGGATGGAGGCGAGCATACGCTGCAAGTTCTTCTTGGCTTCGAGAAGTTGGGCTTTGCTGGAGTTCTTGAGGGTGTAGAAGTCGCAGCGGGCGCAGGCCATCCGGTGCTGGCACTGTTCGAAGAAAGAGTGAGCCTTTTCCAACCTGCCCGTGAAGTGGGGCAGTTGGGCTGACAACGTGGTGAAGCCCCTGGTAGATGGGTTTTCGACCAAGAGAACCGGCTCCACCAGAGGCTTCACATGCTTGTCTACCCGTCGGGTGTCGACGTGTCCAGTTCCGCCCTCCGCTTCCTCACGCAGCAGCTGCGGCGCCACCGCCACGCGATCGGCTCCCGGTGGCGGCGCCTGAGCGCCGGCCGTCAGTCCCTGCTCACCCTCGCCCATCTGCGGATGGGACACACCTATGCCCAGCTCGCGGCCGGATTCGGCGTCGGCACCACGACGGCCTACCGCTACGTCACCGAGGCGGTCGACCTCCTGGCCGTTCTCGCCCCGAGCCTGGCCGACGCGGTGCGGACCGCGTCGGCGAAGGCGTACCTGATCCTGGACGGCACGCTCCTGCCGATCGACCGCATCGCCGCGGACCGGCCGTTCTACTCCGGCAAGCACAAGAAGCACGGGATGAACGTGCAGATCCTTGCCGACCCCTTCGGCCGGCTGCTGTGGGCCTCACCGGCCCTGCCCGGAGCCGTTCACGACATCCGCGCGGCCCGCGAACACGGCATCGTCGACGCTCTCGCCGAGGCCGGCATCCCGTGCTGGGCCGACAAGGGATACCGAGGTGCCGGCGGCACGGTCCGCATCCCGTGCTGGGGACGGTGGGAAACCCTCTCCGCGGGCCAGCAGGCGGTGAACCGGTCCCACGCGAAGATCCGAGCCCTCGTCGAGAAAGCCGTCGCCACCCTCAAGTCGTGGCGGCTCCTTCGCAAACTGCGGTGCTCGACCACCCGGATCACGAGCCTCGTCCAGGCCGTCCTCACCCTGCATCTGACCAGCTCAGAGTGAGGATGGAAAAGGCTCAGTAGGTGCACCAGCCGTGACCCAGAACGCGACCCGCTGGGCATGGATGTGCTCCATCCCGCGCGCAAACTTCTCGGCCAGGTGCCAGCCCGACAGGTGGATATAGCGCATGGTCGAGTCGGTGTGCTGGTGTCCGGCGAAGGTGGCGATCGCGTGCACCTCCCAGCCCATCCTGGCCAAGTCCGTCAGGCGTAGATGCCGCGTGGTATGTGTGGAGAAGCGCTCCACCCCGGCCACCACTGCGATCCGGCGCACCACCTTCGACCACGTCCACAGGCTCAGCGGCTGGCCGAAGTTACGCCGCGACTCCGACAGGAACAACCCACCACGCGCCCGGCTGACCGATGCCCGGTGCACCAGGTACTGCGACAGCAGGACCCCGGTCGCCGCCGAGTACGGCACGACCCGCTCCCGGCGGCTCTTGGTGGTCGCCGACCGCGGTCGAGCGGGCCAGGTGGCGGGGGAAGACGTAGATGTCGCCATCGAGGTCGTCCTGCGTAGCGGGCTGCGGGCTCATCAGTCCGCCTTCACGGCGACGGTGATCTCATCCGCGACGACGCTGAGGCGTTCGTTGACCTGGGCGGGGGTGCTGCCGGTCACGATGTAGAACCCGGCGCGGGCGGTGAACAGGGTGCCGCCGTCCTGCGGGAGTAGGAGGCAGTCTCCGGGACGGCGCTGGAAGCACAGCCGGTCCAGCCACGGCGGGCGAGTGCCTGTGTAGCCGAGGTGGGTGAGGGTGCCGGAAGTGTGGGGGTAGATCATCCCGATGGCAGCGGCGCCGACGCGGCTGGCCGTGAGGTCGGGGGCTTGACCGCAGGCCAGGTCGGCGGCAGCGCGCGGCAGGTCGATTCCGGTGGTGAGGCGGACGAGGTGGCCGATCATGTCGCCGGCGAGTCGGCCGTTGACCTCGATCAGACGCGGTCGGCCGTCGACGAGACGCATCTCGATGTGGCTGACGCCGTTGGTGATCCCCAGTGCTCGGATGGCGGCCCGCGCGGCGGGCGTGACGATGCCGAGGAGTGGATCGGCAGCGTCGACACGGTGCGCAAGCTGTTCGAAGTGGGGCGGCGGGCTGATGGTCTTGCGGTTGACCGCGACCACCGTGGTCGTTCCGCGGTAGGTGACGCACTCGACGCTGATCTCGGGACCGTCGAGGAACTCCTCGACGAGCACCTGGTTGTTCTCTGCTGCCGGCCCGGCCGTCAGCTGCGCGACATGATGTGCGGCGGCGAGCTGATCCGGGGTGTCCACGCGCTGTACGCCCATGGCGCCGGCGTGGGCAGCGGGCTTGAGGACGACCGGGTAGCCGATCTGGGCGGCAGCGGCCTGGGCTTCTGGCAGGCTGCGCACGCTCAACGAGACGGCGGACGGTACCCCGTGGCGGGCGAACAGGGAGCGTGCGGTGGCCTTGTTGCGGCACGCACGTGTCACCTCGACGGAGTTGGCGGGCAGTCCGAGGGCGCGGGCGAGACGGGCGGTCGGGACGAGGCACCACTCGTCCCAGGTCATGACTCCGGCCAGGTCGTGGCGTGCGGCCAGGGCCCGGCCCCCTGCCAGCAGGGCGGCGGGATCGTCGAGGTCCGCGACGACGTGGTCGATGATGTGCACCTCTTCCCAGGAGGGTTGGGCGGCGGTGAGCAGTACGACGTCGTAGGTGTCGGCGACTTGCTCAAGGCAGTAGCCGCGGTAATTCGCGTCTCCGGGAGCGACGACGAGTACGACGGGGCGGTCAGACAAGAAGGTGGTCTCCGTATCGGTGAGGGCAGGATCAGGAGGAGGGCTCTCAGGCCGCGCGGCGGCGACGCAGCTCGAACGCACCGGCCCAACGGGGATGGCCGTCGATCAGCTTCCGGGCGTACAGCGCGGTGAAGTTGTTGTTCAGTCCGGCAACGCCGTGTGGCAGTTCGCGTCGGAGGTCCTCGAAGAGGTCTTTCATGCCGATGCGGGTGGCACCGGCCGCCAGACGGAGAGCGGCCGTACGTTCGAGCGCGTAGTGGACGTGCGGGTTGCGCGCATCGAAGGCGTGGAACTGCTCGGTGATGGTGTGCCCGGTCGTGCGGTGCGACCCGCAAACGGCGATAGGCATGACGTTCTCCACGGGCTGGGGCGCAGCAGGGTCAGGGGCGAAGGGCGGGGTCACGGCGCAGGCGGGCGAAGGCGCAGAGCAGGCCGAGGGCCTGCAGGACGGCGCAGACGGTGATGACGTGGCCCAGAGTGTCGGGGGGTGTGAGGGCGGTGAGGAGGCCGGCGACGGGGAAGGGCAGGAGGAGGATGAGGATGGTTGCGGACAGCGTGCTGCCGAACTTCTCCGGGGGGATGAGGTGGGACCGCAGGGTGCGCAGGACGACCGCCAGGCCGCCGTCGGCGGCCATGAGGATCGCGACCAGCACCAGGTAGGACAGGTAGTCGGGGGCCTGGGCGGCGGCGAGACAGGCCAACGAGGCGAGGACGGCGCAGACGGCGCCGACGGGCCACAGGCCCAGGCGGTCCAGCGCGAACCGGCAGATGGTGACGGCCAGGAGCGTGGCTGCTGCTGCTGCGGACCACACCAGGCCGACGGCAGTGGTGGACTGGCCGAAGTGCTTGACGACGATCACCGGACCGGCTGCCTGCAGAATGCCGATGGCCAGGTTGGACACGGTCAGACCGGTGACCAGCCAGCCGAGCGCTGGCAGCGAGCGGATGGTGCGCCACCCTGTGAGGAGCCCGGCGCCCGGCCGCCCCTTGCGGTGGTGCTCCGAGGCCGTGGGCGAGGGCGGGGTGCGCAGGGCGAGCAGCGCGGCGAGCAGCGAGAGCGCGGTGATCACCGCGAGCATGGGGGGCGGTCCGGCCAGCAGGAGCACCCCGGCGAGGGCCGGACCGGCCAGGGTGGCTGTCTGGTCGATGCCGATCAGTACCGCTTGGACCCGGTGGGCTCGAGCTCCCGCCCGGCGGCCCGCGGCAGCGCCGGCGGTCTCGGCCGCGATGTAACTGAACTCGGTGAGCACGCCGGTTGTCGCCGCCAGCGCCATCACGGTGACGCTCGCCACGGCCCCCGAGGGGTGCAGCCACAGCAGTGTCGCGCCGGCGGCGAGGGCCACCGCGCGCCCCAGAGAGGCGAGGTGGAACACGACGGCCGCCCCTCGCCTGTCGACGATCGATCCTGCCCATCCGAAGGCCGCCAGCCGCGGCATCCACTCCAGGGCGAACGCGGCCCCCGTCAGCGCGGCCGAGTTCGTGGTGGCCAGAACGAGCAGCGGGATGCCGTAGGTGCACATCGCGAAAGCGAGCGCGTCGGCCGTGCGCGGCAGGTAGATGGTGCGCAGCAGCGAATCGGTGAGGCGCAGGTCCCGGGAGTCTGCGACGTGGCTCACGCGACCGGCTCGTACGTTGACAAGCAGGTGAGCTGCGGGTTTTCGGCCAGCAACTGGAGCAGGAGAACCCGAACGTGGGCCGGGTCGGTCTCGGAGTCGGTGCCGGCCCAGCTCGCGGCGGAGGGGCGTGCCGGATCCTGTGCGCTCTCGCTGGAGATCTGGAGTGCCAGCAGTCCCAGGACGTGACGGACGCGGTGGGTGAACTCGCAGACCTCCGCCGGTGAGGTGTGGCGGCGGGACCAGCGCGCTGCCGCGTCGTAGACGTCGGCCAGCTCCTGGCCGCGGGGGGTGAGTTCGAGGCCGGCGCCTGGCGCGGTGCGGACGAGACCGTGGTCGCGGGCCGTCTCGGTTGCGATCCGCAGGTGATGGGTGGAGAGGTCGGGGAGGGCGGTGGCCAGCCGCCTGGGCGGTATCGCTCCGTTGTCGTCGATCTCGGTGATCAGGCGGATCAAGGGGCGCGATGCCAGTACCTCGACCGCGGTGCGTGTCTCAGCTGTAGTGAAGGAGGCGGTCATCGGCGCGGCCCCCCTGCCGGGAGGGCCGCCTTCGGGCCGGTGGTCGTGGCATGGGAGAAGAGTTCGCGACTCTGCCAGGCGGCCGGAGCCACCTCCGGTGCCCGCGTCGGGAGGAGTGTTTTGGGAGCCGTCCGGGACAGGCTGCTGACCCATGGCTTGGACGCCGGTCCGGCGTTCGGGAAACCCCAGACCGGGTGGGACGCCGCCTCGTGGAGGGGCTGTCCGGCGGCCCATGCGGACAAGGCGCTGAATACGGGGCCCAGCCCGTCGCCGGACGCGGACAACCGGTAGGGCTGGCCCTTGCCCTCGGTGTTGACCAAGGCGTCGTCAACGAGCTGCCGCAGCGGCGGGTAGATGTTGGTCCAGTCGCTGTTGGGCATCACGAGCCGGGCCAGGGTGCGCCCGCTGACCTCCTGGTGGGTCTTGAGCACCCACAGGATCGCGGCGGCGTGGCGTCGGGTGAGGAGTGTGAGGCTGTCCTCGATGTGTTCGATCGCCATCAGCGGGTGATC
Source organism: Streptomyces sp. NPDC017202 (assembly GCF_044331705.1). NCBI lineage: Bacteria > Bacillati > Actinomycetota > Actinomycetes > Kitasatosporales > Streptomycetaceae > Streptomyces > Streptomyces sp. NPDC017202. Next base: position 108,377 of record NZ_JBIRNP010000012.1, on the reverse strand, counting down.
CACCTTCTCCAGGTGCTCCTCGGCCCAGGTGACGATCACCGGCAGGACCGGCAGCAGGGCAGTGCCACGCTGGGTGTTCCCGTAGGTCACGTGTCGCGCGCTGTGCTCGGTGCGCTTCACCAAGCCGGCGTCGCACAGCGCCTTCACCTTGGGGTGGAGCTGCCCGTCGTGGAGCCAGGACACCTTGGCGGCCAGATCGCTGTAACGCATGGGGCGAGCGGAGAGGGCCAGCAGGATCCGCACGTTCCACCGCGGGGTGATCATGCCGAGTGCTTCAGTGACCCGGGCGATGTCGGTCGCGGTGTCAGGGGGCAGGGCGGTGATGGCCAAGACAAGAACTCCTGGGTCAGCAAGGGAATGCGCCGCCAGGTCAGCGGCTGTGTGCCGCGCTCGGCGCCGCACAGGGCGGAGCGGTTGCAGGGGCCGCGGCAGGCGGCGGAGGCGGCGCCGGGGCTGGGATGGGGGCGAGGCTGCGCAGGACGGCAGTCACCGACGTGGCCTGGACGTCGCGGACGGCAACGGCTTCGGCGAGCCGGCGCGCACCGTCCAGGAGGTGGGAGACCTCGTGCCGGTCGATTGGCCGCTCGGCATGGAGAAGCCGGGTGAGGTGCTCGCGGTGGAAGGCGATGCTGCGTTCGGCGCCGGCGAGGTGCTCGTGCATGCCGAGGAGGGCGCAGAGCATGCCGGGCGGCTGGTCCTGGGCGTGGGCGCGGAGATCGGCGAGCGGGGCGCCGTACAGGTCCTCGATCCGTCCGGCGATCTCGGTGGACGTGAGGTCGGTCAAGCAGGCGTTCCGGATCGGGGGCCCCGGGCCGCCCCGGCACGCGGTGGTGCGGGGGCGGCCGAGGTGGGCAGGGTCACGGTGGCCCGGGGCTGTGTCGTGCGCACGGGCCGGGCCGGCTGGCCGGGCGGGGACATGGTGCGCAGCAGGTCACCGAGGGCGGCGCGGTAGCCGTCGCGGGCCTCCAGCGCGGCCTCCAGCCACTGGGCGTCGAAGCGGAGCTTGTCCGCCGACAACTCGCCCATATCGCGGTCGGGGTTCATGTCCGCGTGCACGCGGTCACGGACACGGGCGACCTGTTCCTCGGTCAGCGCGAGAAAGGAGCGCAGTTCCAGGGCGCGGGTGAGGGCGGGAGAGGCGTCGCGCGCGACAGCGGCCTCGTGCAGTTCGGGGACCGGGCTCCCGAAGACCTGCTGGAGGTCGATGTCCATGGTGCTGGCCTTGGTCAGGCTCATCGGGCCGGCCTTCCCGCTCGCACCGCCGAGGCGGGAGCGGGCACTGCACCGGGTTGGTGGGGAGCGCTGGTCTGCACCGCCGGCCCTGTTCGGGGACGCAGGCGGGCCAGCCGTTCGGCAGCCAGATCCTTCCTCCCCGGCGCATCGGGATCGAGGAACCACTTCACGACCATGGCCCGGCCGTCGCGAGTCGTGACGGCAGCGTTCACCCGATGGGCAAGGTCCATCGTCGGGTCGTCGACCTCACTGGGCTGGGTCTGGAGCGCGGCGAGGAGGTCGTCCTCCGTTCGGTCGAGCACCGACTGGGCCTCGACGAGAAGACCGTGCCATTTGACGACGTCGGTGGCATCCGGATTGGCGGTCGGCGCGGCGGCGACTGCGGCCTTCAGCTGGTCCAGATCCATACCGAAACGCGTTTCGATCCGTTCGGTGAGCACGCCCACGACATCTTCAGCGTCATCGGATATGCGCTCGGGCAAGGGAAGCTCCCATTCTGGAGAGGACGGGCGTAGGACCGGGCGAGGAAATTGCGGGCCCCGGCGACTTGGGCGTACGGGAACCGATGAGCCTGTCAGTCGAGGCACATTCGGACGTCGCGGTAGACGTACGTGCCGGAGACCCAGCCCTTGACGCCGGTGGTCTTGTCAGTGATGTAGAGCCAGTTGCCGCTCTTCTTGGAAACGCTGAACTTGTGGCTCTTGTAGAGCACGCCCAGGGCGGTGGACGAGGAACTCGCCTTGGACCGGATGGTCACAGCGCTGGCGTGCACCTCGTACGGCAGCGGCGGCAGGTTCTGGCAGCTGACCGCGGGGGCGGCAGTCGCCGCCGTGGGTACGGCCGCCGCACTCGCGCTGGTGGCGGAGAGCGCCGGCAGGGCCAGCGTGCCGATCAGAGCGGCCGACATGGCGATTCGGGTGGAGCGCATGCGGAAGGAACCTCCATGAGGCAAACGGGGGTTGTGTGAAAGGGCGCTGCCGGTTGTCCCGGCGGCTGCATCAAGAATCCGGAGAATCGCCGGTTTGGCTAACCGGCGATCGTCGGCTATGTTGCGCCCGTCGTTGCCAATTGCCGACGTCAGAAGAGGCGTCCGGGTGCGCGTACAGGCGGAGCCTTCGGTACAGCAGACGCACGTGCGGGCGTGGTTGACCGGCGGACGGGCGGCAGCGGACCGGCATTTCCAGCGAGGCGGTCTTCGCCCCATTGCAGGGCTTCACCGACAGAGGAGAATCCGCCCTCGCGCAGCGTGTAGGTCCATGCGTTGCTGTCGACCTCTTCGACCACCACGCGAAAGGGGCTGGGGGCACGCTCGTCCAGGGCCCGCAGCACGACGATGGTGACCATGTCCTCGGGATCGTCGCGGGTGTAGGAGTAGCCCATCGCGTAGTGGTCGCCGTCGCCGGCCAGGCGCCGCTCCAGCGACCGGGTCGTCTCGTCGGCCGCAGGGGGGCCGAGATCGGGGTTGAGAGTGACGGCATCGGGGCGGCATCCGCGGTGGATGAGCCAGGACTGCGCCAAGGCCGGCAGCGGCAGGACAGCGTGCTCGAAGGCGAACGTGCGCTGCTCCAGGTCCCGTCGAAGGTGCACGGCACGGTAGGCCGCGGTGCCGGGATGGTCGAAGGTGGCGGTTCGGTCGAAGAGGACGAAGTAGCTGTGCACGCCGTTCGCCGTGTGGTGTTCGGCGAGCGGCACCAGCATGTCGGCGCCGCCGACCTGCTGGTAGAAGTCGAGGAGGACGTCCTCGTCGGCGTCGAGGTGATCCACCTCGAAGGCGACAGATTCAGGGCTGGACGCTCGGTCGGGCGCCGGTTCTCTGGACGACAAGAGGGCCTTTCGCGCGGGTCAGCGAGTGTGCCGGGAGGCGGGCGAGTGGGCAGGCCGAGGCAGACCCGGCAGCGGGCCGGGGGCCGGGCCGGGTCGGGGTACGGGCCCGCGGGTCGTCAACTGGGGGGAGCGGGAGCGTGCCGCGTGAGTACGGGCGCTTACCGGTCGGCGGGTCATCCCCAGCCGGCGGCCGACCTCGTCGTAGACGTCGTTGTCTGCCCGCGGCCGGAGGGCCACGACGTGGATCTCCTTGTGGTGCACGGAGTCCGCGGGTGCCTGGCGGACGCCGTAGACGACGCGCCAGTCCTTGCGCGCGTCGACGAAGAGCTTCCGGTACCCCTCCAGGTCGCCGTCCAGGCGCAGCCCGAAGCGTTGCGCGTTCACCACCTCCTGGAGGTAGGCGAGGGTGATGTCGCGGATGTGGCTGGGGGCCTGGAGGAGGTCGGTCAACGCGCGAGGGTCGAAGCTCAGGCCGAAGGCGGGCTCTCCTGCTCCCCCGCTCATGACGTCGGCTCGTCCGGCTCGGTGGTGCCGACGGCTTCAGCGGCGGACGCCGCCTCGGTGCGTATGGACGGCGGCGGGCCGGGCAGCAGGCGGTGCGCAGGCCGCTCGGGAGAGGTCATGCACGCCGACAGCGGGCCACCCGGCGCGCGGATGGCAGCGACCGCGTGGGTGAGGAAGTCCCGGTGCCACACGAACAGGCCGGAGAGGCCCGCTTCGGGGTCCTTGTGCTGCTGGTAGGCGAGCCAGAGGGCATGGAGCCAGGCCACGACGTCGTCGTGCTCCTGCCACTGCAGGCACCAGGGGGCCGCGGTGGTGACCTCCGCTCCGTAGACGGGAAGGAAGAAATCGTCCACCCAGTCGCTGAGGGCGTCGAGTTCGTCTTCGCGTTCCTCCCCGTCCAGCTCCAGGATCGGCCGGGGCTCCGGCGGAGCGGCGGGAGCCGGCCCGCCGAAGCCCGGCATGCCGAACGCCGCGAACGGGGATTCACTCGGCGGTGGAGCGGAGGCGAGATGGTCCAGCTGCTGGGCCTGTTGCGCCGACTGCTCCATGAGCCGCCGCACGCTCGCCTCGATCCCCTCAAGATGAGGGTCCGGGACGCGGATCGGCTCCAATTCCCCGCCTGCTGCGGGTTCTACAGAATCGGGCATGAAAGAGTACGGCCTCCTACGAGACGCGAAGTGATGGTAGGCGAAAGCAGCGGCGTACACACGGACGGCGAAGTACCGGTCACATCAACGGCCGTTCGACATTCGACGGCGTGCGCCGCCTCCGGAATCGGGTACGCCGCAGCCGCCTATCCGGTGAGGACCACGTCGTCCTGGGTGAGGGTGGCGCGGATCGTCTCGGTAAGCCGGTCGGCCGCGATCGACGCATAGTGCTCGGTCTTCTCGACGCCGATGAAGTCGCGGCCCTCCAGCAGGGCGGCCACGCCGGTGGATCCGGAGCCGGCACAGAAGTCGAGGACGGTGCCTCCCTCGGGGCTGATCTTGACCAGCTCACGCATCACCTCCACCGGCTTCTGCGTGATGTGCTGCCGCTTCGCACCGGAGGGCTGCGATGCCGAGTACAGGCCCGGCAGGTAGACCGGGTTGCGTGAGCCGTCGATCGGGCCCTTGGAGGCCCAGACGATGAACTCGCAGTTCTGGGTGAAGCGGCCCTTCTGGGGCCGTGCGGCGGGCTTGTGCCAGGCCAGCACCCCGCGCCACAGCCATCCGGCGGCCTGGATCGCGTCCGTCGTGGTCGGTAGCTGGCGCCAGTCGGTGAACAGCAGACTCGTCCCGCCGGTCTTGGTCAGGCGGTGGGCTTCGGTCATGATCTGCGTCAGCCAGAAGCCGTAGCTGCGCTGATCCATGTTCTCGCCGGTGAAATCGGGAAGTTCATTCTTCGCATCGGCGGAGGTGTACTTCTGCTTGGCGGAGCGGGTCGTGCGTTCCTTCGCGGTGCGCCCGCCGGAGTTGTACGGCGGGTCGGTGATGACGGAGTCGACGCAGCCGTCCGGCAGGCCGGTGAGGACAGCCAGAGCGTCGCCCTGGTGGAGGGAAAAAGGCAAAGAGGAACCCCAATTCGGGTGCGGAGACACGGAAAGAGACTGCCGCCTCGCACAGGTCCTCGCGGGCCGAATACGGGCATGCAGAAGCCCAGGGCCGCGGACCGAGGAGGGCGAGGGGAGTCCAAAAACTGTAGGGCCGAATTAGCCGACGACCAAGAAGTGCCCGCAGAGGGGTCGGATTCCGGCACCCCGCGCTGACTTTTTGGTCAACCGCCGATCCGCACCTACTGTTTTTGAACCGCCCGACGCACACCGCCGTTGGCTACTCCCGCCCCACCTAGCTCACCACCCGGGCCACGCGAAGCGAGCGGCAGCTCGCCCCGCCGGCCCTGCCTCCGATCGCCCCGGCCCGCCGCGCCCTTCCACCACGCCCTGCGTACGCGGTGTGCCGGACACCACCGAAGGACCTGCATGACTTCTCGTTACCCACCCCTGCCCAACATCGCTGGCCGGCGAGCGGTCCGCTCGGGTTGAAGGCCCTCGCCGCCGGCATCGGCGTCGTCTTCCTCTCCCCGATCCTCCTGGCCGGCACCGGCATGATGCTGGCCTCCTCCGCCGAAGCTGTGCAAAGCAACGGCACCCTCAGCAACTGCCTGATGGACCTGGATTCCAGCGAGATCGCCGACCAGGTCTCCAAGCTCCTGGATGGCGCCTCCGGCGAGGACGTGCACATCGAGGGCCTGGACCTGCCCGCTGAGCAGGTCCCCAACGCCCAGACCATCGTGGCCGCCGGCCTCTCCCTCGACGTCCCGAAGAAGGGGCAGATCATCGCGCTCGCCACGGCGATGCAGGAGAGCCAGCTGCGCAACCTGAACTACGGCGACCGCGACAGTCTCGGCCTCTTCCAGCAGCGCCCCTCCCAGGGCTGGGGCAGTGCCGAGCAGATCCGCGACCCCACCTACGCCTCCGAGCAGTTCTACAAGCACCTGCTCAAGGTGAACGGGTGGCAGCAGATGACCGTCACCCAGGCCGCCCAAGCCGTCCAGCGATCCGGCCTGCCGGACGCGTATGCGCAGTGGGAGGACCTGGCCACCGCACTGCAGTCCGCCATCGTCAAGACCTTCCCGGGCGGCAGTGACGCGGAGGGCGCGGACGCCGACCAGGACAAGGAGCCCTCGACCTCGACCGGCTGCACGCCGGGTCAGGACGGTTCCGGGTTCGGCCGCATCCCCGAGGGCAGCGTCCCCAAGGGCTACTCGATCCCCAAGGACGCCGACCCGAAGGCCCGCAAGGCCATCGCCTGGGCGATGCAGCAGCTCGGGACGCTCTACCAGTGGGGCGGCTCCTGCACCAACGCCCACGGCCCCGACCCCATGGCCCGTTGCGACTGCAGCTCGCTGATGCAGCAGGCATACGCACACGCCGGCATCCAGCTCACCCGCACCACGTACACGCAGGTCGGCGAAGGCAAGGCGGTCTCGCCGTCGAAGCTGCAGCCCGGTGACCTGATCTTCAGCCGCGGCAGCGCCGCACGGCCGGAGCACGTCGGCATGTACATGGGCGAGGGTCTGGTCATCGAGGCGCCGCGCACCACCAAGCCGGTCCGGATCACGCCGATCAAGGACTGGACGATCCTCGCCGCCCGCCGCGTCCTCTGACGCCGCCGCCCGCCCGCTCCGATCGGGCGAGGCCACCTCGCGGCCCCGTTCCGCGCCCCTCCGCTTCCCCTTTCACCGGCCCTCGCTCGGCCCGCGTACGCAAGGAGCCTCCTCACCCCTATGCACGTCCCCCTCGCCGACCGCGTCATACAGCTCGCCTACGACCCCGGCATCACGCCCAAGGGCGGTGGCCTTCCCGGCCTGAGCGTGCTGAAGACCGTCGTCAGCTCGATCAACCTCTTCGGCATCGTGGCCGTCGTCGGCGCCCTGGCCGTCTCCCTCGGTGTGTGGGCCTGGGGCCACCACACCGGCGGCCACCAGGCCGAGGCCAACGGCAAGAAGGGCGCCGTGGTTTCCGCGGGCGCCGCCCTGGGCCTGGGCGCCGCCAACGGCCTGGTCGCCTTCTTCTCCAACCTCGGATCGCAGATCCAGTGATGAAGAACCGACTTCCCTCACCCTCCTCCTACGGTGCGGGCTGGTCAGCGAACCGGCGCATCGCCGTCGTCGCTGTGGTCGTCGCCGCGCTGCTGGCCCTCGCCGGCGTCGTCGCCGTCGTGACCGGCAGCGGGGAGGACCACCAGGCTCCGGCGACCACCGCCCCCGCTCCGGCGGGCAGCCCGTCCGCGACCGAGGCCGCCCCCGAGCCCTCCTCCGGCTCGGGGGCGGGATCGGTGCACAAGCCGCCGCAGATCTCCGAACCGGTCGCCTACGCCAAGGCAGCAGCCCAGATGCTGTGGTCCTACGACACCCGCGACACCAGCCGCGACCAGCAGCTCGCCGGCATGCACACCTGGATGACCACCGAGACCACGTACGCCGACTGGGCCTCGGTCTCCGGGCAGGTCCCCGATCCGGTGCTGTGGTCACGGATGGCCGACCAGGGCCAGCAGGCCACCGCCCACGTCACCGAGGGCCACTACCCCTCCGCGTTCAAGCAGGCCCTGGCCGACGATCCGTCCGCGATCACCGAGGCGTACATCTACGTCGTCACCGTCAACGGCACGCAGCAGATCGCCTGGAAGAAGGGCGGCGGTGGAGCCGAGGAACGGGCCCTGACCCTCGCCGTGCAGTGCCGCCCGAACCAGGACTGCGCACTGGCCGCCCTCGCCCCGAGCGTCACGCAGTGACCCGCGCTTAACCACACGAAAGGAGGAGCAACCCCGTGGGTTTCTGTGACTTCCCCCTGGCGGACAAGCTGTGCGCCGTCGGCGGCGCGGTCGACTTCGCCACCGACCCCGGCAAGGCCATCGGCGACTGGATGGCGAAGTCCGCCGGCGAACTGGCCGCCGCAGCAGCCGATCTCGCCGCCGAGGCCGTCAACACCACCACCAAGGTCGACCTGAACGCCTCGTGGTTCGTCGACAACTACGAGATGCTGCTGCCCCTGGGCCTGGTCCTGCTGGTCGCCACCTTCTCCGCACAGCTGGTCCGGGCCGCCATCCGACGCGACGGCCAAGCCCTCACCCAAGCCTTCACCGGCACCATGTCAGGCGTCCTGTTCGCCTTCTGCGCCATCTCCCTGACCACCGTCGCCATCGAAGTCGTCGACGCCATCAGCGACGGACTGTTCAAGGCCGCTAACCTGAACATCGAGACGGCCGTGCGCCGCATCGTCAAGGTCAACCAGATCGGCGCGCTCTCCGGCCTGGGCTGGCTCGTGCCCGTCGTCGCCGGACTCGGCGCCGCCATCGGCGCGTTCCTCTACTGGTGCGTGATGATGGTCCGCAAGGTCGGCATCCTCGTCATGGTCACCCTCGCCGTCTTCGCCTCCGCCGGCGGCGGCTGGGAGGCCGCCCGGCGCTGGCGCAAGGGCTGGATCGAAGCCACCGCCACCCTCGTCGTCTCCAAGCTCCTGATGACCGTGATCTTCGTCCTCGGTATCGCCGCCATGGGCAAGACCGAGGCCAAGGACGGCATCGCCGCCCTGGCCGACGTCATGTCCGGCATCGTGATCATGGTCCTGGTGCTGCTGTGCCCGTACGCCGTGTTCAAGTTCGTGCACTGGGCGGCGGACGGCACCGATGGCGAGTCCATCCACCGTGCCGGCGGCGCCGGAGCCCAGATCGCCAAGGCCCACGCCGAGAAGGCCGCCCGCAAGGCCGCCGCAGCCGCAGCCACCGCAGGTACCGGTGGCGCAGCCGCCGGAGCGGGCGCCGCACCGCAGGGTCCCGATGCCGGCGGAGGTTTCCCCGGCGACATCGCGGCCAATCCGACCGGCGGAGACGACGCAGGCAAGGAAGGCCCGCAGGGCGGCGGAACAGGCGCCTCACCCGGTGGCGACGCCCTCAAGTCCGGACTGGAGAAGGCCGTCCAGCCCGCGCCGACCAGCGTGTCCGACGACACCAGCGGCCAGGTGGGCGGCAGCCCCGGGCCGGGTGGAGCCGGGACGAACGCCGCCTCCGGACAGGGAGGTGGGTGGCAGTCCACGCCGCCGACCACCACCCCACCGCCCCAGGGCGCGCCCCCGTCCTCCGGATCGCAGAACGCCCCGTCCAGCGGGTCGAGCACACCGCCGCCTCCGGCCGGCCTCTGACCCCCTGCCCGAACACCGGGGGCGGGGGGGGGGGGGCCCCCCCCCCCCCCCCCCTTCGCCGACCGCCCGGTCCCGGGGGTCGCCCACCCCCCCCCCGCCGGCCGCCCCCCCCCCCCCCCCCCCACCCCGGGGGGGGGGGGGCCCCCCCCCCCCCCCGCCCCCGGATTCCACCCGCGCCTCCAGGACCCACTTCATGACTGATCTGTCCGTCGCCCCGGTCACGGTGAAGTTCCCGCACCGTTCCCGCCGCGGCATCCTCCTCGGCCTCTCCCTGCCCCAACTTCTGCTCGTGTCCGCCACGCTGGCTGTGCTGCTGCTGACCGTGATCTCCACCGGGCTGCTCGGCGCCGTCGCCCTGGCCCCTCTGTGGGCGGCGTCCGGCGCGCTCGTCGCCATCCGCCAGCACGGACGATCTCTGATCGACTGGGCGCCGATCGTCACCCGCTACGCGCACCGCCGCCGCACCGGTCAGACGCTCTGGCTCGCCCGGCCCGTCACCCGGCCCCGGCAGGACGGCATCCTGCACCTGCCCGGCACCACCGCATCCCTGAAGGTGGTCACCCCCGGCGACTCCGCCAACGGTGCCGCGGCCGTCCACGACCCTCACCGGCAGACCCTGACCGCCATCGCCCGCGTCAGCTCCCGCGCCTTCGCCCTCCTGGACCCCGCCACGCAGAACCACAACGTCTCAAGCTGGGGCCGCGCGCTGGCGGGTATCGCCCGCACCGGGCACATCGCCACCGTGCAGGTCCTGGAGCGCACCGTTCCCGACAGCGGTGACACCCTCACCCGCCACTGGACCCACCACGGCCAGCCTCAGACCCCGGTCGCCGGGCAGATCTACTCCGAGCTGGTCGCCTCCGCCGGACCCGCCGCCGCACCGCACGAGACCTACCTCGCCATCTCCCTGGACCTCAAGGCCGCCCGGCGACTGATCAGCCAGGCCGGCGGCGGGCTGCCGGGGGCGTTCACCGTCATGGAGCAGACCACCGCCTCCATCGCCCAGGCCGCCCGCAACGCTGGCCTGACGGTCACCGGGTGGCTGACCGCGAGGGAGATCGCCGCCGTCATCCGCACCGCCTACGACCCGGCCGCCCTCGCCGCCCTCCAGCAGTGGTCCGAGACCGGCCGCGCCGAGGCCGACCCCGCCGCCGCAGGCCCAGTCGTCCAGGTCGAGGAGTACGACCGCCTCGCCACCGACAGCGCCCGCCACGCCACGTACTGGGTGGAGAACTGGCCCCGCACCGAGATGGGCGCCGGATTCCTGCACGGGATCATGTTCACCGCCGGCGTGCGCCGCAGCCTCTCCCTGATCTACGTTCCGCAGGCCCTGGAGTCCGCGCTGCGCGACGTCCAGCGGCGGAAGGCCGCGATCATCGCCGACGCCAACGAACGCTCCCGCCGCGGCCAGGTCGACAGCGAGGAAGACTCCGTCGAGTACGCCGACGTCAAGCAGCGTGAGCGCCAGCTCATCGCCGGGCACGCGGACGTGGCCCTGACCGGCCTGGTCACCGTCACCGCCGACACCGACGCCCTCCTGGACGCCGCCTGCGCACAGATCGAAACCCACGCCGTCACCTCCGGCGTCGACCTGCGACGGCTCAACTACCAGCAACCCGACGCCTTCACCCTCAGCGCACTGCCCCTCGCCCGCACCGTCCTGTGAACCCGCCCCCTGTTCAACGGTCGGCGTCCCTGCCCACAGCCCTTCGCTCATCCGCGGCGCAACCACCCGTCGCCGCCCTGCCGCCCGGCAGGAAGGACCACCACCTTTGACCTCCCCCGCACCCCCGGAGGACGCGCACCCCTACCTGCGCGCAGCCAGCGCCGGAGTCCGCCACCACACCCGCGCCCTCCGCCCGCCGGACGCCCTACCGCCTCGGCCGGCCGACCGGCAGCACCTGGACGCACTCCACGGCCACCTCACCGCCCTGCTCCACCTTCTGGACCGCCTCGCCGAGAACACCCGCCCGCCCCACCCGACCGCCGGCCGACACCTGGCCACCGCGCACACTCACCTCTGGCAGGCCACCAGCGACGTCCACAACGCCTTCCACCTGCTGCCCACCGGCACCGCAGCGGACGCCGAACAGAGCACCTGCAGCCCCGACCGACTGCCCGAAGGCCCGCCGGTGCTGACGATCTGCCAGCGCCACCTCGCCGCCGGACACGTCGTCCGCCGCAAGACCACCCCCAGCGACCTCCGCGCGCACACCACCGCCTGCGTGCGATGAGCACCACCCGCAGAATCGAGGGCCCCCGATGAGCCACCGGCCCGCCCACCGCGCACGCCGCGCCTCCGCTTCCCCGCTGTTCACCCCGCACGGCACCGACCGCGCCAGCCGCAAGGCCGCCCGCCGCCAGCTCGCCGAAGCCACCGCCAAGGCCCGCGCCGAAGCCGGCACCCACTCCGCCCAGGCCACGAGCCCCGAGCACGAGATGCCCGCCCCGCTCCACCCGGCCGGCGGACGCCCCGGCCCCGCCTCCGCCCGCGGGAACCGACTCAAGCTGCCCGCCCACCGCATGACCACGGCGGTGGCCGCCGGCGCGTACCCCTTCCTCGCCGAAGGCGGCCTCGGCGCCGAGGGCATCTACATCGGCCGCGATGTCCACGCCGAAGCGAGCTTCGTCTTCGACCCGTTCGCCCTGTACGGCAAGGTTGAGGGCTTCACCAACCCCAACCTGCTGCTCGCCGGCGTCATCGGCCAGGGCAAGAGCGCGCTCGCCAAGTCCTTCGCGCTGCGCTCGATCGCCTTCGGCTACCGCGTCTACGTCCCCTGTGACCCCAAGGGCGAATGGACACCCGTGGCCCAAGCCCTCGGCGGACGGTCCGTCGCCCTCGGCCCGGGTCTGCCCGGACGGCTGAACCCCCTGGACGCAGCCCCGCGACCAGCGAGCGTCTCCGAAGCGGACTGGGCCGGGGAGATCCGCAAGCGGCGACTGCTCCTGCTCGGCTCCTTGGCCCGCACCGTCCTGGGCAGAGACCTGATGCCCATGGAGCACACCGCCCTCGACGTCGCCCTCGACGCCGTCGTCACCCGTGCCGACGCCACCGGCCGCACCCCGCTCCTCGGCGACATCGCCGCCACGCTCAACGACCCCGACGCCCTCGATGAGGCCGCCGGGATGATGTCGGGGCGGCTCGGCGACGCCGCCCGCGACCTCGCCCACGCCATGCGCCGCCTCGTCTTCGGCGACCTGGCGGGCATGTTCGACGCTCCCTCCACCGTGAACTTCGACCCGACAGCGCCGATGCTCACCATCGACCTCTCCCGCCTCGGCGGCTCCGGCGACGACACCGCGCTGGTCCTGGCGATGACCTGCGCCTCCGCCTGGATGGAGAGCGCCCTTTCCGACCCTGACGGCGGCCGACGCTGGATCGTCTACGACGAAGCCTGGCGCCTGATGCGCCACGTCGGCCTGCTCCAGCGCATGCAGGCCCAGTGGAAGCTCTCCCGCGGCCTGGGCATCGCGAACCTGATGGTGATCCACCGCCTCTCCGACCTGCTCACCGCCGGCGACGCCGGATCACAGGGACGCGCCCTCGCCGAGGGCCTCCTCGCCGACTGCTCCACCCGGATCATCTACCGCCAGGAAACCGACCAGCTCCACGCCGCCGCCACCCTCCTCGGCCTGACCTCCGTCGAGATGGACGCCATCGCCCACCTCAACCGCGGCCGGGGCCTGTGGAAGGTCGCTGGACGCAGCTTCATCGTCCAGCACCTCCTCCACAGCCACGAACTGGCTCTCTTCGACACCGACGCCCGCATGCACTGACACGGCGTCGAGTCCCCAGAGGGGGAACAGGCCCGCGTCGACATGGCCAGTATCGCGCCCTCGATCAAAGCCGTCCTTCACGAGGGCATCGACGACGCGGACTACGTCACCATCCGCAACGCGGGCGGGACAGCCTTTGATCATGGTCAGCTCCTGCATTGCTCCATTCGAATCGTCGTCGCATCGGGATCCGCAAGCAACCCGCCCGGCTGTTTCGGATTGGCCAGCCCTGTAGGTAGCGGTACTTCGGTCGCGGCCAGTGCGCGATTGCTGGCGTGGCGGACCCAGAAGGTGCCATCCGACAAGACGAAGTGGACTCCTCTCAGAAGCCAGTCTTCCCCAGGGTTGCGGCGGGTGGCCTCATCTTTGACAGCAGCTTCCGGCACCGATATGGAAGTGCAGGGCGGCACCACCCCAAAATAGATGTAGTTGGCCCAGCTGGATTTCTGTTCCTTCATCTCACGGGTCTGCAAGAACATGGTCACCAAAACCGGGTCCAGAGTCCGATTGGCCACGGTGATGCTCTCACCGCCGTCTTCCCACCACGTTACGCGTGAGGCTGCGGCTCGCTGCTCCTTCTCGCCATCCTCCTTGGACTGCGCGAGCTGGTCGTCAGCCACTTGAGCCGCCTTGTACGTCCCCCACGCTGTGATGGCCAGGCTCGCGGCTGCGACCACCGCAGCGAGAACGGCGGTATGACGCGCCCAGTCAGATCGCTGGTACCAGCGTCGAAGCCGAGCCCAGGCTCCCGAAGCCCTGGCTTCTCGCGCATGTGGGAGTGGCGGTCTCGCCGCCACCTGTCGGACACGTAACCGGGGCCGCCTTGGGGGCACTTGTCCTCACAGGAGTCCTATTTTACGGATGGTGGAACAATGAGCTACCACGAAAGCGACCCGAGCGGCACGAGAATGCACTCTTAGAGAAGCCCTCGCTGCCTACCGCCAGGTGACAGCGGACGGGCCCACCACCACCCCCAGCCCGCGTGCCATTCCCACGCCGTCAGCAGCTGCTCGCCGTACTCGTCGGTGACCGAGATGCATGCGGCTCGCCCCGTCGAAGAGCGCCATCTGCCCTCGCCTTCCTCGACGCAGCCGGCTTCCACGTCCAGCAGGCCCGGACCCGAAGACTTCCCCGACACCGACGAACGCTCGAAGGACTACCTCATCACCTCGCATGACCCAGACTTCGACTTGTACGACAACGCTGGCCGTGACGCCGATCAGATCCATGTGGCCCGCTACAACCTCGCCACCCGCGGCGACCTGAAGCGGTGGGCACGACGCGACGCAGCGCGCTTCCGCACCGCGCACCCGCTGCCCGACCCTCCTGGCAGGCACCCGACCTCACCCCGTACCTGGGAGCCCTCGCCGCGGCTCAGACCTCGGCGGAGATGGACGCGGTCACCGACCACGTCCTGGATGCCGCCGAACCCGCACTGCGCGCCCTGAGCGACTACCTCGCCGCGGCTGCCCGGTGGAAACAGGAGAACCGCGGCGCGGCCAAGAGACCACCCTCGAACCTGCTGATGACAGCGGCCAGCCGGGCCCTGTCGGTCCTGGCCCTTGCCGACGAAGCCGGCGTGAACAGGCTGCGGTTCGCCTACGACCCGGCCCTTGAGACCTCGACCGGCCTCCCGCAGGGGACTACCGCAGGCCCGCCGCCCTCTCCCCCGTCACCCGGTACCGCGCCGCGCCGGTAGCTCCCCGCCCCGCCCCCACACCCGGAGTCCCCTTGGCCCGACCCCCTCACGAGAATGCCGCCGAATGGGCCGAAGCCCGGCGCCGCCAGACCGAACACGACGACCTCATGGCACAGCTCGCCGACCGCGATGCCGAGATGGAGCACGACTTGAGCGTGGCCTGCGGCGCCTGCGAACTCGACTCGCACCAGGTGCCGGAGACCGACTTCACCCGCCGTCCGGCTCCGGGACACCGGCCGGCGTCCCGGAGGAGGAGCCGTGGCCGCTGACGAGCCGAACCCCGTGAACGCCGGCACAACCCTTGCGCCGCTGCCCGACCACCGCAATGTGGCGGAACGATGGTGGCAGGAGCTGTGGCGTCGCCACACGCACATCACCACACCGCTACGTGCCCGCGGACTGCCCTGCGACATCGAGTTCGGCCTCAGCACCTACATCGTGCGCGTCTCGCTCCCCGACGACAGCTACCTGACCATCAGCCCACCGCAGGAGCCTCCCTCCGAACGCCGTCCCGGAGACCCCGAGGGCTGGATCGTGACACGCGAGGACCCCTACATCGTGACGCAGTACGCAAGCGGCAGATCAAGGTCCACGACGAGACCGGCACCCGGTTCGGGAGCCAGGCAAGCACCGTCCTCGACGAAGCCCCCAACCGCTACGAGGACGCCTACGCCCTGAAGACCGCTGACGGCGGCGCACTGGTCCTCTTCTCCCACACGCACGCCCAGACCGACACCGTCGCGAACTCCGGCCTGCAGCTCAACCCGGGCAAGGACGACCGGGCCTGGCTCCACGACGTGCCTCGCACCTCCATCCGGTACACGTTCGTGCGCGACGACGCCGCCACCGTCCCCGCGAAGGCCGAGCCCTCCCGCCTGATCGGCTACACCTGCGCCCGCACCGACGCCTCCGGCCCCCGGTCCTGACCCAGTTGCATCGCACTTAGGACCTCGCACGGCCGATCGCTGCCCTTCCCCGCGGCAGCCCAGTCTCTTCCGCGCGTCCCCTGGAGTACGCCTGTCCACCCATTCCTTCATCGCGCGCCCCACCACCGGCACCGGCTACAGCGGCATCCACGTCCAGTTCGACGGGCTGCCCAGCCATCACCTCCCCTCCTCCTGGCCGCCTACCAGCACCGCTTCGGCCGCGACCTGGAGGCCATGTCCCGCCACCTCATCGACGGCGAGCGCTTCCTGCGCCAGGCCCGGCTGAGCGCGCCCCACCCCCGCCCCGTGCTCCCCGTCGCCGCCCCGGCGGCCCACACCACCACCTCCGCCCGTCCCGCCCAGCGCGGCCACTGACCACCGCCACTTGACCACGTCAGGAGAAGCACGCCCCCTTGCAGCCCGGCACTCACTTCGCCTTCGGCACCCACCCCGAGCACGGCTTCGTCGCCTCCTCCACCGCCTCCCTGCCCGCACACCTCACCCACTGGTTTCTTGAGCGGGAGCAGTTCGAGCCCGTCCCCGACAAGCCGGGGCTCTACCGGCTCAGCGAGCCCGAGCGGGACGGAGCCCGCCGCACCCGCCAGGCCGTCCTGGACCTGCGCAGCCACGGCTACACCGTGCAGGCCGACATGGGCCTGGATCCCCAGCAGTCCGCAGCGGCTGCGCGCCCGACACGGCCCAACGGCCTCCTAGAGCGCCGTAGCCGCCTCGCACAAGCTGCCGCCGGCCGGACCACCCAGCACGCCACCGCGCCCACCACCTCGCCCCCCTCTGCCCGGCCGATCCCGCCGAAGCCCACCTACGCACCGACCGTTCACCTGACCGCCGCTGGAACGGGGCGGTCCCGATGACAGAGTCAAGCCCCTTCCCGGACGGCTCCCCAACGGTGGTGAAGGACGTCATCGAAAGCGCCCGCACCTTCCGGCTGCGGATGGCGGTCATCGACCACGAGTACGAGGTCGCGCTCGACACGACCCGCTACAGCTTCGGCCGCACCGTCCACGCAGGCGCAGCGGCAGCCGCACGAGCAGGCCGCGACGAAGCGGCGGTCGAGGCGTACGCCACCCACCTCGCCCCGCACGCCGAGAACCTCCTGGACGTCGCCCGCCACGCGCTCGACGAACTGCCGCCCGCGCGGCACCTGGCCGGGTGGCGGGCCGTCCTGGACGGCCTGTCCGCCACCACCGCTGAGATCCGCCGTGCCCTCGACCGGCCGACAGCCAGCCCCTCGGCGGAGCGGGCCTGGCCACGGCCATCGTCGTAACCGGCGGGCTGAGCACGCCTCCCCTGGAGGCCGGACTGCGGGCCCTGTGGCCCAACGTGTTGCCCGACCCCCGCCTCCGCCACGCGGCCCTCGCCCTGGACACCGGCACGCAGGGTCTGCTCTACATCGTCGGCCCCCCTGCTCGTGGCGGCGCTCGCCTGCACGCACAGCCCCACCACCGCGCTCGCGGTCACCGCTGTACTCGGCATGGCCGGTACCGCCGCGGTGGCTCTCGCGCCACCGTCACGACGCTGGCGTCCGGCCCCGCCCGCTCAGGTACCGGCACGCGAGACACCGCGACTGGCCAGTCCCGCACTGGTACTGCTCTTCGCTTCTCTGGTCGGCATCGGCTTCGCGATCGGCGCCATGAACGTCTGGGCGGTCTCCATGGCCGAGCAATACCGCCAGGAGATGCTCTCCGGGATCCTGCCCGCCTCGTTCTCCACCGGCAGCTTCCTGGGCGGCCTCCTCTACGGCCACAGCACCACCATCAGCCGGCTGGTCACCGTCGCCGGTGCGTTCGTGGCCGGGTGGCTGCCACTCCTGTTCCTCCCCGGCCCGTACGCGGCCACCGTCGCGGTCGCGGTGCCCGGCGCGTTCCTGACCGTCGTGGTCGCCTGCGCCTACGTCACTACCGACACCCTCGTACCCGCAGCCCGCACCAGCGAGGCGTACGCCTGGCTGATCCTCTCGATCGGCGTCGGGCAGTCCGCCGGCACTGCCCTATCCGGGCGCCTCGCCGAGCAGCCCCTGGCGAGCGCCGTGCTCCCCGCCGCCGGCGCCGCCTTCGCGCTCGCCGTTCTGTTCGCCGCACGCCGCTGGCTCGTACCACCACGCCCAGCCGACAAGCAGCCCACGCCCCTCCCCGTTACCGCCACCACCGATAGGAGATCCGCCTTGCCCGACACACCAGCAGAGCCGTTCCTGACGATCCGGCACGCCATCACCGGCGAGATCACCACCACCGGCTACAACGCCGCCGCCCGGCGGATCCTGCTCCAGTCCGGCTTCGAAGAGACGCCAGGTTGCGCCTGCGGAGCGACGGAACCCGGCACGGAGCGGACACACGGGCCTGCTCGGCAGCCAGCGAGCTGTTCGTCGCCAGCCATCCCGTGCACCTGCACCAAGCCCTCGGCCGGCCGGTGAACGCCGATGGCAACCCCTCAGTTGGCCCGGTCCCCGACGTCGCCACAGCCCGTGATCCGCTCCGAGAGCGGCCAGCCTCTCCAGCGCATCGCCAACCCGCCCGCACCCGCACCCGCACCCGTTGAGGGGGCCTCGTTTGACCACACCCGTTACGCCTACCAGTCCGGCGCGCACCAAGGGCGGCGAACTACGGGCCAAGGTGGCCCGACTGCTGGCCGACCGGCCGACGGACATGCTCACCATCGGGGACATGGCCAGGCAGCTGGGCCACTCCCACGGCGCCGTCCGCAACGCCGCGCTCACCCTGGTGCGACGCGGCGAAGCCGACCAAAGCGGCACCGGACAACCGGAGTTCCGCGCGAACGCGAAAACCGCCGCAGCGGCGCAGACCGCTGTGATCAGCCCTCCGGGCACCCACGCTCCCCGCGCCCAGGCGGCCACGGCCACTCCGGCCACAGCCACGCCTCGGCAGACCGGCCCGATCCGCCGCGCAGGAGGCCAGCTCTACCACCCTCGGGAGCTGGCCGATCTGCCCGACGTCGAGGCGCTGAACCGGCTGCGCGACGCCGACGTGCCGGTGCTTCTCTATGGCCCTCCGGGCACCGGCAAGACGAGTCTGGTCGAGGCGGCGTTCCCGGACCTGCTCACCGTCGCCGGCGACGGCGACACCACAGTCGGAGACCTGATCGGCGAGTACACACAGGCCGACGCGGGAGGCTACGTCTTCCAGTACGGTCCGCTGGTCACCGCGATGACCGAGGGCCGCGCCCTGCTGATCGACGATGCCACCTTGATCTCACCGAAGGTCCTGGCGGCGCTGTATCCCGCTATGGACGGGCGCCGGCAGATCCAGGTCAAGGCCCACAAGGGCGAGACCATCAAGGCCGAGCCGGGCTTCTACGTGGTGGCGGGCCACAATCCGGGCGTGCACGGAGCGGTGTTGACGGAGGCGCTCGCGAGCCGGTTCAGCGTGCAGATCCAGATCGGCACAGACTATGACCTCGCCCTGGCGCTGAGGATCGATGCCCGGGTGGTCCGGGTCGCCCGACACCTCGCCCACCAGGTCGAACTCGGCGAGCTGGGCTGGGCCCCCCAACTCCGGGAGCTGCTCAGCTACCAGAAGACCGAGGCCGTCCTCGGCACCAAAGCCGCGCTCGCGAACCTCGTCGGCATCGCTCCGGTGGAGGACCGTGGCGCCGTCGCCGACGCCGTCACCAAGGCCGTCGGCATCAAGAAGATCGCGCCCCTCACTCTCGGTAAGCAGCTCCCCTCCTCAGCAGCCCGGCAGCCCCCAGGCAGCGCCGGCTCCGCACACCGGGGCCGCTCGCGATGAGCGCCCACCACCACGTCCAGTCCATGCCGGACGACGACGGCGACCTCGCGCGATGGGACGACGACGGCGCCCCGCCCGCGCAACCCCGCACCTCCCCTAACGCGTGGCTGCGCGTGGGAGCCGAACTCGGCGACCGGCTGGTCGCCCTCTCCGGCCGCCAGGACCTCCTCGTCACCTGCCGCCCCGGCACGCGCAGCGGCGCGCCGGCCGCGTTCTTCCCCACTCTGGGCGAGGTCGAGTTCGATGCCAGCCTGTTCGCACCGCTGAAGCCCCACGAGATCCATCCGCGGATCGTGGGCGACGAGGAGCGGTACCCGGCCGCCTGGGGCGTGTTCGTCCACGAGGCCGCGCACGCGGCCCACTCCGTCTGGACGGCTCCTGCCGGGGCGAACCCCCGTGTCATCGAGGCCGCGCTCCTGCTGGAGGAGAGCCGTGTCGAAGGCGCACACCTGATCACGCGGCCCACGGACCGCACCTACCTGCGCACCAGCGCCAGGACCCTGGTCATGCCCGACATCGCCCACCCCAACCTCCAGGGCATCGAGCACGCCGCCGGTGTGGCGGCCCTGATCCTCGGCCGCCGTGACGTCGGCATCCTGGACGCCGGCGAGACCCGGGCCGTCGCCGATCTGTGCAAGAAGGTGCTGGGCGCAGACCTGCTGGCCACACTCACCCGCATCTGGAGCGCAGCGCACCAATGCGCCGACCACGAAGCCACGACGATGCTCGCGCACGGTCAAGCATGGTGCGACGCTCTGGACATCGCGGCCCCCGCCCTGCCCGTGCCGGAGAATCTCACCGATCTGCTGTCAGGCGCCGTGGGGGTCGTCATGGACAGCACGGCAGCCACCGACGCCGCCGACGTCGCGGCTCAGGCCGCAGCGGCCAACGCCGTGGCCGCGCAGTCCAAGGCGCAGGCTCAGGACCGCGCCCAGCGGGCCGGCCAGCGACGCAAAGCCGCTGCCACCGCCAAGTCGGTCTTCAACGCCCGTGGCGCCACCGTCTCTCCCGACGGCACACCGGCGCCCTCCGGCAACCCGGTCACCGGCACTCGCAGGCCCACCGCCGCGGAGAAGAGTGCCGCCGCGCGCCTGAGCCGCGCCCTGCGTGCCGCCGCCTACCGCGAGCGGACCGAGGAGCGGACCACCAGCCCCACCCCGCCCGGCCGCCTCAACATGCGCGCGGCCCTCGCCCGCGACGCTCAGCGTGCGGCCGGGTCGGTCCCCACCGCGGAACCGTTCACCCATACCCGCCGCCGCAACTCCCCCACCCCACCGCTGCGTGTGGGTATCGCCGTCGACGTCTCCGGCTCCATGCGTGCCGCCTGCGCGCCCGTCGCGTCCGCCGCCTGGATCGTGGCACGCGCAGCGGCTCTGACCGACCCCGAATCCCTTACCGCCACCATCGCCTACGACAGGCACCTGACCGCACTGATCCGACCCACCCACCGAGCACCAGAGCGCGTGACGACGTTCGATGCCACCGGCGGCCACCACAACCTCGGCGACGCCATCGACGCGCTCGACCACGGCCTCGAACTCAGCCGCCCCGGCGCCGGCCGCCTGCTCGTGATCGTCACCGACGCACGGTACGGCAGCGACGAAACCGCTCAAGCCGTCACCCGTGTCAAGCAGCTCACGACCGCCGGCTGCGCCGTCCTCCAGCTCACCCTCACCGCGAAGTCCCACCACTTGCCGGGAACCACCTTGCTCCACCTTCCCCAGCCCTCCAGCGCTCCCGTCGCCATCGCCAAGGCGGCCACAGACGCCATCCGCAGAACACGCTGAGACAAGACAAAAAGATAGAAAGCAGGAACAACCACGTGGCAGTACGCACGGCCTGGAAGATCATCCACAGCTGTGGGCACGAAGTGACCCACGACCTCTCCAACCGTCCAGCCGACCGGCGCGCCGGATTCGCCCGCTGGCTAGCGACGAAGGACTGCACCGACTGTTGGAAGGCGTCACGCGACGCCGACACCGAATCCAAGGAGGAATGGCTCGCGGCCAGGCGCGCCGCGGAGCAGGAGGCAGCCCGAGCGTGGGCGAAGCGATTCGACATGCCGCCGCTGGAGGGACCCGAGAGGGCTCTGGACTGGGGCGAGCGCTCCCGCCACCAGCTGATGAAAGGCGCGCACACGGCGCTGGTCGTGGAGGGGACTTGGGACGAGGCGGACTGGGCGGAGCTGGAGGAGAAGGCCCGCGCCGTGACCCGGGCCGGCTGGTGGATCGACCAGCGCGATGCCGAGGGCTCTGACCTGCTCGAACTTCTGGAAGCAGCCGGCGATGACGACCTCGGCACGGAGAACCCCTTCCGCTGAGGCCGGGGCAACATAGCCGGACAACGCCGGTTAGCCAAACCGGCGTTCCTGCGGACCATTGATCCTCCCGCCGTTCCCCCGTGTGGAAGGACTCCGCTTGCTTCCCCCGCCCTGGACCCCGCCGCCCGCCCCGGTCCTCGCCCTCACGCCCGACCCGCTCACTCCCACCCGGGACATCACCCACGCCCACTTCCAGGCCGGCGAGACGGTCGTCGTGCTCAAGGGGGTTGCCGGCGGGGAGCTGTGGGGAGACGCGATGCGCATCGTCGCCCCGTCCTGGCACACCCCCACCGACGAAGACGGATGGCGGCTGCGCGACCCGACCGGCGGCGCCCAGACCTACACCACCGGCCACCCCCGCTACCTCGTGCACCTCTCGCGCCGCTGCCCCGACTGCCTGATCCACCTGCGGGCCATGGAGGACACCTTCCTGCCTCGCTTCGCCGACCGCGAGGAAGTGATCGACTGCGGCTGGTACACGACCACCGCCCTGGGCCAGCTCGTCCACCTCGCCGACGCGCGGGGCGGCCGGTGATCCCCCGCCTGCACGAGCGCACGCACCGCTCCCACGGCCCCCTCGAAGAGGCGCTGGGCCGGCCGGTCTCGCCCAACGAGGGCCTGACCGACCACACGGTCGTCGCCCACTGGCCCGGCCTGGACCACTTCACTCTGGACGACGAGCAGAAGACGTGGACGGCCACCCAGTGGGCCGAGCACCTTGAAGACCCGTACCTGGAGCACCCGTTCGCCGCCAGCCCGGACAACGACCGGCAGGCGATCCTCCACGTGGACGTCCGCCTGCATCCGCAGGACCGGGATCTGTTCCCCGTACGCACCGGCCACAGTGCCATCCCAGCTGCGCCCACGGCATCTGCCCAGCTCGCCCGAGTCCTCACCCAGCTCGCCGAGGAACAGGCAGGCCCGCTGGCCACGGTCCGCGGACTGATCGAGCACACCGCCCACCGTCTCGAACGCCAGCCGGGCCCCGCCGGTGCCGAAGCGGCACACGGCCTGGAGCTGATCGCCCGCCGCCTGCACGCCATCCAGCAGGACCTGGACACCACCGCAGCACGCTTGGTCCAGCCCCGCACCGCCGCACTTCCCCCGCCTGCCCGGCGCTCCGCCCACCGATCACCGTAGGAGAGGCCCCTCTGCCCTCGACCGACCGCTTCCTGAACATCCGGCGCGACCCGCACTCCGGCGAACTCCTCGCCCGCGGCGGCGACCCCGAGGCGCACAGCGTCCTGCAGCGCACCGGCTTCGTCGCCGTCGTCCGCCTCCACGAGACCTACCACCGCACCCCCACCGGCCTGAACCGGGACGACGAGGCCCGCCTGGCCACCGGCGCCGGCGCCCGCCTGCGGGCGCTCGGCTACCGCGTCGACTGCGACAAGGACCTCGACACCGACGCCCGCCCCGCCAGTTACCCCACGCTCGGCTCCTCCGTCGCCCACGTCGCCGAGCGCATCCGCGAGGCCACCACCACCGACGAGGCGGCCGATGCGCTGACCGAGCTGACCGCCCCCGGCGACGGCATCCTCGCCGCCCTGCACGAGGTACTGACCGCCGCCGCCGACTTCCACGATCACCTCGGCCAGCCGGCCGACCCCTACGTCGCCCGGCGCCTGCGCTACCTCGCCGAGAAGTACCTCCACCTCATCGGCACCGATCTCGCCCACACGCGCAACGCGCTCGCCGACCGGCACGCCCCGCACCCCGGCCGCAGCACCTGCACCGGTGAAGTGCCGGCCGCCGAACAGGAGCGCTCCGCCGTGTGCGCCCGCCCGCCTCCGCCCCGTACGCTCCCGGCCCCGCCGCCCCCGCTGGCCGCCGCGATGCGCCGCTGACCTCCCACCCGCAAGGACACCATGCACGACCCCACCTCCGAGCGCCTCGCCTCCTACGCCGACGTCCTCGCCGGCGAACTCCCCGACACCTGGACCAGTGCTCATCTCCCCGCCGATGCCAAGGACGACCTCGCCGAGCTGGCTGAACGGATCTGGGACCTGGACCTGGTCGCCGCCTCCCTCGCCGAGCACCCGCTGGCCGAGGCCGCCGTCCTCAGCCGCCCGGACGGCGCGCAGTTCGCCGTCCTGGACCGGCACGACGGCCGCGACGGGTTCCTCATCGCCGCCCTCGCCTCGTCGGCCCTGCCCGACGAGGCGTACCGCGCGGTGGCCGAACCCAACGGCATCGCCCTGACCGACGACCCGTTCCTCAGCGCGGAACAGATCGCCGACGACCTGCTCGCCCGCTATGACCGCGCCCTCGCCCAGGCCCGCCACAACGCCCTGGCGTCCGTCCAGCCCTCCCAGCCGGACCGAGTCGTTCTGACCTGGCAGGTGGACGGCAGCATCGTCGCTGCCCCCGCCGACGACCGCGCCGGCGCCATCCTCACCGCACACGGCTTCGTCCAGGACCCGCCCAGCGGCATCTACCGCCTCGCCGGCGACGACACCCAGGCCCAGGCCCGAGCGCTGCGCGCGATCGGCCCGCGTCTCGACGCGCTCGGCATCGACACCGCTCTCCAGCACCCCGCGGGCCGCAGCGCGCCCACCGCCGCGCCCGCTTCGCCACCGCCCGTTCCGGCCGGCTACCGGTCGCAGGCCGTCCGTTCTCGGTGAGGGTCCGCCGCCCGGCCACGAACCCGATCTCTTCGCACGACTCGGCGAAACCGCCGACTCCGTAGGGGCCCGGGTGGTCCCGGCACCGCGCCGGGCCACCCGGGCCCACCGCTCGATACCTGGAGCACCCCGTAGCAAAGCGCACACCCCCGCCCATCAGTGCCCGGCGCAAGCCGCGACTGGCCACGGCCCTCTTCCGCCGCTATCTGCGCGCCTGCCTCCCGACCGGCCCCGACCGACCCTTCCCGCTGGCAGGCGCCCGGCCCGAGAACGTCCTCGCGGGACCCAGCGCATCGGCTACCGCCACCACCACTGACCGCCCACCCACCAGGAGGAGCATGTCCCACCCCGTCCCTCAGCCGGTGAAGCTCGCCGACGACATCACCCGCCAGCTCGGTCAGCTCGCCGACCACCTCTCCCAGCTCCCCGCGCCGCAGGCCGCTCAGGTCATCGCCCGCGTCCTCGACCCGGAGGCCGGTGTCCTCGGCGGCGTCACCCACCTCGTCATCACCGGAAGCCACTTCGCCAAGGGCGAGGCCGAACGCGGCCTCCTCCCCGCGGAGGTCTGGCTCGCGCTCGGCCGAGCCGCCAACGAACTGCACGACATCAACCTGGACATGGACGAGCACCAAGACCTCCTCAAGGACCTCAGCGCGCGGCCGGCCACCACCGCGGCGGCGAAGCCTGTGGCTCCTGCGCCGTTCGTCGCCCGGCGACACCGGTGAGCAAAAAGCAATGGCAGGGCTGGGGACCGGGCGAGCGGGCGGAGCAGCACTACCTCGTCCAGCCCCGCGCTCTGGCTGGCGGAGGCGACGTCCGGCACATCTCGGAGTTCCTGCGCGCCTGCGGATGGCGGGAGAAGTCCAAGTCCGGCGGCCCGCTGCTCATGGAGAGTCCCAGCCGCGCGTTGCGCGTCGCCTACGACCCCTACATCATCCCCGGTGGATGGACCATCCACGGCAAAGCCGACGCGCTCAACGGTGAGTGGTCGGCGCACCTGGGCCACCAGACGCCGGTGGAGATCGTCGCGGGCCTGACCGACGCACTCACCCGGCCCCGCTCCGCTCACGCGCCCAACGTCTGGGCGCCGCTGCAGGAGCAGCAGTGGCAGACCCGCTCCGAGGGCGAGCACTACGTGGCCACCAGCCCGGACGGCAGCGCGAGCCTGCGCTACCAGCACAGCCCCGACGGTTCGGCGACGTGGTGGGCCGGAGCGAGGGACACGCAGCACAACGGCTGGACGGCCAGCTTCACGCCGAACACCCCGATGCAACTGGTGCAAGCCTTCGCCACCGAACTCGCCAACCCCGAGCCCGTCATGCGCCCGCGCGGGCGCGTGCCGAGCAGCGCGCAGATCCGTACCTGGTCGGTCTCCGTCACACCCTCCCAGCTCGGCGCCTGGCAGCAGGCCCGGATCACCGCCGCCCGCGCCGCCACCTGGGCCCGTAACAGCGTCCACAACGCCCGCCCCCGCACCAAGACCCGCACGCAAGCCCCCGCCGGCGGCACCCGAACCCGCCGCTGAACCCCCGCCCGCCTTCAAGGAGCACGATGCCCGCCCCCACCCCGGACGCCCTGAGCACCCTGACCGACACCCTCTCGGACCTCACCGAGTACCTGCGCGAGAACCCCGACCCCACCGAAGCCCTCGCCCTGATCGAGCCGCTCCTGGACGAGTACACGGGCCTGCCCGTCCAGTTCGCCGACACCCTGCGCGCCCTCGCCCGCACCGTCCAGGAGCACCAGACCGCCGCCGGCGCGGCACACGTCAGCCTCCTGGTCGCCGAACTGCGCACCGCCGCGTGGGAACAGAGCGACCAGCACACCCTCCAGTACGTCCTGGACGAACTGCGCGCACTGCACCAGGCCGCCCAGAGCGACCCGGAGTGCGGCGCGTGCCGCTGAGCGAACGCCAACTCGCCGCCTTCGCCGACAAGCACGCCGGGCAGATCCCCTTCGACACCAGCCCCCGCCACCTCGCCGGCCCCGGCGACGCCCGCCACGTCACCCACGGCCTGGCCGCCGCCGGATGGACCACGCTCTCCGACCCCCTCGACGCCGAGATCGTGATGCGCAGCCCCGATCACCGCTACCGCCTGCAGTTCGACCCGCAGTCCACCACCTCCGCCTGGTGGCGGCTGCGGGCCGAGAACAGTGACAACGGGCCCGGCTGGTATGCCGAGTTCGGTGAACGCGTGCCGGCCGAGGTCCTCGCCGGCCTCACCAACGCCCTCGTCGCACCCGCCTCGCCGCACCAGGACCCCTGGGAGCCGGTGACCCGAGTGGGCTGGCGACGCGCCGAGGCCGGCGCGGCGCACTCGCCGGACTTCTTATGCCACATCGAACGGCGCCCGATGAACGAGTTCCGCGTCCATCCGTCCTGGCATATCGAGGCCCGAGACGCCCGCGACGCGCAGTACCCCGGCCCGCGCATCTGGCACGCCTTCCTCGACGAGCACGTCCCCGACCGCCTCGTCGGCGCCTTCCTCACGGCGCTGACCGAGAGGAGCCCGCTGCAACGCGGCATGCTCGACCGCACCGCCCACCACAGCGCCGTCAAGGAGCCGAGCCCGCTGAGCCCACAGCAGGTCGTCGAGGCCCACACCGCCCGGATGACGGCGATCCGCGCACAGGCCCGCGCCGCACGCCGCCGGCAGACCACCCCCGCGCCGCCCCCGCCGCACACCGCAGCCGTCCAGCCGACCGCCCAACGCTGAACCGGAAGGACCACCTCATCCCCCGCACCCTGAACCACCGCCGCACCTCGCTGCGGCGCCTCAACCGCTACCTGCGCAACAGCGACCGAATCCTGGCCTCCTGGGACGCCTACACGGAGTTCAACACCGACCTGGACGGCTGGCCCTTCGACGATGACGCCTACGGCCGCCGGGCCGCCGTCCGCGACTCCGACACCGCCGCGGCGTTCACCACCACCCGCGCCGGAGCCCGCCAACTCCTGGCCACCGCACGCCTCCAGCTGCAGCACCTACCCGCCCACCTCACGCGCAAGAGCTGGCCCGGACAGCTGAACATCCTGGAGCAGGCGCTGAACCGCCTCGACGCTCTGGACGCGCAGTGGCGCCAGACCGTGGCCCAGCTCCCCGAGGGCGCCGGACCGGGGAGCGAGGCGTACGACGACGCGCTGGACGAGCACCACGCCGAGTGCTGGAGCTACCTGGACGACTGGGCCTGCCACGGCCGCGCCATCCTCGACATCCACACCGCCACCCGTCGAGCCGGCCCCCAGCCCAAGCGCCCGCACCTTCCGGTTCTCACGACCCGGCACGGCGGCTACCGCGCGACGAGGCGGTGACCATGCCCTCCACCGCGGACACCGTCGAGGTCGACTTCATCACCCCGCGCCACCTCGCCGGTGGGGGCGACCCCGCCTGGATCACCGTGCCCCTCCACCGCGCCAGCGGCTGGAGCCACGGCGATGACCCGCTGATGCCGCGCGTGCTGCTCTCCAGCCCCGACCAGAAGGCCCTCCTGTGCCTGGAGCCGGCCCCCGACGGCCAGTGGTGGACCCTCCACCACACCGCCGAGCCCGGCCGGCCCGCCTGGTACGCCAGCTTCGGCGCCCGCACCCCCGTCGAACTCATCGCCGCTTTCACCGACGCCCTCACCGACCCAGCCCCGCCGGCAGCTGAGTCCCTCGACCCGTTCGGACCGCTCCGGCAAGTCGCCTGGAATCCCCCTGCCGCCGGCGCCGACGGCCTCGTCTCGCCCGACGGCACCGCCTACGTCCAGCGGCTGGGCAGCGCAGAAGAACCGGGCTCCTGGTTCGTCACCGCCACCCTCGCCCCGAACCGCCCGCCGGTGTGGCAGGCGCGCTTCGGCACCCACACCCCGCCCCACCTCGTCACCGCGTTCACCGCCGCACTGGTCGACCCAGAACCCGTGTACCGCACCGGCGAGCAGAGGCTGCCGACCCACAACCCCAGCCTCGTCGCCCGCAAGTACGTCGACGTGCCCGCGGCCTCCCTCGCCGCCGCGCTGGAGGACCGCGTCCGCTCCCCTCGCCGCCCGGCCCGCCGACACGCCGCCGGCCCCCATCCCCGCACGGCACTCGCCGCCGCAGCGCGGTCACAGCCGCTAGCCCTCCCGTCCCCGCCCGGAAGCACCCAGCCCTTGCCACCCTCCTCCACGAGCAACACCGACGGGTACGACCTCGCCCTGCGCCTCCTGCTCGGCCTGGCGGCCCTCGCCATCCCCCTCGCCCACCTCGCCTGGCTGTGCGGCAACCTCACCGCCACCCTCACGGGGGCTGCGTGGGCGCCCTACCAGCCCACTGCCGCCCTGCTCCACCCCGAGCAGGTCTGGCCCACCGCAGGAGAAACGTCCCTGCTGGTCGGCGCCCGCATCGTGCCCGTCGTCCTCTTTCTGGCCCTCGCCGCCGTGGTCGGCCTCCTGTGGGCCCGGCACAGGAGCTCGGGCGGTGGCCGGAAGAAGAAGATCACCGACATGGCCAAGGCCCGGGACATCGAGCCCCTGATGTCCAAGGCCATCACCGACAAGGCCCGCTCCCTGCGACCGAGCCTGAAGAACGCCAAGCACATCGACGCCAAGGACACCGGCATCCTCCTGGGCAATCTGCAGGGCACCAGACACGAGGTCCGGATGGGGTTCGAAGATGTCGCCGTCGCGATCATGGCGCCCCGCTCGGGCAAGACGACCTCCCTCGCGATCCCCTCCATGCTCAACGCACCCGGCCCGGTCCTCCTGACGTCGAACAAGGCCGCCGGCGATGCCTTCACCACCGCCTACGAAGCGCGGGCCCAGGCCGGGGCGGTGTGGACCATGGATCCGCAGCAGATCGCGCACGCCGCCCGCGAGATGTGGTGGAACCCCCTCGCCGATGCGAAGACCCTGGACGGGGCGAACCGGCTAGCCGGCCACTTCCTCGCCGCGTCCGTGGACGCCTCCCAGCAGGGCGACTTCTGGTCCAAGGCCGGCAGCAACATCCTCTCCCAGCTCCTGCTGGCCGCAGCGCTCGACGAGCGCCCGATCACCGACATCATGGCCTGGCTTGCCTTCCCCGCCGACCGCACCCCGCTGGACATCCTGCGCGACCACGGCTTCACCGCCGTCGCCGCTCAGCTCAAGGGCACCGTGGAGGGCCCGCCCGAGACCCGGGACGGCATCTACGAGACCGCCCGCCAGTACGCCGCAGCCCTCCTGAACGCGGAGATCGCCGCGTGGGTGACGCCGCAGAAGGACGTCGCGGAGTTCCGGCCGGAGCAGTTCGTCACCTCCACCGACACCCTCTTCCTGCTGAGCAAGGACGGCGGAGGCGGCGCGTCGGCGTTGATCGCCGCGTGCGCGGACTCGGTGATGCGGGCCGCGACCGCTCAGGCCGAACGCGCCGGCGGGCGACTGGACCCGCCCATGCTGGCGATCCTCGACGAGGCCGCCAACGTGTGCAAGATCAGCGACCTGCCCGACCTGTACTCCCACCTCGGCTCCCGCGGGATCATCCCCATCACGATCCTGCAGTCCTATCGGCAGGGCCAGAAGGTCTGGGGGGACGCGGGCATGGACGCCATGTGGTCCGCCTCGACGGTCAAGGTCATCGGCTCCGGCATCGACGACCCGGACTTCGCCGACAAGCTCTCCCGCCTGATCGGCGACCACGACGTGCAGACCACGTCCACCTCGCACTCGGACTCCGGCAAGAGCACGTCGGTCTCGATGCGTCAGGAGCGGATCCTGCCCGCCGACGCGATCCGCGCCCTGCCCAAGGGCACCGCGCTCTGCTTCGCCACCGGCATGCGCGCGGCCATGCTCGATCTACGGCCGTGGTACCGAGAGCCCGGGGCGACAGAACTGTCCGCCGCGTCCGACCGCGCGTCGCAGGCAATCACCAGCCGCGCCGTCGCGAAGCACAGCCCCGTGCAGTCCGACTGCGGAAAGGCCGTGTGAGCGACACCCTGCTGCACGTGGTGCCCCGTCCGCTCACGCCAGGCGAAGGAGTGGGCCGTATCCCGTAGCAGCGGGTCGAGGTTAGGCGGAAGGACGGTGACTGGGAGACATGTCCGGCCGATCTTGAAACTCCAGAAGGGCGGGCGGCGGCCCCGTCGCCACAGCGGCCCGGAAGCGTTCGTCCACCAGGCGAACAAACACACGATCCCGGCGATCGCCAGCCTCCATGGTGCGGTGCCACCCTGTTCCCTCACGCTCCCACTGTTCCCGCGCGATCTCCCCGCGGAAGTGCCCATCGAGTTTGATCGCGAGCTTCTCGACGGACAGATGGCCGATACGGAACCGCTGCAACAACTCCCCGAGAGCGAGAGACGTGATCAGATGCTGCTGATGCCGCTTCAAGGTCACCGGTGCAACAGGCGGTGCCCATGCCTGGAGCAAAATCGGGTCGCTCAGCGCGAGCGTCGCAAGCTGGAGGTGGCTGTCCCTGATGGCCTGCTCGTTGCTCGTACGTGCCTGCCGAACCTGGTAGAGGAGCGAGAGAGCCACACCGGCCAAAGCGATGGCTGAGAGCACGACGGAAACGGCCCCGTACGTCTGGCTGATGTCACTCAGCTTCCCCCAGTCCGTGCCCGCCGGAGCCACAGCGGCCAGTACGAACGGTGTCGCAACTATCAGCCCCAGCAGTCCAAGACCGAGCAGGACGTAAGCCACAGCCGTCAGTACCCAAGTCATGCGCTGCGCCGTGCCACTTCCAGTTGTCATCCGTCCCCCGCACGCTGGCTGACAGTTCGCTGACCAGAATGAAGCCCCTCTTCACGGCCGACAAGAGGCGCTCAATGCGGCGCCCGCACGATCGACCGGACAGCCCTGCACGGACGTCGCGGGCGGCCAGGAGGCCCCGGGCAGGCGCTCCGTGGTTTACCTCGACACGTCCGTCTTCTCTCCCGGGGGCGAGAGACCACCGTGACGCCACGGATCACCGCGCACTCGCCCAGCACCGCGCGCGCACCGCAAACCTCCCGCCGGACCGGCATCTGCACCCTCCACCTCACTACCCAACCGCAGCAGAGCGCCTACTCACCCGCGCCGTCGGCTCCGCCGGCCGGACACCACCCTGACCCCACCACGGCCCCAGCCGAGAAAGGTACCCCTCTGGCCACCACCCCTCCTCTGCACACCCTGCTCGCCCAACCCCGTAGCGCGCTGGGCACCTTCGTCCCAGCCGGCCTGCACTGCTCGCACGCAGAGCGTCGCCACCTTGGCCAACTCGCCCACGCGGGTACCGACCTCTTTGAGATCGGCCTCGCCCACCATGACGCCCACCTCGACGGACCTGTCATCCAGCACGCCTACCGCCGCGTACTGCGTAGCGGCGATGCCCTGGACAGCGCCGTCCGCGCGGTCGCGTATGCCGCACACCTGCGACCGACCGTCGTCATGACCTACTGGGAACCCGTCCAACGGCACGGCCCCGAATCCGCGGCCCGCCTCTTCGCCGATGCCGGCGCGTCCGGCGTGATGATCGTCGACCTGCCTGACCACCACGCCGAGTACTGGCAGGCCGCAGCACACCACGCGAACCTCTGCACCCCACGCCTCGTCCCGCGCCGCACCACCGACGACGACCTGGCCACCGTGGCCGCCAACGCCTCCGGGTGGCTCTACCCACCGGCTAGCGCTCAACCCACCGGCTACCGAGGGCCGCTCGACATCGCCGCCCTAGCTGCCTTCACCCGGCGCTTGCGCGCGGCGAGCCCTTTGCCGGTCGTGTCCGGCGTCGGGACTTCCACACCCGCCCTAGCGGCACACGTCGCGCCCCTGGTGGACGCCGTCGTCATCGGCACCCCCGTCGTCCGCGCTCTGGTCAGCACCCCCGAACAAGCGCCGCAGCTGGTCGCCGCGTTCGCCCGCGCCCTTGCTTCGACGGCCGCCACAGAGCCGCGCGCCCGCTCCCCTACCCGCCACTGAGCAGTCGACAGGACCACAGCGCACGCCGCACCTCCCCCCTACCTCAGGACAGTCCCATTTCAGATCATCCCCAGTTCCGCGCCCTCTCCCTCGGCGCGGGAGTCCAATCCAGCACCCTCCTTGCCCTGTCAGCAGAAGGTGTCCTCCCCAAGGTCGACTACGCGATATTCGCCGACACCGGATGGGAGCCCCGAGCGGTTTATGCCCACCTTGACCGACTGGAAAGGGAGGTAGCCGCCCCCGCGGGCATACCGGTACTTCGCGTGTCGGCCGGAAATATCCGCAGCGATGCTCTTAACCCCGATCACCGGTTCGCCTCCATGCCGCTGCATATCCTGAATCAGGACGGGCGACCTGGGATGACGCGGCGGCAGTGTACCGGCGAATATAAGGTGCGGCCGATCAAGCAGAAAGTGCGCGAACTTCTCGGCCACCCCTACCCGAACCGCATACCAAAGGGCGTTTTCGTCGAGCAGTGGGTCGGCATATCCACGGACGAATTCCATCGCGCGAAGGACGCGGACGTCAAGTACATGCGCAACCGGCACCCGCTACTGGACATGTCGTGGAGCAGGTCCGACTGCGTGCGCTACCTGACGTCATTCGGGCTCGCCGATACGCCGAAGTCGAGCTGCCTGGGATGCCCGTTCCACGGAAATGCGCAGTGGCGGCATATTCGAGATACCTCCCCGTCCGAGTGGGCGGACGTTGTCGAATTCGACGCGGCCATCCGGCAGGGCAATGCTCGCGCCAATGCGTCGGGCAGCCGATTGCTCGGCGAAGCATTCCTGCACCGCTCGCGCGTGCCGCTGAGCCAGGCGCCGATCGACCACGTCACCGCCGCCGAGCGGGCTGCCCTGCAGCTCAGCGCGGAGGAGGCCGAGGTCCTGGAGAGCGGTGTCGAGGACGGCTGCTCGCCCTGGGCGTGCCGCGGTGATACCGAGGCGCTGACGCAGGACGGCTTCGGGCTGGCTACATGATCCTCGACCTCTTCGCGGGGCCGGGCGGCTGGAGCAGGGCCCTGCAGGTCCTCGGCGTGCGCGACGTCGGGCTGGAATGGGACCAGTGGGCGTGCAAGACCCGGGCCACGGCTGGGCAGTTGACCATCCGCACCGACGTGGCAACGTATCCGACCTGGCCCTTCATCGGCCGCGCCCGCGGAATGATCGCTTCCCCTCTGTGCCAGGCGTGGAGCATGGCCGGCAAACGCCTCGGCCTGCTCGACCAGCCGCTGGTGCACGCGGCGGTCGAGGACCTGGCCGCCGGACGCGACACCCGCGAACGCCTCCTCGCCGCATGCCGCGACGAGCGCTCCCTGCTCGCAGCCGAGCCGATGCGCTATCTGTACGCCCTGAACACGGTCGACGAGCCCGACTGGGTCGCCATGGAGGAAGTGCCGCACGTCCTTCCCTTGTGGAAGCAGTACGCCGCCGTCCTGCGCGGGTGGGGGTTCTCCGTCTGGTACGGGATCCTCAACGCGGCCGACTTCGGGATCCCCCAGACCAGGAAGCGGGCGATCCTCCTGGCCTCCCGCGTACGCACGGCGCAGCCGCCCGCGCCCACGCACGCCCAACTCGCCGAACCTGAATCACTGTTCGGTCCGGGCCGCGCCCGCTGGGTCAGCATGGCCGAAGCCCTGGGCTGGGGAGCTACCGACCGCCCCGTCCCCACCGTCTGCGCGGGCGGTGGCCCCGGCGGCGGGCCCGAACCGTTCCCGTCGGGCTCCCGCAAGACGCTCTCCGACGCCCGCGAGCGCGGCACCTGGATGCCCCGGCCGGATGGGGTGGTCCTGCAGTCTCGGCGCGAAGGCGCGGGGTGGGCGGCCCGGCACGGCACCCGCGAGAACCGCGGCGCCGACGCTCCGGCACCGACCTTCACTGCCGAAGCCCACCGCTGGTCCTGGTCCCTGCGCAGCAACAACCAGGCCAACGCCACCGTCCGGCCCCTGTCCGAGCCGGCCGGCACCCTGTTCTTCGGACACCGCGCGAACGAGTGCACCTGGGTCGTCGAGCCCGCCTCGCCGCCGACCGAGGAGGCCGCCGCCCCGGCTGTCCCCGAGCCGATCCGGATCATCGCCCGCGAGGCCGGCCTCCTGCAGACCTTCCCCGCCGACTACCCCTGGGCCGGCAACAAGGGCCAGCAGTTCTCCCAGATCGGCAACGCCGTGCCCCCGCTGCTCGCCGGCCACCTCCTCGCCCCGCACCTCGGCCTCCCCCTCAACCCCGACGACTTCACCCTCGCCGTCTGATGCCCCGCACCCCCGAACCCGACGAAGACGACCTCGACACCCTCGTGTCCCCTCGACCGGTGTTCCACGTCGAGCAGGCCCTCCTAGGTGCTCTTCTCCTCGACCCGCACCGCCAGGACAACGTCAGCGGCATCGCCGCCGACTCCTTCTCCACCGCCGCCCACGCCGCCCTGTACGGCGCGATCACCATCCTGCCGCGACCCGACCCCGCCGAGCACGCGAAGAACACCCAGTGGCTCGACCGCGTACTCACCAAGGCCCAGGAACAGGCACGCGGGCTGACCGCCTCCTACCTGCACACCCTCGTCCAGGTCTGCCCCTGGCCCCGCCACGCCCCCGCCTACGCCCGCATGGTCGAGGCCGAACACGCCCGCCGCCGCCTGCACACGGCCGCCGAACGCCTCATCCACACCGTCCACGACGCCTCCCTTCCCCACCCCGTCCAGACGGTGCTCACCGAGGCCGACGCACTCGCCGCGGTCGCGGACGACATCGCCACCCGCTTCCCGCCCCGCGCAGGCGTCCTGCCCCGCACGCCGGCACCGCCGCCACCCGCCGCACCGCATCCGGCAGAGGCCGCCGAGGAGGAGCAGCTCCTCCTCGCCACCGCCACGGCCTACCCCGCCGGCATCGACTCCGTCCGGTGGCTGCTCCCCGACGACCTCACCGTGGCGCTGCACACCGGTCTGTGGCAGTGCCTGACGGCCCTGGCCCGCCGCGGCGAGCCCGTCGACCCCGTCACCGTCCTGTGGGAGGCCCAACAGCGCGGCCTGCTGAACGACGGAAGCGAACCGGGCGAGGTCCTGCGCATGCTCGCCGAACCGGCCGGGTCCGCCGAGCACTGGGGCGAACGGGTTCTGCAGCGCTCCCTCCTGGCCACAGCCGAGCACACCGGCCAGCGCATCCAGGCGTACGCGGACGACCCGGCGAACACCCCGTTCCAGCTCGTCGTCGGCGCCCGCCGCGCCCTCGCCGACGTCGCCGCCGTCCGCGCCCGGTGGCAGCACGCCACCGCAGCCACCCCACCGCAACTCCAGCGGCCCATGCCCACCACCCGCGCCGGACCGCCGACCACCAGGGCCGCGCCCACCGCCCGATCCTCACGAGCAACCCGGTAGCCCCCGACGACACCGGTGGCCGGGTACGAAGGCCCGGCCACCGGCAGGACAGATGAGACCCCCCACGTGACTCCCCTATCGACGCCCACGTCCGCCTCGACACCCACCCCACCCACCCCAGCGCCGTACAGGCCCTCGTGACCGGCACCCAGGCCAGCATCGCCGTCATGGCGCTGGAGGCGGGCGGCTGGGGCGTCGCCGCCACAGACGCCCTGGTCCTGGCCCGCATCGACCACGAGGAGCCCTACTGGGCCAACGACGCCGCCACGCACCTCGTCGCCGAAGGCATCACCGTCGACATCACCTCGCAACTCCGAGAGGCCATCGACGAGGAATGGAGCTGGCCGAACTACCCGATGCCGTGGTGCACCCGCAGCGAGATCCGCGAGGTCTCCAGCAAGCGCAGAAGATCCACGACGACATCCACCACCGCCAGCTCCACATTCACGCCCACGCCCACGACGGCCACACCACCGTCGCGGTCGGCACCTACCTCCGCCGAGGCGGCAAATCCGTCTACCTGCACGGCGAGGACCACCTGCGCCAGATCGCCGACACCTTCGACTCACCCGCCCAGGCCCTGCTCGCCTTCGAGAAAGTCCACGCAGTCGAGATGCGCACCGGACCGGCACCCCTTAGCGACACCGAACGCGAGGCCATCGCAGCTCGCTCCGTCTTCGACATCACCACGGCCAAGTCCGCGCCCCGCCCGGCGAAGCCGGAGACCGTGCCGATCTACCTGGCAGACGCCGGTGACCACGACGCGCTCCTCAACACCTTCCTCGGCACCCACGGCGAGTTCGAGAAGTGGCGGAACGCACCTGGCCCGACGACACCACCCACGCGATTCACGAATCACAGATCCTGCGCATCGAGCGCGTCCACGAAACCCACCCCCGTGAAACCGCCTGGACCGTGGCCGCGTACGAGACGCCCGTCTCCGACAGGATGTGGCACCTCACCGCGACCGGCACCACACCGGCCCCCGTGCTCCAGACCCTGCTGCACCACCTCGCCGAAGGCGACGGGTGGACACCTCCATCGGTAGCCCCGCCGACGAGAAGACCGTCACCGCCGCCACGAAGCCCCTCACCGACGCCGGGTGGAAGCACACCGTCGACGGACGCTGGATCCGCTGGACAAACCCGTCCGGGAACGCTGGCATTCAGTTCGACGCCTTCGCTGCCCAGCAGCCGACGAGCACGCTCACCACCTGGAACATCTGGGCCGGCCCCAGCATCGACCGCCCCTCCTGGACCCTCACGGCCTCCCCCTACACCCCCAGTTTGCTGCTCGCCGACCTCGCCGAAAATCTCGCCCACGGCACGGGGCCGCGGACGTACACGCCCGTGAAGGTGAAGCACCCCGCGCACCTCACCACCGCCCCCACAGGACCGCTCCCCAGAGCAACCACGGCACAGTCAAGCCGATCCGGCTGACGGAGCTGGACGGTTGCGATGAAGACTTCATCACGGTTCCCTGGGTGACATGCCACATCCGGTATGGAAGATCGACGCGACGAAACTGACCAAGATGCGGAAAGAACGCGGCTTGTCCCCAGAGGACGTGGCAGGCCGGATGGGGGTCTCCGGCCGGCTGATCCGCTACTACGAGGCAGGTGTGCATTCACCGTCCGTGTCTCGTCTGGGGGATCTGGCCCTGGCCTTGGAGTGCAGCCCAGAGGACTTGACCGGAGGCCCACGCGGAGAGGCGTCCTTGGTTGATCTCCGATACGCGGCCGGCCTCACGGCAGCGAGCGTGGCAGCGCGTCTTCAGGAAGGCCCGGCGGGTCACGGACACTTCATCGACTACCGCAAGATCAGGGACTTGGAGGAGGGGAGGAAGGTGGCAGGGAAGATGCTGCGAGAACCGGAAGCCTCCGGACTGCTGGCCGGCGCCCTGGCCCGGATGTACGGGGTCCCGCCCCGGGTTCTGGTGGACGCGTGGATGCGGAGCCGACCAGATGACGTCCCCCCGAAACTCCCTTCCAGTGGCAGGAAGCACTCATCCGCACGGGCAGAGGAGATCTGGGAGGGCCTCAATGAGCGGCAGCGCATCTACCTGACGGCCTGCTACCAGGAGGACCAGGAAGTTGAGCGTCAGGTGACGGCTGCGCGGGTGGCCGGTTCGGGGAAGCGGATTCCTGCGGCGGAGTGGAGGAAGATCCCGTTCACGATCAAAGCCGACCCGGAGTTCACGGGGTACACGGCCCTTCAGGACCGCCTACGGGTACTGGGGGAACATGACGCTGGTGCTGGCCAGACTTTGAAAGCTCTAGCCACGCGCGGGCTTGTCCAGGTCTCGGAGGACCAGGTCGAGGTGTTCCCTTTGGGCTTCGTTCCACGGATCCGAGTGGAACTCACCCGCTTGGGCCGAGCCTGCGCACGAGCAGGTCTAGGTGAGGCACTTCCGCCTCGGCGGCCGGCTGACCTGCTTTCAGAGTGGCTGTGGTCCAGCCTGATGAAAGTGGCTTCTGCCGAACCTGATGGCCTTGCAGAGGACGACATGTGGGGGAAGTCGAAGTTCTACCTGGGAACGGGGTACCGACCGCACGGGCCGCGCCGCGGCCGGAGCCGGGGCCTGATTGACGAGTTTCCGGTACGAGAGGGGGAGGGCGAGGAGGCATTCGTGCGGGAGTACCGGTGGCGGCTGACTGACGCCGGACGTCAACACATCGCCCAGCACCGGGACACCTATCAAAGCATGTACCCAAATGTCACTATTGTGGAGCTTACGTAGGAGATTTCCACGGCCACTTCATCACTCGAACTGATGAATCACCGCTCAGTCCTCTGCGGGGCATTGGTGCACACCTAAGGTCGATCAGGTGAACACACGCTCTACTTCCGCTGGTTCAGCGCATGACGCTGAGGTTCGGCATGTCGTCATGACCGCTGCCGCCATGGCCGCGAGGGCACTGACGGGGTCCGACAGCACCACGGATCCGGAAGTCCGCCTCAAGGAGATGAAGGATGCCCACGGGAGAATCCTGTGGGCACGGGGTCCGGGAAGGCCCCTGACCTTCACCAGGTTCCGGGAGATGCTGGCGGAAGACCTGTCGGCGCTCCTGCCCGACGAGGTGGACGCCGGCGAGATGTCCGGCTTCTACGCCATTACCAAGGACGGAGAATTTGAGGAGGACTCCTACGATCTGGAGTTGGAGCAGCGGGCCGTCCTGGAGGCGCTCGACAAGGCGTCATGGA
The DNA here is from genome assembly GCF_044331705.1 of Streptomyces sp. NPDC017202. Taxonomy (NCBI): domain Bacteria; kingdom Bacillati; phylum Actinomycetota; class Actinomycetes; order Kitasatosporales; family Streptomycetaceae; genus Streptomyces; species Streptomyces sp. NPDC017202. The sequence continues at coordinate 69,564 of NZ_JBIRNP010000012.1, read as the reverse complement.
ACGGCCGGTCAGCGATGGGCGATCGAGTCAGCGACGAGCTGCACCAGACACTGGTGCACCGGGAGCTGATGAAGGGCCGCTCGCAGGAGTCCTACTGTGCATGGCGGTCCGCCCTGATCAAGACTCCCGCGGGGCCCGCCCGGGAGCTCCGCCGTCTTGATCTTCCCGCGAAGCTCGATGAGTTCTACGAACCTGTCCGGTTCGACGCGCTCTACGACCAGCGGTGGTGGTTCGCGTGCCCGTTCTGCTCGTGGCCCATGAAGATCACGCTGCATGGCGAGAAGCGGGGCGCTGCGGGGAAGGTCCGTTGCTTCCACCGGCCGCACGCCCGGCAGGGGGCTCGGTACGAGTTCACGGTTCCTGACAGCGGTAAGGCACCGGAGCTGCGGCCCGTCGGCAGGCCGTTGAAGCCCGAGGGGAATGCGAGCGTCCTGTTCAAGGACATCACGGGCCAGATTCCCGAGCCGACCCCGGAGAAGGGACACAGGGCCCTGGTGCGGGGGGTGTGGCGGTGCACGACAATCCCGGGGATTCCCGAACTGGGCTTGTATGACGCGTTGTCGAGGCCGGTCGTGCAGAAGAAGGGGGTGGTCGTGGAGCTGTGGCCGGATATGGACACCTACGACCTGCGGGTCATGGTGACGCGGAAACGCGGGGCGAGGACTGAGTTCAAGGTCGATGTGAAGGACTACACCTACGCGACGCTCCTGGCGGACAAGATCACCGCTGACCGAGGCGACGGGGGCGGTGCTGACTGGCTGGTCGTTCCAGACTTCCGGTACGAGACGGTTCCGATGCTGCAGGACGTGAGCCGGAAGTGGATGCAGGTGGCGACCACCGGCGACTTCGGCGCGCGCGTGTGCAAGGAAGCGGGTGCGACGTGGGCGTGACGAAGAAGCTGTCCAAGGGTGTCGGTTCGGCATCGGCCGCGTTGGCCCTGGCGGCGCACTACTTCCCGGAGAAGGACGATGACGGCAATCTGGTGGCGTCGTTTCGTCACGCATCGTTCTTCTTCACCGGCCACCTGGACCTGTGGGACCAGTGGCGGGAGATGCCGCTCGCGGACAAACAGCGGATCGCCGGTGTCATCCGGTACGGGCGGCAGGACTTCGCCTCATCGGGGGTGTTCACCCGGTTCGTACGGGGATGCCTGGCGGGGCAGTCTCCGGACGGCAGCATCCCGTTCGAGGCGGTGGGGGATCCCGGCAGCGCCGTGTCCGCGAGACCGCGAGTCGGCGGCGCTCTCCTCGCCCATGCTGACAACATGCTGGAGAGGCTGTCGAAGTCGTACGGGCGCAGGAGGGCGCATCCCCCGGCCGGCCCGGGGACGTGGCTGACTGCCAAGCGGTACGCGTCAGGGAAGGGTGAGATCGTCGGCCGGGCAGTCATCCCGGCAACCGGCACCTTCACCAGCGGGAAAGACCTCGACGACCTCCCTGAGGTGCATACGCTCCCCTACGAGCCGGGGCTGAAGATCCCCACACCGGCTCTTCTGGAGCATGCGAAGGAGGTCGACCAGGTCCGCTACGAGAAGCACGGCAAGGACGGGTACCTCTTCGACGTCCTGTCCAAGCTCTTCGACGAGCTACAGACGAATGACGACATCAGCGTCGATGAAGCTCTGGCGCTCCTCGCCGGGCCCATTGAGATCTTCAACGCCCCTACCGGAACCGGGAAGAGCGTCCTGGTAAGGGCCGCGGCGTCGTGGCTCGCTGTCAACGGATACACGATCACGCTGGTCCTCCCGACCGTCGAGGCGACCCTGTCCGCCGCATGGGAAATCAGGGAAGACCTCAAGGCCCTCGGCAGTACGAAGACCTGCGCCCCTCTGATGTCACCCTCCCGGCTCCACGAGCGGGCCATGAAGCTGGCCTCCCGCATCGAAGGCCCTCTCATCGGCCAGGACAACGAGACCCTGTGGCGTCTCGACACCCTCTCCTACGGGTGCGCTCTCAAGCACGCGACGACCAGCACACACCCTTACCCTCCGGGCGGCGAGTCGTGCCGATACCTGGGCCCCATCCCCCCAGTAACGGGGAGTCGGTCCTGCCCATGGATGCAGACCTGCGGAAAGTACGAGCAGCAGCGCCAGGCGTGCGAAGCCGCAGTCGTGGTGACCAACCACCACAGCTTCATGGCCGGGCGGATCCACATCGGCGTCATGCTCGACGGCAAGAAGGCTGGCGACCTGTCCGTGGCCGAGTTCGCGTTCCGCCGCTCACACGCCGTCCTGATCGACGAGGTCGACCAGTTCCAGTCCGTAGCGGTCGACATGTGCTCCAGCGAGCTGATTCTTGACTCCCGGCAGCGCAAGAGCATTCCTCTCCGCGACCTGGACGACGACCAGCGGATCATGTCACCCGAGGCGGTCAAGGAGCTGTGCCCCACCATCAGCCACGCCCGCTACCTGGCGGAATTCCTCCTCGCCGCACTGTGTACCGACGAACTTCACCTGCGCTACTACGAGGGCCGGGACGAGGCCAAGGACACCCACGGCTCGAACAGCAGCATGTGGCACCTGTCCGGGTCACGGGACCGGCGCCTGATCACGCTCTTGTTCCCCGAGGCGGATGTCACCGATGCCCAGGAGATCCCGGCCGAGCTGTTCGACAAACTGAACGCCCTGCACCCAGTGCACCCGGAATCGCTCGAGGACCCGCTTCTCCTGGGCCGCTTCCACGACGTCCCCTTGGAACCGCACCTGGAAGACGTACGGGAGGTGTTGGAGGACCTCCTCGCGTCGCGGGGAGAAGACCTCCTCACGCTAGCCCGATCGGAGATGGACAAGATCCTCAAGGACGCCGTCCCCAACGGCTATGACCGTGGCGAGGCCATCGAGCTTCTGATCATCCGCGTATGGCTGGCCGAACTGGACATGACCCTTGAACGCCTCCGAGGGAAGACCGCTCAGTTCAAGGCAGCGGGGCTCCCCTCAGCGCAGAAGCTCGGCGAGAAGCTGGAGACCGGCGTAGCGTCCGGCATCCTGCCCTACGGCATGCTCGGCAAGGGCATCTTCGGCTACCGGGTCACCGGCCTGGACGAACCGGAGAAGTCCGCCGAACTCACCTCGCAAAGCATCTCCGGCGATCCGCACACCTACACCGCGCAGCTCGGCGGCATCGTCTCTCTCGTGCTAGCCGGCGTCGAGCGTCCGGTCATGGGCCTTTCAGCGACCGCATACTTCCCCCAGGCCGTACGTGAGCACGTCCACGGCCGTGTGAAGTGGTGGATGACCGACGCCGACCCGGAAAGCATTAGCGCCATGCAGGCGCCGCTCAAGGACGCGCTCAACCGCGACATCCAGATCTCCGGACTGCCCCAGCACCTGAAGAGCAAGGCACTCAACGCACTCGGGGAGAAGCTCTACACCGACAGGATCCACCCCGAGCTCACCGAACTCCTCAAAACCGACCCCGACCGGGCCCACGTGGCGGTCGTCGTCAACTCCTACGAGCACTGCCGCCACATCGCCGCCGGAATCTACGCATCCGGCGACTACCGCGACGGTCTGTGCGTCGCGGTCCCCCCGGAAAAGTACCGGCGTGACCGACTCCGGGAGGCCATCAAGCTCCCCCCTGGCGTCATCGAGCTGACACCAGAGGAATTCACCACTTTCCCCAAGCGCGGGAAGATCCTCGTCGTCCCCATGGCGAGGATCGCGCGCGGCCTGAACATCGTCATCGGCCGCCGGTCGGCGATCACCAGCGTCTACCTGTGCACGCGGCCCCTCGCACTGCTCACCGACCCGCCGGAGATGTACGCCTCCATCAACGCTGCCGGGCTCAACGCCGTCACTCCCGCGAGTGACCCTCTGGAAGTCCTTCGGAAGGCGAGAGAGACAGCCTGGTCCCGGCTCCGGCTGATCATGCGCTCCGCGCCCGGGTTCGTCAGTGCCCACAAAACCCTCCAGGAGGAGATTGTCGCCGGGATGATCGTCGACATGATCCAGCTCGCCGGCCGGGCCCGCCGCGGCGGCACGGACATGACGCTGCACCTGGTGGACTACGCCTTCCACAACGACTCGTGGAAGTCCGACTTGAAGAACATCCTGCGCCGGATGCACGAGCAGTGGCCCCGGGACGTCAAGCGGAGAATGGATGAGATCTACCGCGAAGCGCTCGCCGCGTTCCTTGCGTACGCCGGGATCAACTCCGAGGAATCAGAAGGGCATTAACCGCCCGTCCAGCCGTGCTATGGTGTCGCACGGCTGGACGCGCACTGCCCAGGCGAATGACGGAAGCTCCCATGCAGCGACCGTTAGCCAAAGGCCCCGTTGGACCCGCGCGATGAAGTCCCGTTTTCGGGCACGTACATCACTGCCAGGCATCGTCAACGTCTCGGCGGGAAGCATGGGATACCGCGCGAGGGAACAGACATGCCCAAGCGGCAAAACCCGTTGCACAAGGACGCCCGCAGGCTCCAGCGGCACACGAACTACAACTACACGCAGGCCCTGGCTATCCTCCGCCTGCTCCAAAAGCCTGCAGCGCGATCGCCCGAGGGATTCTCCGCCGTGGCTAAAGCCCTCCTCCTCAATCGGGATCAGGCACACCTCGGCCCTGTTTTCAGCGCTCTTTCCCCGGCGATGGCCGACAAGTTGCGCTTCCACTTCACGGGAATCCGTCGACTCGGCAGCTACATCGTCAATGACGACTACCTGATCGGCCGTGGACCACGGCCAGCGGCCGATGAGGTCCCTAACGACGAGATCCTCCCCCCTGCCTCGCACTCCTCCATCCCGGCGTACCGCCATACGGCCAGAAACGGAGCACTCCTCCCGATGACCGCTCAGCCGCCCACGGGCCAACCGTCCAAGGTCAACAAGAAGCAGCGGCTGAACGTCGCCGCATACCTGTGCACCCCGCAGCTCCTCGACGGCGCCACCGTCGTGGTCCGCGAGTTCGACAACGGGTTCAAGAACCTCTGGAGAGGTATCGACCGCGCCTACAAGGACCTCGCCGGCCGAGAAGAGGTCCAGGCCCCCCACTCCATCGTCACGACCGCGCTGCGCTGCCTGACCGGTGGCTACGTCCACTTCGATCCCTGGGCCGGCGTCCTCGTGACCCGAGTCGAGATCGACAACGACACCCTCCGCGACGCCTTCACCCTCATGGTCGGCATGGCCATGGGCACCCCCATCGACCAGATCAGCCTCAAGATTCCCGACCCGCTGGCCGTGAAGGTCGCCAACACCCCGCAGGAACGCCGCCTCCTCGCCGACTACCTCATCACCAACGAGAACGGCCAGCCCGAAGCACCGGGCTGGGTGTACCGGACGGTAACGTGGGACCTGTCGATCCGTCTGGCTGAACGTCCATGGGAGGTTGACGGGCAGGAGATCACGCTCCGCCCGGACAGCGAGGGCGGCCTGATCGCATGGGGCCACCCCTGGTCGAACAAGAACGGCACAGCGCACGCCGTGGCACGCATCCGGCTGTCCATGAAGACCATCCCCAACCTCTCACACCCCGTGCTCCTGGTCTCCTCCCAGGTGACACGCCTCAAGTCCAACATGGCCTACGCGCGCAAGGTGCTCGTCGAGCAGGCCGACTCCGAACTCCCGCTGGTCGAGGTCGAGATGGACGGCCGCAGCAAGATCCGGCGGATCAACCGGATGGCGCTCCAGATCCTCGCCAAGCTCGGCATGGACTACACCCCCCTGACCCTCATCCAGAACCGCGCCCAAGCCGAGGCCGACCACGACGCCGCCACGCAAGACGCTGAAGGCGTCGAGGGCGAGATCCGGGAAGCACTCCCCCCGATCGGCCCGGACAGCAAGATCCGCCCCATCCAGGGCAAGAGCTACAAGTTCCCCATCGGACGCGGCGTCGGCATGCACCACATGCGCGAGCTCGACCGGCACATCCGCGACGTCTTCGGCGACGCCGCGACCAGCCCCGACATTCACCTGAGCACCCGCGGATTCCCCCGCAACGACCCGAAGAACCCCCTCCCCGCCCCGACCGAGGTGACCCGCTCCCTCAGGTCCATGGGGTACGAGCACCTGCGGATCGTCTGCCTGTGGAGCAAGGACGAGAACCGCATCCGCATGATCAACGGGCTGTGTGACGCCTACCACCTGCCCGCCAGGAGCATCGACCCCGCCGACGGCATCCCCGTCCCACTGCACGCCGACACCGTCAGCGTCGTGTTCCACCACGCCCCCTCCTTCCTCGCTCACGGCCCCGCCACAGGACGCGCCAGGCTGGTTGACGAACTTCCCTTCCTCCACCGAGAACCGGGAACGCTCGTAGCAGCCTGGGCCGAGACCGAGTACACGCCCGAGTCCATCGAGGACACCACCGAGGACGAGGCCACAAAGAACCAGCGAGACCGACGCCAGCGGACGAAGACCGACGAGACCGACGCCAAGTACCAGGGACGCCGGATCATCGCCCAGAAAGGCATCGTGTCGCAGTACATCGCCGACATGAAGCAGAGCAAGCGCAAGCGGGACCAGGGCAAAGACCACCAGGCGCTCTACTCCCTCGTCGACCTGCACCGCAACATCGGGATCCTCGACGAGCGCATCGACACGGCCCTGACCGATCCCATCGGCACCCACGCTCCTCTTGACGTCGCGCACGTCGGGATCCACGTACGCCGGCAGAGCAAGCAGCACCCCAAGGAGAAGGCGAAGATCTGCATCACCGCAGTCGCCCTGGTACCCCCTGCCACAGAGGGAAGCGCCTGGACGCTCCACGGCTGGAGCTACACCAGCCCCAAGTGGCAGAACTACAACGACGCCATCGCCGCCTTCCACGCCCTCGACTACCCGACCGGCAAGATGACCGAGCTGGTCGCCGACAACCAGGGCTACAAGAAGGTCGCCGAACAGATCGACCAGGCACTCTCCGACCTGACCACCCACATCGGCCGCCTCCCCTACACCGTCACCGTGGACGGCGTCGGAACCCGCAGGCTGTGGGGCGGCCTCCATAACAACAAGCAGGGCCTGACCGGTGAACCCGGAGACACCTGGCTCCCCGGCAGCACGCTACGCCACCAGGACCGGCCCATCGCCGTCATCCGGATCAACAAGAGCACGGACGAGGTGCCACAGCCGATCAGCGTCAGCCGGTTCGACGCGGACGAGAACCTGATCGGCACGAACGCCACTACGACGTCGCTGTACCGGCTCGACACCGACCGCGGCACTGCCGCCTGGATCCTGTCGAACGTCCCTCACCAGTACGACGGGAACGGGGCCGGGCGTCTCGGCGGAGACAAGACCCGCTGGACCGCCGGCCACGGCTCCAAGGAAAAGGGCGACCTCTCAAAGAACGAGGTCGCCGCCAACTGGTACGCGATGAACGGCACCGAGATCTACCCCTTGCCCCTGGCACAGGGGGTAGACCCGGAAGTCCTCGCCAACCTCACCGCGCGACTGTGCAACCGCCCCTTGGCATGGAGTAATCGAACCCGCTACCCCGTCCATCTCCACGCCGCCCAGCAGATGGACCTAGACCACCCGCAGTACCGTCGCACAGCCCCCCAGGAGGACAACGAGGCGGAGGCGACCGGCGACACACAGCAGGCCGCCGACCAGGAGTAGCCCAGCCATCCCGGCGGAGGCAGTGGCGCCGACCCTGGGGATGCCGACGCAGTGAATGCGCGTCAACGGGTGGCGCGCTACGCGGGGCGACGATCGCTCAGAGCGCTTCGCCCAAGAAGGCCGAGGCAGCGGCACAACATAGCGGGGGATCGCCGGTTAGCCAAACTGGCAATCCCCCGCATCATTGCTGGTCCACCGCCACTACCTGCCCGTACGTCGAAAGGCACCACTCAGACGCCCCCAGCCCAAGCGCATCACGCTCATGACCAAGGTGCCGTCAAGCGATCACGCTGCCGCGTAGCTCGCACGGAACAGGTCCTGAGCACGGTCCAGGTCCCGCTCCGTACGAAGCTGCACCTCCAGGTCGCCCGTGCCGTGGTGCCCGAGCCCTGTCACATCCCGGGTGAAGCCGGGGACGAGGTCGACGCCCTTCGGGTCGGCCTTGAGGTAGACGAGGAGCTTGGCCTGCTGCGGAGGGCAGACGCAGGCGAAGTTCCGCAGCCGCTGGTAGGCGGCGTACTGCTTGCGCTGAACCCGGGTGACGCCGTCCCCTATGCCGAGCAGCGCCTCGTCGACCGCCTCGGCCAGTTCCGCCATCGCCTCGTCCCGCCTTCGGGCCGACGGCAGCCCAGCTGCACGCCTGCGGGCCCGCTTGGCGACAGCCGACTGCCCGGTGACCGACGCCACGGTCTCAAGGCCGATGTGCTCGGTGCCGAAGTACCGATAGCGGACCAGGTCGATGCTGCGCCGGTGCTCGCGTACGGCATGCGCGTCGTAGCGGGTGACGTCGCCGGCGACGCAGATCAGGCAGGTTGCACTCCACAGGACCTGGGACGCAGCCGAGCCCCCAAGCCGCTCGCGGACCAGGTTCTGGAAGGCGTCCTTGTGCCCCATCAGCCACGCCATGTAGTAGAGGCCCTGATTGATCACGCCGGCCGCGGTTCCGCGCTTGAATTCGACGACCACGGGTGCCCCATTCTCGTCAAGCCCCAGGGAGTCGATCCGCCCTCCTACGACACAGTCGATGACGTACTCGCTCGCCAGAAACCGCACGCCCAGTATCGTCTCCATGTTGGCCTCAATGAGGGCCTGCACATCCGCCTCGACCTCAGCAAGATGCGGCACGGCCTCCGTTACGCCGCCCTCGAGGTTGAACAGTCTCAGCCCCGACACCTCCCCTTCCTCGGCTACGGGGCTGCGACAACAGACGGTTGTGCGTTCTTCCCGATCGCTGGATCCGCGTGCACGAGGCCCTCCAAGTCCGCGGCGGGCCTTGTCGCACGTCGGGTCGCACGAACCGCTCAGCGCCTCCACTAGAGCGTGTCTCTTTGATGGGTTGGTCGGTTGATCGGACGTGTCCGTCCGATCAGTGATCACCGATGCGATGTGGGACCGAATCGAGCCGCTGATGCCGGCCGATCCGGTCCGCGGGCGGCGATGGGCCGACCATCGCCGCACCCGTGAGACCATCGCGTGGAAGTACCGCACCAACTCGCCCTGGCGAGACCTTCCCGACGGGCTCGGCTCATTCAAGACCGCTCACAAGCGGCTAATTAGATGGGCCGTCGACGGCACCTGGGAGATGATCCCGTCCGCCGTCCTGGCGACTGCGGACGCCGACGACGACCTCGACGGGACGGTGTCAGTGGACTCCACGGTCGTCCGGGCCCACCAGCACGCTGCCGAAGCACGCAAAAGGGGCTGCCCACCCCGGCGAGCCCGCCGATCATGCGCTCGGCCCCTCCCGCGGCGGGCTGAGCACCAAAGGTCCACCTGCCCGCAGACGGCCGCGCACGGCCCCTCGCTTTCACCGTTACCGCAGGGCAGGCAGGGCGCCACCGACCTGCTCGAAGCTGACAGGTACGTGATCCGCTGCGCAATGCCGGCGCCTGGCGCCTGCCCCACCATGGCGAACCCGGAAGCCGCGCTTTCCACCAGGTGGCCGCAACGCTGTGGCGAGCGCGGAACCGCAGCAGGCCGGGCGCTATCCGGTTCAGCCGAGACACCGACGGCACCGTCTACGTCAGGGCCGCTGGGCCGAACAAGTCGAAGCCGTCCGGAACGACGAAGGCCCCCGACCGGCTCCAACGAGCCTGGCACCTCCGGGGATCACTGGCGCTCACCACCAGGCTGGACGCCTCGGAGAGCGGATGGCAATCGAATACGCGAGCCCGCCAGCAAGCGTCGATCATGTAGCCGCGCTGCGTAGTCGGTCATTCAACAAACGCCAGACGCAGGCACCTCTGCCAGATGCAGCATGCCTGCAGCGGTGGCTTAATGAATATAGACGACGAAGAGATCTCATCGGATCTCCCGCCGCAGGACAAATCTTTTACTCCGACGAAATAAACCGGGGCTGGTCTGGAGTCTTAGTAGTGGCTCTGATCGAGTGGCTAATCCGGTTCGGCGAATCAATTTAGCAATTCTCTGACCGAGGTGATCGAGGTGGCGGCTCACGGCGTTCTTCTCGGCTCGGCAACCTCTTCTGCTGAGGCTGCTCTGCAGGCCGTGTCTATCGCAGCTGGTCTCCTTGTCGCTGCGCGTCTGCTCGCACTGTGTGTCACGCCGAAACGGAAGACGAAAAGGAGTGACACGACGTGGCGATGGTTGGCCTGGGGCGGCTTCCTCCTGCTGGCACTCTCGACCGTCGGTTGGACATGCATCGCTCAGGACGCTACGCCCTGGCAGTCTTCCCCCGGAACCTGCGCGGTCACGTCGGTAGGCTCTGCAATAGGCGTAGCTACTTTCGGCTGGATAGGACTCGGGAGCCGCTTGCGTATACATGTGAATGTGCGCAAGGCGGACGGCAAGGACGACGTAGTGAGCGCCGCGTACATGATGCAGCGCATCGAACTCATGGGCAGCAATCGCCCTCGTGGGCTGTACGCCCCGAAGGGGGTGGATGTCTCCACGCTGCCGGAAGAGGCGGTTGCTGCTCTGCCACCCACGGAAGGGAAATTCGTCAAGAGTATCGTGGGCCTGCTTCGAGCCCTGGCTGCCGTCGCACCCTGGCGCGCGGACGTGGCGCTGATCGATGGTGCGACAGCGACGGTGGATCTGCGGCGCAACGGATGGCAGGTGGATTCGACACTCATCTTCCTCGACGAGCTGGGAATTCATCCCGACCTCAGAAAAACAGCGTTCCCCCAGGAGGTACTCACAGCAGCATCCGCTTTTGTCCTGCTCAGAATCAGCGATACGCACCTGAACCTGAAGCGAGGGCTGTGCGGGACACGCCACTGGCGCAGTCTCGCGTGTCAGGTCCTGTCAGCGACCCCACCCTGGGCAGGTGATTCCGCAGTCTCCCGGAGACTGCTGGCCAAGGCCGTCGATAAGGATCCGAGGAATAGTGCCGCCCGGCTGGGCTACCTAGTGTGTCGGTACGGATCCATGGCGGAGACGCTAGAAGACCAATCCCGCTATATTGGGCGGTTGGAGCAGTTTCGTGACACTGTCGAAAATCCGGAGGATGAAGATGACCTAAAGGGTATCGGATACCTCCCACTCCGGGTGCGCACCCTCTTGACCCTCATCACGGCTCGTATCAATTATGCGGCTCAGCGCCGCTCCGGATTTGACGACCTTAATATGGAAAGCGACGCACGGAATGACCGCGAGAAGCTAGAAAAAGCTCTCAATGAACTTCGGACGGAGAAGGAAAAATCGGTGCGCCTCGCGCCCTTCTATGAAGAAGTTGAACCCAACTCGAGAATACTGATAGTGCACTTGAATAAAATGTTGGGGGAGTCTCAAGAATTTAACTCGCTGAAGGAGGGAGAGACATCTCTCTTGTGCTCCTATAATTTGGCATGCCTCGATATGGCGGACGCTGCAATCGGCGCGGTGCTCGACAGAGCGCTTAACAGGCTCGACTTCGCGTTCGGAGATACGAAGTACCGAAAGGCCGCGCTCACCGACCCTGTCCTTCAGCCCCTCCGGGACAATCGGCGCTCCGAACTGATGGCGCTCCTCGGGAAGCCCCGGCTTTCGGACCTCGAGGTCTTGCAGCCGCATGTCGCCCCACTGGAGAGAGACGGCATCCGCTATCCCGGGGAACTGATCGCCCGCACCGCCGATGACACGCAGGTGAAGGAGCTTGCCACAGCCCTGAAGGTGCCGAAGGCCACGGTGGAGTGGATACGAGAGGTGTGCCAACTCGTGGAGTCCTGCCCCGATCAGCAGCAGGCGCTGGCGTGGACGAACCTCCTCACCCGCGAAGGCCTCGACGGGCAGCAGGCGCTGCGGAGTCTGGACGAAGCTGAGACGCAGCGTCTGGAGAAACTGGCGTGGACAGCGGACGCAGTGCCGCTCACCCCCGGGATCCTCGCCATTTGGGCGAATAGCACCCGCTGAGGCAAGGCGAACGCGGGTACACACTCTCAGGCAGGCACCCGCGAAGAGGGTCTTCAACGCGCAAGCATGCCCCCGCGCCCATCTCGGTCCTCCGGCCGGGCCACCGGCGCCCTCATGCGGGACGGCATTGAGTTTCGCCACCCCTCCGGCAATGGCGCCACCACCCTGCTGATCCGCACCAGACAGGGCGACCGCTGGCCGAACCCGACCACTGGCTGGTGGGCATCGACGCCAGCACCTGGCTGGTGACCAGCGACAGCGCATCCGCCGTCCGGGCCGCCGCCGAGGCGTCCGGCTACCACCACCTGGGGACATGGTGGAATACGACGCCCGCACAGTCACCTCCTCCGACAGCCCCGGATCGTAGGGGACGCCTGGCTCTTTGTTGCGGACCATGACGTCGTCACACGCTTGGAACGCGAGGATTCATCATCGGCGCCGATAGGCACCGTCGACGCTCAGTTCGTCGGCGGCGCCTCCTCCCACAAGCCCCTTCATGGTCGTCGCGACTGACCCCGACCGCACCGGCAACATGGTCGCCCTCCCCCCTACGGCCCGTTCGTCACCGACGACGACGCCCGCGCCTGGGCCGGGGACAGCTGCCTGCGCCCGGCCTTCCGCTGTCCCGGCCCCGTGCCGTGCCGCCCCGGCCCCGTCCCGGCCGCGCCGCCCGTCCCGTCTAGGTTCTGTCTCCTTGGTTAGCGCCGTGCCCAGATGAGGATGGCGGCGAGGTGGAGTGCGGCCTGGTAGGCGATGGCGAGTTTGTCGGTTCGTGTGGCCAGGCCGCGCCACTGTTTGAGGCGGTTGATGCACCGCTCGACGGTGTTCCGCTGCTTGTATGCGTCGCTGTCGAAGCCGGGCGGGCGTCCGCCTCGGCGGCCGCGTCGCAGGCGATGGCCGATCTGGTCCGATGGCTGTGGGATGACCGCGCGGATCTGGCGCCTGCGCAGGTGACCGCGGATCGCGCGGGATGAGTACGCGCGGTCGGCCAAGACCATGGCGGGGCGGGTCCGAGGCCGGCCGGGGCCGGTCCTCGGCACCCGGATGCGGGCCATGACCGTCTCGAAGGCGGGCGCGTCACCGGCCTGGCCCGCGGTGACGGTGATGGCCAGAGGCCGGGCACGGCCGTCCGCCGCCAGGTGGACCTTGGTGCTCAGCCCACCCCGGGAGCGTCAGAGTGCGTGGTCAGCCGGCTCGTTGCGGCCTTCGGCCCCCTTTTGAGTGCTCCGGCGGCGTGCTGGTGGGCCCGAACGACGGTGGAGTCGACCGACACGGTCCAGTCGATGTCGTCGAGGGCATCGGCTGCTGCCAGGACGGCGGCGAAGATCTTCTCCCACGTGCCGTCGACAGCCCACCTGATCAGCCGTTTGTGCGCAGTCTGGAACGAGCCGAGCTCCTCGGGCAGGTCTCGCCAAGGCGAGTTGGTTCGGTACTTCCACGCGATGGCCTCGAGCGTGCGGCGGTGGTCGGCCCACCGCCGCCCGCGGACCGGATCGGCCGGCATCAGCGGCTCCACCCGATCCCACATCGCATCAGTGATCACTAACCGGACAGGCACATCCGATCAACTCATGAGCCCACCAAAGAGACACGCTCTAGTGCCAGCCGTGGTCGCGCTCGCTCAATACCTATGAGCCTTCAGTGGAAGCCTCCTGCTCAGCATCCAGGCGCACGCCATGAAAAGTGCCGGCGATAATGCTGTCCAGCCCCTTGCCGTCGCCGACGACCTCCGCGACTACCTTGCCCAACTCCCCTGGGGCAGCAAGCAAGGTGTCGAGAATCCGGTCGCGGACCTTTTCGGACTTAAGGAAGTTCTCCAGACTGTTCTCCAGAGCCCGGGACTTCAGCACCTCGTCCGACTTCGCCGCCTGGATAACGAGCGCCATCAGTCCAGCGATCGCAGACTCCGATAGGTCGTCAAACAGGGTGTTGAGGGTGTCGATGACCTCCATTAGCGGGACCATCTCGGGGTCCTTGACCCGGGCCGTGCCCAACGCGCTCGGCCCGGTCAGCTTGTCGCCCTTCTTGGTAACCGACGCATTTGTGATGCCTTTGTCCTTCTGCTCGATGGCGACCAGTCGCGCGCTTGAGATGTCGATCTCGTCGCGCGTGCGCTCGGCTTTGATCCACTGGGCCAGTTCACGACAAAAAACGGACAGGTCTTCCAGCGGGGAGCCAGAGTAGTCGTAGACCTGGGACAGGAAGTCGTACAGCCGCACGAAGGAGGACACGTTCTTGCGGAACTGCTCCAGCCGCTCCGCGGCTTGAGTGTCCTCGTCGTCGTGGGCCTGCTGCCATTTCCGAGCGAACTGGTCCTGGGCCCGGCTCATCGCTGCGGTGATCTTGTTGCGGTCACCGGCCTGGACGCCCTGGGCGAACTGGGCCACGTCTTGGAGGTCGAAGATGCCGAAGGTGCGCAGCCCCATGGCCAGTACGTGCAGTTGGTTGGGGTTGGTCTCGGTCTCAATCTCGGCTTCTTCGTACCATTGCGCAAAGGCCGCCTGGATGTCCTTGGGCTCGTTGACGAAGTCGAGAATGAACACCCGATCCTTGACCAGGTTGCCCATGCGGAAGGTGCGGTTGAGGCGCGAGAGGGTTTGCACCGCCTGGATGCCGTCCAGGCGTTTGTCGACGTACATCGCGCAAAGCAGGGGCTGATCGAACCCAGTCTGGAATTTGTCCGCGGCTATCATGACGCGGTAGCTGGGGTCGGCGAACGCCTCGGCCAGGTTCGGGCCGGCCCCCGGGTTCATCTTGGCCTCGGACACCTCGTCGTGGATGCCCGACTCCGGGTCGTCCAGGGTTCCAGAGAAGGCCACCAGGGTGCCCAGGTCGTACCCCTTGGCCTTAATGTACTTGTCGATCGCCAACTTGTACCGCAGCGCGTGTTTGCGTTCCGAGGTCACGATCATGGCCTTAGCGTGGCCGCCGAGCAGGCCGGCCACATTGGCACGGAAGTGCTCGACGATGATCTCCACCTTCTGGGCGATGTTCGTCGGGTGTAGGCGCACAAACCGCTTCAGAGCCTTGGCCGCCGCGGTCTTCTCGACCAGGTGGTCCTCATCGTCGGCGGAGATGTTGACACCGCCCTTCTTGATCACCTCGGCAATCTGGTAAACGGTGCCGTAGTTCTGATATCGAGGCAAGACGTCCAGGATGAAGCCCTCTTGGATGGCTTGCTTCATCGAGTACACATCGAACGGAGACGGCTTGGCATCGGGCGTGCTACGGCGTCCGAACAGCTCGATCGTCTTCTGCTTCGGGGTGGCGGTGAACGCAAAGAACGACACGTTCGGGGTGGGGGCATCCACTAGTGCGTTGATCGCGTCCTCGGCGTCGACCTCCGCGCCCTCGTCGACTTCCTGGCCGCCGGCGCGCAGTACCTGACGCACCTTCTTCGCCGTGGCACCAGCCTGCGAGGAGTGCGCCTCGTCTGCGATGACCGCAAAGCGGTGCCCGGCCAGCGAGTCGTCCTGTGACAGGAGCTTCAGCACGGCCGGAAAGGTCTGGATGGTCACCACCACGATGCGGCGACGGTCCTGCAGCGCCTTGAGCAGCGCACGCGACTTGGAACCCGCGTCGGTGCGGGCCCGCTTGTCGACGTTGTAGACATAATCCGGTTTACCCTCGATCTGGAGGACCGCTCGCTGCATCTGATCGTCCAGCACCGTACGGTCGGTGATCACCACCACCGTGTCGAAGGTCTTGCGCCCCGTTTGGTCGTGCAGATTCGACAGGTGGTGCGCGGTCCATCCGATCGTGTTCGTCTTGCCCGACCCTGCGGAGTGTTGGACCAGGAACCGTCCACCCACGCTCTCAGCTTTGACCTGCTCGACCATCCGCGAGACGGCCTGCCACTGGTGGAAGCGCGGGAAGATCACGTTGGTCGACGTCTTGCGCTCACTTGTGATCAAGTTCGTGCTCGTCTTGACGTCCACGAACAGCATGGAACCGAAAATGTCGAGCCACGTGTCGCGGGCCATGACCTGCTCCCACAAGTACGCGGTGGCCGGCCCGCGCTCGTTGACCGGGTTGCCCGCTCCACCGTCCCTGCCCTTGTTAAACGGCAGGAAGTAGGTGTTCTCACCGTCCAGGCGGGTGGTCATACGGACCTCGGACTCGGTGACCACGAAGTGCACCAGCGCCCCGGTGCCGAACGCCAGCAGCGGCTCCCCCTTCGAGTTCCGGTCCTGTGCGTACTGTTTGACGGCCGCCTCGATGGACTGCTTGAAGTTGGTCTTCAGCTCGAACGTGGCCACCGGGATGCCGTTGATGAACGCGACCAGATCGATGCTGTCCTGGGGCTTCTGCCGTGAGTAGTGCACCTGCCGCACGATCCGCAGGCGCACCTTGCCATAGGCCGCCATGCGGGAGGCATTCGTCGAGTCCGCAGGACGCCACTGGACCATCTTCAGTTCATCGCGCAACCCCACGGGCACGTTCGAACGCAGTAACTGCAGGGTCCCTCCCGGGCCGCCACCCTTGTTGTCGAGCGGTGTAGCACGGAGCTGCACGATCAGGTCCAGCAGAGCATCCTTCGCCACATCTGCTCGGGGGCCAGAACCGATGCCGCGCGCCCACGTCTGCGGGGCCAGGTCCTCGAACCATCCGAGAACGTCTTGTGGGAACAGTGCACGCTCCGCGTCGTACCCCTCGTCGTTCGGCGAGTACTCCCACCCGCAATCCTTGAGGTACTCGCATATCTGCCGCTCGAACTGCTCCTCATACGTCAGGTCCACCACGGCTCAGGCCCCCTTCATGATGTCAATCTGGCCGGTCACGGCCGCAGTGATGAGCGCGATACGCCGTTCCTTGGCGAGATCGATGTGCCTCTGCGTCTTCGCGATCAGGCTGTCGATCTCCGCTGTTTCACGGTCCAGGTGGTTGAGGATGCGACACTGCTCTGCGAACTCAGGCACGTTCATCGGAAGGTTCACGATGTCGTCCTTGCTGATGTTCAGCATCGAGGAGCTCGCACCAGTGGCGGCCATCTCGATCAGATCCCGGACTCGGCGACTGGCCAGTAGGTAGGCGACGTATCGTGGCACGGCCTTGGACTCGTCGAGGGCGAGAGCGTAGAGCTTGTCACTCAGCATGAGCCGCGGGTAGTCACCGGACACCACTGCTGCGCTGCCGACGAGGTCACGAGTGTTTGCTCGGGAGACCAATAGATCGCCGGACCGCACTACGGTTGACGGACGCGGCTCCAGGTCCTCTGGGAGTTCCTTGTTCTCTTCCGGGCGGAAGATCCCACGGTTGGCCGCGCCAGCCTTCAAGACCGCCCAGGTCTGAACGCCGTCGCCAGGCCACGGGAAGCACTGCGGGCTCCATCCCTGGCGGACGGACCGCACCAGATGCTTGAGCCGTGTATCAGGAACCGCCGGCACGGCCGTCGCAAGTTCATGCTCCACGACGGCTTGCCGTCGTTCCTGCAGGAATCCAATGAAGCGCTCCTGCGCGGCAATTAGGTTGTCGATCTCCGCAGTCTCTCGGTCCAGATAGTCGGCGATGGCCCGTTGCTCAGACCCCGAAGTAAGCGGGAGGGGAATGGCAGCCAGCTTCTCAGCCGTCAGATGCGGCATGGATACGACGTTGCAGTACCTCCGAATGAACCCGGTGGCGCGCAGGGCGATCAGGTAGTACGCAAGAAATCGCCCGTCATTGCCAGCGTCTGGACGCACGCGGTTGATCGAGTTCTGGAACCCCCAGCCGTCAAGGTCGTCACCTACGTATGCGGCCCGGCCGAAGCCACCTTGTCCGCCCTCGACCACGACGACATCACCCTGTCGAAGGGTTAGATCGTCCAGCTCACCGGGTGAGAACCACATGTCCTTGACGTCGTCCAGCGCGAGAACACCGTCAGGCTGGACGTTGGCCGCCCTCATATACGGGGCGAAGACGTCCTGGCCGGTGTCTTTTGTCTGAAGCATCTTGCCGAGAGTGATGCTGCCCAGGTGCTTGACCTGACCGATCGTCCACGGTAGCTGGACATCTCCCCAGGGAAGCGGCGTGCTCACTTGCTGGCCTCCACCTTGTGCAGCAGGCTCAGGATCTCCTGCAGGGACTCCTCGAGGTCGGCGTCGATCTCGGCAAGGGAACGCGGGGGCACGTACTGGTAGAAGTGGCGGGTGAAGGGGATCTCGTAACCCACCCGGGTCTTGGTGTGGTCGATCCAGGCGTCCTTGCGGTGCGGCTGAACCTTCGCGCTGAAGTACGCCTTGATGGTGGCGTCCTTGGCATCGTGATTCTTGGGGTGCCCGTTCCAGCCGAAGGGGACGTTCTCGGTCTCGCGCAAGGGGATATCGGGCTCTGCCTCGCCCTTGTTCTTGCCAGACTGGATGCGGCAGATGTCGGCGTTCTCGTCACGTTCGCCAAGGGTCTGCCAAAGGGCCTTGCGTTGCACCGAGGTGAGACTGATTGCGCGGGAACCGAGGTGCTTGCCCAAGTCGCTGAGGAAGTCCTCCCGGTTGAGGTACTGGCCCTCGTTGAAGGAGTTCAGGGCTTCGACGAGGCCGTCGATATTCCCGAGCGTCTTGTGCTCGTCAACGAGGGCGACGCGCTCGGGTGTGGCCTCGAAGTTCAGGCGCAGGGGCCGCTCAACGGTGATCTGCCAGTAGGCGAAGTCGAGGTTGTCGAAGATCTTGGAGGTGTCCGATGGCTCCATGTCGGCATATTGCTGCAACACGCGTTCACGGGCGGCCTCGTCGATCTCAACGCGCTTGGACCCCAGGGACTTGCGCATCTTGGCACCCAGGGCCGTGGCGTCGATGAGCTGCACCTTATCCTCGCGCTCCGGGCGCTTGTCGTTGTCGAAGATCCACAGGTAAGTGGGAATGCCTGTGTTGTAGAACATGTCATTCGGCAACGCGACGATGGCCTCGATCAGGTCGTTCTCCAGCAGCCAACCCCGGATGTTACTCGCACCACTCCCCGCGCCGCCGGAGAACAGCGGGGAGCCGTTCAGGACAATGCCGGCACGCGCGCCACCGTCCTGGCTGTCAGAGGGGTTCATCTTGGCGATCGCGTGCTGGACGAAAAGCAGGGCACCGTCGGAGGTCGGCGGCAGACCAGCCGCGAAGCGACCGCTGGAGCCCTTCTTGTGCTCCTTCTCCACGTCCTCGGCAATGTTCTTCCAGTCCACGCCGTAGGGCGGGTTGGAAAGGATGTAGTTGAACCTGTCGTCCGGGAACAGGTCCTTGGTCAGGGTGTTGCCCAGCGCAATGTTCTGGGGGTTCTGACCCTTGGCGAGCATGTCGGAGCGGCACATGGCGTAGGACTCGGGGCGCAGCTCCTGCCCGTACAGGAGGAGCTCGGCGTCCGGGTTCATGCGGTGCAGGTGCTCCTCTGCCACGCTGAGCATGCCGCCGGTACCGACAGTAGGGTCGTAGATGCTGCGGATGGCATCGCCGGACAGCGCGTTGTCGTCCTCGGCGAACAGCAGGTCCACCAGCAGGTTGATCGCGTCGCGGGGGGTGTAGTGGTCACCGGACTCGGCGTTGGACGACTCGAAGTCCATGAAGATGAGGTGCTCGAACAGCTCGCCCATCTTGGAGTTCGGCACGGCCTCGGGAGACAGGTCCAGGTCGCGGAACTGGCGGACGATCGTAGCGAGGATGCCCCCCTTCATCATGCGTTCGATGTGCTGGGGAAGATGGAAGTTCGCGAAGACGTCGATGTCGTTGCTGAACCCGCGTACGTACTCCAGCAGGTTGTCGGCCATGTCATCGCCGGAGTCGTACACTGAGGCCAAGGTGTGCTTCGTCGTGTTGTAGAACTTCACACCGCCGGTGGCCGACTTGATCGCCTTGACGCGCAGCACCTCGTTCAGCTCCCGAGCGATGATCGCGGCAACCTGATCTCGGTGGGGTGCCATGACGCACTCCAGGCGACGGAGGATCGTCATCGGCAGGATGATGTCACCCGCCTTGTTGCGGGCATAGACACCGCGCAGAGTGTCGGCAACGGCCCAGACGTCCTTCTTTAGGTCGACCACTTGCGTTGTTGTCCTTCCTGACACGGATGTAGCGGAGCACCTGATGAGAGGCTGACCAGTGACCACGCTGGTCCACACACGGAAATGTAGATGGTGCCACTGACAGGCCCGAAGCCATTCAACAAGTAGCGCCCGCCTTAGGTGAAAAGTCCACTCCATACCCGACCAGCCACGAACGGGACATATTTGAACATAAAGGGGCAAAGGGGCACGCATGCCTGACCCGTGCACCCCCGCAGCAATGGCCCTGGCCGCACCCCAAGCAGCCTCCGCCCCCCAACAGCCAGGCAGCGAAGAGTCCGCCTCCGCCAGGTCATGAATGCCGGTGGCGCGAGAGTCCTCCCGTGCCGAGGCGAGGGAATCCATGGCGAGAATCGCCTTGCCGCAGGAGCTACGAGAGTACGAGCGGTCCTCGCGCAGTCGGAGCGGGAGCGGCGGCGAGCCCGACAGGGCGCTCGCCTGGGGTCGGAGTAGATCACCACCGCCGGCAAGGAGGCGCAGAACCTGCTGGACGTGCCGCACGGAAGTAGCGAAACCGCTTGGCGTCACGAGGCTCCCAACAACCTGCACATCTACGTAGGCAGCAGATCTCCTGACCAGCTACGCAGGAAACCTGACGACCCATCAGAACGAGCATCAAATGAGCGTCACGAGCGTCATTTCAGCGTCAAGATATCGCCCGTAACACCCACAACACGTATAAGAAGCTGTTGTCTTTCCGGACGTGATCGATGCGTTTCCGCTGGTCGAGGATAGGAGTGATGGTTCCGTGGGAGTGGTGGCCTGTCAGGTCGTCGTTCCCCGGGAGGTTGCGAATGCCGTCGGTTGTCGGACTGCTGGAACAGCACGAGCTCGCCGCTCGGCGTCGAGTTGACGGGCTGCGGGAGGAGGCCGACCGCATCCAGGCCGAGCTGGCTGCGGCCGAGCTGGAATGGCAGGAGTGGGCGATCGCCCGCAGGCGGGTCGACACGGTGCTGGCTCCGGACGACGGCGCCACCGTCGAGGCGGAGGTTATCCCGAATCCGCGGGATGGGGAGGGGCAGTCGGCGCTCCGGGACGCGGCGAAGCCGAAGTAGCAGGTGCCGGTGTGGCGACAAGGGCTGGCCTGGTCGGCGCTGTCGGTCGACTACCAGCGCATCCTCAAGACACTCGCGGACCGGGCCCCTCCATCAAGGGCCGCTGACCTGCCAGGAGATGGCCGCCATGTTCGGCATGGACGTGGTGCCGGCGCGAGTGGAGGCACTGCGGTCGAAAGCGAAACGCCTGGTCGCGCGCGGCTGGCTGGCTGAGCAGCAGCCGGGTCGGTTCACCCTCGCTGCGGGTGTGACCGGGCCAGGCGACGGGTCATGAGCCCGGTCATCGACCAGTAGACCATCGCCTCCGCGCTGGTGGTGCGCCGCTCGAAGTCGCGCACCAGGCGGCGACTTCGCATCAGGTGGGCGAAGAGGCGCTCGACGATCCACCGCTTGGGCAGGACCACGAACCCCTTCTGGTCGTCGCTGCGTTTGACGATCGCCAGGACCAGGGCGAACGTGGCCAGGCAGTACTCGACGAGGCTGCCGGTGTAGCTGCCGTCGGCCCAGACGAGGGCCAGGCGATGGTGTGCCTCGGCCACCTGCTCAAGCAGCACCTTCGCGGCGGTGCGGTCGCCGACATCCGCGGCGGTGACCATCACGCCCAGCAGCAGGCCGAGGGTGTCGACCACGACGTGCCGCTTGCGGCCGTTGACGAGCTTGCCGCCGTCGAAGCCGCGGCTGTCCGTGCCGACGACGGCGTCCGCCTTGACGGACTGCGAGTCGATCACCCCGGCTGCCGGCTGCGTGTCCCGTCCCAGCTCCTCGCGGACCCTCGCGCGCAACCGGTCGTGGAACTCCTTGACCAGGGCGTTGTCGCGCCAACGGCGGAAGAATGCGTAGATGCAGTCCCACGGTGGGAAGTCGGCGGACATCGCACGCCATTTGATCCCGTTATCCACGAGATACCGGATCACATTGAGCATGGTGCGGTGACAGTACGCCTCCGGCCGGCCGCCCCGGCCACACATCCAGCCCGGCACCGGCAGCAGCGGCAGGACCCGGGCCCACTCCGCGTCCGTCATGTCCGTCGGGTAGCGCGGCTGCCGCGTCCCGTTGTCGGCGGCGTTTCCGAACCGGTGAGCCAGACAGTCACACTGCCAGGTGACCGCGCTGGACTGCCCGGCCATCGGCACGCAAGACTGCTGCACCAGGGCCTCCTGCTGCTGCTCGGTGATTCGACACCAACGAGCTGTTCAGGAGGTCCTGTTCGTATGCGCCCCGCGCCCCGCGACCACCCGATCGGGACCCCCGTTCGACGCGCGTCTCCCAAGATCGAAAAGACAACAGCTTCTCACCGGAAGAGGACTCCTGAACCTGCTTCGACTGCGGATCGACCCACGAAGGCGTCTGTACCTTCTGCGACGAGGCTGGCGCCCTCGTCCAGCGACTGCTACCAGATTCGTCTCGGCCAGTTCTGACCTTGACGTGCAGCCCCGACTCATCTCGCGCTGGAGTTGAACGTCAAAGTCACAGCAGGTACGAGAACCGCAGTGCCCCGCCCTCCTCCCGGTAACGGCCCCGGCCGCGCTTTCCGTAGGGGTTGGGGAGCATCTGGATGGCCATCTTGTGAGGGGTGAGGGCGTGTGTAACCACCAGGAGGCGCCAGCGGTCGTTGCCCGCGTGCTGGCGGGCCGCGCGGACCTCGCTCTCCCCCAGCTCGAAGCGGCCGCCTTCGCCCCCGGTCGCCTTCACCTCGTACAGGTAGGGCCGGTTGCCGGAGCCGACCCGGAAGTCAAAGCCGAGGCCATCGTCGCCGGACGGGCCGGGGAAGGCTTTGCGGCGGTTGCCCGACACCCAGCAGGTTTCGTCCATGCGGTCCGGGTAGCGCGCACACAGCCACTGGTATGCGTACCACTCACCCACGTACCCGATGGCCTCCCGCTGAGCCGTGGTCAGCCCGCTGTCCGTGCCGCCCCCGTACCGCCACCCGCGGGTGCGACCGGCGGCCGGGGTGCGCCCGGTCTGGGGACGGGGGTCCGTGAAGCGGAGCGGCCCGGCGGCGGTGATGCCCGGCGCCGAGCCGCTCTGCAGGACCCGGTCGAGTTCGCGGGTGAGGGCGGTGAAGTCGCCTGAGTGCACGTCGAAGTCGCGGCCGCCGACGGAGATCGACCGCCGTTTGCGCTCCCGTTCGCGGCGCTCATGTTCCGCCGCGTTGCGCACCCGGTCCAGGTCGGCCCCGGACAGACCGTGCCGTTCGGGATCCGTCGCCACCGCCATCCCGTCGGGCCACTGGCCGAGGGCCGCCAGCCAGCCGACGACGTCGGTGGGGGACAAGTGTCGGAAGTCGAGCGCGCCCACGGCCTCAAGCCGCGCGGTGACCTCCTCCGCGGGCTCGGCTGCGGTCAGGGCCGCCGGCAACGGGTGTCCGGCCGCCCTGACCAGGACCGCGAGTTCGGCGGCCAGGCCGGTGATCGTACGGAGGTTCGCGCCGCGTACCTGGTCGGGGGCGGGCAGGCGTTCGCCCGACCGGGGCAACGGCACCGGGCGGCCCAGGCGCAGCGCCAGCCGCTCCTCCACGTACGCCTCCAGGCTCCCCGTGTCGGCCGTGTCCACGGTGTACTCCCATGCCTCCGGCGCGGTGATCCAGTCCAGGGCCCGGACCGAGGGCCAGTCGGGCACCGGACGGCGCGCGTCGAAGTCCTCCAGCACCGCCCAGCGCAGCCGGTTGACGAGCTCCTTCCTGCGCAGGTCCAGGTAGGTGCGGAGCGCCTCCTCATGCTCGGCGGCGTGGCTGACCGGTTCCAGGGGCGGGCTCATCGCGCGCAGGGTGTCGTTCAGCGCGGCGAATCCGATGCCCAGGTCGCGCCGCAGTTCGTCCGTACCGCGGGCCGCGCGGGCTCTGGCGATGAACTCGGATACGGGGACCGGGAGCTCGGCGGCGTACTCCTCGAGGTGAGTCTGGAACTCCCGGGTGTCGCCCGGCGGCGGCAGGAACAGCGAGTTCGCCGTCTCCGTGCCGAGCAGGTGGGCGAGGAAGGGCCGGCAGCGCTCCAGGACCACGCCGATGGCCCCGTCGATCCGGAAGCTTGTCTCCTCGACCTGGTGGACTGTGACTTCCAGGGCGTCGGCAAGCTCCTCCTGGCCCGGGTCGCGCAGGTCGGCGTGGCGGGCAGCGAGCTGGTGGGCGGCGAGGCGCAGCCGGTCGCCGAACTCCCGCCGTCCCAGCAGCTCGGCAACCGCCACCACGATGCGGGTGGTCTCGGGCCAGCCCGGCTCGCCTGCCGGGGCGAGGACGAGCGGATGCTTCGGATCGGGCAGCGGCAGGACTCCGCCGAGGCGGCCCGGCAACGTCACGGGCCGGCCGTCGAGCTCGATGTCCCAGGAGCGGTAGCGGTGCAAACGTACGCTCCGGACCAGGGACATCAGCTCGCTCAGCTCGACCTCGCTCGCCCGGGGACCACGCGCCAGGTGGTCGCACAGGACGCCCACGGCCAGCGTGAGCCAGGGCAGTTGCTGGGCCAGTGCTTCTCCCATGCTTGCGGGCTTAACCCGTGTACCGTCCACGGTCACCGTGAACATCAGATCGTCGGTGTGCCGGACGGTAGTGGGGTGGTCGGCCGCCAGCAGCTCGGCGGCTTTCGCCGAGACGCCAGGCAGGGTGAGCAGGGGGCGCGCCATCCCCCGTATCAGCAGGGCCGTCAGGCTGTCGCGTTCACCGCTGACGTAGAGCACGGTCCCGGCATCACCATCGCCATCGCTCTCCCTGCCGTCCAGGGCGGACAGCGGTACGCTGATCAGCCGGTCCCCGGACTCAGCGAGCAGACTGGCGCCCTTGGGCAGTGCGGGACCGGGCCGCCGTACGAGGTGCTTCCAGGCGCGTTCGTTGGCGCGCTGCGCGGCGGGCCGGTCCTCGGCCCCCAGCGCGCCCTCCGCCGCGAGCCGTCCCAGCGCGGCGATGAGGCGGTCGCTGTCCCGGGGGTCGTCCCAGGTCGGCAGCCGCATTTCCCGCAGGCGGTCTCCCGCCTTCCCGCGTTCCAGAAGGTGGCGCAGCCGATGGTCGACGGTCGGCGCGTACGAGGGCTCCTCCTCCAGCCCGGGCGGGCAGTGCCAGGCGTCGGCCGGCCGGACGAACCGGACGGCCCGGTCGCGGCCCCGCACCGGGAGCCACGGCTGCTCCCGGACGAAGGCGCCGAGCGGGGTCGGGACCCGTTCCCTGTCCGGGGAGCTCTGGCTGCCGGCACTGGTCCAGACGCTGGCGAACCTCGCGTCCTCCCAGCTGGCCAGGCCATGCAGGACAAGCCGTGCGTACGCCAGCCGGGCCTCCTGCCCAAGGCGTCCGACGATGTCCTGGCCGGGGAGCCGCCAGGCGGGGGTTCCCCGGTACGGCGTCCGGGGGTAGTAGACACCGGGCCAGTGGACGTACGGCTCCCACTGCTCCTGCACCTCGGCAGACACCTTCGCCATGCGGACCAGCTGCCGAGTGCTGAGCTCCCGGCCTTGCTCTACCCAGCTCAAGGCGTCGGAGGACGTGACCGGGACCAGCCCGTCGGCCACCCCGGCCTCCAGCAGGAACGCCCGCCACTCCTCGGTCTCGCCCCGCTTGGCAAACTCATCGGGCGCGGCAAGGAGGCGTCCAGCGATCGCCTTGAGGCTCTTCGACACGTCCTGCCCGGCGGCGACCACCGCCGCCAGGTCCTCACCTACGGACGCGCGGCCCCAGCCCCGGCCGAAGACGGCGTCGCTCGCCCTGATCAGCCGGCCGTCCGCCGACGGTACGTACAGTCCGAGCGAGGAGATCTCCGTCCCGCCCAGCGAACGCTGCGGCTGCCAAAGCCGGAAGACGAACCGCAGGGTCTGGAGCCGCAGCCGGAGATCGGTGCTCGCGCTGAGCGCCTGTCGTACGTGGTCCAGCAAGCCCCTCGTGTCGTACGGCCGGACGAGCCCCTCCTGCTCGAGGAAGGCGCGGGCGGACCGCCCGCGCGTACGCTCGCCTCGGTCCTTCCAGACCAGCCCGGGGTGCAGGGAGAACAACCGCTTGCCGAGCAGGGCAGGGACGGACGGGGCCTCGGTCGGGTTCGCCTCCGTACGCACCGGCTGGAAGAACGCCTCACGGCGGACACCCTGACCGCTCGGCTTGCCCTGTGTACGGGTACTTGTGCCCGCACCCGCCCTGCCCAGGGGACGGTTGGTGTACCGCAGTGTGCAGTCCTCCGCGAGCAGCAACTGCCTGCCGTGCAGGACGTGCCCGTCGTCTTCGAAGAGGGCGGCCAGATCCTCGTAAAGCGCGCTCCACTGCTCGGGGGACTCACCGGGCCGTGGTATGGGAAGGCCCCCGACGATCCGTTCCACGTACTCGGCGAGGATCTCCGGGCCCGGCTCCCACGGGCACGCGAGGGCCTTGCACAGGGTGGCCAGCCGTTTCAGCCGGCCCCCGCCGATCTCAGGGTCCGCCACCACGATCCCGGCCTCGTGCGCGCGGTGTGCCGTGAGAACGGTCAGGTCAAGGTCCGACCACAGGACCGCGCCCCGAGGCGGCGCCCAGCCCGCCTCCGGCGGGGCGCCGTCCGCGGCGAGGACGGGCACGAGCGGTACGTCGGCAAGTTCGCTCCCGTGCACACGCAGAGCCGCCGTGCGGAGCCGCCCCGCCGAGCCCTTCTCACTCTCCCAGCTCACCAAGTCCACGGCCAGCTGCCGCATAGACAACTCGGGCACGGTACGCAGTACCGCGGCGGCCGCCAGACAGGTCTCGGCGACCGCGTCGAGCAGCAGCACGTTCAGGGGGTTGTCGGGGGGAAACCCGGTGCGATCGAACTTGGTGAAGAACGGGGCGTTCACGTGTCCCGGGAACGGCGCGGCCTGATCCTCGCCCATCGGCAGAAAGGTGTAGATCTGCCCGCGTAGCGGTCGGCGCAGGGCGGGCAGCGAGAGTGCGACCTCGACGACAGCGGACCGCTTCCACTCCTGCCACGTGTCGTCGAGGAGTCCGGAACCCACGGCCTCGGCGAGGGTGCTGTTCAGCCGTTCCTTCTCCACGGTGCCCCGGGCTACGAGAAAGGTGCCGGACGTCCCCAGGTCCACGGTCGCGCAGGAGACGGGGAATCCGTGCCCTGCGCCGTCCTGCGCAACGGCGAAGCGCTCCTCGGAGCGGGTCAGTTCGTGCAGCTCGAGCGTCTCGTGGCCGTCGTCCAACTCGCCCGCCTCGCCACCGGCGGCCCGCCGTTCCAGCGTCAAGCCAGCCAGCCGGTCGAGGAACAACATCACGGGTACCTTCGCCTCCGCGAGCTCGCGCATCCGCAGCCGGACCTCGGCCCGGGCGGCCTCGCTCAGCAAGGGCAGCCGGACGATGGTTACGTACCCCTGGGCAGCGAGCTGCCGACAGGTCGCGGGCACATCGTCCAGCGGCAGCGGCGCCTGGAGCGGCGGATACTTGGCGGCCACCTCATGGGCGTTGTCCTCACCAGCGAGGAACTCCTCCACGTCGGCCCTCTGCGCGAAGCGGAAGCAGTACCCGTCCAATTCCGGACCGAGCGGGCTGTCGGGGTCCGCGCTGTAGATCTCGGGTGCCTCGCTGATCAACAGGATGCTGCGGAACCCGACGCCCTTGTTCCCGATGCCCTCGCCGACCTCCTTCGAGCTCTGCGCGAGCTCGCAGATCCGTTCGACGTTCCGCCAGGTGAAGGGTGTGCCGCCGTTGGCGACGTACAACGTCCCCCACTCGCCCTCCGCCTCGTTCAGCAGCACGTGGACCCGTCCGTCGCGGCGGTCCTCCGGATGCGCGTCGTAGCCGTTCTGCAGCAACTCGAAGAGCGAACGGCCGGCGTACTCCCGCGCGCTCGTGTACGACACGGCATTCACCTGCCGTGCCATGCGCAGGACTTGCTCCGAACGGGCCCCCTCCAGCACGGACCGGCCGTACTCCCGCAGCTGCTCGGCCCGGGCGTTCCTCGCCATGGTCCTCCCCTCACCTCAGCGTGAAGAGGACGGTATCCCGCCGCACTGACATCGCGGGCGCAACGGACTACTTGTGGAGCGCCGCAGACCTTACGAGTTGGTAGACGGTTGACGGTGAGACGTTGAGCCATTCATGGTTGATGATGGTCGTGTGGTGAGGGGGCCGACTCGCACAATGATCATCAGCAACCTGCGGGTCACGGTCTGACGGCAGGAGTAATTTCTGAACTCAGCGAAAAAATCGTTCCGTTGTGACATGAGCGTCAACAGGCCAAGCTTATCTCCCGACCGCAGAAGCGGGCCGTGGGCGCCGGCGCGAAACCGAATCCGACCGACCGCAGCAAGCTGGGATCGAAAATCCACCTGATCACCGACCGGAACGGACTGCCGATCTCGCTGGGGATCTCGGGGCGCCAACATGCACGACACCCTCGACCTCGAACCGCTCGTACGCGGAATCCCACCCATTCGCTCCGGCCGCGGCCCACGACAGCGAAGGCCGACGAGGCTACACGTAGACGAGGGCTACGACTACGACCACCTGCGCCGATGGCTCCGCAAGCGAGGCATCCGCCACCGCATCGGACGCAAGGGCATCGAGCCCTCAAAGCGGCTCGGCCGACACCGCTGGGTCGTTGAGAGAAAGCCTCAGCCTCCAATGCCGTAACAGGGTCGGCCAGCGTGTTTCTGAGTGCCGGGTTCAATACGGTGGGTCGTTTGCGTCGCCGCCTCTGATTTAGGCACCAAGAGAGCGCCCTGAGAAGTAGGTCAAACGGCGCTTGAGTGGCACCCTTCGCAGCCTTCAGGGCCGCGGTGATCCTCTCCATGTAACCACATGTCGAAGCGAGCTCGGGCGCGTAACTGTACTGTGCGGCAAAGCCGGTGACCCGCCGGGAGAGAGGAGGTGGTGTGCAAGTGATCGCATCACCACGCTCCCGTGAGCCCGCGTGCGCCGGTGGATGACGTGGGACTATCCGGCCGGTGAGCAGGGGGGCGGAGGGTCATGGCCGCGGGCCACCGCACCGGGTGAACGGAAGGTGGCCAGGTCATACGGGAGGGGCTGGCCCAGGGGGTGGGCCATCGCGTACGCCGAGCGCGCCGCAACGTCAGCCCAGAAGTTCCCGGACTGCCCTACCCGCCAGGGACGTTTCTGCGACCATCGGCCTGTCCCTAGAACGAGCGACACATAGCGAGGCAGAGCATGACCAGCGTTTACACGGAACTCACGAAGGAAGCCGGACTTCGTGGCGGCCCCGCCGCTCTACGCGCCTTCTACCGATTGCAGGGCGTAGCACAGGGCGTCGCCCGTGGCCGGCTGGAGGGCTTTGCAGAGGGTGTCGCTCTCGGCCGATGGAAGGGCCGAACGGAGGGCGTCATCATCGGCGCCGCCGCCACCGGCCTCGGCGTCATCGGAGCCGTGGTCCACGAGAAGAGGCGCGTCCGCCGCGTCAGTGCCGAGACCGCGCCGACGGCCATGCCGGAGGATGACACCACCGGTGTGCCGGCGCCGGAGCAGAGGGCCGACGCGTGAACGACTACGCCCCCGGCGGCCTGGTCTCTCCGGGGCCCACGACGGTGGAGCTCACCGCCCGCCTGGTGTTCATCCCTCTCGGGTACAGCCTAAACGTGGCCGCATGTGGCTGGCCTGGGCGTTGAGGGCCGAGCGTGTGTGGGGAGTACACACTCCGCACGGGATTGCGCCTTCCGGGGCCAACCGCTATCCGAAGTAGGGGCAGTTCGCGGGGTGGGCGTGGAGCGCTTCGGTAAACTACTTCGGTGGGGGGCGTTTTGGGCGAGACGGAGACGGTGGCCTTCTGTGGTGCCGCCGAAGTCGCGTTCGTCGTCGTCGCGGAAGCGTGTGTAGAACCACTCGGGTACTCGGGTGGTGTCCAGGCGGGTGCGGAGTACGCCGTCCTGCACGTCTCGTGCGACGTTCCGTAGGCGGTGCCATTCCTCTTCGGAGATGGGGCCGGGGCGTCCGTTGTTTAGCTCGGTGTTGACGACCTTGGTGAGTCGGTCGCGTTCCTCGGCTACCTTGCGTTGGCCAGACCCGATCTCGTAGGCGATCTGGTAGGCCGCCAGGGACGGGACGAAGAAGCTGAGAAGGGTGTCGAGCAGCGTGGCGTCCACGACCGCGAGGCCGACGACGAGGCCGATGGTGGTCCACAGGATGCCCGCTGGCCGCGACCCGGGCCGCACTTCGGCGGCTCGCCCGCCGCCACCAGGCCCTGGATGAGGAGATCACCGAGCTGGACGCCGAAATCGGCCCACTGGTCAAGCAGGCCGCCCCCGCGCTGCTTCAGCTGTTCGGCGTCGGTCCCGAGACCGCCGGCCAGCTGCTGGCCACGGCCGGGGACAACCCGGAACGGATGCGGTCCGAGGGCGCGTTCGCGCACCTGGCCGGTGTCGCACCGATCCCCGCATCCTCTGGCCGCACCCACCGCCACCGCCTCAACCGCGGCGGCGACCGGGCCGCGAACAATGCCCTGCACACCATCGTGCTCACCCGCATGCGCTTCGACGAACGAACCCGCGCCTACGTCGAACGCCGCACCAAGGAAGGGCTGAACAAGAAGGACATCATGCGCTGCCTCAAGCGATTCGTCGCCCGAGAGGTCTACCGCGCCCTGACCAGCGCACCAACCGAACGAATCACTCAAACCGACCTGACTCCAGCGACTTGACAGCCATAGGAGCATCCGAGACCGGACGGCTGCGCCTGGCCCGCT
The DNA here is from genome assembly GCF_044331705.1 of Streptomyces sp. NPDC017202. NCBI lineage: Bacteria > Bacillati > Actinomycetota > Actinomycetes > Kitasatosporales > Streptomycetaceae > Streptomyces > Streptomyces sp. NPDC017202. The sequence goes on along the minus strand of NZ_JBIRNP010000012.1, from coordinate 38,967 downwards.
GCGTGGTCGAGGACGGCTGGCCCCTGCGCCGGGCCGCCGAACGCTTCCAGGTCTCACCCACCACCGCCCAGCGGTGGGCCGACCGCTACCGGCAGTTCGGCGAGGCGGGCATGTCCGACCGCTCCTGCCGTCCGCGCACCAACCCGCACCGCACCCCCACCCGCACCGAGCGCCGGATCATCAAGGTCCGTCTCCTGCGCCGCTGGGGACCGGCCCGCATCGCCCACCTGCTCCGGCTGAACCCCTCCACCGTGCACCGCGTGCTGACCCGCTTCGGCCTGGCCCGCCTCACCCATCTGGACCGGGCCACCGGCCGGGTCATCCGCCGCTACGAACGCGAACGCCCCGGCGAACTGGTACACGTCGACATCAAGAAACTCGGCAACATCCCCGACGGCGGCGGCCACAAGGCCCTGGGCCGCCAAGCAGGCCGCAAGAACCGCTCCGGCGCCGGCTACAGCTACCTGCACACCGTCCTCGACGACCACTCCCGCCTCGCCTACAGCGAGATCCTCACCGACGAGAAGAAGGAGACCGCCACCGGCTTCTGGACCCGAGCCCAGACGTTCTTCACCCAGGCCGGGATCACCGTCGAACGCGTCCTGACCGACAACGGCTCCTGCTACCGCTCCCGCGACTGGCGCGACCTGCTCACCACGGCCGGGATCACCCACAAGCGCACCCGGCCCTACCGCCCGCAGACCAACGGCAAGGTCGAACGCTTCAACCGCACCCTGCTCGACGAGTGGGCCTACGCCCGCCCCTACCGCACGGAGGCCGAGCGCCGCGAAGCGTTCCCACAATGGCTGCACACCTACAATCACCACCGCGGACACACCGCACTGAAAGGCCAACCACCCGCCAGCCGCGTCCCCAACCTCACGGGTCAATACACCTAGTAGGACTCCGTTAGGTCTGTCTCGGTCTTGGTGTCGTGTGTGGCCTGGTGGGCAGGGGTTGGTGGCAGGTGGTGCAGGTGCCGGTCCAGCACTTCAGGATGCCCTGGAGGGCGTCGAGGGTCTGGTAGAGAGTGAGCCCGGTGTGGGTGCTTTTGGGGCCAGCCGCTGTCCGGTGAGGAATGCGTGGGCGGCGGTCACGAGGGTGACGTGGTGGTGCCAGCCGGGCCAGGACCGGCCTTCGAAGTGGTCCAGGCCCAGGCCGTGCTTGAGTTCACGGTAGTCGTGCTCGATGCGCCAGCGGACCTTGGCCAGGCGGACCAGGTCGGTGATCGGGGTGTCGGCCGGCAGGCTGGACAGCCAGTAGTCGGTGGGCGCCTCGGCGTCCTCGGGCCACTCGACCAGCAGCCAGCAGTCGGGCAGCACCCCGTCCCACCAGCCCTGTTCGGCTGAGGCGGCGGCCCGGATGGGATGCTCGACGGCCTTGCCCGCGGGACGGACGCGCACGGCGGCGAAGCGGGACCGTAACTTTCCTCGCGAGCCCTGCCGCCAGGTGAGGGAGGTGAACGCTTCCTGTCCGAGCCCGGCGGCCAGGGCCGCCACCGAGGGGGCCCGGTGGCGGTAGCGGGGCTGGGGCCAGCAGCCGACCGGGCCCTTGCGCTCCGGGGCCACCGGCTTCACGTCGAACGGGTGAGCGCTCACGTCCGCGCGAACGGCCAGCACATAGTCGATCTCCCGCTCTGCGAGGCCGGCCCGCAGGTGGGCGTTGGCGCCGTAGGCGGCATCGGCCACCACGACCGGCGGGCTCATGCCCCAGCCCGCCAGCGTGTCGAGCATGTCCAGGGCCAGCCGCCATTTCTCGCGGTGTCCGACCTCGGACGGAACCCGGGCAAGGGCTCGGCGGTCGGTGTCCGTATCCCATTCCTTGGGCAGGAACAGCCGCCATTGCAGCGGGCAGGAGGCGGTGTCGCTGGCGGCGTGGACGCTGACCGCGACCTGGCAGTTGGCGCGTTTGCCCAGGGCCCCGCAGTACTGCGGGGCCACCCCGGCCGACATTCTTCCGTCCTTGGGCACCGACACGTCATCGATCACCCAGGCCGCCGGACCGATCAGCGCCAGCATGCGCTCGCAGATTCGCCGCTGCACCGGCACCGGGTCCCAGGTGGACTGGTTCACGAACTGCTGCAGGTTCTGTTCGTTGCCGTCCGCCATCCTCGAGGCCATCGCCTGGATCGACTTGCGGCGACCGTCCAGCATCAGTCCCCGCAGGTAGCAGTCGCCCTTGGCCCGCTGGTCCTTGCGCGGCACCGAAGCGAACACATCAGCCACGTACAACGTCAACTTCGCCCGGACACGGTTCACTTCATGTGCGTCCATCCATCCAACATGCCCGAGAACAGGCCGAACCCGAAGACCTAACGGAGTCCTACTAGTGCTGTGACCGGATTGGTTCACCGGGTTGGCGGTACTGTCCGCGCATGCATCAGCTCCCTTGCACTTTGGAAGCCCTCGTTGTGCGCACCGACTTCTCGGCAGACGGTGCTTGGGACGCTCTGCGGACGGCGCTGTACTCGCCCAGCAGGGACGGCTTCTTGGCCAACGTCGCACTCGTCGATGACCGGAGATACGAGGGCTTGACGCCCGAGCAGGCCCTCGACCTCATCCCCGCGGAATACCAGCATCCCCTTCTTGTCCTTGCGGACTCTGTAGCTGTCGCCTCGACTGAACTGCCGCTCCTCGTAGTGGATCTGCGGGGTGAGCGTGGGCGGTGTGTCCGCGTTGCGGCAGCCGAGCTGTGGAGCATCGAGAACAACCTCTCGGAGGCGAACATGGACTTCGAGGAGTTCACCGGCGCCGTCGGCGACGACGGCGTTTTCCGAGGCTTCTGAGTCACTGGCCGCCAGGCGGTGTTCAGGCTGCGGGTGTGAGTGGGCGTCCGCCCCAGCGGATGCCCTTCTCGCTGCGGATGCGGGCGCGTTCCTTGCGTTGGGCGGCCAGGATGTCGGGGTGGCGGGCGTTGGGTTGCGCCAGCGCAGATAGGCGTGCAGGGCCCGGGTCTGCGCGGGATGGCTGGGGTGGTGGGAGTTGGCCAGGGTGAACTGCCGCAGCGGGCCGAAGTGGGCTTCGATCGGGTTGGCCCAGGAGGCGTAGGTCGGGGTGAAGCACAGCTCGACCTTGTTCTTCTTCGCCCAGCGGCGGATGTCCGCGCCGGTGTGGGCGGAGAGGTTGTCCAGGATGATGTAGATCGGGGCGCCGTCGGGTCGGGCGGCTCGGATCGACTTCAGAGCGGCCAGGGTGTTGGCGGTGCCTTTGCGGCGGCGGTTGATGCCCCACAGACGGTCGTCGCCCACGGAGTAGCAGCCGTGGAAGTAGGTGACGCCGTGGGTGCGGCGGTAGGTCGCCGGCAGTCGATTGGGCCTTGTCTGCTTCGCCCAGCAGGAGCCTGCGGTGGGCCGGATCCCCAGGGGCCCGAACTCGTCGAAGGCGAAGACCCGGTCGGGGAAGCGGTCCAGCACCTGCTCAATGCGGTCGAGCTTGGCCTCGCGATCAGGGTCGGGCGATTCCTTCCAGGTCTTGGTGCGCTGGAAGGTGATGCCGCGGCGCAAGAACAGGCACCGTAAGGCTTCACGGCCGATGCGGATGACGCGTCCGTGCACGCGGCGCAGGTAGGCGGCGAGTTTGCGGATCGACCAGCGGGTGAAGGGCTGGCCGAGCCTGGTGGGACGAGTGATGGCCGTCCGGATGACGAAGTCCTCGTCGTCAGGACTGAGCAGGCGGGGACGGCCTCCCGCCCACTGAGGGTCCAGGCAGGCCAGGCCGATCTCGTTGAACCGGTGAATCACATCGCGCACCGTGTCCTCGTCGGCCTGGACCAGCTGGGCGATCACCGGGACCCGGTTCCCGCCCGCCGAGGCCAGCAGCATCATCGCGCGCCGGTAGCGAACCGAACTGGTGCTGCCCCGGCGCACGATCTGCTGCAGCTTCTGCCCCTCCTGGTCGGTCAGTCGGCGTACACGGAAAGGCTCCGCCACTCGCACCTCCAGCGATCGAAACGAACGTGACCGCCCATCCAACCGCCCGAGCCACCAACCCGGCGAACCTTCCCGGTCACAGCACTAGGTAGTGCGAGGCCCCCGCCCAACACCACCCCTACGCTGGCGCGGACGATGCGGTCACGGTCCCCGGTCAGCTACACCACTTCACGGGACACGATCCGAAACGGCTGCTGGAGGTGCAGATCCGCGTAGCTGAAGGGATCCGGCCATCCACGGCTCCAGCCACGGCCGACCGAGGCGCGCCGTGAGGGGCGCGGATCCCTCATCCGGACGGTTGGGCGGGTGCGATCGCAAATCAGGTGCCCTCCGAAAGCGTCACAGGAACGCGGCCGCGTGTGGCGCCGAGCGCATCGTGCGCGCCAGCGCCGCCGATCTCACGGCGAAGCCGCACCGGAGCACTCCGGTGCGGCTTCGCCGTCGCACGGCTCCACGTAGACGACACGTCAGGATGGTTGCTGGCGGGGCTTCGCCGCATCACCGGCGCTCTCACAAGTCTGTCACCAACTACGGCGACTCCCCCCGGACTTACGCAACCACCCTGGACTGACGTGGACGCCCCAAGACGGTCTTTACAACTTGTGCCATGTGATACCGCAGGACTCTCACGCCGGTACCCCAGATCACCGGCCAAGATCCGGACCAGGCGGGACCAACTCAGCTCAACGGCAGACGACTTCACCCTTCTCCTCAGGTCAGAGGCGATGGTGAGCGTGTACAACCAGCAGACGAAGAAGCTCCTGGGACCAGGATGCACCGTGCCCAGACGCAGCGCCTTGCCCGTGCCGACGGTGGCTGAGCGGCAAGGCCGGACTCGGTCTCTCAGTCCGGTCACCTGCCGCGCAACGACTCCGAGGCGATCAATCCCAGATGCCCGAGTTCCACGGAGCGTAGTCAGCACCAAGTCAGCACGGGACAGGTGAGGACGGGTGATGACGTGGGATTTTAGTCAGCACCAAACCAGCACGGGAGTCAGCACGGCACCGTCAAATCGTGCTGAACTACGCGTCCCGGACGGCCCTCGTTTTGACCACCACCGGTCCCCTGAGACGCCTTTGCATGAGCCGGCATGGTGGCCGCACGCATAGCTGACCCTCGAACTATGTTGCCCCGCCACATGTGCGCCTGACCTGCGGATTCCTACGGTGTGGCGATACGCAAACGTCCCCGTCACACCTCAGGAAGTGGTGCCGATGTCGTCGCCCGCAACCGCTCCACCAGCTCCGAACAACCTCAAGCGCATCGTCGCCGCGTCCCTCATCGGCACCACCATCGAGTGGTACGACTTCTTCCTGTACGGCTCCGCCGCCGCGCTCGTCTTCAACAAGCTGTTCTTCCCGGGCTCCGATCCTCTCGTCGGCACGCTGCTGTCCTTCCTGACGTACGCGGTGGGATTCGCGGCGCGTCCGCTCGGGGCGCTGGTCTTCGGGCACTACGGGGACCGGCTCGGGCGCAAGAAGCTGCTGGTGCTCAGTCTGGTGATGATGGGCGGGGCGACCTTCGCGATCGGACTGCTGCCCACGCACGCGACCATCGGGACCGCCGCTCCGGTGCTGCTGACCGCGCTGCGTCTGGTGCAGGGCTTCGCGCTCGGCGGCGAGTGGGGCGGGGCCGTCCTGCTGGTGTCCGAGCACGGGGACGCGCGGCGGCGCGGGTTCTGGGCCTCGTGGCCGCAGACCGGGGCGCCGGCGGGGCAACTGCTCGCGACCGGCGTGCTCTCCTTCCTCACCGCCGTGCTGTCGGACGCCGCCTTCGGCAGCTGGGGCTGGCGGATACCGTTCCTGCTCTCCGGCCTGCTGGTGATCGTCGGTCTGTGGATTCGTCTCTCTGTCGATGAATCGCCGGTGTTCAAGGAGGCGTTGGCGCACGCCGAGGCCCGGAAGGCGACGGAGGCGGCCGCCGCCGAGAAGCTTCCGCTCGTCGCCGTGCTGCGGCACCACTGGCGTGACGTGCTCGTCGCGATGGGCGCGCGCATGGCGGAGAACATCTCCTACTACGTCATCACCGCGTTCATCCTCGTGTACGCGACGACCTCGGCCGGTGTCTCCCGCCAGACCGCCCTCAACGCCGTGCTCATCGCCTCCGCCGTGCACTTCGCGGTGATCCCGGCCTGGGGCGCGCTCTCCGACCGGGTGGGCCGGCGTCCCGTCTACCTGCTGGGCGCGGTCGGCATCGGGCTGTGGATGTTCCCCTTCTTCTCGCTCGTCGACACGGGCGGCTTCGGCAACCTCATCCTCGCCGTGACCGTCGGACTGGTCCTGCACGGCGCGATGTACGCACCCCAGGCCGCCTTCTTCTCCGAGATGTTCGCGACCCGGATGCGCTACTCCGGTGCTTCCATCGGCGCCCAGTTCGCCTCGGTCGCGGCCGGTGCGCCGGCCCCGCTCATCGCCACCGCGCTGCTGGCCGACTACGACAGCTCCACGCCGATCGCCCTGTACGTGATCGCCGCGTCCCTGCTGACGGTCGTCGCCGTGGGCGTGGCCAAGGAGACCCGCCACCGCGACCTGGGTGCCCTGGACGCCGCCCCCGAGGTGCGGGACACGACGGTCCGGACGCAGGACGCCCGCGTCCTCTGATCCCGGGCCCGGGCCCATGCCCGTGCCCGACCCGGCCCCCGGCCCCCGTGCCCCCCTGAGGGAGTACGGGGGTCAGTTCGGTATTCGGGCCGCCAAGCGGTGCAGCCGCAGCGCGAGTTGGATCTCCAGGGCGCGGGCGGGGCTCTGCCAGTCCTCGCCCAGGAGGCGTGCGACGCGCTCCAGGCGCTGGGCCACGGTGTTGACGTGGACGTGGAGGTCGTCCTTGGTGCGGGCCGGGCTCATGCCGCACGCGAAGTACGCGTCGAGGGTGCGCACCAGATCGGTGCCGCGTCGCTCGTCGTAGGCGATGACCTCGCCGATGGTGCGCTCCACGAAGCCCGCCACGTCCCGGGCGCCGGCGAGCAGCAGTCCCAGGAAGCCGAAGTCGTCGGCGGCCGCTCCGTCACCGCAGCGGCCGAGCAGCCGCAGTGCCTCGACGCACCGACGGCCCTCCTCGTAGGCGGCGACCACCGCGTCGGGGTGGGCGGCGGGGCCCTGGACGGGCGCGGAGGCGCCCACGGTGACCGCCTCGTGGACGGCGGTGCCGAGGTGGCGGGCGGTGCGGTGGGCCAGCTCCGTGGCGGTGTCGCCCGGTGCCAGCGGCAGCAGCAGGACGGTGCCGCCGTCCCGGGCGGCGGCCAGGCCGTGCCGGGTCGCCGCGAGGTGGGAGGCGGCGGACCACAGCCGCCGCCGCGCGTCCGCCTCCTGGTCGGCGTCGGCCGCGTCCGCCTCGAGCCGCGCGGCGAGGACGACATGGGTGGCGTCGAGGTCGGCACGCAGCCGGGAGGCACGCTCGCGCAGCACGCGCGGGTCGCGGTCGCGGGCGTCGAGGAGGTCGTCCAGCAGTTCGCCGCGGACGCGTTGTTCGGCCTCGGCGGCGGAACGCCTGGCGAGCAGCAGCAGGGAGGTGACCATCGCGGCCCGCTCCAGCGTGCGCTGGTCGACGGGGTCGAGGCCGGGGTGGCCGCGCAGGACGAGGGCGCCGAGCAGTTCGCCGCCCGCGGTCACGGCGGCGATCCAGTCGTCCTCGTGCCGCACGGCGTGGCCTTCAGCGCGGGATGTCTCCAGCGCCGCGGCAGGGGTCGCGCCGGCCTCGGCGAAGTCGACCGTGCCCGCCAGGACCTGGGAGACGGCCGCCGCCACGTCGTGGACCCCGCCGCCGCGCAGGACCAGTTCGGCGAGCCGGTCGTGGACGTCGGAGGCACGCTCGATGACGGCGCTGCGGTCCTGGATGATCTCGTGGGCGCGCTCCAGGCCCGCCAGTGCCGAGCGGGTCTCGGTGAGCAGGTTGGCGGTGTCGATGGCGGCCGCGGCCAGGGCGGCGAAGGAGCCGAGCAGGGCGATCTGCTCGCGCTCGAAGACCCGGGCACGCCGGTCGGCGGCGAACAGCACCCCGATGACGTTGGCCCCCAGCATCAGCGGGACGCCGAGGATGGCGACCAGGCCCTCGTCGTTCACGCCCGCGTCGATGGTCGTGGTGTGACGGAAGCGGTCGTCGCGGAAGTAGTCGTCGGTGACGTACGGGCGGGCCGTCTGGGCGACCAGGCCGCCGAGCCCCTCCCCCATGCCGAGGCGCAACTGCTGGAAGCGGGCGGCGACCGAGCCCTCGGTGACCCGCATGTAGGTGTCGCCCCTGACCGGGTCGTTCAGGCTGAGGTAGGCCACGTCGGTGCCGAGGAGGGAGCGGGCCCGCTGCACGATCGCCTGGAGGACGGCGTCCACGTCGCGCAGGCCGGCCAGGTCGTGGGCCGTCTCGAAGAGTGCCGACAGCTCGGCCTCCCGCCGACGGCGGCCCTCCAGTTCGGAGCGCACCCGCAGGGCGAGCCGCTTGGCGTGTTCGAGCGCGGTGATCCGCTCGGGCGGCAGTCCTTCGGTGCGCGCGAGCAGCACCGGCCGGTCATAGGCCTCGGCGGACGCGCCGCGGGCGAGCAGCTCCAGGAAGGGCGCCTCGGCACCGCCGGCACCGCTGGGCGCACCCGCCGCACCGGGCACACCAGGCACGCCCGCCGCAGCGGGCACGCCGGGGCCCGCCTCGGCGCCGTGCGCGGCGGCCTCGGCATCGCTGACGGAGCGCTCGACCGGCTCCACGTGATCGCGGGACATGCTCACAGGATTCCTCATGACCGGGCCGGCCCGTCAGGCCTGTGGAAAACTCCGGGCCCGCCGCTCGCCGGGCAGGTCAGTGCGCCGTCCAGCCGCCGTCCATGACCAGGGAGGTTCCGGTCACGAAGGACGCCCCGGGGCCGCACAGATAGGCGACGGCGTCGGCGACCTCCTCCGGTTCGATGAGCCGCTTGAGCGCGCTGTCCCGCAGGAGCACCTCGGCCAGGACGCGCTCCTGCGGCAGGTCGTGCGCCCGCGCCTGGTCGACGAGCTGCTTCTCGACCAGCGGGGTGCGCACATAGGCGGGGTTCACGCAGTTGGAGGTGACACCGTGCGGCGCGCCTTCGAGGGCGGCCGTCTTGGACAGTCCCTCGAGCCCGTGCTTGGCGGCCACGTACGCCGACTTGTAGGGCGAGGCGCGCAGTCCGTGCACGGAGGAGACGTTGACGATGCGGCCCCAGCCCTGCCCGTACATGTGGGGCAGGGCGCCGCGGATGAGCCGGAACGGTGCTTCCAGCATCACCGTGAGGACCGTGTGGAAGACGTCCGGCGGGAACTCCTCCAGCGGGCGTACCAGTTGCAGGCCGGCGTTGTTGACCAGGACGTCGGTGCCGGCGGCCGCGAGTTCGGCGGCGTCGAGGTCCGTGAGGTCCAGGACGTGCGGCTCGACGACGCCCGGCAGGCCCGCGGCGCTCTCGGCGAGTGTCTCCAGGCCCGTGGCGTCCCGGTCGACCGCGCGGACCTTGGCCCCCGCGGCCGCCAGCCGCAGCACGCATGCGCGGCCGATACCGCCGGCGGCGCCGGTGACGAGGGCGGTGCGGCCGTGGAGGTCGAGGGAGGGGGCGGAGGGACCAGGGGCGGCGGGGGGCGTGGTCATGCCTGTGACCTTAGGCAGCGCCGCCACCTCACCCCATGTGGTCCGCCCCCACACTTCAGCTGGAGCTCATGGATTCGAACCATGTGGGCTCGTCCGACAGCGCCTGCTTGATCCGGAACAGCGCGAACTCGTTCAGGTCGGGCAGGGCGTCCACCGTGAACCACCCGACCTCCAGCGACTCGTCGTCGTTGACGCGGGCCTCGCCGCCCACGGCACGGCAGCGGAAGGTGATGTCCATGTACTGGCAGACGTCGCCGTTGTCGTACGCGACCGGCTCCAGCGCCTGGACGAGGACGACCCGTTCGACCACGCACCGCACCGCGGTCTCCTCGAAGACCTCCCGCACGGCGCAGACGGCGGGCTGCTCCCCGGGGTCGGGGATGCCGCCGATCACCGCCCACCTGCCCGTGTCCGAGCGACGGCCGAGCAGCACGCGGCCCGCGTCGTCGAAGACGAGGGCGGTGACTCCGGGCAGCCACAGCAACTGGTGGCCCGCGACGGCCCGGATCTCGCGGATGAAGTCAGGAGTAGGCATGGACCCGACCCTAACGAGGCGCTCCGGCGACACCGCGCGCGTGAGGGACGCGCTCGCCGGGCGTACGGTTACACGCCACCGGCGCGCCGCCCGCGCACCCCGGCCCCGATCGCCCACCCGAGCCCGCCGGCGGCGACGAGCAGGAGGGCGATCTCGGGCAGGATGCCGAGCTTCGTCGCGGGGGTCTCCGAGGAGCGCAGCGGGACCTTCTGGACCAGGGAGTCCGCGACGAACATGCCGGTCTTCTGACTGATCCTGCCGTCGGGCATGATGATCGCGCTGACCCCGCTGGTCACCGGCACGGTGACGGTCCGGCTGTGCTCGACGGCACGCACGCGTGACATGGCGAGCTGCTGGTAGGTCATCTCGCTGCGGTCGAAGGTGGCGTTGTTGCTGGGTACGGAGATGAGCTGCGCGCCGTGGGTGACGGTGTCGCGCACGGCCCAGTCGAAGGCCGCCTCGTAGCAGGTGGCGAGGCCGACCCGGGCGTCGCCGAAGTCGAACACGCCGGGCTCGGTGCCCCGGCTGAAGTCCTGGTGGACCATCGAGGTCCACTCGTCGTTGACGGCGCCGATGAGGGAGCGCAGCGGGAGGTACTCGCCGAAGGGCTGGACCTGCCGCTTGTCGTAGGTCTGGGTGGCGCCCTTGTCGGGGTCCCACAGGATCTGCTCGTTGTACAGCTTGCCGTCGCGTTCGACGACGCCGCCGACGGAGATGGGCGCGTCGATCGCCTCGGCCGCCCGCTCGATGACGGCGGCGGCGTCCGGGTTGGCGAAGGGGTCGACGTCGGAGGAGTTCTCGGGCCACAGCACGAAGTCGGGCCGGTCCGCCTTGCCGGCCCTGACCTCGGCGGCCAGCCGCTCCGTCTCGCGCGCGTGGTAGTCGAGGACGGCCCGGCGCTGGGCGTTGAAGTCCAGTCCGAGGCGGGGCACGTTGCCCTGGATGACCGCGACCGTCGCGGTGCCGACCTCGGCCTCGTCGCTGACCAGGGGGCGGGCGGCCACCGCGGCCAGGACCGGGACGGCCATGCTGATCAGCGCGACCGCGGCGGCCGAGCGCCGCACCTCGCGCGTGCGGCGCCATTCGAGCGCCGTCCGGACGGCCTCGCAGAGGCCGAAACCGCACAGGACGACCGCGAAACCGAGGGCCGGGGTGCCGCCCAGCGCGGCCACCGGCAGGAAGACGCCGTCCGCCTGGCCGAACGCGATCTTGCCCCAGGGGAAGCCGCGGAAGGGTACGCGCGCGCGTGCCGCCTCTCCGGCGATCCAGATCGCCGCCGCCCACACCGGCCAGGCCGGCAGCTTCGACACCGCGGCGATCCCCGCGCCGACCAGCGCGACGAAGATCGCCTCGATGAGCACCAGCGCGATCCAGGGGCCGGGGCCCACCTCGACGCCCGTCCACACCAGCAGCGGCAGCAGGAAGCCGAGACCGAAGAGGTACCCGAGGCCGAATCCGGCCTTCCAGCCCCGGCCGCGCAGCAGCCCCCCGAGGAGGGCGAAGGCGGGCAGGGCCAGCCACCACAGGGTGCGCGGCGGGAAGCTGACGTACAGGAGCACTCCGGAGAGCGCCGCGGTGGCTGCCGGGACCAGACGCAGGAGCCGTGCGCCGCGCGACGGCGCGGTCGGGGGCTCCAGCTGGTCCGGCCGGTCCACGGAAGTAGCGGTGACGGTCACTCCGGGAGTGTACGGCGGGTCGGCTTCTGGCCTGCGGCACGGTCCCCCGGTGCCTCCCGCACGACTCGTGACCGAACCGCCCGGCAGCCGTTACGGTGAGGCAGTGCTCCTGTCGCGCGGGGCGGCCGGGGAGGTTTTCACGGTCCTGGGGCGACCGGGTACGGGGGTGGGGCGTGGGGTCGAGGGGGATGGCGTCCGCGGACGCCGAGGACGCGGACGGGGAAAGACGCGTCGTTTCCGACGCCGTGGGCGTGGTGGTCCTCGGGAGCTGCGCCACCTGGTCCCTGGTGACCGCCGCCGCGCGGGGCGGCCGTCCCGAGGGCGTCCTGCTCGCGGTGCTGGCCGTGGCCGCCGGTTACGCGGCGGGGCGGATCTCCGGCGTGCTGCTGCCCGTCGCGGCGCCCTGCGCCGCGGCCCTGGCCGGGCTCGGCCTGACGGCGGCGCTTCCACGGCTCGGCCCGGGGCCCGAGACCGTCACACCGCTGGGTCACGCCGGTGCCACCGTCGCGGTGCTCATCCTGTCGGCGGGAGCCGCCTGCTGCGCGGCCTGGGCGACTCCCGTGCCCGCACCGCGGCTCGTGCTGCGACTGCTGGCCTGCGGCACGGCGGCGGTCGGAGCCGCGCTGGGTTCGCCCACCGCGACGGTGAGCTGCGCCGCCGTCGTGCTGTGCTCCCTGGCCGCCGGGCGCATGCCCCACCGAGGGCGCGGCCTGGCGGGGCTGGCACTGGCCGCCGCCGCGGTCACGGGTCTGACGTGGGCGGCCGCCGGCGCCGCGCTGCCCGGTGGGCTCGCCGCGTCGCTGGAGGACCGGCTCACGCCCCGCCGGGTCGACCTGTGGCGCGACGCCCTCGACCTGGCGCGGCACGACGCCGGCCTCGGGGTGGGGCCGGGACGCTTCGGCGAACTGAGCGCGACGGCGGCGCGGACCACCCTGTCGGACGGCAAACCGCACTCGGCGCCGTTCCAGATGGCGGCGGAGCAGGGTGTCGTCGGGGTGCTGCTGCTGGCCGCGGCCTTCGGCTGGGTGCTGTTCGCCCTGTGGCACGCGGCCCGTCCGACGCCGGTCGTGCTGAGCGCGGGTGCCGCGCTGACGGGCGTGGCGGCCGTGGCCTCGGTCGGGAACGCGCTGAGCTTCACCACGGTCTCGGTCGGCGCGGGTCTGCTGGCGGGTCTGGCCACGGCCCGCCCCCTCGTCGTCGGACCGGCGTCGGGCACGGTCCCGGCCCGTTCGGGACGGGACCTGCGTTCCCGCGACGGCCGTCCGGCCGTCTGAGTCAGTGCGTCGCGTCCGGCGTGCCCTGCCGCAGGCGCGCCCGGATGACCCGTACGGCGGACTCCGCGTCGTCCACGGTGATCGTGAAGGTGTGCCCGTCCCAGAGCCGCAGGACCACGCCCTCCCCGCGCCGTACGACGACGGCGGTGCCCTTCTCGGGGCGCCAGCGGTAGCCCCAGCCGCCCCAGTGACGCGGCGTGACATGCGGCTCGAAGTCGGCCCCGGCGACGTGGGACAGCGGGATGCGGCGGCGCGGCACGCCGATGTGCCCGCAGCGCACTTCGAGGGACTCCTTGTCGAGCTTCAGGTCGACGTGGACGAAGGCGAGGGTGCCGAAGAGGACCAGCATTCCCGCGGCGATGCAGCCGACCACGGCCATGGCGAGCGGCGCGACGGAGGACGTCCAGGCGGACTGGACCGCCAGTTCGATACCGAGCGCCATGCAGGCCGCCCCGCCGAGCGCGAGCAGCCACTGGAACCGGTTGGTGGCCCGCCCGTGCCACACATCGGGGTGCCGGGCGGTCTCCTCGTGGGGCTGGTCCCTCATGTTGACGAGGTTACTCAGGTTTCGCTCCGCCGGTACCGTGTCGCGGAGGGTGACTGGGCCGGCCGTGCCACGGGGCGGACCGCGCGTCCGCCCCGTGGGCCGCGGTCACCGGACGGGGCTGGCCTCCTGGAGGAGTCGGCCTTCCGCGTAGGCGAGCGCGGGCACCGGCAGCGCGCCCTCGCGGCCGCTGAGGAGAACCGTCACCGCGCCGAGGGCCTGGGCCGCGGGCTCGGGGCGGGAGCCGATGCGGCGCAGTGCCTGGGCGGCCACGGCACCGGCCGATCCGTGCAGGACCAGCGGCGGGCGGCCCGCGCCCTGGACGGCGGCGCGGATGCGCTCGGCGACCAGTTCGTAATGGGTGCAGCCCAGGACGACGGTGGTCACCTCGTCGGGGGTCAGCGCGGCGGCCGCGGCGACCGCCGCGTCGATCGCCGTCTCGTCGGCGTGCTCCACGGCCTCGGCCAGTCCCCAGCAGGGCACCTCGGTCACCGTGACGCCGTCGGCGAAGTCGTCGATGAGGCCGCGCTGGTAGGGACTGCCGGTGGTGGCGGGGGTGGCCCAGATGGCGACGGGGCCGCCACCGGCCGCGGCGGGCTTGATCGCGGGCACGGTCCCGATCACCGGGATGCCCGGTTCGAGGCGGGCCCGCAGGGTGGGCAGCGCGTGCACGGTCGCCGTGTTGCAGCCGATGATCAGGGCGTCGGGCCGGTGGGCGGCGGCGGCCTCCGCGACCGCGACCGCGCGCGCGGTGAGGTCCTCGGGCGTGCGCGGGCCCCAGGGCATGCCGTCGGGGTCCAGGGAGAGCACCAGATCCGCGTCGGGTCGCAGGCGCCGTACCGCGGCGGTGGCCGCCAGCAGCCCGATTCCGGAGTCCATGAGCGCGATCTTCACCCGGCCACGATAGACGATGTGCTCCCGGGGCCCGCTCCCGTGGGGCAGACTGCGCGCGTGAGCGCCGTCGTGTGGATCTCCGCCGTTTCTCTCGCCGCCTGGCTGTGGCTGCTGCTCTGCCAGGGCTTCTTCTGGCGCACGGACGTCCGGCTGCCCCCGCGCGCGGAGCCCGCGGGCCCCGCTGGCCCCGCGGAATGGCCGCCGGTCTGCGTGGTCGTCCCCGCACGTGACGAGGCGGCGGTGCTCCCGGCCAGTCTGCCGTCGCTGCTCGCGCAGGACTATCCGGGGCGGGCGGAGGTCTTCCTCGTCGACGACGGCAGTTCCGACGGCACCGGGGAGCTGGCGCGTGAGCTGGCCCGGCGGCACGGCGGGCTGACGCTGACCGTGGACTCGCCGGGCGAGCCACCGCCCGGCTGGACGGGGAAGCTGTGGGCGGTGCGGCACGGCATCGCGCTGGCACGCGCGCGTGGACCCGAGTACCTGCTCCTGACGGACGCCGACATCGCGCACGCGCCCGACAGCCTGCGGGAGCTGGTCGCCGCGGCGCGCACCGGCGGCTTCGACCTCGTCTCCCAGATGGCGCGGCTGCGGGTGGAGAGCGTGTGGGAGCGGCTGGTCGTGCCGGCGTTCGTCTACTTCTTCGCGCAGCTGTACCCGTTCCGCAGGATCGGCCGGCCCGGGACGCGGACGGCGGCCGCGGCGGGCGGCTGCGTCCTGCTGCGCGCGGAGGCGGCCGGGCGGGCCCGGATCCCGGAGGCCGTCCGGCACGCCGTCATCGACGACGTGGCCCTCGCGCGTGCCGTGAAGGGGTCGGGGGGCCGTATCTGGCTGGGGCTGGCCGACCGGGTCGACAGCGTGCGCCCGTACCCGGGGCTGCGCGACCTGTGGCGGATGGTCTCGCGCAGCGCCTACGCGCAGCTGCGGCACAACCCGCTGCTGCTGCTCGGCACGGTGCTGGGCCTCGCCCTGGTCTACCTGGTGCCGCCGCTCGCGCTGCTCGGCGGGCTCGCCCTCGCCGTCCCGGCCGCCGCGGCACTGGGCGGCCTCGCGTGGCTGGTGATGACGGGGACCTACCTCCCGATGCTCCGCTACTACCGTCAGCCGCTGTGGCTCGCCCCGTTGCTGCCGTTCACCGCCCTCCTCTATCTCCTGATGACGGTGGATTCCGCGGTTCAGCACCACCGGGGGCGGGGAGCGGCCTGGAAGGGCCGCACCTACGCCCGTCCGGACCCGGTGGCCGACGAGGGCTGAGCCCGCACCCGCCGCCTATTTGCGGCCGGGCGTCCAGTTCATGCCCCAGCCGTAGGCGTGGTCCACGGTCCGCTGCGGGCTCACCCCGCGCTCGGGCACCAGGTAGCGGGCCTCGCGCTGGACGACGAGGTCGTCGCCGGTGCGGGTGATCAGCGCGAGCGCGCACACGGTCGAGGGGACGGTGCACTCGTCCAGGGAGAAGTCGATCGCGGCACCGAACTGCGGCTGCAACGTCACCGTGGCGTGCAGGTCGGCGAAGGAGCGGGCGCCCTCGTAGACGGTCACGAAGACGAGGAGGCGCCGGAAGGCGTCCTTGTGGTCGAGGTTGACCGTGAGGTTCTCCCCGGTGGTCACGGCGCCCGTGCGGTCGTCGCCGTCGAGGAGGATGTAGGGCGGCTGGTGCAGGGCGCCGAAGGCGTTGCCGAGGGCCTGTACGACGCCCTTGCGTCCGTCGGCCAGCTCGAACAGCGCGCACAGGTCGAGGTCGAGGTCGTTGTGGAGCGCGACCGCCCGGCCGCGTTTGCCGCCCCACTGGGAGAACTGCTTGCGCACCTCCCAGTTGAGGTTCACCCGCATGACGCCCGAGGTGCCGCCCTGCTTGGTCAGCGACACCGACGGGGCGGCCTTGGTGAGCGTCACCTTGGTGAGGCGGACCGGGGCCGCGGGCGGAGCCGGCGGCGGGGGCGGGGTGGCGTGGACGGGCGGGGGTACGGTGACCGGGAAGGCCGGCACGGTCGGCGGTGGGGGCGGGGGCGTCGGGGCGGTGGCCGGTCGCGGTGCGGTGGGCCGCGGTGCGCCGTGCTGCGGTTCGTCGACGGTGATCCCGTAGTCCGTGGCCAGGCCTTCCAGGCCGCTGTCGTAGCCCTGGCCGACGGCGCGGAACTTCCAGGCTCCCTGGCGGCGGTAGAACTCGCCGAGCACGAACGCCGTCTCGACGGTCGCGCCGGTGGCGTCGTACCGGGCCACCACCGTGTTCCGTGCCGCGTCCCGTACCTCGACGGCGAGGTCGGGCACCTGGCCGAAGGTGCCGCCGTCCGCCGAGGCGGCCAGGACGACGGTCTCGATCGCGGGCTCCACGCGCGCGAGGTCGACGAGCAGCGTGTCGGTCACCCTGCCGCCCAGGTCCCGTTTGCCCTCGTGCCGGACCGCGCCGGAGGAGTGGGCCGGCTGGTTGTAGAAGACGAAGTCGGCGTCCGAACGGACCTTCCCCGCGACCAGCAGCAGGGCCGAGGCGTCCGCGTCGGGGACGCCCGGTCCCGACCGGCGGCCCACCTCGACCCGCAGCGCCGTCGTCGGCACCGGAACATTCGATCCTTTCGGCATGGACATGCCTACCCCCTCGCTTTCACCGGCCGGACCGCACGCTCCGGCACCCTTCGGGACGTCTGCTCGTCAACCTATTCGCCCGGACCGGGAACGCCCATCCGCAGGGCCACAAGATCCCTGGCCAACCGCCGGTAACCCACCGGGAACTCGGCCTTTACACGATCTGGACCACGATTGCCGCCCCTTTTTGCCAAGTTCGCTCGCATTGGGTATCCGGAGTCATCGCCGACACGGAAAACAACCCTCTTATCGGTCTCCCCAACCAGCACATCGTGGGCTTAACTTATGTGCCATGACCTCCCCCCGCTCCACCTATGGCGGCGGCTACTACTCCGCCTCCTTCCCGGACACCCCGATCTACGACTCGCTCGTGGCCGAGCGGGGCACCCCGCAGATCGCCCCGATCCGGGTCCCCGCCGCGTACGACACGGGCAGCAACCTGCCCGCGTTGCCGTCGGCACTGCCCGCCCTCCCGGCGGCCCCGTCCCCGTACGGCTACGGCTACCCGCAGGCGCAGCAGCCCGCTCCGCTGCAGCAGGCGCCGGCCGCCTACATCCCGCCGCAGGCCACCGCGCCGCGCGGCTACCCCGGCCCGCAGATGCAGCAGCCGCCGCGCCCCGCCGGACCCGGCACGGGGTACGACGCGATGCGCCCCGCGGCTCCCCGGCCCGCCGCGCCCCAGTACCAGGACCCGTACAACAACCAGCAGTACCGCGGTTACTGAGCCGCCCCGGGGACAGTCGCCGCCACCTGGCAGGATGAGGCCATGGGGAATGCCGAGCTGCTGTCGATCCACGTCCATCCGGTCAAGGCGTTCCGGGGCCAGGCGCCCCGGGAGGCCGAAGTGGAGCCCTGGGGGCTGGCCGGAGACCGACGCTGGGCGCTGATCGACCACGGGGGAAAGGTCGTCACCCAGCGTCAGCAGCCGCGCCTCGCACAAGCCGCCGCCGAGCTCCTGCCCGGCGGCGGTGTCCGTCTGTCCGCGCCGGGTCTGGCGCCGCTGACCGTCTCCGTGCCGCGGCCGATCGGAACGGTCCCGTTGGAGATCTTCCGCGACAAGGTGGAGGGGGTCCTCGCCGACGAGGCCGCGCACGCCTGGTGCAGCGCCCATCTCGGCGCCGACGTACGTCTGGTGCACATGGACGACCCCGCGAAGCGCCGCGCCGTCGACCCCGAGTACGGGCTGCCCGGCGAGACGGTCGCGTTCGCCGACGGGTATCCGCTGCTGGTCACCACCGTCGCCTCGCTCGACGCCCTCAACTCGCTGATCGCGCGGGGGGAGCACGCCTCGGAGGGGCCGCTGCCGATGAACCGCTTCCGGCCGAACCTGGTCGTGACGGGCACGCGGCCGTGGGCCGAGGACGGCTGGTCGCGTCTGACCGTCGGCGAGGTCGGTTTCCGGGTCGCCAAGCCGTGCGGCCGGTGCGTGGTGACCACGACCGACCAGACCACCGCGGAGCGCGGCAAGGAGCCCCTCCACACGCTGGGACGGCACCGGCGGCTGGGCGGAAAGCTGGTCTTCGGACAGAATCTGGTGCCCCTCTCCCGCGGCACCGTGCGGGTGGGCGACCCGGTCACCGTCGTGGGTTGACGGGCGCGGTGCGCGTCGGCGCCTCCGGGCGGGGACCGAGGTGCGGCACTCCTGGGAACCCCGGCCCGCCCTTCGGCCGTTGTGCTTTTCGTGAGACGTTCATGAGAGGTCCCGGCTGCGGGTGATGTGGCTCTCCCTTCGCCCGGATCCGCGTGTGAACGGCTCCACGGGGGATCGTCACGGAGCGGGAAAGGGGGTGCCGGTGGTGCGGGCGATCGGTGGAATCTGGCGCTGGCGGCACAATCCGTTGCGCCGTACGACGGATCTGGTCGAGGCCTGGGTGGCGCTGACGGCCCTGCTCCTGATCCTGTTCGTGGCACCCGTCGTCGGCTCCCTCGTCGGCGCCGTCGCACAGGACAGCTTGCAGCACACCGTCCGCGACCAGCGCCTCGCCCGCCACCAGGTCCCGGCGACCGTGGTGCGCGGGCTCGGGGGTTCGCCACCGGAGGCGGATCCCGAAAGCCTCTCCGGGCGGGACGGCCGCGCCCGCGTGGTCGCCGACTGGACCGCGCCCGACGGCACCCCGCACCACGGCACGGTCCTCGCCGGCCTCACGTCCCCTCATCGGGGCGACCACTTCCCGCTGTGGACCGACACGCACGGCCGTCCGGTGGGCCGCCCTCTGGACCCCGCCACCGCGACCACCCACGCCGTCCTCGCCGGATTCGGCGCGGCCCTGCTCACGGCGGGCGTCGTCGAGGGGCTCCGAAGACACGCCGTCCGGCACATGGTCCGCCGCCGGTACGCCCGCTGGGACCAGGCATGGGACCGGGCGGGTCCGGACTGGGGCCGTACCGGAGCCGGTAGCTGACAGCCTTCCGTCTCTGGTCAACCCACCGCCCGCGCGCACGCTACGGTGGACCGGCCGAGCATTCGGCATCGACCCGCGCGCGAGGGAGCCGCAGGGGTGCGGCACGGCCGGCGCACCCCGCGAACGACCGAGTGATCAGCAAGACCGAGGTGGGGGCACAGCAACGCCATGGCACAGGGCACGGTCCAGGTGACGCACACCGGCACATCGAGGTGGCGGCGCCGCACGGGTGAGTACGCGTCGCTCGCCGCCGCTCTGGAGGCCGCGGCCGAGGGCGACGTGCTCACCATCGCTCCCGGCACCTACCGGGAGAACCTCGTCGTGCAGCGTGCGGTGACCCTGCGCGGCCCCGAGGGCTCCCCCGGCTCCGTCCGCATCGCGCCCGTGGACGGCGTGCCGTTGACCGTGCGGGCCTCGGCCGTGGTGCAGGACCTGCACGTGGAGGGCCAGGACGCGGCGGCGCCCGCGGTGCTCGTCGAGGAGGGCACTCCCGAACTGCTGGACCTGAGGATCGTGACGCGGTCCGCGGCCGGCGTCGAGGTGCGCGGCGGCGCGCGTCCGACGGTCCGGCGGTGCACCGTCGACAACCCGGCCGGCATCGGCATCGCCGTGGTCGACGGCGGCGGCGGTGTCTTCGAGGAGTGCGAGGTCGTCGCGGCCGGACAGGCCGGCGTCGCCGTGCGCGGGGGCGGTCGTCCCCGGCTGGAGCGCTGCCGGGTGCACCACACCTCGGGGGCCGGTCTGAGCGCGACCGGTGACAACTCCGCCCTGGAGGCGGTGGGTTGCGAGGTCTACGAGGTCCGGGGCAGTGGGGTGCAGATCACCGCCCGTGCCACCGCGCACCTCACCGACTGCGAGGTGCACCGCACCACCGGCGACGGGGTCACGCTCGACACGGACGCCGTGCTGACCCTGGCCGACTGCCGGATCCACGAGATCCCGGAGAACGCGGTCGATCTGCGGTCGCGCTCCGTGCTGACGCTGACGCGGACGACGGTGCGTCAGTTCGGGCGCAACGGCCTGTCGGTGTGGGACCCGGGCACCCGGGTCGACGCCAACCAGTGCGAGATCTTCGACAGCACCGGCGACTACCCGGCCGTCTGGGTCAGCGACGGCGCCACCGTGGTCCTCGACTCCTGCCGGGTGCACGATGTACCGGACGCCCTGTTCGTCCTCGACCGCGGTTCGCGCGCGGACGTCGTCGACAGCGACCTCTTCCAGGTGCGCAACACGGCCGTGTCGGTCAGCGACGGGGCGACCGCCCAGCTCGACGACTGCCGGATCCGGGACGCGGCGACCGGCGCCTGGTTCCGCGACCACGGCAGCGGCGGCACGCTCAACAACTGCACCGTGGACGCCACCCAGACCGGCGTGATCGTCACCAAGGGCGCCGACCCCACGGTGGAGCGCTGCACCGTCGACTCCCCCGCCGAGGCCGGCTTCTACGTGTCGGCGGGCGGCCGCGGCAGCTTCCTGAACTGCCGGGTCACCAACAGCGGCGGCTACGGCTTCCACGTGATAGACGGCTGCCGTACGACGCTGCGCAAGTGCCGGACCGAGCGCTGCGCGCGGCGGGGGTACGAGTTCGCGGACGCCGGCCCGGACGGCGCGGCCGGCTCCGGTCCCGTGGTCGAGGACTGCACGAGCGACGAGAGCGCCGGCGTCCCCACGCCGGGCGCGCGGGAGACCTCCGTGGAAGCGGCGCCCTCCTCGCCGGGGCTGCTCGGCGCGCTCCCCGAGCAGCGTGCCACCGTGCCCGAGGCGCGACCGGTCGCGGCCGAGCCGGAGCGGCCGGTGCGGGCCTCCACGGACGTGATGGGCGAACTCGACGCCCTGGTGGGTCTGGAGAGCGTCAAGCGCGAGGTGCGGGCGCTGACCGACATGATCGAGGTGGGCCGGCGCCGCCAGCAGGCCGGTCTGAAAGCGGCCTCGGTCAAGCGGCATCTGGTCTTCACCGGCTCCCCCGGCACCGGCAAGACGACGGTCGCGCGTCTCTACGGCGAGATCCTCGCCGCGCTGCACGTCCTGGAGAAGGGCCATCTGGTCGAGGTGTCGCGCGTCGACCTGGTCGGCGAGCACATCGGCTCGACCGCGATCCGCACCCAGGAGGCCTTCGAACGGGCGCGCGGCGGTGTGCTGTTCATCGACGAGGCGTACGCGCTCTCCCCGGAGGACGCCGGGCGTGATTTCGGCAAGGAGGCCATCGACACGCTCGTGAAGCTGATGGAGGACCACCGGGACGCCGTGGTGGTGATCGTCGCCGGGTACACGGCCGAGATGGAGCGGTTCCTGTCGGTCAACCCCGGTGTGGCGTCGCGTTTCTCGCGGACCATCACCTTCGGCGACTACGGCCCCGACGAACTGCTGCGGATCGTCGAGCAGCAGGCCGAGGAGCACGAGTACCGGCTGGCGCCGGGCGCCCCGGAGGCGCTCCTGAAGTACTTCACGGAGATCCCCAAGGGCGCCGCCTTCGGCAACGGCCGCACGGCCCGCCAGACCTTCGAGGCGATGGTGGAACGCCACGCGAGCCGCGTCGCCCACGTCCCGGACCCGAGCACGGACGACCTGACCCTGCTGTACGCGGAGGACCTGCCGGAGCTCGCCTAGGCCGAGGACCTGTCCGGCGGATCACGCCGGACAGGTCCTCGTGCCGCGGCAGTCAACGTTCGCCCCGTCGCGACGCCCGCCACGCACCGGACGCCGCTCCTCGACGGGCAGACGTCGCCTGCCGCGGCACTAGGGCGTGTCTCGAAAGTGGCGTCGTCTGCCCGAAGGGCAGGCCCGGCGGCGTCTGGTGCGTGCGATCGCAAGGCGGAGGGCCGTCCCGATACCGGTGGTATCGGGGCGATCCCGACAACGCGGCTGGGGGTGCCCCCTCCGGGGGAGTGCGTGCCAGG
This sequence comes from Streptomyces sp. NPDC017202, assembly GCF_044331705.1. Lineage (NCBI taxonomy): Bacteria > Bacillati > Actinomycetota > Actinomycetes > Kitasatosporales > Streptomycetaceae > Streptomyces > Streptomyces sp. NPDC017202. The sequence goes on along the minus strand of NZ_JBIRNP010000012.1, from coordinate 16,660 downwards.
CGTCGCCGGGCTGGGGGCACCCCCTCTGGGGGAGGGACTTTCGAAACACGCCCTAGCCGTCCGCCGACGCCTGTGCGCGCTGGGTCGGGAGGTCCGGCCGCAGGCGGGACAGCAGGCGTTCGCGTTCCTCGGCGAAGGCCGGGTCCGCCTGGTAGTCGGAGTGGCCCAGGATCGGTGAGGGCAGGGGGTGGGCGTCGGTGCGGCCGTAGGCCAGGGGGTCGGCGAGGGCGGCGCGGTCGACCTCGGGGCCGCAGTCGTCGCCGGACAGCCGGACCGGGCCGCCGATCGGGTCGGTGGGGCGGTGGAGGTTGCGCCAGCAGTCGATGTCCTCGTGCAGGGCGTTCAGCGCGGCGGGGCCGAAGTGGGCCGGGAACCAGCGGCCGTAGAGGCGCTCGATCGGGGAGCCGTAGGTCAGGAGGGCGACGCGGCCGCGGTCGGCGGGGCTCAGTTGCCAGGCCGCGGCGGCGGCGAGGACGCTGCCCTGGGAGTGGCCGGAGATCACCAGGCGTCCGCCGGTGGCGCGGGTCCAGGTGGCCATGCGCCAGGTCAGGTCGGGAACCGCCCGCTCGGCGTAACAGGGCGGGGAGAAGGGGTGCGCGGCCCGCGGCCAGAAGGTGCCGACGTCCCAGAGGATGCCGATGGTGCGGCGCGCGGAGGCGTCCTTGTAGGCACGCCGGCCCCAGGTGACGAAGAGTATGAAGCCGAGCCCTATCAGCCAGGAACCGAGTGCCTGGCCGGTCTGGGCGGCGCCGTGGACGAGGGGGTGGGCGTGCTCGGCGGCCCGGTCGGGGGTCCGGCCGGTGGCGAGGGCGCCGACGAGGGCGCCGGCGCCGAGGAGCAGGGTCGCGGTGGAGGTGACGGCGACGAGGAGCGGGGCCCGGTCGGTGAGCGTGGCCATGGCGCGGGCGCGGGCGATGCGCTGGGTGCGGGCCGGGTCGCCGGGGTGGACGCCGTACTCGCGGGCCACCGCGACCCGCTCGGCGCGGGACAGCCGCGCGGCTCCCCGGGCGAGCAGGCCGCACAGGGCGAGCAGCACGATCAGCAGTGCCGGGATCATGGACGCCTGCCAGGTCAGCAGCACCGGTGGTCCGGCGAGGAAGGTGCCGGTGCCGTCCAGCCAGTCCGAGACGCGCTGGGACACTCCGCCGGACATCACGCTGCCGAGGGCGCAGGCGAGCATCGCGACGGCGGGGCCGCCCAGGCCTTTCAGGGCGGCCCGGCCTTGCGGGTCGCTCCCGGCCCGGCGGTACAGGACCGAGGCGACGACCGCGAGGGCGATCACCAGCGCGCCCTGGACGAGGGCGATGCCGCCGAAGGTCACGTCCCCCGGCAGCCGGCCGGCGGACCGCCACGCGGGGCGTTCCCACCCGGCGTACACGAAGGTGAGGACGAGCAGGACGAGGGCGGTCAGCGGCAGGCGCCGTACGAGGTGGGCGTCGAGGCGGCGGTCCAGGCGGTGCTCGCTGCGGCCCCTGCGGCACACCACCCAGACCGTGGCGAGCGCGCCGGCGGCCAGGGCGGCCTCCAGGAGCCGGCCGAGGGCGTCGAGCAGGGCGGGACCGCCGGGCGCGTGGTCCTGGCGTGCGGCGGCGGTGCCGACGGCGGCGGCCACCGTGAGCAGGCCGGCCGCGGTGTGGGCCGCGCGCAGCCGGGCGACCAGACGGCGCCCGTACCAGAAGCCGGGGCGGCCGAGGGCGGTGTCGCCGAGCGCGTCCTCGGGTTCGGTCCGGGCGTTCGGCGGCTCCTGGGACTCGTACGCCCGCCAGGTGCGGTGGGACAGGTACCAGAGCAGGACGGTGAGGGCGGTCGGGACGAGGGCCGCGAGGGCGAGGCGGCGGCCGGGCAGGCTCCACCAGCCGCCGTCGGACACGGTCGGGGACAGGAAGCCCAGCCAGGTGTGCCGTTCGGCGCACGCGCGGGTGCCCGCGCACTGCCAGGCCGTCAGATCCAGGGCGACCTCGCAGGCGGCGGCGACGAGCAGGACCGTCAGGGTCAGGCCGGTGAGCCGCACCAGCAGTCCGTACAGGCGGACCGCGCGGGTGCGTTGCCGGGCGGCGGGGCGCATCCAGTGGGCGAGGTTGACGACCATGAACGGCAGCAGCAGGAGCCACAGGGCGCGGGTGCCGTTGCCGGAGGTGAGGTTGGACCAGACGTAGGCCTCGGGGACCGGCCGGTCCCGCGGTGCGCCGGCCGCGGCGTTCTCGGTGTTCTCGGCGTCCACGTCGCCCTCGCGCCGGTACACGGCGGCCGTGTCGTCGCCGGTGATCCGCACGGTACGCGGATCGTTCAGCATCTTCTCGGGCGTGGCTCCGCCCACGCCGTGGACCAGGAGTTCCAGTGCGGCCGAGGCCGCCGGGCCGGTCGAGGCTCGTTCCTGCGCACGTTCCACTGTTCTCGCACTTCCCCCGTGACGCGCTGTCGTTCCGTGTGCGTGCGGCACAAGGATCGCCGCTGCGCGGCGCGTGCGCACGCGTTGTCACCGAATATCCCCGTTCCGTGTGGGGATCGGGACCGCCGGGTGTCTTGGTTGTGACATGCCCGCGACGGGTGGGGGGTGGTACGGCCGGTGGTGGCCCGTGCGAGGATGGGACGCCCGCACGGCCGCCGACCGGCAGAATGTCCTTGTCGGGGCAGGTGCGCGGGCGTGCCGGACGGAGTGGGTCGGCTTGAGTCGAGAGGACCGGAGCGTACGTGAGTGAGAATCAGAACCTCCTCGCGGAGCAGCGGCGCGCCCTGATCCTCGACGAGGTCCGGCGCCGGGGTGGTGTCCGGGTCAACGAGCTGACCCGCAAGCTCGGCGTGTCGGACATGACGGTGCGCCGCGACCTCGACGCGCTGTCCCGTCAGGGTGTCCTGGAGAAGGTGCACGGCGGTGCGGTGCCGATCGTGGAGGCGAGCACCCACGAGCCCGGTTTCGAGGCCAAGTCGGGCCTGGAACTGAGCGCCAAGGAGGACATCGCGCGGGCCGCCGCCGAGCTGGTCGCTCCGGGCAGCGCGATCGCGCTGTCGGGCGGGACGACGACGTACGCGCTGGCCCACCAGCTGGTGGACGTGCCGGATCTGACGGTGGTGACCAACTCGGTGCGCGTGGCGGACGTCTTCCACATGGCGCAGCGCACCTCGGGTCCCCGGCAGGGCGCGGCGACGGTCGTGCTGACCGGCGGCGTGCGCACGCCGTCCGACTCGCTGGTGGGACCGGTCGCCGATCAGGCCATCGCGGCGCTCCACTTCGACGTGCTGTTCCTCGGTGTGCACGGGATATCGGCCGAGGCCGGTCTGTCCACGCCGAACCTGGCGGAGGCCGAGACGAACCGGCGTCTGGTGCAGTCGGCGCGCCGGGTCGTGGTGGTCGCCGACCACACCAAGTGGGGTGTGGTGGGCCTGAGCTCCTTCGCGGCGCTGGAGCAGGTCGACACGCTGGTGACGGACGCCGGGCTGCCGGGCGCGGTCCGCGCGGAGATCTCCGAGCATCTGCGGCAGCTGGTGGTGGCCGGTGAGGCCGCCGCGGACGCGGACGTCTGAGAGAACGCCGGTGAGGGCGGCGGGCCCGTTTCCCCGGTGCCGAGGAGGTGCCCGGACGGCTCGTCGCCCGCCTCCCGAAGGACCGGGCTTCGCCACGACCGCGCCGGTACGGCTCGTCCTCGCCGGGAAGAGACGTCGCCGGGGAGACGTCGGCGGGGAGATCTCGGCGGCGGACGGGCCCCGTGCGCCTCAGTCCGGCCACACCCCCGTCGCCAGCAGGGAGTCGATCGCCGCGCTGTACGGGCCGATGTCCAGGCCCTGTTCGGCGAGCCAGGCGTCGGAGTAGTACTTGTCGAGATAGCGGTCGCCCGGGTCGCACAGCAGGGTGACCACGCTGCCCTGCCGGCCCTCGGCCACCATCTCGGCGACGATCTTCAGCGCGCTCCACAGGCCCGTGCCCGTCGAGCCGCCCGCCTTGCGGCCGATGACGCGTTCCAGGGCGCGGACGGCGGCGACGCTGGCGGCGTCCGGGACCTTCATCATCCGGTCGACGGCGCCGGGCACGAAGCTCGGCTCCATGCGGGGCCGCCCGATGCCCTCGATGCGTGAGCCGCAGTCGCAGGTGACGTCCGGATCACCGGTGGTCCAGCCCTCGAAGAAGCAGGAGTTCTCGGGGTCGGCGACGCAGATGCGGGTGTCGTGCTGGGTGTAGTGGACGTAGCGGGCGAGGGTCGCGGAGGTGCCGCCGGTGCCGGCCGTGGCGACGATCCAGGCGGGCTCCGGGAACCGCTCCAACTCCAGCTGGCGGAAGATGGATTCGGCGATGTTGTTGTTGCCGCGCCAGTCCGTGGCCCGCTCGGCGTAGGTGAACTGGTCCATGTAGTGGCCGCCGGTGTCGGCCGCGAGGCGGGCGGACTCCTCGTACATCTTCCGCGAGTCGTCCACGAAGTGGCACTGTCCGCCGTGGAACTGGATCAGGCGGATCTTCTCGGCGCTCGTCGTGCGGGGCATGACGGCGATGAAGGGCACACCGATCAGCTTGGCGAAGTAGGCCTCGGAGACGGCTGTCGAGCCGCTGGACGCCTCGATCACCGGGCGGTCCGGCCTGATCCAGCCGTTGCACAGGGCGTAGAGGAAGAGGGAGCGGGCGAGCCGGTGCTTGAGGCTGCCGGTGGGGTGGGTCGACTCGTCCTTCAGATAGAGGTCGATGCCCCACCGCTCCGGCAGCGGGAAGCGCAGCAGGTGGGTGTCGGCGGAGCGGTTGGCGTCGGCCTGGACCTTGCGGACGGCTTCCTTCAGCCAGCCGCGGAAGGCGGTGTCGCTGCGGTCGACGTCGAGGGTCGCGCCGGTCCGCAGGTGCTCGGGGGTGGTCACGGCGGGCTCCTTCGTGCGGGGCGCCGGCAGCGCCGCACGCGGCCGACACCTCGATCATAGACACCTTCCACACGCCCCTCACCTGCATAAACGCATCTTTGAGCGCCCCAAAGGAGGCCCTGGGGACGGCGGGTTCACCGACGGGGGCGCATTCCGCGAGTGCTCCGGGTGGCCGCGGACCGCGGGCCGCGCGCACTGGTGCTCGACGGCCCTCGCGGGCAGACTGCACCCGGCGGGGCCGAGGTTCCGCACGGGGGACGCACACGGGATCACGACACGAGCTGGTTTCCGGCCCGCCCAGGAGTACGGGCCGGCACACCCACGCGCAAGGGGGCGGGGATGGCTGAGCCGGAGTTCACGGCGACGGGCGTGCGGATCGGGAAGCGACTGCGCTCGCTCACCCGGGCCGGACAGGTCCGGATCAACGACGGCAGGCTGGAGTTGCTCACCAGCTACGGCAGCGAGATCGACAGCGCGCCGGTGCAGGCGGTCCGCGCCTCCCGGCCCTGGTTCGCCCCGGAGGACCGGGCGCTGGCCGACCTGAACGGCAACCGGTACCTGCTGACCCTGGGCGACCACGACCCGGCACCCGGTGAGCCGGGGCCGCCCGCGGCACGCCGGTTCATCGAGGCCGTGCGCAGGGCCGCGGGAGGCGGGCGCTGAAGGGCCGGGTGCGGAGCGGCGCGGCCGACCCGCAGTGGGCGGACGGGCACAGCGGGTTGCGCTCTTCCGCCCCTTGCGCCACGCTGGTCTCACGTCACTCTGGGTTTACCGGCGATAACGCTGCGAACCAGCCCGCCGGCCACGAAAGCAGGCGGCCGCCCTAGCGCAGACGCACTGCTCCGATCGATCCGAACTCCGTGTTCTTCCGGACCTCACGTCGGGGAGTCGCAGCCGTGATCAGCAACCCAAGCAGGCACTGCACGGTAGAGCTCCAAGCCCTGCCGTCGCGGATAGGCCAGGTCCGCAGAATCGTATCGGCGCAACTGCGCTACTGGCGTCTCGATCCCCTCATAGACCGGGCGGCGCTCGGTGTGACCGAGCTGTTGACCAACGTCCACCTGCACGCCCAGCCCGACAAGACGTGCACCGTGGAGATGGAACTGCTGCTCGACCGGCTCACGGTCTCCGTGCGCGACCGCGACCCCCGGCTTCCGGTGGTCGACGACCTCGAGGTGGTCGACTCGTTCGCCACGTGCGGACGCGGGCTCGCCATGGTGGCAGCGGTCAGCGAGGACTGGGGCGCCCGGCCGGACGGCGAGTCCGGGAAGGTCGTCTGGTTCACCCTTCCGGCGCCGGTCGCGGCACCGGAACGGTCCGCGCGGCCGCCGCGCCGACTGGTCGCGGACCGGCTCTTCCCCGAGGTCGTGACGGTCGACGACCTCAGCCCCGCACACGCTCCCGCCCGGCCGGCCGTCGTCGGCTGACCGGGCGGTGACCCCTTCGCCGTACGGCGGACTCGCCTCCACCCGGTGGTGGATCCGCGCGTACGGCGGGGTCGTGCGCCGGCGATCCGCGGCGCACGGCACGGTCGCGTGGGGCGGGTCCGCCGTGGGGCGGGTCCGCCGTGGAGCGGGTCCGCCGTGGAGCGGGTCCGCATACGGCGGTGTCGCGTGACGGCGGTCCGCGTACGGCGGGTTCGGCGTCGGGCGCACCGCCGTCGAGGTCCCCGGACCGCGCCCGCACGGCGTCGGTGGCCCGGGCGCGGCGGTGCGCGGGGTGGTGGCCGTGGTCCTCACCGGCCGGCGTCGCCGCCGAACTGCTCGTCCAGGACGGACAGCCGGCGCCAGTACTCGTCCTCGTCGATCTCGCCGGAGGCGAAGCGGCGGCCGAGGACCGCGAGCGGCGAGTCGCCGGCGGGACGGGGGCCGACGGCCCAGGGACCGCGATGGCCGGTCCGCACGGTGCGGCGCAGCAGGGTCACGACGCCGATCACGACGACGGCCCAGATGAGCGGGAGGAACAGGATCCACGGGCCGGGGCCGCCGTCCCAGTTCGCCAGGGTCTGCATCGCGGGTCATCTCCCAGGTAGGTCTTGCGGTGATGCTTCGAGACTCCCGCCGGGAGGGGGCGGAGTCGTCGTACGGGCAGCGGCACCGCGCCTACCTCCCCGGGAGTACACGCGCGCGTGCGGGCTGCTCCCCGCGCGTTCCGGCGTTCGGGCACGGCCCGATCGTGCCGGCGTTCGGGCACGGCCCGATCGTGCCGGTCCGCGACCCGCGGACCGGCTGCCGCGCACGGCGGGCGTGCCGGGGACGGGTGGTTCCCCGGCCGCGCCGCGCCGTACTTGCGTGCGGGTGCGGCCCTGCCCGCGTCACGTGGACGGCTGGTCGCTGTCCTTCATCGCGCCCCAGCCGTGCCAGCGCTCGACCTCGATCCAGGCGCTGACGCGGGGCCGGACCCGGTCCGGGTAGGGGCTGCCCGTGTAGTGCGAGGAGATGCGGTCGATGTCGGCCAGGTCCTCGTCGTCGTGGAACTCGGTGACCCGGCCGATGAGGGTGACGTGGGTGTACCAGTTCTCGCCGTCCAGGACGGTCAGGGTGACGCGGGGGTCGCGGCGCAGGTGCTTGAGTCGCACCCGGCTCTCGTCGAGGCTGATGAGGACCCGGCTGTCGTCCCACACGTACCAGGTGGGGGTGGACACGGGGGTGCCGTCGGAGCGCAGGGTCGCCATCACGCAGGGGTTGGGGCGGCTCAGCAGTGCGACGGCCTCGGGCGGCAGCGGCGGCTTGGACATCGGCTTCTCCTCGGTGAGTCGGGCGGGTGGTGGCGCGCGTGTACCTGGTGCCCCCGGCGCGCTCGGGGCATCGGTGTGGCCACAGGTGCCTGCGGCGTACGCGGGGGCAGGCGTGGTCACGTCGTGCGGCGTACCCCGGAGGCGGGCGTCGTCACGCGCGCGGGTGCGTACGGCGGCGTGCCCCGGGTCGGACGCGTGGCCCGGCACCGTGTCCGTGTCCGTGCCTGTGTCCGGGGCCGGTGTGCCGGTCAGGCGGGCGGCTGGTCCTCGAAGCTGGCGAAGTAGGCGGCGGCCATGTCCTCGTCGCCGTGGCCCTGGGTAACGGCACGTTCCAGGCGGTCGGCGCTCGCGGAGGCCACGTCCAGACGGACGCCGCGCTTGGCTCCGGCCTCGACGATCAGACGGGCGTCCTTGGCGGCGGTCGCCACGCCGAACTGCGGCGGCGTGAGCCGGTCCTCGACGACCAGCGCGGACTTGGCGCGGAGGTAGCCCATGTCCAGCGGGCCGCCGGCGATCAGCTCGAAGAAGTCGTCCGGGTCGACGTCGAGGGCCTTGGACAGGGCCAGGACCTCACCGGCCGCGGCGGTGGCCGCGATCACCCAGCTGTTGGCGACCAGCTTCAGACGGGTGGCGCTGCCGGCCGCACCGTCCTCGCCGGTCCACACCGTGCGGACGCCCACGGCGTCCAGAACGGGACGGACGGCGGCACGGTGGGCGTCCGGTCCGGCCGCCAGCACGGTCAGCTGACCGGCCTCGGCGGGCTGGCGGGTGCCCAGCACGGGCGCGTCGAAGAACACGAGACCGTGCTCGCGGGCGAAGGCCGCCAGGTCCTCGACGGCGTCGACACCGACGGTGGTCGACTGCACCCAGGCGGCGCCGGCGCGCAGTCCGGGGGCCGCCGCGCGCATGGTCTCCAGGGCGGCGGGGCCGTCGTGGAGCATGGTCAGGACGACGTCGGCGCCGCGGACGGCGTCGGCGGGGGTGTCGGCGAGGGCGACGCCGTCGGCGGCCAGCGGCTCGGCCTTGGCGCGGGTGCGGTTCCAGGCGCGGACGGTGTGTCCGGCGCGGGCGAGGTTGCGGGCCATCGCGGCACCCATGATGCCGGTGCCCAGCACACCCACGGTCAGCTTGTCGGTCATGGCGTCAACTTCCTGATCCTCGAGCGGGGTCACTGCGGACGGTACGGGACCGGACGCGGTCACTTCGACGCGGCGCGCACCAGTCCGTCCAGCCAGGCCTGGTGACCGTTCAGCATCGGATCGGGCCGCTGCCGCGCCAGGGCGGCGGCGGGCGCGCCGGTCTGGGTCTCCTGGGTCAGGACGCGCACGCGGCCACCGGGCAGGTCCTCCACCAGCCAGGCGTGCAGCACGTCCAGTCGCTCCTCGGGTCCGCCGTCCTGCTTCGCCGTCCAGGACAGACGACCGGGGACGCCCTCGACGGGCTCCTGGAAGCGGACGACGAGGGCGTCCAGGGGCGGGAAACCGAAGGTCGCGAAGCGGAAGGCCAGGCCGTCGCTCAACCGCGGGCCGCCGCCCTGCGGGAAGGAGATGTCGGCGACGTTGTCGTAGTAGCCCTCCCACTCGGAGGTGTCGACGAGGAAGCGCCAGACGCGGGCCGCCGTCGTGCCCTGGACGACGACCTCGTTGGAGACGAAGTTGTCGCCGGTGCCGGGCAGGTACTTCTCGGGCCATTCGATCGCGTTCTGCGTGGTCATGGGGGTTCCTTCGCTGAGAGGGAGGTCGCCGAGTGGGCGGCCTTCCTCGACGATAGGCACCTGCCCCATCGGGAAACCAATAGGAAGACCGATGGTCACCATCGGTCGGCCGATAGGTGTGCGGGTTAGGCTGGAGAGCATGGAGAACCGGACGCCCGCCGTCGTCGGGACCGGGACCGACGGCGCCCGGCAACTGCCGGCGCACGCCGATCTCAACCTGCTGCGCACCTTCCTCGCCGTGTACCGCTCGGGTTCGTTCACGGCGGCCGCCCCGCGGCTGGGGCTCTCGCAGCCCACCGTGACGGCCCAGATCCGGACGCTGGAGCAGCAGACCGGCCGTGAGCTGTTCACCCGGCTGCCGCGCGGAGTGGAGCCGACGCCCTCCGCGCACGAGCTGGCGGGTCAGGTCGCACCCGCGCTGGACGCGCTCGCCGCCCTCGAGGGAGGCGGGCCGCAGAACGGGCAGGCCTCGCCCGTGCACCTGGCCGGACCGTCGGAGCTGTTGTGCGTACGAGTGCTGCCCGCGCTGGCGCCGCTCGTCGCCGGCGGGCTCCGGCTGCGGGTCGCCCAAGGGCTGCCCGAGCCGCTGCTGGAGGAGATACGGTCCGGGCGGCACGACCTGGTCGTCGCCACCCGCCGGCCCCGTGGGCGGGCCCTGGAGTCGGTGCCGCTCGCCGACGAGGAGTACGTGCTGGTCGCCTCCCCGGCCTGGGCCCGCCGGGTCACCGCGCGTCCGGAGGGCGGCGGCCTGTGCGCCGCGCTGCGGGACGTCCCGCTCGTCACCTACGCGGAGGACCTGCCCATCGCCCGCCGCTACTGGCGGACGGTCTTCGGCAAGCAGCTCACCGCGCGGGCCGCGGTGACGGTGCCGAATCTGTACGCGGTGCTGGCGGCGGTCAACGCGGGCGCCGGGTACAGCGTCCTGCCGCACTCCCTGTGCCAGGAGTCCCTGGACGCGGGCCGTCTGACGCGGCTGCACACGCCCGAGGAGCCGCCGCTCAACACCCTCTTCCTCGTCCAGCGGCCGGGGGCCGACGCCAACCCGGACGTGGCCAGGGTGCGCGACCGGCTGCGGGCGGCGGCGGGGTCCTGGTGATCGGGGCCGTCCGTCCCGCGCGAGGCCGTCGTGGCGACGCGTTCGAGGGCCCCTCCGACGTCGTCGGGGCCCCTCCGAGGTCGTCGCGCGGCAGCCGGCACGGTCGGCCTGGGCCGCGCCCCGTCGGCGCACGGCTCTCCTGGTGGCACCCGCCCGTGGCGGCGGCCTCCTGACCCGGTCACCTGACGCCCAACGCCCCCAGCGGGTCGTCCAGTACGGGCTGCCAGGCCAGTTCCGCCGCTCCGACCAGGCTGTTGTGGTCGAGGGAGCAGGCGAGGATGGGGACGCCACCGCTGCGGCCCCACAGGCTGCGGTCGGCGACGACCGCGCGGAGCCGGTCGGGGTCGGTGTCCAGGAGGGTGCGGTGCAGGCCTCCGAGGATGATGCGATCGGGGTTGAGGATGTTCACCAGGCCGGCCAGGCCCAGGCCGAGGCGGTCGATCAGGGACTCGGTGGCCGTACGGACGACCGGGTCGGCGTACTCCTCGCGGATCAGTTCGTTGGCCTGCTGGAGCAGGGAACCCTCGGGGCCGGGCGCGCGGCCGGCGGTGGTGAGCAGGGCCAGTGGGTCGGCCTCGACGTCGAGGCAGCCGCGGCTGCCGCAGTGGCAGGGACGGCCCTCGGGGTTGACGGTGAGGTGCCCGACCTCGAGGGCGAGGCCCGAACTGCCCGTGTGCAGGCGCCCGTCGAGGACCAGCGCGCCGCCGACGCCGCGGTGCCCGGTGGCCACGCACAGCAGATCGCGGGCACCGCGTCCGGCGCCGTGCCGGTGTTCGGCGAGGGCGGCGGCGTTGACGTCGTTGACGGCGAACGCCGGACCGTCGACGCCGGCCGCGCGGACCCGCTCGGCGAAGACCTCCCGCACCGGCGCCCCCACCGGCCAGGCGAGGTGGAGCGGGTTGAGCGCCAGCCCTTCGGGTGCGGTCACCGCGGACGGCACGGCGAGGCCGGCGCCCACACAGCGCCGGCCGGTACGGCCCAGCAGGTCGGCTCCGGCGTCCACGGCGGCACCGAGCACCTTGGCCGGGTCGGCGTCGACGGCCTCGCAGCTGGGGGTGGTGGCGACGATCCGCCCGCCGAGGCCGACCAGGGCGGCCCGGAAGCCGTCGGCGTGCACCTGGGCGGCCAGGACGACGGGGCCGTCCTCGTCGACTTCGAGCCGGTGGGAGGGCCGGCCCTGGGAGCCGGCGGCGGCGCCGGGCCGCGCGTCGACCCGGATCAGCCCCAGTGCCTCCAGTTCCGCGGCGACCGCGCCGGCCGTGGCGCGGGTGACGCCGAGTTCGGCGGTGAGCACCGCACGGGTGGGCGCCCGCCCGGTGTGCACGAGCTCCAGCGCGGGCCCGAGCGCAGCGCGCCCCCGGTCCAACCGCGCTCTCGAGGTGGTCCCTTCCCCCGCCGGCCGGGGGTCCGCCTTGCCGCTCATGAGGGCGAGTCTCCCATGATCCGCGAGGGTGTTTCCCTCGGCCCGGCCCGGCCCGGAGCCGGGGGCGTCAGGTCCCGTCCGGGAAGCCGCCGACCCGCAGGGTCAGGTTCAGCCGGCCGGTCAGCCCCAGCCAGGCCGGAGCCGTTCCGGGACGCACCCGGGGCACGCCGTGGTAGGCGAGCCGGGAGGGCCCGCCGAACACGAACAGGTCGCCGCTGACCAGCTCGACGTCGGTGTAGGGGCGGGTACGGGTCTCGGTGTTGCCGAAGCGGAACACGCAGGTGTCGCCGAGGCTGAGGGACACCACGGGAGCGTCCGACCTCTCGTCGGCGTCGCGGTGCATGCCCATGCGGGCGTCGCCGTCGTAATGGTTGATCAGCGCGATGTCGTACGCCGCCTGCCGGGCCGCCTCGGGACCGAGTGCGTCGGTCACCGCACGGCGGCCCAGCTCGCCCAGCCAGGCCGGGAAGGGCTTGACCGGGGTGCCGTCGCCGTCGACGACCGTGCGGGCGTAGCCGTACGGATACCAGTGCCGGCCGAGGCAGACCTGGCGGGCGGTCATGGTGCCGCCGCCCGGCGTGCGGACGGTGCGCAGCCCCGCGGGCGGGCGGGCCCAGTCCCGGCAGGCCGCCAGCAGCTCGTGCTGACCGGCCGTGTCCAGCCAGCCCGGCAGGTGCACGGCGCCCGGCGCGACCTCCGCGCGTTCCCGGGGAAACAGCTCGGTGTCCATGGCACCATCCTGCCCCACCGGGCGTGAGCTGCGGCTGGGCTAGCCTTGACCCACGATGAACGACCGTATGACGACGCCGTGGGGCGAGGTCGCGCTGGCCCGCCACCCCGAGGATCCGCGTGACAGGCTGCGCGCCTGGGACGCCTCCGACGCGTATCTGCTCCGCCACCTCGCCGAGCAGGGGGTCCCGCTGTCCGGCACGGTGGTGGTGCTCGGTGACCGCTGGGGCGCGCTGGTGACGGCACTGGCCGCGCACCGGCCGACGCAGATCACCGACTCCTGGCTGGGCCAGGAGGCGACCCGGCGGAACCTGGCCCGCAACGGCGTCGAGCCCGGCTCCGTCCGACTGCTGACCACCCAGGACCCGCCGCCCGAGCGCGTCGACGTGCTGCTGGTGCGGGTGCCGAAGAGCCTGGCGCTCCTGGAGGACCAGTTGCTGCGGCTGGCTCCCTCGGTGCACGCGGGGACCGTCGTGGTCGGCACCGGCATGGTCAAGGAGATCCACACCTCCACCCTGCGGCTGTTCGAGCGGATCCTCGGTCCCACCCGCACCTCCCTCGCCGAGCAGAAGGCCCGGCTGATCCTGTGCACCCCGGACCCGATGCCGGCACGTCCGGCCAACCCGTGGCCGTACCGCTACGACCTCCCCGCCGACCTCGGGCCGCTGTCCGGGCGTCCGGTCGTCAACCACGCGGGCGTGTTCTGCGCCGACCGGCTCGACATCGGCACCCGGTTCCTCCTGCGGCACCTGCCGCCGACGCGGGGGGCCCGCCGGGTGGTCGACCTGGGGTGCGGCAACGGTGTCGTGGGGACGGCGGTGGCACTGGCCGACCCGCGGGCCGAGGTGCTCTTCACGGACGAGTCGTTCCAGGCGGTGGCCTCGGCGGAGGCGACGTACCGGGCCAACGGGGTGCCGGGCCAGGGGGAGTTCCGGGTCGGGGACGGACTCACGGGGGTGCCGGACGACAGCGTGGACCTCGTGCTGAACAACCCGCCCTTCCACTCCCACCAGGCCACGACGGACGCCACGGCCTGGCGGATGTTCACCGGGGCGCGGCGCGTGCTGCGACCGGGCGGCGAACTGTGGGTGGTGGGCAACCGGCACCTCGGGTACCACGTGAAGCTGCGGCGGCTGTTCGGCAACAGCCGACTGGTGGCCGGCGACCCGAAGTTCGTGGTGCTGAAGGCCGTCAAGCAGGGGTGAGGACACCACTGATCCGCTCGACCGCGTACGCCATCGCCTCCCGTCCGACGGCCAGGTAGCCGCGCGGGTCGACCGCCTCCGGATGCGCGGCCAGGTGGTCGCGGACGGCGCCGGTCATCGCCTGGTTGAGGGCCGTGCCGATGTTGACCTTGGTGATGCCGCCCGCGACGGCCGCTCTGAGCTCGTCGTCGGGCACCCCGGAGGAGCCGTGCAGGACGAGCGGCACGTCCACGCGGGCTCTGAGTCGTGCGAGCAGCCGGTGGTCGAGGGTGGCGGTGCGGGTGGTCATCGCGTGGACGCTGCCGACGGCGACGGCCAGGGCGTCCACCCGCGCGTCGGCCACGAAGGCGCGGGCCTCGGCGGGGTCGGTGCGGGCGCCGGGCGCGTGGGCGTCGCGCGCGGCCTTGCCGTCCTTGCCGCCGATCTCCCCCAACTCCGCCTCGATCCACAGACCTCGGGCGTGCGCCAGGTCGGCCGCGGCGCGGGTGGCGGCGAGGTTGTCGTCGTACGGGAGCTGCGAGGCGTCGTACATCACGGAGCTGAATCCGGCGTCCGCCGCCTCCCGGAGCAGGGCTTCGGTCCTGATGTGGTCGAGGTGCAGCGCGACGGGCACGGCCGCCCGTTCGGCGGCGGCGACGGCCGCGCGGGCGAGCGGGAGGAGGCGTCCGTGGCGGAACCTCACGGTGTTCTCGCTGACCTGGAGGACGACCGGGGTGCCGGCCCGCTCGGCTCCGGCGATGACGGCCTCGACGTGTTCGAGGGTGACGATGTTGAAGGCGGCGACGGCGGTGCGGGCCGCACGGGCCCGGGTGACCAGGTCGGCGGTGGTGGTGAGGGGCACGGGTCTCCTCGTCGGCGGGCTCCGGGGAGCTTCAGGGGCCTCAGGGGGCCTCAGGGGGCGAGGATCACCGACCGGGTGAGGTGGCGCGGCCGGTCCGGGTCGAGGCCGCGGGCCGCGGCGACGGCCACGGCGAGGCGTTGGGCGCGCACGAGTTCGGCGAGGGGGTCCAGCGTGCCCTGGACCCACGACGCGCCGGTGCCGCGGACCTGTTCGGCCAGGCCGTCGGGTGCCTCGCCGAACATCCAGGTCGCGGTGGATCCGGCGCTGACGCTGATGGGGCCGTGGCGGTACTCCATCGCGGGGTACGCCTCGCTCCAGGCGAGGGCCGCCTCGCGCATCTTCAGGGCGGCCTCGTCGGCCAGCCCGACGGTCCATCCGCGGCCCAGGAAGGTGAACCGGCCGTACTCCGGGAGGCCTTCGGGCAGCGGCTCGGCCAGCGCGGTGCGGGCGTCGGCGACGACGGCGTCGGTGTGCAGGCCGAGGTGGGCGCGGAGCAGGGTGAGGGCGGTGGTGGCGAACCGGGTCTGCACGACGGAGCGTTCGTCGGCCCAGTCGAGGGCGATGGTGTGGTCGGCCGCGGTGCCGGCGGGCGTCCCGGGGTCGGCGGTGACGGCGGTGGTGGGCGTGCGTCCGCGCAGCCGGGCGAGCAGGTCGACGACCTCGGTGGTGGTGCCGGAGCGGGTGAGGGCGACGACCCGGTCGTAGGTCCGGTGGCGGGGGAACTCGGAGGCGGCGTGGGCGTCGGTCTCGCCGTGCCCCGCGCCCTCGCGCAGGGCGGCGGCGGACCGGGCCATGAAGAAGGAGGTGCCGCATCCGACGAACGCGACGCGCTCGCCCCGGACCGGCAACTCCCTTCGGAATCGGGTGACTTCGGTGGCGGCGCGGGTCCAGCAGGCGGGCTGGTCGGCCAGCTCGTCCTCGACGTGGGTCATGTCCCACCCCTCGCGTCGGTGATGGTTCATGCAAGATAGAGCCACCTTTCGAGCAACTTCAAGCATGCGAACGGAGTCCCCATGTCCCGCGACGCCCGGTGGAAGAGGCTGCTGGACCTCCTCGTGGAGCGCGGCCGGCTGGACGTCGAGGAGACGGCGACCGAGCTGGGGGTGTCGGCGGCCACGGTCCGCCGGGATCTCGACCAGCTCGCCGAGCAGCAGATGCTGGTGCGCACGCGCGGTGGCGCGGTCGTGCACGGGGTGTCGTACGAACTGCCGTTGCGGTACAGGACGGCGCGGCGGGCTCCGGAGAAGCAGCGCATCGCGCGGGCGGTGGCGGAACTGGTCGCCCCCGGCGAAGCGGTGGGGCTGACCGGGGGCACGACGACCACGGAGGTGGCCCGCGCCCTGGCCGTGCGCGGCGATCTGGCCGCCGGTTCGCCGGCCCTCACCGTGGTCACGAACGCGCTGAACATCGCGGGCGAGTTGGCGGTGCGGCCCCAGTTCAAGATCGTGGTGACGGGCGGGGTGGCGCGGGCGCAGTCGTACGAGCTGGTGGGGCCGCTCGCGGACGGGGTGCTGGGGCAGATCACGCTGGACGTGGCGGTGCTCGGGGTGGTCGCCTTCGACGTGACGCACGGCGCCGCCGCGCACGACGAGGCGGAGGCGGCGGTCGACCGGATGCTGTGCGAGCGGGCCGCACGCGTCGTCGTCGCGGCCGATTCCGGCAAGTTGGGCCGGCGCGCGTTCGCCCGGATCTGCGCGGCCGACGCGGTGGACACGCTGGTCACGGACGCGGCGGCCGACGCGCGGACGGTACGGCGGTTCGAGGAGGCGGGGATCCGGGTCCTCGCGGTGTGACGGCTCCGGACCCACGTGCGGCACAACGGATCACAGCGGATCACCGCGGATCACCGCGGATCACCGCGGATCACCGCGACAGCGAGCCACCGCCACAGTGGATCACCGGCGAAACACCCTACGTGACAGATCCAACTGCCCTACCCTGTCGAGGATTTCGAGATTCGAAGATTTCGTGGAGAGGGAGAGGTCAACACCGTTGCGTTAGCGCTGTGACCTGCGAGGCAAGAGAGGCTGTACGAGACAACGGGACTCCTGTAGATCAACGATCGGCGAGAAAGTCGAT
>NZ_JBIRNP010000011.1:0-263450 GCF_044331705.1 Streptomyces sp. NPDC017202 | reverse complement strand
GCCCGCTGCACGAACCAGTCGAAGTCCTCGATCGTGCCCAGCTCCGGGTGCACCGCGTCGTGGCCGCCCTCCGGCGAGCCGATCGCCCACGGCACCCCCACGTCCTCGGGGCCGGGATCGAGGGTGTTGTTGCGGCCCTTGCGGAACGTCGTGCCGATCGGATGGACCGGCGGCAGGTAGACCACGTCGAAGCCCATCGCGGCGATCGCCGGCAACCGCCGCGCGGCCGTGCGGAACGTACCGTGCGGACACTCCGGAGTCCCCTCCGAACGCGGGAAGAACTCGTACCAGGAGCCGTACAACGCCCGCTCCCGCTCCACCAGCAGGGGCATGGCGGCACTCGCGGAGACGAGCTCCCGGAAGGGGTGGCGGGCCAGGACCTCGTCCACCTCGGGATCCAGCGCCGCCGCGTACCGCTCGGCCACCGGGAGCGAGTCGTCGAGCAGCCTGCGCGCCGCCTCCCGCACCACGGTCCGCGCCGGACCGCGCGGCACCCGGGCCGCCGCGCGCTCGTAGAGGTGCCCGCCCTCCTCCAGGACCAGCCCCGTGTCGATGTCCGCGGGAATCTTGATCTCCGCGTGCCGGCGCCAGGTCGTGACGGGATCGCTCCAGGCCTCCACGGTGTACGTCCAGCGGCCCACCTCGTCGAGCGTCACCTCGGCACCCCAGCGGTCGGTGCCCGGCGCGAGTTCACGCATCGGCGTCCACGGTCCACGGCGGCCGTCCGGGTCCTTGAGGACCACGTTCGCGCCGATGGCGTCGTGGCCCTCGCGGAACACCGTCGCGGTGATCTCGAACGTCTCGCCGCTCACGGACTTGGCCGGTCGCCGGCCGCACTCCACGCGCGGATGGACGTCCCGCACCGGGATACGGCCGATCGCTCTGGTGGACCTCACGCTGCACCTCCGCTGTACTGAAAAAGGTTTCTGTCGCCCGCTGTTGGTGCCCCGGCCGAAGCGGCCGGGGCGTTACCGGTCCGCCGCCAGACGCAGCGTCGGCCGGGTCGTCGCGAGCCGCGCGACGCCGTTCCTGCGGATCGCCCCGCCGCGCAGGAGGCGGGTGTCCGCGCCCGCGCGCAGGTACTGCTCCGCGGCGTCCGCGGCCTCCCGCGCGCAACGCTTGCCCATCAGCACGCACAGGGTGTATCCGCAGTCCTCGAAGGTGGCCCGCACCGCGCGGTCGCCCGGGCGCGCGAGCATCACGCGTTCCCAGGCGCGGTAGCTGCGCAGACGCCTGGCGACTTCGGTCTTCGCTGGTAGCAGCATGGCGCTGTTCACCTTCCGGGAGTTCGAGAGGTACGTCGCCCCGCGGCGAGCGGGTCGGCCATGTAAGCAGAGGTGCGAAACCGTCAAAC
Source organism: Streptomyces sp. NPDC017202 (assembly GCF_044331705.1). Lineage (NCBI taxonomy): Bacteria > Bacillati > Actinomycetota > Actinomycetes > Kitasatosporales > Streptomycetaceae > Streptomyces > Streptomyces sp. NPDC017202. The sequence continues at coordinate 262,096 of NZ_JBIRNP010000011.1, read as the reverse complement.
CTCCCGAGGCCTTCACTTATGGTGCACGGCCCACCACCCAACGTCCTGTTGGATCTTGTTCGTGGTGCGCTCGTGTTGCACGAATGGCGTAGCAGCCCCACTGTGGTTGTGACTCAGGAGCGATCCATGCTCACGCTTCGTGTTCGGGGCTCGGCCCGCCGGGCCGAGAAGGAGCGGAGCCTCGCCGGTGAGGAGACGAACGACGATGAAGACCGCAGTTCCCTGCTACTACCACCTCGACGTGGACGTGAGCCCGGACCGGGTCCGGCAGGTCAGGCGCATCCTGGCCGCACACCTGCGGTACTGGGACCTCGAAACGCTCGTCGAGCCCGTCTGCGGCGGGACCGAGATGCTGCTCAGCGCCATCGACGAGCACGCCACGGACAAGCACACCTCCGTCGAGCTGTGGTGGAACGGCCAGCACCTGATCACGGCGGTCGGCGGCGACGACCGGGACCTGCGCCCGGACCAGGACCTGCGCGCCTGCCTCGAGAGCATCGCCGCCATGAGCGACGGCTGGGGCTGCTGCTCCACCGACACCGGCAGCAAGGTCATCTGGTTCTCGCAGCGCGCCCGTGCCGGCGAGCGCGTCCCGCTCGTGCCGACCCTCCCCGAGCGGAACCTGCGCGAAATGCTCAAGGTGCCGCGCGAACTGCCGGTCGCGGCCCTCGCCGCCGCGGAACAGACGCACGGCGTCCTGGAGGGCGCCCGGTGACCTCCCGGCCGTACCGGAGTGCAGGGGTGCCCGCCTGGAGCGGGCGCCCCTACCCGCTGGGCGCCGACTTCGACGGGAACGGCACCAACTTCGCCCTGTTCAGCGAGGTCGCGCACCGCGTCGACCTCGTCCTCCTCGACGACGACGGCGGCAGCCGCGAGGTGCCGGTGACCGAGGCCGACGGCTTCGTCTGGCACGCCTACCTGCCCGGCGTCGGCCCCGGACAGCGCTACGGCTACCGGGTCCACGGCCCCTGGGACCCGGCCGCCGGCCACCGCTGCAACCCGGCCAAGCTCCTCCTCGACCCCTACGCCCGAGCCGTCGACGGACAGATCGACAACCACGCCGCACTGTTCGAACGGGCCGGGGGGCGCCCCGACCCCGGGGACAGCGCCGGACACACCCTGCTCGGCGTGGTCACCGACCCGGCCTTCGACTGGGGCGGGGACCGGCCTCCGCAGCGTTCCTACGCCGACACGGTGATCTACGAGGCCCACGTGCGGGGCCTGACCCGCACCCACCCCGACGTCCCGCCCGAACTGCGCGGCACCTACGCCGGCCTCGCCCACCCCGCGGTCACCGGGCACCTCACCTCGCTGGGCGTGACCGCGATCGAGCTGATGCCCGTTCACCAGTACGTGCAGGACGGCGTCCTGACGGACCGGGGCCTGTCCAACTACTGGGGCTACAACACCATCGGCTTCTTCGCCCCGCACAACGCCTACGCCGCCCACGGCACCCGCGGCCGGCAGGTCGCCGAGTTCAAGGCGATGGTGAAGGAGCTGCACGCGGCCGGCCTCGAAGTCATCCTCGACGTCGTCTACAACCACACCGCCGAGGGCAACGAGAGGGGCCCCACCCTGTCCTTCCGCGGCATCGACAACGCCTCGTACTACCGCCTGGTCGACGGGGACTGGTCGCACTACTACGACACCACCGGCACCGGCAACAGCCTGCTGATGCGCCACCCCCACGTCCTACAGCTGATCATGGACTCGCTGCGGTACTGGGTGACCGAGATGCACGTCGACGGCTTCCGTTTCGACCTCGCGGCCACCCTGGCCCGGCAGTTCCACGAGGTGGACCGGCTCTCGGCGTTCTTCGACCTGATCCAGCAGGACCCGGTGATCAACCGCGTGAAGCTGATCGCCGAGCCGTGGGACGTCGGCGAGGGCGGCTACCATGTGGGCAACTTCCCGCCCCTGTGGTCGGAGTGGAACGGCCGCTACCGCGACGCCGTACGGGACTTCTGGCGAACCGAGCCGGGCTCGCTGGGCGAGTTCGCCTCCCGCCTGACCGGCTCCGCCGACCTGTACGCCCACAACCGGCGCCGCCCGCGCGCCAGCGTCAACTTCGTCACCGCGCACGACGGGTTCACCCTGCGTGACCTCGTCTCCTACAACGACAAGCACAACGAGGCCAACGGCGACGACAACGAGGACGGCGAGAGCGACAATCGGTCCTGGAACTGCGGGGCCGAGGGCGACACCGACGACCCGGCCGTGCTGGAACTGCGCGCCCGCCAGCAGCGCAACCTCCTCGCCACCCTGCTGCTGTCCCAGGGCATCCCGATGATCTGCCACGGCGACGAGATGGGCCGCACCCAGCGCGGCAACAACAACGCCTACTGCCAGGACAACGAGGTCTCCTGGATCGACTGGCGGCCGACCCGGGAACGGCGCGACCTCGTCGACTTCACCCGGCGTCTCATCGCCCTGCGCTCGGCCCACCCCGTGCTGCGGCGCCGCCGCTTCTTCCGCGGCGAGAACGTCACCCACGCCGGGCAGCCGCTGCCCGACCTGGTGTGGCTGCTGCCCGACGCCCGCGAGATGACCGACCGCGACTGGCAGCGCTCCGACGCGCACTGCGTGGGCGTGTTCCTGAACGGCGACGCCATCGCCGAACCCGACCCGCGCGGCCGGCCCGTCGTCGACGACTCGTTCCTGCTGCTGCTCAACAGCTACTGGGAGCCGGTCGTGTTCCGGCTGCCCGGTGCCGGGTACGGGGAGCGCTGGGCGGTCCGCGTCGACACGGTGGAACCGGACGGCGGCCCGGACGAGACGGAGTACAAGGCGGGCGCGGAGGTGACGGTGGAGGCCCGCGGCCTCATCGTGCTCTCGAGGCCGCCGCGCCGCTCGGAGTAGGCGGCCGCACGGGCGCTCAGTGGCCGCGGCGCGAGGTCACCGTGAACTGGGCGCCGTCGGGGTCGCGCAGTACGGCCTCGTCGGCGCCCTTGGCCAGCACGCTGCCGCCGTGCCGTTCGGCGTCCCGCGCGCAGGCCGCCACGTCCGGCACCGCGAAGTGGACCTGCCAGTGCGGCCGGATCGTCGGGTCGGGGGCCGCCTCCAGGGCGCCCGACTCGATCCGGGCCACGACGTCGCCCCGGCTGCGCAGCACCACCTCGCCGCCCTCGTAGTGCACCTCGCAGCAGCCCGGCCGGTCGCTCGCCCAGTCGAGGATCTCGCCGTAGAAGATGGCGGAGTCGAAGGCGTCACGGGTGTGCAGCCGGATGAACGCGGGGGCGGCCTGCCGCCAGGCCTCCCAGTTGCCGACCAGGGAGCCCTCCCAGACGCCGAAGGTCGCGCCGTCCCGGTCGGCCAGCAGCGCCGCCCGGCCCGGCGGCAGCGAGATCGGTCCGACGGCGACCGTGCCGCCCCGCTCCCGCGCGCGGGAGGCCGCCACGTCCGCGCTCGGCACGGCGAAGTACGGCGTCCAGGCCACCGCCATCTGCCACACCGAGGCGACGCCGGCGATGCCGGCCACGGGGACGCCGTTCACCAGGGCCGTGCGGAAGTGGTCGCCGAGGCTGCCCCGGCGCCAGTCCCACCCGAGGACGGCCCCGTAGAACCTCTGGGTGGCCTCCATGTCCCGACTGGTCAGGCTCACCCAGCAGGGCGCGCCGAACACGGAGTGCGTGGAGACGACCTCCGTCGCACCGGGGGCGGCATGAGAGCGGTGATGGTTCATGGCACTCGCGTTCCTGGTCGATCGGCGGCCTGCGGCATGCCACCAGTGTCCCGCCGGACCCTTCCACGGCGCCTGCCGAGCGGCCCGCCGGCACGACGGGGTGTGCGCCGAGTACCGGGCGGATCCCGTGGTGAAACGGACCGCGTCGTCGAACTGCGGCGGGAGGTCGGCCGGCCCGAGGACGCCGTGGTCTCGCACGCCGTGGCCTCGCACGCCGTGGTGGGCCGGGCGATCGGGGTGGTCGTCGGCCCGGGAGGGATGACGCCGGACGGGGGACGGACGGTGCTGGGGGGAAGTCTTCCGGCACACGGGCATCGAGCCGCGCGACGTCGCGGAGCCGAGCCCCCTCCGGGGCCGTGGCGGGCGGATGCCCGACGGGATCCGTGCGGAGCTGGAGGACGCGGTGGACCGTCACGGTCCCACCCGGACCCCCGGTGCGCCGCCGCCGGAGCGCCGCCCGCCGCAGTGACGTCCGGTCCGCGCCCGCTCCGCCGCCGGCGGCCGGAGTGCCGGGCGCGCGGGCCGCGTCAGTGGGGGCCGGCGGCGATCTCCTCGCGCAGCCGCTCGAAGCATCCGCTCAGCAGCCGGGAGACGTGCATCTGCGAGATGCCGAGCTGCTCGGCGATGCTGCTCTGGGTCATGCCGCCGAAGAAGCGCAGGTACAGGATGGTCCGCTCGCGTTCCGGCAGGGCCCGCAGGCACGGGGCGACGGCCACCCGGTCGAGGACGGCGTCGTACCCCGGGTCGGGGTCGCCCAGGGCGTCCTCCAGCGCGTAGCCGTCGGTGCCGGGCATCTCGGCCTCCAGCGACAGCGCGGAGAAGCACTCGAGTGCCTCCATGCCGGTGCGTACCTCGTCCTCGGTCAGCTGCGCGTACTCGGCGATCTCGGCGAGGGTGGGGGGCCGTCCCGACGTGGTCTGGGAGAGGTCCTTCGTGGCGTGCCGCACCCGGTTGCGCAGGTCCTGGACCCGGCGCGGGACGTGCAGCGTCCACATGTGGTCGCGGAAGTGGCGCTTGATCTCGCCGGTGACCGTCGGTACCGCGTAGGCCTCGAAGGCGCGGCCGCGGTCCGGGTCGTAGTGGTCGACGGCCTTGACGAGTCCGAGGGCCGCCACCTGGTAGAGGTCTTCGAGGGACTCGCCGCGCCCGCGGAAGCGGACGGCTATGCGTTCGGCCATGGGCAGCCAGAGGCGGACCAGTTCGTCGCGCAGCGACCGGCGTTCGGGGCCGTCGGGGAGCCGGGCGAGCCGGGCGAAGGCCTCGGCGGTGTCCGGTGCGTCGTCGTGGGGGTGCCGCTTGGTTCTGACGGTGGGACGCATCAGGCGTGCCTCCCTCAGGTGGGTGCCGGTGGATGGACGGACACCGTGGGAAGCACGCTCGCTCGGACCTTGGGGAGATCTCCCGGGGCCCGTCGGCGGGTTCCCACGGAGGTGCCTCCTGTCCGAAGCACTTCCGGGCTGATGCCCGTTCTGGGCGATCTAAAACAGATCATCCCATTTAGTGCGTTCGGGTGCACTTTCTCTCCCGTGCGGGCGGCCGTCGGCACCGGCCCCACCGGCCGGGAGAACGCCTTTCCCTCCACCCGTCTCCTCGCCGGGACGCGGGGGGAGACGTCGTCCCGGCCCTCGGCGCCGTCGGTCTTGTCCGCGACGTGATGTGCGGCACTCCCGCCGTGCCGTCCGCGCGGCCCGGAACGGGATTCTTCCTGCGCACGGCTTGATCACCGATCAAAAGGGGTGAAGGCCCTGGCCACACCGCATTCCGCTCATTTGACAGTGCGCTGAGCCCACGGATAGGAAGCAGCCCGTAGAAGTCGAGAGGTGGACTGTGTACGAGCCGAACGTGGTCGGGGACTGGCACGAGTACGACGAGCATGCCGGTCTGCGGGTCCGCGTCCACCGTCTGGAGCGGGCGGAGCCGCCCCGGGGACGCGACGACGCGGCCGAGGGGCTGACGTATTTCACCCTGCGGGTGACCGTCGAGAACCGCGGCGAGCAGAGCTTCGGCGTCCACCTGGAGGACGGGCAGATCGACGTGCGGATCGGCCCCGACGGCGAGAGCGCCTTCATCGACTGGCGCAACTCGCAGTTCATCGAGGGGTTCGACGTCTACCCGCTGCGCCGCGCCACCGCCGTGCTGTACGCCGCCGGGCCCGAGGCCGCGCTGGACCAGGTCGACGTGCAGATCCAGCTGCGCGTCGACGAGGAGTGGGCCGGGCGGCGGATGTGGGTCGGCGGCGTCGGCCTGCACGAGGGGGCCGCCGGGGCCCCCGCCGCGGTCCGCGACAGCCTGGCGCGCCAGGTGAGCAACTTCCTGCGCGACCAGGCCGAAGAGGGCACCGCCTGACGCCCCGCCCGACGCCCCGTCCCGCTCAGTGCGGGATGCCGTCGATGATCTCGCGGGCACCCTGACGCAGCAGCGCGACGGCCACCGACGTGCCGAGCGTGGCCGGGTCCAGGCGGCCCGCCCACTCGTGGGCGTTCAGCCGGGTCTTGCCGTCCGGGGTGAACACGCAGGCCCGCAACGAGAGTTCACCGCCGCGATGCACCTGCGCGAAGCCGGCGATGGGGCTGTTGCAGTGGCCCTGCAGGACGTGCAGGAACATCCGCTCGGCGGTGGCCTCCCGGTGGGTCGCGGGATCACCGAGCCCGCTGACCGCGTCGATCAGCTCGCTGTCGCCCGCACGGCACTGGAGGGCGAGGATGCCCGCGCCGATGGGCGGCATCATCGTCTCCGGCGAGAGGACCTCGCTGATCACGTCCGTCCGGCCGATGCGCTCCAGGCCCGACACCGCGAGCAGCAGCGCGTCCGCCTCGCCCGCCGCGAGTTTCGCCAGCCGCCGGTTGGCGTTGCCGCGGAACGGCACGCACTCCAGATGCGGGTGGCTGGTGGCCAGTTGGGCGACCCGGCGCACCGAGGAGGTGCCGATCCGGGTCCCCGCCGGGAGTTCGTCGAGGGTGAGGCCGCCCGGGTGCACGAGGGCGTCCCGGATGTCGTCCCGCTTCAGGAACGCCGCGAAGACCGTGCCGGCCGGGAGGGGCCGGTCCGCCGGGACGTCCTTGACGCAGTGCACCGCCAGATCGGCCTCGCCGGCCAGCAGGGCCGCGTCGACCTCCTTGGTGAACGCGCCCTTGCCCTCGACCTGGGACAGGTCCCCCAGCCACTTGTCGCCGGTGGTCCGCACGGGGACGACCTCGGTGCGCACACCGGGGTGCAGGTCGGTCAACTCCGTGCGGACGCGCTCCACCTGGGCCAGTGCCATGGGCGAGTCGCGGGAGACGATGCGGATCAGTTCCGGAACGGACATGCGGGACACGATAGACCCTCGGGAGGGCCGCCGGCAGATGCCCGGGGCGAAGCGCGTCCCGTCCCGGACGCGGGATCACGCCGGGAGCGGGCGCGCCGGTCCGGGGCCGGACCCGCGTCCCGCCCGGGTCCCGCGCCCCGGGACCGGCCCCGGTCACCGGGTCACGCGTACGCGTCGAAGGTGATCCCGGACGGCTTGGCCGAGTTGAGGTGGTTGCCGAAGCTGTCGTCCCTCAGGCCGAAGTGCGCACTTCCGAAGTCGTAGGCGGCCAGCTTCTCGCGCACGCCCGCCGGGTAACCGTTCCAGCCGACCAGCGGCGGGTACTGCCAGGTGCCCTTGTGGTTCTCCGGCGGTTCGTCGCCCGAGCCGGCGAGCCGGAAGCAGTGCGTGCTGATGCCGTCCTTGTGGTAGACGACCTTCGCGTGGGTGCCGTCGAAGCGGACGCCGGAGGCGGCGGTGACGGTGAACGAGCCGTGGTTGGACGTCGAGACGTACTTCACCGCGTCGTTCTGCACCCACACCACGACGTGCTCCCAGTCGTGCCGGTGCCCGCCGATGCTGGTACCCGCCAGCGCCTGGTCCTTCTCGAAGTACAGGCCGTACAGGTAGGCGCACCAGCCGTTGTTGCACTTGTAGCGGGAGTAGCTGTTGGTGTTGTCGAGGTCCGAGGCGTCACGGCAGTTGCCGTTGAGGGCGCCGGTCGGGTTGAGGCCGCCGTTGACGGTTCCGTCGGGGCCGATCGCGGGGGTCGAGTAGCAGCCGTCCGTGTCGTAGTCGAAGGCGGGCAGGTACGCGCGCTCGCCCGCTTCGGCGTTGGCCGGGAGGGCCGTGGGCGGGGCGGCGTGGGCGATCGTGGGGACGGCGACGACGAGCGCGGCGGCACCGGCGAGCCCGGTGAGCCACCTCCTGCGGTGCTTCTTGAACGTGGGTGACGACACTGCGTCCTCCTCAGGACCGGGCGCAGCCGAACGGCTGTGGGGGAAAAGGGAGTTCAGCTTCCCCGATCTTCAGTTCCGCGCCAAGGGGTCGCGGGCGTCCCGGTGGTGAAGCGCAGCCCAATAAATGGCTTCTGACACCATGTCAGCAAACTTGGGGGAAGCCCGGAGGTCGGCCGACGGCTCCTCGGGCGTCAGAGGGTCACCCCGCGCCGAACGGCACCAGGCGCACGAAGGCGGTCGCGGCGGCCCGTGCCGTCTTCACCGGCGCCCGGGCCGGACCCGCCCAGGAGCGGGGCAACCGGAAGCCGGCGCGGCCCCGCCGGTCAGAGGTGGCTGCCCGGCGGCAGCGGCGGGGCCTGGACCAGGCCCGTCTGGTAGGCGATGACGACCAGTTGGGCACGGTCGCGGGCACCCAGCTTGGTCATGGCGCGGTGGACGTGGGTGCGCACCGTCAGCGGGCTCACGAACAGCTTCTCGGCGATCTCGTCGTTGGAGTGGCCCTCGGCCACCCAGGCCATCACCTCGCGTTCGCGTGCGGTGAGCACGGACAGGTCGTCGGGCGCGGCGAGCCGGGCGCCCTCGGCGGGGGAGGTGAGGAAACGGGTGATCAGGGCGCGGGTGGCGAGCGGGGACAGCAGGGACTCGCCGGAGGCCACGGTGCGGATGCCGTCGAGGAGGGCGTCGGCGGTGACGTCCTTGCCGAGGAAGCCGCTCGCGCCGGAGCGCAGCGCGGCGGCGACGTACTCGTCGATCTCGAAGGTCGTCAGGATCAGCACGCGCGTGGCGGACAGGTCCGGGTCGGCGCAGACCGCGGCGGTGGCGGCGAGGCCGTCGGTGCCGGGCATGCGGATGTCCATCAGGACGACGTCCGGCCGGTGCTCGCGGGTCAGTCCGACCGCTTCGGCGCCGTCGGCGGCCTCGGCGACGACCTCCATGTCGTCGCAGGAGTCGATGAGGATCCGGAAGGTGGCCCGCAGCAGGGCCTGGTCGTCGGCGAGCAGTACGCGGATGGTCATGGGGTCCGTTCTCGGGGGCCGTGCCGCGGGCCGGCCGGGGCACCCGGCCGTGGTCCGGTGGGGGGTGCTCCCATGGTGACGGACGTGACGCCCCGTGTCGTCGTGCGGTCGCCGCACATCCGGCGTACTCGTTCCGCCGTACGGTCCGCCGCGCCCGTCCGCCGTGAGGGTGACTCCGGCCGGCCCGTCCGCGCGGGCCGCGAGGCGATCGGCCGGGGCACGGGCGGACGGCGGCCGACGGATCCCGCCCCGTGGGCCGGACCCCGCCGACGGAGCGGTCTCTACTCTCCGGTAATCTCGCGCGCCAGGCCGTCAGAGGAGAGAGCCGTGCCCCGGTCCCACCGTTCACCCCTGTTGCTCGCGGGCCTCCTGGCCTCCGCGGGCGTCGCCCACTTCGCCGCGCCGCGCACCTTCGACGCGATCGTGCCGCGCTCCCTGCCGGGTTCGCCACGGACCTGGACGTACGCGAGCGGCGCCGTCGAACTGGCCCTGGCCGCCGGTGTCGCCCTGCCCGCGACCCGCAGGAGGGCCGCGCTGGCGACGGCCGCGTTCTTCGCCGGCGTCTTCCCCGCCAACGTCAAGATGGCCGTGGACTGGCGCCACCGCCCGGCCCCGCTCAAGGCCGCCGCCTTCGGCCGGCTGCCCCTTCAGGTGCCCCTCGTGCTGTGGGCCCGCGACGTCGCACGGAACACGCGGAAGACGGAGGGAACCCCGTGAGCAAGGCACTCGAGACCGGTGACCTGGTCGAGGACTTCGCGCTGCCGGACGAGACCGGCACCGTCCGCAAGCTCACCGAACTGCTCGCCGAGGGACCCGTCGTCCTCTTCTTCTACCCCGCCGCCCTCACCGCCGGCTGCACCGCGGAGGCCTGTCACTTCCGCGACCTCGCCGCCGAGTTCGCCGCCGTCGGCGCGCGTCCCGTCGGCATCAGCGGCGACTCCGTCGACCGGCAGCAGGAGTTCGCCGGCCGCCACACGCTCGGCATGCCGCTGCTGTCCGACGCCGACGGCACCGTGCGGGAACGGTTCGGCGTGAAGCGCGGCTTCTCCCTGGCCCCCACCAAACGCGTCACCTTCGTCATCGGCCAGGACCGCACCGTCCTGGCGGCCGTCCGCAGTGAACTGCGGATGAACACCCACGCCGACCGCGCCCTGGAGGTGCTGCGCGCCCATCGCGCCCGATAGTCGTACGGGGCCGCGACGCCGCCGGGGCCCCGGCCCGTCCTCGGCTCGGCCCCGGGATCAACCGGAGGGGCGGGGACGGAGGCGCTGTCGTCACGGCGTCGATTCGCTGTCACGATCTTCGAGGAGCCGTACCGGCTGCGAGGACGAGCGGAGCGAGCATGACGACCGGGTTCGACAGCGAGGCGAGGGACGGGGCGGAGCACGTGGCGAGGGACGGGGCGCAGGGCACGGCAGGGGGCGCTCCGGCGCACACGACGGTGGTCGCGGCCCTCGACGAGGCGCTGGAGGAGGCCGTACGGGACGCCGGTCTGACGCTCCGGCCGGCCGCCGGGCACATCGGCGCCGACATCGACGGCGTCGACCTGGCCGACGGCCTCGGCGACGCACAGGTCGCCGCGATCAGGGCGGCGGTGCTGCGCTGGAAGGTGGTCTTCTTCCGCGGGCAGCGCCTGGACCACGCCGGGCACGTGGCGTTCGCCCGCCGGTTCGGCGAACCGGTCGTCCTGCCCCGGCGCGGCAGCGCCTCCCCGGCGGACTTCCCCGAGATCGAGACCACCGCCGACCGGCTGGAACTCGGCGGCCGGTTCGGCATGGAGCACGACGAATGGCTGCGGCGCCGCCGCCACACCCTGCTGCGCGGCTGGCACTGCGACCACGGCGCGCGCGTCGACCCGCCCGCCGCGACGATCCTGCGCGCCGAGACGGTCCCCCCGTACGGCGGTGACACCACCTGGTCCAACCTGGCCGCCGCCTACGCCGGCCTCTCCGCGCCCCTGCGCCGCTTCGCCGGGCAACTGCGCGCCGAACACCGCCTCGGCGTGGGCTACCAGCCCCGCCCCGGCGACGACGCCTACGTCCGTCACCTCCTCGACCACCAGGTCGCCTCCGTGCACCCGCTGGTACGGGTCCACCCCGAGACCGGCGAGCGGATCCTCAACGTCAACGGCTACTACGTCGAGCAGATCGCCGGCCTCTCCCGCGCGGAGAGCGCCGCGATCCTGGAGCTGCTGCTCGCGGAGGCGACCCGCCCCGAGTACACGGTGCGCTTCCGCTGGGAACCGGGCAGCGTGGCCTTCTGGGACAACCGCGCCACCATCCACCTCGCCCCGGCCGACAACGCCCACCTCGGCTTCCCGCGCACCATGCACCGCGTGATGCTCGCGGGAGACGTCCCGGTCGGCGTGGACGGCGAGCCGTCGCGACCGGTCACGGGGACGGAGCCGGGCCGCTGGTGAGGCCGCCGCCCGGCGGACACAGGGCGGCACCCGCCGGTACCGCGGCCGTTCTCAGCCGCCCGGCTTCCACCCCAGCGCCGGTCCCAGCGCGGTCGCCATGTCGGTGAGGATCTGTACGTAGTCCTCGTGGTCGAAGGCGAACGGGAGGGCGAAGGCGACCTCGTCGATCTCGCGGAACGCCGCGTGCGCGTGGAGGCGTTCGGCGAGTTCGGCGGAGGTGCCGACCAGGTCCGGGGCGAACAGCAGCCGGGCCGGGCCCTGCGGGGACGCGGTGCGCGGGAGGCGCTCGGCGGCGAACCGCTCGTACTTCGCGCGCTGCCGGGGCGTCGCGGAGTCGGTGGGGACGACGACGAGGCCCTGCGAGACGCGGGCCGCGTCCCCGTCGGGGTGCGCGGCGCGGAAGGCCCGCACCTGGGCGAGCTGGATGTCGGCGAAGCCGCGTGCCTCGTCGGGGCCCTCGGCCTTCACCACGCTGCTGGTGAGGAGGTTCACCCCGTTCTCCCCGGCCCACCGCGCCGAGCCGATGCTGCCGCCGCCGTACCACAGGCGACCGGCCAGGCCGGGGGAGTGCGGCTGCACACGGTCGGAGAACACCTCGAAGCCCTCGCTGCCGCGGAAACCGGTGGCGGGCTCGCCGCGCACCAGGTCGAGCAGCCGCCGCACCCTGCCGTACCCGAAGTCCTCGGCGTCGGCGGTGTCCGGGTACAGGGCCTGCCTGACCCGGTCGTAGTGCATCGGCGGGCCGACGCTCACCCCCGGATTGAGCCGGCCCCCCGACAGGACGTCGACGGTCGCGAGGTCCTCCGCCAGCCGCAGCGGGTTCTCCCAGCCCAGCGGGATCACCGCGGTCCCCAGCTCGATGCGGCTGGTGCGCTGCGAGGCGGCCGCCAGGACGGCCACGGGGGAGGAGATGCCGTACTGGAGGTGCCGGTGGCGCAGCCAGGCGCTGTCGAAGCCCAGCCGCTCGCCCAGCTCGATGATCTCCAGCGTGGTCTCGTGCCCGCGGCGCGGGTCGGCCTCGTCGAACAGGCCGATGGTGAGGAAGCCCAGCTTGCGCAGCGGGCGGGGGGCGGTCGGCATCGGGTCCTCCCTCGTCGACGGCGGGCACCGCGCGCACACCGTGCTCGGGTGATTGTCGCAGCAAGGGCTCAGGTCAGCGGGATGACGACCTCGTCCTCGACCGGCGGGTCGAGCTCCTGCGCGCGGTTGCCGGTGGCCGCGAAACACCGCAGCCGCACGCTCTCGGGGCTCACGTCCAGTCGCAGGAAGCACTTGAAGAACGGCGGGCTGTACGTCGCCGAACTCGGGGAGAACAGCGATGTGTAGATCTTGCGCACGGGCAGCCGGAACCGTGCCCCGCGGTCCGGCCGGCGGGCGGTGCCCAGCAGGGTGGCGACCAGCCGGATCCGCCGGGTGATCCGCACCGGACCGCCCGGGCCCCGGGTCGGCGCGATGCCCAGCCGCTCGGCGATCACCGCGGTCGCCTCGGCCTCGGTGATCCTGAACAACCGGCGCAGCCGCAGCCGTCGGCCGTACAGGCGGCTGTAGAAGGCGAGGGAGTCGCCGCGCAGCGGGTAACAGCGGAAGTCCGCCTCCGTGACCCCGGCCACGGCGACCCGCGGGATGGTGTGCGTGGCGTGCATGAACGCGCCGCCGCCGCCCGCGACGACGTACTGGAGCGTGCGGCCGTCCGCCAGGGGCACCGGGTAGCGCTGGTAGTTGTGGATGTCGCCGCCGATCGCCGCGACGAACCGGTGCGCGGGGTCGCGCACGATCTCGTCGACGGTGCCGCCGCCCTCGATCGGGCAGGGGTGGTGCTCGCCGTCCACGTACAGCGGCGAGCCGGTGACCAGGATCTTCGGGCGCGGCCCGCGCGCCACCTCCCGCAGCCAGGCGCCCTGTTCGGCGTCCAGGGTGCCGAGCAGGCCGGTGTCGATGCCGATGATCCGCACCGGTCCGGAGTCGATCGCCCAGTACGGGCCGGGCTGCACGGCCTGTTGGTCAGGGCGGCCCCGCAACGCCCTCGCCCCGTCGAGCCGTTCGCCGGCGCCGTGGCGCGGGCGGTGCCACAGCCGTGAGCGCAGCCAGGCCCGGCCGAACGGCCGGGGCGCGGGCTCCTCGGGCAGCGGCGGGGCGTCGCCGCAGAAGACCCGCATGAAGGCGCCGAGGTCCTCGTACCAGTCGTGGTTGCCGGGTATCGCGTAGATCGGCGCCCGGTAGTCGCGGTACGGGCGGAAGAACTTGCCGGCGTAGTCGTCCGCGCCGCCCACGGGATAGATGACGTCGCTGGCCAGGACGGCGAAGTCGGTGTCCTGACCCACTTTCAGGAAGCCGGGGACGACGGCGTACTGCGGGTCGTCGCCCTCGCCCGTGTCGCCGATCACCATGAAGGAGAAGCGGTCCGGGTCCGGGCGCCGGATCACCTTGTCCGCCGGCGCCCCGGCCGCCGCCCGCTGGGCCACCCACCGGCCGCGCGTACGGCCGGTGGGGTCCCCGAACCAGGACGCCAGGACGCCGTTGCGCGCGGCCCACAGCATCCTGGGGTCCAGCCACGAGATCCTGCGGACCTCGGCGGGCATCAACTGCTTGTAGGTGCCGGGGTCGTCGGCGCCCCAGCCGGCGCCTTCGGCGGTATCGCGTGAGGAGTCGGACACCGGTGCACCGTAACAACGGTCCCGGGCGGGGCGGTCGGGAGGGTGACCGGGTCCGGCCTCCGGGCGGACGTCCCGCACACGTGCTCCCTGCGCGTGCGGGACGTCGGCCGCCCCCGGTTCAGCGGGCCGCTCCCTCAGTTCAGCGGGTCGAGCGTCAGGTACGCCTGGAGCGGCGACCCGTCGTGCACGAGCGACTCGTGATGGCCGACGTCGTCGAAGGCGAACGCGTACGCCTTCCCGTCGGCCATCTGCGCGTGGATCGCGCGGGCGTAGTGGTCGGTCACCGCGTCCTGGTAGAAGCCCGCCGACGTGGTGTCCGGCTGGTTCGCGTTGACCAGCAGGGTGGACCGGTGGAACCCGGCGCACAGGGTGCGGGAGATCGGCCCGCGCACGGCGTCGTTGGGGGCGTCCAGCAGGCGGTGGCAGCCGAACACGCTGTCCGCGTCGGGCTTCTGGAAGCTGGTGACCACGGCGCCCGACCCGTTGGTGAAGTTCATGACGCCGCCGGAGACCCGGCCGTAGTACTTCGTGCCCGGCTGGTCCGCGAACGGGGTCACCGTCAGCGTCGAGGTCGCGTACTTCTGCCAGACGCGGTTGATGTAGTCGTCCAGCACGGTACGGGGCAGGGCCCCGGTCTCGATGCCGTACAACGGGGACAGGGCCCGCAGGACGGTGCCGTCGGAACGGGTCTGGATCAGGTTCGCCCAGCCGCCGGCCTGTCCGCGCAGGGCGTTGAAGAAGCCGTTGTAGCCGCCCGCCTTGAGGCGGCCGGTGCTCACCGTGCTCCCGTCGGCGCGCTGCACCCCGACCGAGTAGGGCGCGGAGAACATGTCGACCTGGGTGCTGTTGAGCCACAGCCCCGCGTCGTTGAGCGTGTACTCCGACCAGTTGAACAGGATGTTCCGGTTGGGGTCGCCGGGGTTCTGCACGGCCGGCTGCACGAGCCCGCCCGTGGTCAGCCTGAACACCAGCTTCTGGCCGTAGGAGAAGTAGATGCGGCCGGAGAACTTGGGGATCCGGATGGTGGCCGACTGCCCGGCCGCCGGGCCCGTGATCGAGGCGTCCGGCGCCGGAGTGGGCGGATTGCCGCCGGCGGGCCACGCGTGGAAGGTGCCGTTCGCGTCGGCCCAGCCCTGCTGACCCGTCGTCAGGAGGGTGCCGAGGTTGTAGACGTAGAGGGGTTCGCCCCGCCCCGAGTTGTTGGTGATCTTGAGCGGGACGGTGGCCGGGACGGCGGCCTGGGCCGGCGGTCCCAGGGTGAGCAACGTGCCGACGAGTGCGGCGGCTCCTGCCGCCGCCGCCAGCCGGGACCTGAGTGTGCGAAGCACTCTCCACCTCCGTGCGGGTAGGCCTGTGGGGTTGGTCCGTACCTGTTGAGAGCGCTCTCAAGATCGCATCAGCGTGTGAGCATGTCAATGACTGTGTGCGAGACGTGCACGAGATCCGCACGAAGGGGCGCCCGCGGCGAGCTCGCCGCGGGCGCTGCGGGTGTCATGGCCGGGGCTTGTGCGCGAACACCCACCGGTTCCCCTCCAGCGCGTCGTTCGGCTCGGGGAGGGGGCCGCGTCCGTGCCGGCGGGTGAAGTCGAAGGGGGTGTGCACCGAGGTGGACCAGCCCTTGGCAGCCAGATCGCCCGCGGAGTCGGGTCGTGGTCCCTTGTCGAAGAGGTGCAGCAGGTCGATGCCGATCCGTTCTCGTGTCGCCGTGTAGATCGCGCTGTCGCGGTACGCCAGCAGGTCCTTCTCCAGCTTGGCCTCGAACGCCAGCGCGCTGCCCTCGGCGCTCAGCCGGTCCACCGTGTCGACGAGGTACGTCTCGGCGCGGCCCGGCAGGTAGAAGAGCAGCCCCTCGGCCAGCCAGACGCTCGGTGCGGCAGGGTCGAAGCCGGCGGCGGTGAGCACCGCGACCCAGTCGGCGCGCAGGTCGACCGGTACGGGGACGCGCTTCACCTTCGGGTCGGCCGACAGGTCCGTGAGCACCCGGTGCTTGAACGCCAGCACGCCCGCCCTGTCGACCTCGAAGACCACGCAGTCGGACGGCCAGTCCAGCCGGAAGGCGCGGGTGTCCAACCCCGCGCCCAGCAGCACCACTTGGCGGGCGCCCGTGTGGACCGACCGGAGCAGGAAGTCGTCGAGGACCCTGGTCCGCAGGCCGAAGTAGCGGGCGAACCGCCCCCACAGCGGGTCGGCGTCCCCGTCCGGGACCTCCTCGATGCGCACCGGCCAGTGCGCGCACGCCGGGGCGGCGCGCACGAAGTGTTCCGCGTAGACGTCCTGGGCCAGGCTGTCGTGGCGGCGGGTCTCGATCGCCCGTGCCGCGGCGACCAGGAGGGCGGTCAGGCCCACGCCCGCGTCCACGCCGTCCCCGTCCGTGTGCTGCGACGCCGTGCCGGTCATGTTTCCTCCGTTGGCGGGAGTGGGGACTGTCGGGTGCCTGCTCGTCGAGTGCGCTGAGTTCGCGGTGCCGCACGTCCCGTTCACCGGCTTCTTCCCTCCGGGAGCAGGACGGGCTTGACCACACGGCCCGCCTCGCAGTCGCGTTCGGCCTCGTTGATGTCGCTCAGCGGATAGGTGCGGACCAGCTGGTCGAAGGGGAAGCGTCCGGCCTGCCACAGCCCGGTCAGCCGGGGTATCAGCAGTCCGGGTACGGCGTCCCCCTCGCAGATGTGGCGGATGCCGCGGCCCCTGTCCAGCGTGCCCGGTTCGAGCGGCAGCGCGGTGTGGAGCCGTGCCACCAGACCGAGGGTGCCGGTGGGGCGCAGTGCGTGGAGCGCGTCGTTGACGAGCGGGGGCCAGGCCGTGGTGTCCAGCGCGTACTGTGCGCCGCCGTCGGTCAGCCGCCGGATCCGCTCGGGCAGTCCGGCCGTCGCGGCGGGCAGCGGGACCGCACCGAACCGCTCGGCCAGGGCCAGCCGCCCGGGATGCCGATCGACGGCCACGGTCAGTACGCCGGCGGCGGTGGCCGCCATCACCGCGGCCAGACCCACCGCTCCCGCGCCGAAGACCGCGAGGGTGTCGCCGGGGCCGGCGCGGAAGGTGTTCAGCACGGCTCCGGCGCCGGTGAGGAAGCCGCAGCCGAGGGGTCCGAGCAGTTCGACGGGCAGGGCGGGGTCGACCCGGACGGCGTTGCGGGCCGGGACGAGCGCGTACCGGGCGAACGAGGACTGGCCGAACCACCGGGGGGCCAGTGCCTGCCCGGTCGCATCGGTGAGGCGCGGCGCGTCCTCCTCGCGTCCTCCGAAGAGGTTGAGGGAGGCGAAGGAGTCGCAGTGGGCGGGGGACGCGCCGCGGCAGTTCCGGCAGTGTCCGCAGGAGTCGAAGCTCAGCACGACGTGGTCGCCGACGCCGATCTCGGTGTCCGGGCCGCCGCCCGCGTGCACCACCACCCCCGCCCCCTCGTGGCCGAGCACCGCCGGCAGCGGGCTGCGACCGGCCGATCGCCGGACCGCGAGATCGGTCCGGCACATCCCGCACCCCGCGATCTCGACCAGGATCTCGCCGTCGGCGGGTTCCGTGCGCAGGGTCACCTCCTCGATCGCGAACGGGGCCTCGTGGGAGCGCAGTACGGCCGCCTGGAACCTCATCGTCGTTCCTCCCGCGGGCGGTGGACGACGAACGGCCGGAGGTTGCCGTAGAGCCCCCACGGTCCGCCCGCGACGCCGACACCACTGTTCTTGACGCCCGCGAAGGGCTGGGCGAGGGACAGTTCGGCGTGGTGGTTGATCCAGGCAGTGCCGCATTCGAGCCGGTCGGCCACCGCCTCGGCCCGGTCGAGATCGGTGCCCCACACGGAGCCGCCCAGTCCGAAGGCGGTGCCGTTGGCCGCGTCGACGGCCTCGTCGACGCTCCGGTACGGCAGCACCGGCAGGACCGGTCCGAACTGTTCCTCGGTCACCACGGGGCTGCCGGGCGGGACGTCGGTGAGGATCGTGGGAGCGAAGAAGTAGCCCGGCCGGTCCAGCCGCCGCCCGCCGGCCGCCGCCCGGGCACCGTCCGCCAGGGCCCGCTCCGTGACCTGCTCGACCCGGGCCAGCTGGGCGGCGTTGTTGACCGGGCCCAGCCGGGTGTCCGGGTCGAGGCCGGCCCCGACGGCGACGCTCCTCGCGCGCTGGGCGAGGGCTTCGACGACCTCGGCGTGCAGCCGGGCCGGGGCGTAGACGCGTTTGACCGCCATGCAGACCTGCTCGCAGTTGCGGAACGCGGCCCAGAACAGCCGGTCCGCGATCCGGTCCACCTCGACGTCGTCCAGCAGGACGGCGGCGTCGTTGCCGCCCAGTTCCAGGGTGACCCGGGCGAGCGAGGCGGCAGCCGCTTCGGCGACGGCCCGCCCGGTGGGCACCGAGCCGGTGAAGGTGACGTGGCGGATGCCCGGGTGGGAGGCGAGGCGGGCGCCGAGGGGTTCCTGGCCCGTGACGACGGTCAGTACGTCTTCGGGCAGGGCCGCGGCGAGGACGGAGCCGAGCAGCCGGGTGGCGAGAGGGGTGAACGGGGACGGTTTGAGGACCACGGTGTTGCCCGCCGCGAGCGCGGGCGCGAACTTCGCCGCCGCGAGCTGGAGGGGAAAGTTCCACGGCACGATCGCGGCGACGGGACCGAGGGACCGCCAGCGGATCTCGCTGTGCACGGGCCGGCCGTCGGTGATCCGCCGGGTTCTGGGGGCCAGGGCCGCGAAGTGGCGCAGGCGGGCCGCCGTACGGGCGACCTCCGCGGACGACTCGGCCAGGGGCTTGCCCTGTTCCCGGGTGAGCAGCCGGGCGAGGTCGTCGCCGGCCGTCTCCACGGCGTCGGCCGCCCCGCGCAACGCGACGGTGCGGGCGGCGGGATCGGCGCGCCAGCCGTGCCAGGCCCGGCGGGCCCGGTCGACCACGGCGTCCAACGCGTCCGGCCGCTGGTCGGGGGCCTCGTCGAAGGTCTCCCCGGTGGCCGGGTCGACGACGGCGAAACACGCGGCCCGGCGTCCGGGGGCGCGGTCGGGCTCGGAGGTCGGCATGCGGTCGGTCAGTTCACGGCGGGGACGCCGGCCGCGTGCTCCCGGGCCCGGCGGTCCATCTCCGCCCGGAAGGCGGCCACCAGGTGCGGCTGGATCCTTCCCGTCGTGCGATCGCCGCCCTCGCATACCGCTCCGCGCACGCCCACGATGTCCGTGCCGATACGGGTCAGCGGACCGAGGTCGGTCTGCCGGACACTGCCCGCGAGGGCGGCGAGCAGGCCGGCCGCGTGGGCCAGCCGGACGAACTCGGCGCAGACGTCCGGCGGAACGTGGTCGAACAGCCGTGTCCCGTCCTTGACGGCGGTGTCGAGCATGGCCGCGTCGGCGCCGGAGCGGGCGGCGATGTCGGGCAGGGCGAGCGGGTTGACGCAGCCGATCCGGTGGGCGTCGGCGTAGCCGGAGGCGACGACGAGCGCTTCGGGGCGGTGTTCCTTCACCGCCCGGACGACCGCGCGCATGACCTCGATGCCCTGATCGGGCGTCGTGCATCCGTAGAGACCGACCTTGATGTACGTGGCGCCCGAGACGACCGCGCCGAGCGCGGCCTGGGCCACCGTGCCGGGCTTGTACGGGACGTCTCCCACGGTGGCGGACACCGGTTTGTCCGCCGGGACCGCGTCGCGGATCTCTCTGATGACCCAGGGGAAGTTGGCGCCGAGCGAGCCCTCGTCGGGCTTCTTGACGTCGACGATGTCGAGGTGCTCCGCCGCCTTCGCGCAGTCGAGGGCCTCCTCGACACCGTCCGGGGAGATGAGAAGCAACACCGTGGGCTCCTTCCGCCGCACGTCCGCCTGGCCGAGGCACAGGGGTGCGGATCACCTGGTTCGTGTGCGGCGTGCTCATCATTTCCACCGCCCGTGGGCACCGGTAGAGCGTGTGGAGTTGTTCGTGAGGCGCTCGTGCCCGCGCCCGGTGCGCTGCGTGCACCGGCGTGAACCGGCCCCGCCGGTCGTCCGGCACGAGCCGGCTCGAGCCCTCGGCCGGCGTTCTTCACCGGCTTCCCGCCCGAGCGGCCGACCCGCTCCGGGGAGTGCCGTTCGCCGGCTGTCGAGCGGGTGCCGCCCGGGGCGTTCCTGTTCGTCGCACGGGGCCGGGCCCCGCCGGACTTTCGCGTACGCGACGGCACCCGGGACGGAGGCCGCAGCCGGCGGTGCAGAGGGCCGCGCGGCAGACGGACCGGCGTGCGGATCGCCCGCGGGGGGGGGCACCGGGGCCGGCTGACGACGAGGGCGCCGCCGAACGACGGGGGCGCCGTCGAAGTCGTCGAACGGGCGATGTCCCGGCTGTCCGGCCACCGCCGACCCGGCCCTCGCCGCCGGCGCCGTCCCCGCGGCCACCCGGCCTTTCCCGGTCCCGCCGGCGCCCCGCCGCTGCGGGCGGCTCGTCGGCCTCACCACGCAGGACACGGTCCGAGGCCGACGGAGCATGCGAAGGCGGCCGGAGCCGGCCGAGGCCGGTCGGAGTCCGCCGGAGTCAGAAGGTGCGCTCGAGCAGGTCCAGCAGCGCCGCCCAGTGCCGCTCGGAGGCCGCCTCCCGGTAGGCGGCGGTGTCGGCCTGGGTGAAGCCGTGGGGAGCGCCCTCGTAGACCTCGCAGCGGTGGCGGACACCGGCCGCCGTCAGGGCCTTCTCCAGTCGCTCCTGCTGCTCGGGCGGGAGCGAGGGGTCGCCGTCGGCGTGGCCGAAGTACAGCTCGGCGGTCACCCGGCCGGCCACCAGGTGCGGGCTGTCCGGCGCCTCGGTCGCCAGCCGCCCGCCGTGGAACCCGGCCGCCGCCGCGACCCGCTCGGGATGGGTGCCCGCGGTCAGCAGGGAGAGGCGGGCGCCCATGCAGTACCCGGTCACCGCCACCGGCCCCGCCGCCACCAGCGGGCTCTCGGCCAGCCAGCGCAGCCAGGCGCCGGCGTCCCGCATCGCCAGGTCGTCGGTCAGGGAGCGCATCACCGGGCCCAGCTTCTCGAAGATCTCCGGGCGGGCCGCCGGGTCGATGAAGTCGGGCATCTCCACGACGGGGCTGCGCCCGTGGCGGTGGAAGACGTTCGGCACCAGCACCGCGTACCCGGCCCCGGCCAGCCGGTCGGCCATCGCCCGCAGCTGAGGCCGTAGCCCGAAGGCGTCCTGGTACAGCAGCACACCCGGACGGGGCGCGTCGTCGACGGGGTGGGAGAAGTAGGCGTCCGCGACGCCGTCCCCGGTGGGGACGTCGACGGCTGTTCCCTGTACGGAGGTCATGCGGGGGTGCCTCTCTGCGCGGTTCACGGCGGGCGGTCGGCCGGTCCGGCGGCGGTCCGGCCCGCCGGTATCGTTGCATGAGCCATCGACATCGGCCGCGCCGGGACCCGGCGCCCCCGTCCCTGGCCGCCCGGGCCTACTCGAAGCGCGAGGCGTCGCCCGCTCCGTAGCGGATGATCTCCGCCTCGCCCCCCGAGAAGTCGATGACCGTGGTCGGCTCGGTGCCGCACTCCCCGGAGTCGAGCACCCCGTCCACGGAGTGGTCGAGCCGGTCCTTGATCTCCCAGCCCTGGGTCATCGGCTCCTCCTCGCCCGGCAGCAGCAGCGTGCTGGACAGCAGGGGTTCGCCGAGTTCGGTGAGCAGTGCCTGGGTGACGACATGGTCGGGGATGCGCACGCCCACCGTCTTCTTCTTCGGGTGCTGGAGCATGCGCGGCACCTCCTTCGTCGCCGGGAGGATGAAGGTGTAGCTGCCGGGCGTGGAGGCCTTGACCGCGCGGAACACGTCGTTGTCGACGTGCACGAACTGCCCGAGCTGCGCGAAGTCCTGGCAGACCAGGGTGAAGTGGTGCTTGTCGTCCAGTTCGCGGATGGCCCGGATCCGGTCGACGCCGTCCCGGCTGCCGATCCGGCAGCCGAGCGCGTAGCAGGAGTCCGTCGGGTACGCGATCAGCGCGTCCGCCCGGATGGCCGCCGCGACCTGGGCGATGGTGCGGGGCTGCGGGTTGTCGGGGTGAACGTCGTAGTACTTCGCCATTGGGGGAGCTTATGCCGTGCGGCGAGGGACCGGCCCTTTTTGACATGGGTATGAAGGGATACCTATCCTGGCTGTCATGTCCGACACCAGCGCGCCCTCCGGGGGCACCGACCGCACGGCCTCCGAGCTGGCGGCCTGCCTCCCTGCGCTGCACCGGGCCCTGGACCGCCGGGTGGGTTCCACCTACCCGCACCCCAAGCCGCCCGAGGGACAGCTCCTGCTGCTGCGGTTCGTCGCACAGCACGAGGGCGCCACCGTGCGCGAGGCCGCCGACGCCCTGCTGATGAAGCCCAACAACGTCAGCGCGCTGGTCTCCCAGATGACCGAGCGGGGCATGCTGGAGCGCCGCCAGGACGGCACCGACAAGCGCGTCGCCCACCTGTATCCGACGGCGACCTCCCGGCAGCGCCTCGCCGAGGTCCGCGACCTGGAGACCGGCTGTCTCTCCGAGGCCCTGCTCTGCCTCACCGACGGTGAGATGGACGCCCTCGGCTCCGCGATCGGCGCCCTCACCTCCCTGACGCGCCACCTGCACGCCGCCGCGCACTGAACCGGGGCAGGCCCGCCCGGCCTGTTCCCGGCCGGGCGGGCGGTGCCCGGTACCTCCGGCGCCGCGTCCCGGGGGCGCCGCCGTTCACGGGTGCCGCCCCCTGCGGTCGCCGCCCCCGTGGGCGTCCCGGTGGCCGGTGCCGCCGGTTCGGACGCCGCTCCTGACGGGTGCGCCCCCGGTGGGCGCCGTCCACCTCCCCGGCGCACCCGTCCCACCCTTCCGCGGAACCTCCGTCGCACCACCCCCGTCGCGCCATCCCCGTACACAGACAAGGCTCTCCCATGCCGTCCACCACCGTGGATCACTCCGGCGTGCCCGCGCCCGCCGCCGCGCGGCCGTCGGCCACCGGCCGCTTCCGCTCCAACCCCTGGCTCACCCTCTGCGCGGTCGCCTTCGGCCTGTTCATGGTCCAGCTGGACGCGTCCGTCGTCGCCATCGCCAATCCCGAGATCGGCCGCGACCTCCAGGCCTCCACCGCCGACCTCCAGTGGGTCACCAACTCCTATCTGCTGGCCCTGGCCGCCACCCTGATCCTCGGCGGCAAACTCGGCGACCGCTTCGGCCGGCGCACCTTCTACCTCGTCGGCGTCGCCGGCTTCGCCGTCTCCTCGGTCGCCATCGGACTGTCCGGCTCCATCACCGGCGTCATCGCCTTCCGCGCCCTCCAGGGCGTCTTCGGCGGCCTGCTCATGCCCAACACCCTGGGGCTGCTGCGGGCGGTGTTCCCGCCGAAGAAGTTCGGCATGGCCGTCGGCATCTGGGCCATGGTGTCCGCCGTCTCCACCGCCCTCGGCCCGATCGTGGGCGGCCTGCTCGTCGAGCACGTCGACTGGGAGTCGGTCTTCTACATCAACCTGCCCATCGGCGTCGTGGCGTTCGCCTTCAGCGCCCTCGTCCTGCCGCAGTCGCGGAACTCCACCGGACACCACCGCTTCGACGTCCCCGGCGTCCTGCTGCTCGCCGTCGGTCTGATCGTCCTCGTCCTCGGCGTCGTCAAGGGGGAGACCTGGGGCTGGACCTCCGCGGGCACCTGGGGCGCCCTCCTCGCCGGACTCCTCGTCCTCGCCGTCTTCGGCCGGTACGAGACCCGCGTCGAGCATCCGCTGCTGCCGATGCGTCTGTTCCGCAACCGCTCGCTGACCGTCGGCGCGGTCATCACCGCGCTCAACTTCTTCGTGCTGCTCGGCGCGATCTTCTTCATCATGCTGTACCTGCAGAACGTGCGCGGCTACACCCCCGTCGAGGCCGGTGTGCGCACCCTCCCGCTCAGCCTCGCCTCGCTGGTCGCCTCCCCCCTCGGCGCGGCCCTCACCGGCCGCTTCGGCGCCCGCTTCTGCATGCCGCTGGGCATGATCCTCCAGGCCGCCGCCTGCTTCGGCCTGCTCACCTGGTCCACGGACTCCTCGTACGCCACCATGTGGCCGCCGTTCGTCGCGCTCGGCCTCGGCGTCGGCATGGTGCTGGCCGCCTCCTCGGACGCCATCGTCGGCAACGCCCCGGTCCGGGACGGCGGGGTCGCGGGCGGCCTCCAGGCCACCACACTCCAGATCGGCGGCGCCCTCGGCACCTCCGTCCTGGTCTCCGTGATCAGTGCCGAGGCCGGCTCCACGCTCGGCGGCGAACTCACCCGGGCCGGGGTCCCCGCGGCCACGGCCGCCAGGCTCGAAGAAGCCAAGGACGCGGTCGCCATGGGCGTCGCCCCGGTCTCCGGGAACATGCCGGAGCAGCTGCGGGCGGCCGTGGTCGAAGGCAGCGGCCAGGCCTTCATGAACGGCCTGCACACGGCCTCCCTGGTCACGGGCCTGCTGTGCCTGGTCGGCGCGGTACTGGCCGCCGCGGGCCTGGGCGGCAGGTCCTCCGCCTCCGCCCACTGACACGACCGCACCCGCCTCGATCCGCCCCGCGCCGTACCGGCGGGGCGGATCGAGGCGCTTCGCCCCTCGGTGCCGGGAGTCACCCCTGCGCGGGGGAGGGCGCGCACCACCGCCCGGCCTGTCCCGCCTGGCCTGTCCCGCCCGGCCCGTCCCGCCCGGCCTGTCCCACTCCAGCCGCGTTCCGCTTGTCCGGTCCGCTCCGCCCTGCCGTGGGCGGAGCCGGACGCGGTCCGGGCCGGTTCCGGCGACGGTGAGGTAACGTCCCTGACCGATATGACTGATTCGGTCCGGACGGGCTGTGAGGGACGAGGAGTGCGCCGACATGACCGGCCTGGACGACGGGCACCGTCACACGGGTGTGACGGTGCCGGGGCACGCCGACCCGACGTGGGCGCAGGAACTGCTGGACCACCTGCGTCCCGCCGGACGCGACGTCGCCAGGATCGTCGACTGGCTCGGCACCACCGTCGACGCGGCCGTCTCCCTGCGCGACGAGAACGGCACGCTCCTCGCGGGAGCGCCCACACCGCTCGACGAGACTCTGGTGACGGACATCGTCACCGGCCGTCTCGCCTCCGCCTCCTGGGAGGGCGACGGCCGCCACCTGCGGATGATCCGTGTCGAACTGCCGCCGCCCGCCGCGGCCGGCGTGCTCGCCGTCGCCCGGACCGAGTCCTTCGACCGGCGCGCCGCCGACATCGTGACCCACACGGCCGCCGCCCTCGAACTCCTGCTGCGCGCCCAGCGCACCACCGCCACCGGACACCGCCTCGCGCGCGCCACCTCCGACCTGCGCCTGGCCATCCTCCAGCTGCTCATGGTCGAGGACACGAGTGCGGCCCGCAGGGTCGCCGCGGGCCTGTGGCCCGGCCTCCTCGACACCGACACCGCGTGCGTCTACGTCGTCGAGAGCAGTCCCGCGGACCGGGACCGGCTGGCCGAGGCCTGCATCGAGGCCACCCGCGAACAGAGCCTGGTCGTGCGCTGCCCGGCCGTGGACGCCCACGTCATCGTGCTGACCCCGCGCGACGCCGCGGGCGCCGACCTGCGCGCGCTGTGCCACCGGCGGCGCGACACCTTCCTCGGCGGCAGCGCCCGCCAGAGCCTCGCCCACACCGCCGCCGCCTACGGGCAGGCGGTCAGCGCGCTCGCCGTCGCCCGCTTCCGCCCCGACAAGACGGCCGTCTACGCCGAACGTACCCACCCCGAGCGGCTGATGGACCCCGCCGCGCTGCGCGCCTGGACCACCCGCCTGCTGGGCCCCCTCGACACCCTCGCCCACCACACCCGCGCCGAACTCCTCGCCACCACCCGGCTGGGCCTGGAGTTCACCGCCGTCAGCGCGGCGAAGGTGCTCGGCGTCAGCCGCAACACCGTCCGCGCGCGCATGGAACGCGTGGAGAACCTCCTCGGCGCGGACTTCTCCGACCTGGCCGTCCGCGCCGCCGTGCACCTCGCCCTGAACACCGAGGCCTGCCTGACCGAGGACCGCCACCCCGCCGCCGGGCCCGCCCGCCTCGCCGACCTGCTCACCGGGCCCGCGCTGCGCACCTGGGCGCACGGTCTGCTCGCCCGCCTCGACGCCGACGGCCGCGACCTGCGCACAACCCTGCGCGCCTGGATCGCCGCCGGCGGCAACGCCGAACGGGCCGCCCAGTTCCTCGGCGTGCACGCCCAGACGGTCCGCGAACACGTACGCGGCGCCGAACCCGTCCTCGAACGCCGGCTCCTCGCCGCGGGCAGCGACCTCTACGAGGTCGTTCTGGCCCACCTCGTGACCGGGGCCCTCAGCCCGCCCGGCCTGCACGCCGACCCGCGGCCCTCCCGACGCCCGTCCCCGCGCCCCGGCCGCCATCAGGCGTAATCGGGCCATCCGGACGCACCTGTGCACAGGTGAGCCCTGGAGCCCCGGGAGCGGGCACCGGCACGATTCACAGGCGGCACGCCCGGCACGTAGGTTCGACGTGCCGCGGGGGTTCGACCGGAACGGGGGACCGGTCGCACCCCCGCGATGCCGGGGGGCCGCGGGAGCGCGGTCAGCCGCGCAGCCGGACCGGGATCTCCTGCCAGCCGCTCGCGATGAACGACGGCACCTGCGCCGGCTTTCCGGCGTCCGCGTCCAGTCGCAGCCGGGGGAACCGGTCGAACAGGGCGGGCAGCGCGGTGAGCGCCTCCATCCGGGCCAGCGGGGCGCCGATGCACCGGTGCACGCCGATCCCGAAGGACAGGTGGTCGTCCGCCCGGCGCGCCGCGTCGAAGACCTCCGCGTCCGCGCCGTAGTGCGCCGGGTCCACGCCCGCCGCCGCGTACGTCGTGACGATGGCGTCCCCGGCCGGGATCGTCACGTCGCCCACCTTCAGGTCGGTGACGGCGAACCGCAGCGGCAGCGTGGCGATCGACGGGTGCAGCCGCAGGGTCTCGTCGACCACCGCGTCCCAGCCGACGTCCCCGCGCCGCACGGCCGCCAGCTGCTCGGGCGCGCCCAGCAGCGCCACCACGGCGTTCCCGATGAGGTTCACGGTCGTCTCGAACCCGGCGCCGATCACCAGCAGCAGCGTGTACAGCAGCTCCTCGTCGCCGAGCCGGTCGCCCTCCTCGTCGCGCACCCGGATCAGCTCGGTGGTCATGTCGTCGCCGGGGTGCGCGCTCTTGTACGCGATGAGCCCGCCGAGGACCGAACCGATCCGCTCCTGGACACGCGCGGCGTGCTCCGGGGTGGGATCGGTGGTGTCCATGATCGAGGCGACCAGCCGGACGTGGTCCTCGCGCATGTCCTCGGGCACGCCGAACAGTTCGCAGATGATCCGCATCGGCAGGGGATGGGCGAACGCGGCCTTCAGGTCGACCGCGTCCCCGCCCCGGTCGAGGCCGTCCAGCAGCTCCGCCGTGATCGCCTCCACCCGCCGCCGCAGCGACTCGGTGCGGCGGTGCGTGAAGCTCGGGGCGACCAGGCGCCGCAGCCGGGCGTGGTCGGCGCCGTAGGTGGAGAGCATGTTGACCACGCCGACCCAGCCCAGGATCCAGCCCCAGGAGGGGTGTTCGCCCAGTTCCGGCCACAACCGCCAGTGCTGGCGCGGGTCCTTGCTGACCTGCGGGTCGAGGATCAGCGCCTTGAGGGTGTCGTACCCCGTGGGCGCCCAGGCGGGGATGCCGCCGGGCAGTTCGACGGGCACGACCGGGCCGAGCGCGCGCAGCCGGGCGCTCTCCGCGTGCAGGTCGGAGCCGAACGGGTCGAGGACGGTGCGGTCGGTCACGGTCACGAAGGGACTCCCGGATGGTCGGTGGCGCGAGGACTGAAGCGGACGGGCAGCGCGCTCAGGGAGCGGTGGAAGGGCCCCGGCCGCCAGGAGAGCCGCTCGCGGGGCAGCACCGGGTCGAGGTCGGGCAGCCACTGGGTGAGCCGCTCGATCGCCTCGGTGACGAGCAGCAGCGTGTGCTGTTTCACCGGGCAGGCGTGCGGTCCGGCGCCCCACGACAGGTGCGAGGCGTCGTGGGGGTGACGGTCCGTGGCCGCCTCCCGCTCGGCGAAGACACCGAGCGCCCCGTACGACACCACCACCGGCACGGCGTCGCGCAGCCACACCCCGTGGAAGGAGACGGGCCGGCGCGCGTAGTAGACGCCGTAGTTGGCCAGGGGCGTCTCGTGGTGCAGCACCTCGACCACCGCGTCCATGACGGGGCGGGCGCCGCTGGTGAGGGTGGAGTAGTAGAGCGGGTTGCCCAGGATCCGCGACAGGGTGTTGGACAGCAGGTTCGCGGTCGGTTCGTAGCCGGCGCCGAGGGTGAGGAACACCTGCCAGGTGACCTCCTCGCCGGTGAGTCCGGCGGGATGGCCGAGGAGCCGGCTGGGCAGGTCGTCGCCGGGCCGTTCGGCCTTGGCCGCGATCAGCTCCAGGACGTACCGGGCGTACTCCGCCTCACCCTCGGCGGCCTGCGCACCGCCTTCCATCATCTTGCCCAGACCCGCCTCGAGCCGGTCGCCGGCGCTGTCCGGCAGCCCGAACAGGTCGTTGAACACCAGCGCCATCAGCGGCCGCGAGAAGTCCGCGACGAGATCGGCTTCGCCGTGCGGCCCGATCCGGTCCACCAGCAGGCGCACCGCCCGGTGCACCCGCGCCCGGAGGTCGTGCGGCTCCACCAGGTCGAACACGTCGATGAGGGTGGTCCGGTAGCGGACGTGCGCGGCGCCGTCGGCGAACAGGGCATTGGGCCGCCACCGCATCATGCCGAGCACCGGGGAGTCCGCCGGGACGGTTGCCTCCCAGGCGCGTGGATCGTGCGAGAACGTCTCCTCGTCGTGCAGCACGTCCAGCGCCGCCCGCCGGTCCGTGACCAGGTACGCCGGCACACCGGGCGCCAACTCCGCCCACCCGATGGGGCCCTGGGCGCTCAGGGCGGCGTAGTGGCGCCGCGGGTCCGACGCGAAGCCGTCCTCCCACAGCCGCACGGGAGCCGAACGCGAGAAGTCGTGCCGGTCCGGGGGGTAGGTGGTCACCGGGCCTCCGCCGGGTCGCGGGTGATCAGATGGTCGACCAGCGCGAGCAGCGCGTCGACGGAGGAGTCCGCGTCCCGCGCGTCGCAGGTCACCAAAGGGGTGGACGCCTCCAGGTCCAGGGCGCGCCGCAGCCGCTCCTCGCCGTGGTGCCGGGGCGCGTCCGGGAAGGCGTTGAAGGCGACGGCGTACGGCAGTCCGCTCTCCTCCACCAGGCCCAGTACGTCGAACGACGCGTCGAGCCGGCGGCCGTCGACCAGGACGAGCGCGCCGAGCGCCCCGTGGGCGATGTCGTCCCACAGCGACCGGAACCGCTCCTGTCCCGGGGTGCCGAACAGGTAGAGGACCACCCCGCCGGGCAGGCTGATCCGGCCGAAGTCGATGGCGACGGTCGTCGTGGCCTTGTCCCGCACCCCGGCCAGGTCGTCCACCCGCGCGGACGCCTCGCTGAGGGGTTCCTCGGTGTGCAGCGGGCGGATCTCGGACACCGAGTCGATCAGGGTCGTCTTGCCCACCCCGAACGGCCCGGCGACCAGGATCTTCACCAGGTCACGGGCGGTGTCGGGCTGGTGGACCGCGCCAGGGGTGCCGGCGCTAGGCGTGTTTGAGGGCGCGGAGGCCATCGGCCACTCTCTTCAGCAGGTCGGGGTCGAAGCGGTCGGCGGGCGGGATCGGCGCGCGGGTGTGGACCAGGTTCAGGTCGGCGAGCCCGGCCGCCAGCACCCGCACCGCGGAGACCGGCAGCCCGAGCAGCGCCGCCGCCTCCACCACCGCCAGCGAGCCCTCCTCCAGGGCTTCCAGCAGGGCGAGTTGGGCGGCGGGCAGTCCGGGCGGCGGGTGCTCGCCGGTGCGGGCGAGCACCGAGAGCCGCTCCAGGTGCGGACGGCTGGGCCTGGCCACCCCGCCGGTCGACAGGTACGCGGGAACCAGGGGACGGCCGGCCGGGCGGGCGGTCACGCCGGAGCGCGGTCGTCGGCTCCTCGGGGCGCGGCCGTCATGGCCTTCTCGCCCAGTCGCGCCACCTGGGAGTGCACCCGGTGCGCCAGCAGGTCCAGACGCACCTCGCCGTCGCCGTACGCGGCGACGCAGGTGCCGTGGTCCGTCGGCACGATCAGCACGTAGCCGTGGTCGGACTCGATGACGACCTGGCGCACCTCGGCCTTCTCCCGGTCGGCGAACGCCGCCGCAGCCGTCCGGCACGCCCCCTGCACGGTGCTGGTGATCGCGGCCACCCGTTCCGCCGACGGCTGCGACAGCGCGTCGGTGTACCCCGTCACGAGCCCGTCGCGGGTCAGCATGACGGCGGCCACCACGTGCGGCACCTGGAGGATCGGCTCCAGTACCCATGCCGTGTCGCCCGTGTTGCGGCTGGTCATGCCGCGCCCCCTTCGTGGTCGGTGTGGTCGGTGTGGTCGGTATGGCTGGTGCGGCCGGTGTCGCGGGACACCGGCCGGGCGGCGGCCACGGGTGCGGTACCGGCGTCGGCGCGCGCCGCCGCGGTGCCCGTCTGGAGTGCGCCGAGCGCCGCCGCGGACTCCTCCGGCCGCCGGGCCGGCCGCGTCGGCTCGGGCGCCGTCGGCGGCCCGGCCGCGGCCGCGGGGCGGGGGCGCCGCCGCCGCTGCGGCAGCCCGTCCTCGTCCGCGGGTGCGCGGTGCCCGGGCGCGTCCGGTACGGCGTCCTCCGTGCCGTAGGCATGCGCCGGGGCCGGGGCCGGGGCGGGGGCCGGAGCCGGGGCGGCGGGGACGGGCCTGCGGGTGGTGCGCGGCGCGCTCGGGGCCGGGGGCCGGTCGGCAGGGTCGAGGCGGCTCAGCAGGTGGCTGTCGACCCGCAGGACCGCGCGCACCCCGCCGTAGGGGGAGGCCGACGAGACGTCGACGGCCAGGTCGAACTGGCGGGTGAGACGGCCGATCGCGGCCAGGCCCATGCGCGGCGGGTCGCCCAGGTCGGTCAGGAGGATGGGGGTGTCGCCGGCCACCAGCCGCTGGGCGCGGTCGCGTTCGTCGCGGGTCATGCCGAGGCCCGCGTCGTCGACGGTGACGCACACGCCGTGGTGGACGTGCTCCAGGCTCACCACCACTTCGGTGTCGGGCGCGGAGTGCCGCAGCGCGTTGTCGAGGAGTTCGGCGACGATGATGGCGACCGGCTCCACGGCGTGCGAGACCAGGGCCGTGCCGGGCTCCAGATGGTTGTGGACCTCGACCCGCTGGTAGCCCGCGAGCCGCGCCTGGCCGCCGGTGACCGCGTCCACCAGGTGCGACTCCTCGCGGGCGAGTCCCACCCAGGCCCCGCACACCACCGCGGCCACCTGGGCGCGCCGCAGCGACTGCTCGTTCTCGTGGTCGAGCCGGAACAGGGTCTGTGCCAACTCGGGGTCGTCGTAGCGCTGCTGAAGTTGCCGCAGGGCGTCCTGGAGCCGGTACAGGGCCGCCTGGATCTCCCGGGTGGCGCCGCGCATCCCGGCCTGCGCGGCCGCGTCGACCCGGGTGCGCTGGGAGGCCACCTCGGACCGGAGCGCCAGGAGCACGTTCTCCAGGGCGATGCCGAGCGGGGTGCCGGCGGTCAGCGGCTGGAGCGGGCCGGGCACCGCCAGGTGCGGATGCGCCACCTGCTGGGCGGCGGCGGGCACCCGGCGGGCCGCGAGATGCTCGACCTCGGCGGTGAACGCCCTCAAGGAGCCGTCGAGTCGGGTGCGCAGGGCGGCTGTCTCCGCCCGCTGCCGGGTCTGTTGCCGTCGTAACCGCAGCAGCCCGCCGCCGAGGGCGAGCGCGGACAGTGTGCCGGCGGCGAGGCCGCCTGCCACCAGGTCCGGTAGTTCGATCATCGATTCGGTTCCAGGGAGGGTCGGCGTTCCGGGGAAGGGCGGGGCAGGGGTGAACCCGGGAGACGCGGACCGGGCACCCGCAGCACAGTACACACCGTCATCGTTCGATCTCGCACGGTTGAGCAAGACTCCGTGCCGAAAGTGCCCGCCGTCTGTTCGCTTCTGCGCCGACTGACGCAATTGTCTTGCTCCACAAGCGAGTTGATCCCGCCCCGGAGTGGCCTGATGCCGCCCCGTGCCCGGTCGGCCGTTCGGTACGATCGCCGCGCGGCCCCCGATCCGTCCGGCGTGCGGCCGCTCGTACGCCGGCGGCGCCTCGTCGGGGGAGAACGTCCCGGTGTGCGGTGGTCGTCCTTCGCCGGGCTCCCGCCACGGGCCCGGTCCGACGGGAGCACGGTCCCGGACCCGTGACGCGCTACGCGCCGCGCGGCGGAGTGAGAACGGCCATGGTGCCGTTGGCCTGCCGCAGCGCGAGTTCCAGGGTGCCGGGGGAGTGCAGCGCACCCGATCCGTCCGGCGGGATCAGCCACTCCAGGAACCGGGCCGGACGGTACGGCGGGGGCACCGCGACCCAGGACCCCCGGCCCGACTGCCGCAGCCCCTCGCCGACCCAGCGGGTCGCCGGATCCGGCGGCAGGAAGAAACCGACCCGGTGGGCCGCGGTGTCCACGAGGGTCGGTCCCGGTACCGGCAGCGACGGCTGCCACAGCAGGTCCAGGGTGAGCAGGCCCAGGCAGTCGGGCACGCTCAGCACGTCCCAGTAGCGGCCCGCCTCCAGCAGGGTGACGCCGTGGCCCTGGTCCCACTCCCGCTTGCAGTTCCGCGGGTCCGTCGAGGCGGCGGCCAGCCACTCCACGCCGCGCGCCCACAACACATGGCTCATCGTCCGGCTCCGTCCGAGTCCGCCCGGAACCGGCGCGCGCGAGGACGCCACCGGAGCAGGGGCCCTGCCGTCGGCCGCACGCCGACTCGGCATATGCATGCTGGTGGATGTTCCTCCGTGGCGGAAGGGGTGGCGGACGGTGGCGTTTGGGTCCGTTTTGTTCGACGCCCGCGTGACTGTTCGGCCGGCGGTGCGGGAGGCAGGGGCGGGGGCCGAAGCGGTGGTGAGGGCTGAGGCCGAGAGGGGGGTGACGCCCCGGCGCGGCCGCCGGATCCGGTGGGTGCCGCGGCAGTGCCGGGGGTGCGGAGATGGAGGGGCGAGGACCTTCCGCACGCCCGTCCGGGCGGCGGCTGAACCGCGCGCACGCCACGGGCCCGGACGCCGTACGACCGTGAGGTCGCGGCGGCCGGGTCCGTGGCGTGCGCGCCCGGTGTTCCGCCCGGTCCCGCCCGCCGTCAGGGCAGCCGCGAGCCGCCCTGCGGAACGGGCAGCGCCCGCGCCGACGGAACCGACGGAACCGACGGAACCGACGGGTCCGATGAGGCCGACGCCACCGACGGCATAGACGGCGCCGACGGGTCCGACTGCCGCAGCTCGGCGAGCAACTCGTTCCGTCCGGCCAGCAGTTCGGTCAGGATCCGGCGGGCCGCGCGGAGCAGCTCGGCGACGTCGCCACCGGCCAGCGCGTAGCTGACCGTCGAGCCCTCCCGGATCGACACCACGATCCCGGACCGCCGCAGCACGGCCAACTGCTGGGAGAGACTGGACGGTTCGATCTCGATCTCGCTGAGCAGGTCCCGCACGGCGACGGGCCCGCCCTGAAGCAGTTCGAGGACCCTGATCCGCACCGGGTGCCCCAGCATGCGGAAGAACTCGGCCTTGGCCTGGTAGAGGGGGACCTGCATGGTCAATCGCTCGCTCCCTGCCGCTCTCGGGGTCCTGCGTCCGTCACGATCCTGGCGACTTCGGGCCCCGCACGCCCCGGTGATGCACTGATGTGGATGTGTCGAGATGAAGAAATTTTCAATTCCAGGGCGTGCGAAGCCGTAGGTCACGCGGGGGTCTACACCTCGAGGTCCGTCTCGATCCGCTTGAGCTGGTGACGGGCCATCGCGAGGTTCGAGCGGTCGCGGTCCAGGACGAGGTAGATGAACAGTCCGCTGCCCTGCCGCCCCTTCAGCAGCCGGATGAGGTGGTACTGGCTCCCGAGGGTGATCAGGATGTCCTCGATCTCGCCCTTCAGCCCGAGGTGCTCCATGGTGCGGACCTTGGCCCGGATCACATCGGTGTTGCCCGCGGCGGCGACGGCCAGGTCGAGGTCCTTGCCACCGCCCATGGTGCCCAGGGCCATGCCGCTGGTGTAGTCCACGACGGCGGCGCCCAGCGCCCCCTCGATCGAGGTCATCGTCTCCTTGAGGGAGATTTCCACATTCGCCATGGCGGTCCTCCTACGGGTTGCACGGGACCGGGCTCCTCCGGCCCCGTTCGTGTTCCGACCGTACGGAGGGGGTCGCCCGGAAGGATGAAGCCTTCCGGGACTGGCGCAGAGAGAACCGGAACGTGTGGACGCCTGCCGCACTTTGATCGCGCGGGATGCGGAATCTGACCGTCTCGTGCGTCGAGTGCTCCCTGAGGAAGAAGAGCCGGCGTGAGTGCGGGACGGCCGTACCGGGGTCGCGCGGTCCCGTTCGGATTCCGTCGGCGCCGCGGCCGTCGCACCGGCGGGGCGCCCGGTGCGGCGCCGCTTGCGGCGGGCCGTCCGAGCGGGCAGGGTTCGATGCCGTGGCCACTTTGCTGATCGTCCATCACACGCCCTCGCCGAACTGCCAGGCGATGTTCGAAGCGGTCGTCCGGGGCGCGACGACGCCGGAGATCGAGGGGGTCCGCGTCGTCCGCCGGGCCGCCCTCGCCGCCACCGCCTCCGACGTCCTGGCCGCCGACGGCTACCTGCTGGGCACGCCGGCCAACCTCGGCTACCTGTCCGGTGCCCTCAAGCACTTCTTCGACCAGGTGTACTACCCCTGCCTCGACGCCACCCGCGGCCGCCCCTTCGCCTACTACGTGCACGGCGGCAACGACGTCACCGGCGCCGTGCGCGGCATCGAGGCCATCACGACCGGCCTGGGCTGGCGGCGCGCCGCCGAACCGGTGACCGTCACCGGGGAACCGGGCAAGGCGGACATGGAGGCCTGCTGGGAACTCGGCGCGACCACTGCCGCGGGCCTCGTCGGGTGATCACGGGCATGAGCGCGGACCACCGCGACGGCGGCCTCACCCGGCTGGGGGAAGAGCACAGGCGCGCGCTCCTTCCCGCGCGGCACCCCGCTCAGTCCCACAGCGGGTAGGTCATCACCTTCGCGAACTGCTCGGGCCGCTGGTCCGGGTACTCCAGGGTGATGCGGCCGTAGCGCTCCGTCCCGGGGTCCTTCTTCCAGGGCTGCGCCTTGTCCAGCCGTACGACCACCGGGTACGAGCGGAAGGTGCCGGCCGCGCAGTAGGGCTTGCAGTCGTTGACGACGTTGACGCCCGTGGCCTTCGCGGACCTGGCGTCCCACCGGACCCACTTCAGCGAGGCGAGGCGGCTGTTGCCGTCGCCGCAGGCCAGGATGAAGTCGTGGGGCCGCACCCGCGGGTGCCAGAGGCAGTCGACCAGGACGGGCGGTGCGCTCTGGCGTGCGACGGGCCGGTCGGCGGGTGGTGACGCGGCGGGCGCGGCCGAGGCCGTCCCGACCGCCGCGGTGAGTCCCAGTGCCGCGCAGAGCAGCGCCGCCGTCCTCGTCGTCCTGTGTCCGCGCATGACCGCTCCCGCCCGTCTCGGGACCCGGGCCGTTCCCCGCGCCCCGTGGAGGTTCTCCACCGACGCTACGACGACGAGCCGACCAGGACCACTCGAACGGCCCAGCGGCAGGGCGCGGGCGCTGCCGGCGGCGTTCCGCTACACGCCGGGCGCTCACTTCACGTCCGGCCGAAAAGAAGTACCCGGACGCCCAACTGCCTTTCCATCAAGGCGAATTCAAGCCGTTGTATTGGCATTCCCATGACAAAAGTGCGACGTGGGTGCCACGCTGCTGCCGAACGTTCACCTTTCCTTCACGCCCCTGAGGGGCGGCGCCCCCACCCCCCATCCCTTCGCCACCCGACGGACGCCCGCAGACCGCACCCGCCCCGCCGTGCGCGCGTTCCGGACCGTGCCCACCCCGCCGGTCCGCCCCCACCTCGGCCCGCACGACGGGCCGACCGTCGCAGAAGGAGAAGCCGTTGTCCCGGCGACCCCGTCTTGCCCACCGGCGCAGACACGCAGCCGTCCTCGCCCTCACCACCGTCGGCACCCTGCTCGCCCTCGGCGCCCCCGCCGGCCCCGCCGCCGCGGCCCCTGCCGACCCGGGTCCCACCACCCTCACCGCCACCCCGCGGGCCGGCGCCGCACCGGCCGCGCTCCCGCCCGCCCGGCGGGCCGCACTCGTGCGGAGCGCCCAGGCCGCGGCCGGCGCCACCGCCCAGCGCCTCGGCCTCGGCACCCGCGAGAAACTCGTCGTCAAGGACGTCGTCCGGGACGCCGACGGCGCCACCCACACCCGCTACGAGCGCACCTACGCCGGACTGCCCGTCCTCGGCGGCGACCTGGTCGTCCACCTCCGGAACGGCCGCACCACCGTCTCCCGGGCGAGCGAGGCCACCCTCGCGGTGCCGTCGCTCACCCCGAAGCTGTCCGCAGCGAAGGCCGGCGGCAAGGCACTGGCGGCCGCGCGCGAGGCCGGCATCACGCGTTCCGCCGCCGAGGGCGCCCCGCGCCTGGTCGTCCTCGCAGGCGAGGGCAAGGCCGTCCTCGCCTGGGAGTCGGTCGTCGAGGGCGTCCGGAAGGACGGCACGCCCAGCGAACTCCACGTCGTCACCGACGCGGCCTCCGGCAAGGAGATCCAGGTCTCCGAGCAGGTGCACACCGGCAGCGGCACCGGCCAGTACAACGGCACGGTCACCGTCGGCAGCACCCTGTCGGGATCGACGTACCAGCTGCTCGACGGCGACCGCGCGGGGCAGCGCACGTACGACCTGAACCAGGGCACCTCCGGCACCGGCACCCTCTTCACGGACGACAACGATGTCTGGGGCGACGGCACCCCCGGCAACCGCCAGACCGCGGGCGTCGACGTGGCCTTCGGCGCCGCCGCCACCTGGGACTACTACAAGGACGTGCACGGCCGCGACGGCATCCGGGGCGACGGCGTCGCCGCCTACAGCCGCGCCCACTACGGCAACAACTACGTCAACGCCTTCTGGCAGGACAGCTGCTTCTGCATGACCTACGGCGACGGCTCCGGCAACACCCACCCGCTGACCTCGCTCGACGTGGCCGCCCACGAGATGAGCCACGGCGTCACCAGCGCCACCGCCGACCTGACCTACTCGGGCGAGTCCGGCGGCCTCAACGAGGCGACCTCCGACATCTTCGCCGCCGCGGTCGAGTTCCACGCCGGCCTCGCCGCCGACGTCCCCGACTACCTGGTCGGCGAGAAGATCGACATCAACGGCGACGGCACCCCGCTGCGCCACATGGACAAGCCCTCCAAGGACGGCTCCTCCCGCGACTACTGGAGCTCCACCCTCGGCAGCGTCGACGTCCACTACTCCTCGGGCCCCGCGAACCACTTCTTCTACCTGCTCTCCGAGGGCAGCGGCGCCAAGACCGTCAACGGCGTCGCCTACGACAGCCCGACCTACGACGGACAGGCCGTCACCGGCATCGGCATCGGCGACGCCGCCGACATCTGGTACCGCGCGCTGACCACGTACATGACCTCCTCCACCGACTACGCCGGCGCCCGCACCGCCACCCTCCAGGCCGCCGCCGACCTCCACGGCGCCTACAGCCCCACCTACCTCGCCGTCGCCGACGCCTGGGCCGCCGTCAACGTCGGCAACCGCATCGCCCTCGGCGTCAACGTCGCCCCGATCACCGACCAGACCAGCGGCGTCGGCCAGGCGGTCTCCCTCCAGGTGGACGCCTACACCACCAACACCGGCTCCACCCTCGCCTACACGGCCACCGGACTCCCCGACGGCCTGACCATCGACGACACCGGACTGATCTCCGGCGTGCCGACCACCACCGGCACCACCCCGGTCACCGTCACCGTCACCGACGGCACCGGAGCCTTCGTCACCGTGGACTTCGACTGGCGGGTGGCCCACGTGTACGCCAGCACCACCCGCGTCGACATCCCCGACGTGGGCGCCGCCGTGGAGTCCCCGATCACCATCGGCGGCCGCGGCGGCAACGCCTCCCCGGCCACCGAGGTGCACGTCGACATCGTCCACACCTACCGCGGTGACCTGACGGTGGATCTGGTCGGCCCCGACGGCACCGTGTACCCGCTGCTCAACCGCAGCGGCGGCGCCACCGACAACGTCGACCAGACCTTCGTCGTCGACGCCTCCGCCCAGCCCGTCGACGGCACGTGGAAGCTGCGCGTGCGGGACCTCGCGGCGATCGACGTCGGCTACATCCGGGGCTGGCAGCTCACCCCCTGACGCGAACCGGCCGGGCCCCGGACCCCACCCGGTCCGGGGCCCTGTCGGGCGCGGGAACCCACCCGGTCCGGCCGCCGGCGTCGCACACCCGCGGGCGGTGCCGATGGTGCGGGCGGTCGTCCGGCCCGGGCGTGGTGGCGCCGACGGGCGGCCGGCTCAGGGGCGGCGCTGCGGTGCCGGGGTGCCGAGGCCCGTGATCTCGGTCAGCGGGGTGCCGCCCGCCCACAGCAGCAGACGGGCGCCGTCGACGAGATGGGTGTGCCCCTGGCGCGCGGCCCACACCTCGTCGCGGTGCGAGAACGTCCCGCGGTGCACCACGAGCCGTACCGAACGGGCGGACCGCCACCGTGACCGGCACGAGCAGGCGTCCTCCTCGTCCGGCAGCGGCTCGGCCACCGGCCGGAACGACACGTCGAGCAGCCGTCCCCGCCGGTCGCGGGCGGCGAGATGGACGGCGTCGTGCGCGGACGGCGGCAGCACCCGCCAGCCGTCCCGCCGCAGCATCCGCGCCACCGCGATCATCAGCCCCCGCTGATCCAGATCCGCCAACTCCTCGGCGGTGTAGTGGCCGTGACGCCGCCGCGCCGGGTGCCGGGACCGCCGCAGCACGACGAGGGCGACCACGCCGAGCACCGTCAGCACCAGGGCCGGGACCCACGGGCCGACGGCCCGGCCGGCCAGCGCCAGCCCGGCGGCCGTCCCGCACACGACGGCGGTCAGCACGGTGAGGCCGGGCAGCGCCTCGCGCAGCCGCGGCCCGTGGTGTCCCGACGCGCGCGGTTCCCGCACGGTCCGCCGGGCACGCCGGGACCCGCCCGCCGACGCCCGCTTCCCCCTGCGTGTCCCCAGGGCCGGCACCCCCCCACCCCGTACCCCGCGATGTGCCAGGACCGGATGCATACCCGCGGGGTGACGAAATGCCCGCGCTCGGCGCTTTTCGGCCACCGCCTTGGCCGAAGGGCGGCCCGGCCGGCGGCTGCTCGACGGGCCGTTGTCAGTGTCGGGTGCGAAGCTGCTGGTCATGGACGAGGCTGACTTCATGCGGGGCCGGGTCTACGGCGCCGACCACGAGGATGCGGCACCCCGCCCGGACCGCGAGTACGCGGAGCTGGTGGGCGGTCCGCTGGACGGGCTGCTCCTGGACGTCACGGACCGCCCGGACAGCGACCTGCACGAGGTGGCGCTGACGACCGAGATAGGCCGCTACGGCCCCGGCGGCTGGGCCCTGTACAAGGAGCGGTCCGGAGGCGCCCGCCGCTTCGACTGGCGCGGGGACGCGCCCGGCGCGCCCTGACGCCCGAGGGACGATGGGCGACGCGGCGACGCGGCGACGCGGCGATAAGGCGACGAGGCGACGGGAGCGGCGAGCCGGAGGCTTGTCCGATCGTACGAACCTTCCTTCAGGAGGGTTACCTCGTACGGTCGGACTTGATAGGAAACTTTCCTGTCAGTCGCAGTGCAGACCCACCTCCCTCCA
Organism: Streptomyces sp. NPDC017202; assembly: GCF_044331705.1. Lineage (NCBI taxonomy): Bacteria > Bacillati > Actinomycetota > Actinomycetes > Kitasatosporales > Streptomycetaceae > Streptomyces > Streptomyces sp. NPDC017202. Next base: position 222,478 of record NZ_JBIRNP010000011.1, on the reverse strand, counting down.
CCCCCCCCACTTTCCTGGAGTCACTGTGGTGCACGCATCCCCCGACGCGCAGGGTCCGACCGCCGCCCCGTTCGCCGCCTCCCGCCGCAGGGTCCTCGCCCTCCTCGCCGCCGTGACGGCGGCCCCCCTCCTCGTCTCGCCGTCGGCGTCCGCCGCCCCCCAACTCCGCGCGGCGGTGGGGCTGGACGACCCGGCGAAGAAGGAGATCGCCATGAAGCTGGTGTCGAGCGCGGAGAACTCCTCGCTCGACTGGAAGGCCCAGTACCAGTACATCGAGGACATCGGCGACGGCCGCGGCTACACCGCCGGCATCATCGGCTTCTGTTCCGGCACCGGCGACATGCTCGACCTCGTCGAGCTGTACGCCGACCGCGCACCCGGCAACGTGCTCGCCGGGTACCTGCCCGCCCTGCGGGCGGTCGACGGCACCGACTCCCACGACGGCCTCGACCCGAACTACCCGCGGGACTGGCGCACGGCCGCCCGGGACACGGTGTTCCAGCAGGCGCAGAACGACGAACGCGACCGCGTCTACTTCGATCCGGCCGTCCGCCGCGCCAAGGCCGACGGCCTGCGCGTCCTGGGCCAGTTCGCCTACTACGACGCCATCGTCATGCACGGCGACGGCGGCGACGCCACCAGCTTCGGCAGCATCCGCCGGCGTGCCCTGGCCGAGGCGAGGACCCCGGCCCGGGGCGGCGACGAGACGGCGTACCTCAACGCCTTCCTCGACGCACGCGTGTGGGCCATGAAGCAGGAGGAGGCGCACAGCGACACCAGCCGCGTCGACACCGCCCAGCGCGTCTTCCTGCGCAAGGGCAACCTGGACCTCCAACCGCCCCTGGACTGGAAGGTGTACGGCGACAGCTACCACCTCGACTGACCGCGGCGCGCCCGTCCCGGCCCGCGCGCACCGAGGCCGGCCGGCGTCACCGCCGCGTCGCGGTGGCGCCGGCCGCGGACGGGGCGTACGGCCACCGGACGCCGGGACCGGGTCCCTTCCGGTGCTCCGCGAAAGAATGGTGCGGCTGGGGCGTAGGAGTCGGATTCAGGGGTATGCGCGCGGTCATGAACGGGGTAATGAAGGCGGTCCGCATGGAACCTGTCCCTCCCGACGAGGGGTTCCCGGGTCCTGAGCGGAGCCGGGTCGAGACAACGGTGGCCCTCGACGGGCAGAACGGCTGCATCGCGGGCGCGCGGCGGTTGACGGGTGATTTCCTCGCGAGCGCGCAGCGAGAGCACGGGGTGCCGGTCTCGGCCCGCACCATGGACCTCTCACAGCTCGTGGTGAGCGAACTGGTCACCAACGCCCTGCGGTACGCGCCCGGACCGGTCCTGCTGCATCTGCGCATCGTGGGGGCCGCCGTGGAGATCGCGGTCTGGGACAGCGATCCGGCGCTGCCGACGCCGCGCGGGGCGGATCCGACGCGGGTCGGTCAGCACGGCCTGGAGATCGTGATGGCCGTCGCCCAGGGCGTCGACGTCGTACCGGAGCCGGTCGGCAAGCGGATCGTCGCCCGGCTCGGGCTGCTCGACGGTCTGTAGACGGCGGTCAGGCGGAGGCCGTGGTGCTCTCCCCGAGGACGCGGGACGTCGCTCCGCCGACGGTCAGCACCCCGTCCGACAGGGGAGTGCACCGCACCCCGCCCCTGCCGCGCAGGGCACGCTGCGCACCCGGCCCTACCGTGACGTCCAGCCATGCGCACGGCCGGGCCGGACGGTTGACGGCGAGGGTCACGGCACCGCCCCCGGAGTCCAGGACGACGGTCCTGCCGACGAGGGCGTCGGCGTCGACGCCGCGCAGCAGAATGTTGCGGCGGGTGTGCCGGAGGCCGGCGGCGGGCGCGATGTCCCGGGGGAGGCCCTCGGCCGCCATGACGGTCACCGAGGCGTCCCGGTGGGCCGGCCGGCCGAAGTAGCGGTCGCTGACCAGCCCGAGACCGGCGCGCACCCGCACCGACCGCACGAGTTCGTCGCCGAGACCCTCCGAAGGCCCGTCCGCGGGACGCCCCGAGAACCGGTGCACCGGCGACACCGGCAACTGCACGATCTCCACCTCGGCCATGCCGCCCACCCCAGGGTCTCTCCTTCGGATCAGGGCTTGTACGGCAGCGTGGCGCAGTCGGAGCCGGCGGGCCGGCCGTCGAGGCGGTCGGTCAGCCAGGAGATCGCGTCGCCCTGGTCGGTGAGCAGCGGTGCGAAGTGGTTGAGCAGGGCGTTGCCCAGCGGCAGCAGGACGACGGGCTTGTAGGTGACGTCCGCCCCCTTCGCGCACCACGCGACGGCGAGGTCGCGGGCCTGTCCGTGCGGTACGAGGTTGTCGGCGGTGCCGGTCGCCACCCGCACCGGGGACGCGGGCCTGATCCTGCCGATGCGCTGGTCGGCCAGGAACGCCCCGAGCGCGGGCTCCTCCTCGATGACGGCGCCCAGGGAGCGCCCGTCGGTGGTCCAGGCCGTGCTGCGCGCCGAGTTGTAGGCGAGGAGGGCGTCGCCCACGCACATGGTGGACAGATCCTTCAGGGCCGCCTTGCCGGCCGCGTTGAGGTGCGCTTCCGCGATCGGCTTCAACTCCGGGTCGGACTCCAGGAAACCGTTGACCGACCAGCCGAGCGCCCCGGCGAGGTCGCTGCCGTCGATGGCCGCGGTGACGGCCACCAGGTCGGCGGGCGGCGCTCCGGAGTAGGTGCCGGCCAGCGGGACGTCGGGGGCGTACGCGGGCTGGAGTTCGGCGGCGGCCGCGGTGGCCCCGCCGCCCTGGCTGTAGCCGAACAGCGCCACCCGTGAGCCGTCGGTGAGGGACGTCCCGTCGAGGGAGCGGGCGGCGCGGGCGGCGTCCAGCACGGCGTGGGCCTCGTCGACCCGGTTGACGTAGGTGTGCAGCCGGTCCGTGGTGCCGAGGCCGGTGTAGTCGGTGACCACGACGGCGACCCCGCGGGCGAGCAGCCGGTAGATGGCCAGGTCCTCGTAACCGACCGACACCGTCTGCCCGTTGAGCACGAGCGGGCGTTCCAGACCGAGGGACGCGGCGCACTGGTCGCCCTGTCCCATGGTGCCGGGCGCCACGACGACCAGCGGCCGTGCCCCCGTGCCCTTCCAGGCGGCCGTCGGTTCGATGTAGGCGCCGGTGACGGCCATCGGCCGGCCCGCCGAGTCGGTGGACCGGTACATCAGGCGGGTCGCCCGGCCGGGCAGCGGACCGTCGATGCCGGGCAGGCTCAGGGCGAGAGGGAGCCGTTCGGTGCGGATCAGCGCGCCGTCGGCGCCCGGCAGCGAGGCGGGCGGGGTGTAGAAGGCGGGAATGGTGACACCGCGGGAGACCACGGGTCCGGTCGGTGTCGTGGCGGCGGCCGGAACGGCTGTCGTGCCGAGGCAGGCGGCGGCCGTGACGGCCGCGGCGAGCAGGCGGGCGGGGGCGGGCATGGCGGACCTCCGGGGGGGGGGGAGAGGGGAGGCCGAGCCTCACTCTGCGGCTCGGGTGACGCGCGGTCCGGTGAGGACGGACCGCCCGGCATGCGGCGCCGGTCGTCCCACCGCCGCCGCATGCCGTACGTGAAACGCTCTTGGACGAGCTGTCAGGAAGGTAACGGCGACGGGGTTACCCGGGGTAGCGGTAAGCAGGTTACGGTTCAGTAATATGGCGGACGGTGATCAGGACCGCACCCCATCGTGCCGGTGACGTGCCCCGACCGCCCCCAACTCGCCGCGGTCACCGGTGTGATTGACTGCGTGCGTGGTGCACGAGTCGGTCTTCCGGACCCAGGACCTCCCGGCGGCCGACCGGTTCGAGGCCTGGATCCAGCGCATGGGCCGCACCCACGCGCCGATGCAGCTCAGCAGCGAACACGCCGCGGACTACGACGGCTCCCAGCGGGCGATCCTCCTCGGCGACGTCACCGTGTGGCCCGCCACCTTCGACCCGCTGGTCTTCCGCCGGACCCCCCGGCTCATCCGCGCCTCCGACCCCGAGGCCTACCACCTCTCCCTGCTCCTCAAGGGCGAGGGGGCGGCCAGCTGGGGCAGCAGCAGGCAGGCGGTCTACACGATGAACGACTTCCACGTCAGCACCTCCTCGCGCCCCTTCGAGATCCACACCGGAGCCGACCCCGTCACCATCGTCGGGGTGGAGATGCCCCGCGCCCAGGTGCCGCTGCCCGGCCGGCACGCCGACCAGGTGATGGGACGCCGCATCTCGGCCACGGAGGGCATCGGCGCGCTGCTGGCGCAGTTCCTCCTCCGGATCGCCGCGGACACCTCCCGCTACCGGCCCGCCGACGGCCCCCGCCTCGCCACCGTCGTCACCGACCTGGTCGCGGCGGCCTTCGCGCACGCCCTCGACGCCGACCCGAGTCTGCCGCCCGAGAGCCGGCACCGGACCCTCGCGCTGCGCGTCAAGGCGTTCGTCCGCCGCCACCTCGCCGACCCCGGGCTGACCCCCGCGACGATCGCCGCCGCCCACCACATCTCCCGCAGCCACCTGTACCGCCTCTTCCGGGCCGAAGGCCTCACCGTGGCCTCGTACATCAGGGACCAGCGGCTGGAGCACGCCCGTCGCGACCTCCTCGACCCCGCCCGGAGCACGGAGCCGATCCACGCCGTCGCCGCCCGCTGGGGTTTCCCGCGGGCCGCCGAGTTCACCCGCGCCTTCCGCACCGCCTACGGCCTCCCGCCCAGCGAGCTGCGCGCCCGCGAACGCCCGCGGCCCGGCCCGCCCGGAGACGCTCCGCCAAGCGACCGTGGACGCCTCGCCAACGACACGGCCCCCCGCTCCGGCGCATCCTGGTGACAGCGCGGCGGCGGATCGCCGCCGGAGCCGGGGCGGCGTGCCAGGACCACGGGGGAGTCCTGGTACGCCGATGCCCGGCGGGCGGGCGCCCGACGGCGGACCGGACGACGGCCCGGCGCACGGCCCCGGTGATCGAGTGGTGACGGCCCGGGCGGCGGCGTACGGTCGAACGGTGAACACGACACTGGATGCGATCGTTCACTGAATCCCCAGGGGCCCGCCCCCCGTGCGGGCGACACGTTATGAGTTCATCTCCGCAACCCACTTCCGCGTCCCGGACCTCCGCCCGTCCCGCGGGCGGTGACAAAAACGCGATGGCCCTGTTCGTCATCGCCTCGTGCCAGCTGATGGTGGTCCTCGACATCACCATCGTGAACATCGCGCTCCCCGACATCCAGCGCTCCCTGGACTTCTCCACCGCCAACCTGTCGTGGGTGGTCAACGCCTACACGCTCACCTTCGGCGGTCTGCTGCTGCTCGGCGGCCGCGCGGGTGACATCCTCGGACGGCGGCGGGTCTTCGTCTTCGGCGTGCTGCTGTTCGCCCTCGCCTCGCTCCTCGGCGGGCTCGCCCAGGGGCCCGGCCAACTCCTGGCCGCCCGCGCCCTCCAGGGCGTCGGCGGGGCCATCGCCTCCCCGACCGCCCTCGCCCTGATCAGCACCACCTTCCGCGAAGGACCCGAGCGCAACCGGGCGTTCGGCGTGTTCGCCGCGGTCTCGGCGGGCGGCGGCGCGATCGGACTGCTCGCCGGCGGCATCCTCGTCGAGTGGCTGGACTGGCGCTGGGTCTTCTTCGTCAACGTCCCGATCGGCCTGCTCATCGCCCTCGCGGCACCCCGCTGGATCAAGGAATCCGCACGCCATCCGGGCCACTTCGACATCGCCGGCGCGGCGAGCTCCACCGCGGGCATGGTCCTGCTGGTGTACGGCTTCATCCGGGCCGCCCAGGAGGGCTGGCGCGACACGCTCACCCTGGCCTCCTTCGCCGGGGCCGTCGTCCTCCTCGCCGTGTTCGTCACGGTGGAGAAGCGCTCCCGGCAGCCGATCACACCGCTGCGCATGTTCGCCGACCGCAACCGCGCGGGCACCTACGGCATCATGCTCTGCCTGGCCGCCGCCATCTTCGGCATGTTCTTCTTCCTCACCCTGTTCGTGCAGAACGTGCTGGACTTCAGCCCCCTCGAGGCGGGCCTCGCCTTCCTCCCGGTGAGCGCGGTCATCGCGGTCGGCGCCGGGCTGGCCTCACGGTTCCTGCCGACGTACGGTCCCAAACCGTTCATGGTGACCGGCGCGATCCTGGCCGCGACGGGACTGGGCTGGCTGACCCTGACCGACGTCCACTCCACCTACGCGGGCAGCGTGCTCGGCCCGATGCTGGTCTTCAGCCTCGGCATGGGCATGGAGTTCGTCTCCCTGACCCTGATGGCGCTGTCCAACGTGCCCACCCGGGAGACCGGCGCGGCCTCCGGGCTGCTCAACGCCACCCAGCAGGTGGGCGGTTCGCTCGGCCTGTCCATCCTGGTCACGATGTTCGGCACGGCCAGCGGCAACGAGGCGGACACCCAGGTCCCGGCGTTCCTGTCCCAGGCGACCCCGGTGGAACGCCTGCGCTTCCAGCGCACCGGCGAACTCTCGCCGCCCTGGGGCGACGAGGTCCTGACGGCGGGCGTCTCCGCGGCCTTCGTGACAGCGGCCGTCTTCGCGCTGGTCGCCGCCCTGATCGCCCTCGTCGTGATCCAGGTCCGCCCCTCCGACCTCGAACGCCTCAAGGGCGACGGGGCGGCGCCGCCCGGCGGATGAGGCACGGTCCGCGCACGTCGGCAGTGCGCCCGCGGCGCAGGGCCGGCGGCGCGTCACCCGCCTCCGGTCACTGCTTCCGGCCGCCGCCTTCGGTCACCGCCTCCGGCCGCCGCTTCCGGTCACCGCCTCCGGCCGCCGCTTCCGGCCGTGCGACGGTGTGCGCGGCCGGCCGCTCGGCGGGCGCCGTGCCACCGGATCCGGCCACGACCCGCCGGGGTGCGGCCACGGCGGTGCCGCCGGGTCAGTAGGGTCCGCTCATGGTTCATCGAGACGTGGGAATCCTGCACCCCGGCGACATGGGCGCGAGCGTGGCGGCGCAGGCCGTGGCGGGGGGTGCCGAGGTCCGGTGGCTGCCCGCGGGACGGTCGGCGGCGACGCGGCGGCGGGCGGCCGGCATCGGTCTGCGTGCCGCGGCCGATCTGGGGGAACTGGTCGAGAGCTGCGAGGTCGTCCTGAGCGTCTGCCCGCCGGCCGCCGCCCTCGACGTGGCCGAGGAGGTGGCGGGGGCCGGTTTCCGCGGTCTCTACGTCGACGCCAACGCGGTCAGCCCGGAGCGGATGGCGCGGATCGCCGGGATCCTCGCGGACGGCGGCGCCACGGTGGTGGACGGCGGGATCACGGGCCCGCCACCCCGCGAGCCCGGCACGAGCCGCCTGTACCTCTCCGGCGACGCCCCGGCCGTCGCCCGGGTCGCCGACCTCTTCGCCGGCACCGCGCTCGCGCCCCACCCGCTGGCGGGCCCGATCGGCCGCGCCTCGGCGCTCAAGCTGTCCTTCGCCTCCTACAACAAGATCGCCTACGCTCTCGCCGCACAGGCCTGCGCGCTGGCCGACGGCCACGGCGTCCTCGACGAACTGGTCGAACTGGCCGCGGGGGCGTTGCCCGGCACACCGCTGGCCGGACCCGAGCGGCTGGCCGGCGCGGGCCGCAAGGCCTGGCGCTGGGAACCGGAGATGGCCGAGATCGCGCGGGCCTGCGCACAGGTCGGCCTGCCGACCGGCTTCGCCGAGGCCGCCGCGCAGACCTTCGCACGCTGGGAGGCGCACAAGGACGACGGGACCGTGACCGGCGCCCGGCTCATCGCCGACCTGCGCCGGGCCGGGCGGCGCGCGGAGCCCGGCCCGGCGTGAGCCGTCCGGGTGCGGCGGAAGGGAGCCCCGGCCCGCCGCACCCGGACGCCGGCTCAGTCGTCGAGCGCCGTCAGGACCTCGCGCAGGTCGACGAACTTGAAGTTCGTCGCGGTACGGTCCTCGGCCCGCCCGGCGTCGTCGTGACCGTCCTGCACGACGAGCAGACCGCCCGGGAACCTGCGGCCCAGCGGGGCGTCGAGCGCCGCGGCGCCGTCGCACTCCTCCGAGCCGTCGGGGCCCGTCGCGGTGGCGGCGACCCGGAAGCCGCCCTCGTACTCGTGGTCGTCGCCGCGCTCGCGGTCGTAGGCGGCGAAGGTGTCGTCGCCCTGGCTGGAGGCCAGGAGGTAGCCGTCGCCGTCCGCCTCGGCGACCAGGGTCAGGCCCTCGACGTCCGCCGCGATCCGCGTGCCGCCGTACCCGGGGTCGGCCCCGCTCACGCACTCCTCGGTGGCCTCGTCGTAGGTGCCGGGCACGCCGTACTCCCGCACGGTGTCGACGAGTCGGGGCGTTCCGCCGAGGGTGGCGGGCATCCGCCAGATGCCGACGTCCTCCTGGCCGGCGTACAGCGTGCCGTTCGCCGGGTCGACGACCATGCCCTCGACCTGCGGCAGTTCACCGGGCTCCGCGCACGGCGACCAGGACGTGCCGTCCGGCAGGCGGAAGGAGGACGGCAGGTCCAGGGTGCGGACCTTGCGGTAGCCGACCCTGCCGCCGGCCGTCGGCGTCAGTTCGAGCAGGGCGATGGTGGTGCGTTCGCGCCGGCTGACGAGCGCGTAGGTGCGGCCGCTGGACCTGTCGGTCCAGGTGGCGAGGCCGTACGCGGTGCGCTGCTCGTTGATCTCCGCCTGATCGGCGGAGAAGACCGGCGCGGCCGCCGGGTCCGTGACGTCCGAGAGGGGACGGCCGGGCGAGGCGGGGTCGATGCGGTAGATCCGCAGCCGGTCGTTGCCCCGGTCGGTGGTGACCGCGAGGTCGGCGCGCCCGGTGGACAGCTTCAGGCCCTGCACCACGTCCACGTTGTTGTAGCGGCCGGGTGCGTCCCCGGGACCCGGTCCGGCGGGCGCGGCGAGCGACTGCACGAGCCGGGCGCCGAGGTCGTACACCCGGAGACCGCCCTCCTTCGCGGTGGCGACGACCAGGCTGGCGTCCGGGTCGGCGGCGTTGCGCCAGATCGCCGGGTCGTCCGCGTCGGAGTTGCCGCCCGCCTCGTCGTCGTAGAGGGCCGGCGTCTCGACGCGCGGGAGGACGGCCGGCAGGGCGTCGTCGTCCCCGGCGGAGGCGGGAAGTGCGGCGGTCAGTGCGAGCGACGCCGTGAGGACGGACACGGCGAGGGTCCTCGGGAGCGATCTGGCCACGTCGACCTTCCTTCGATGGGGGGCAGGACCAAACGTGACGATCTTGGTGGTGCGGGCGAACGGCGGGGCGGCGCGGGGGTGAAGGGCGGGTGCCGGCGAGGGGAACGACCACCGGGCGCGGCTACCCCGAGGAGTGGGCGAGCAGGTGGTCGACGGCCCGCGGGACGTCGGCGACGCGGTGGTGGGGGACGGTGAGGCCCTCGGGCCAGGGCCGCCCCGTCACCCAGATCGTCCGCAGGCCCGCCCGATGACCGCCGCGGATGTCGGTCTCCGGATTGTCGCCCGTCATCCAGTCGCCCGCGCCGATCTGGGTGCCGCAGCGCGCCGCCGCCAGTTCGAACAGGCGCGGATCGGGCTTGCGGACGGCGATGTCCCCGGAGGCGGCGATCCCGTCGACGAGATCGGCGAGCCCGGTGGCCCTGACCTTGGCGCGCTGGATGTCGGAGGACCCGTTCGTGGCGACACCGATGCTCCAGCCGCGCTCGCGCAGCCGGGCCAGGCTGTTCAGCACCGCGGGACGGCAGGTGACGGCGGCGGCCATGCGGTCGACGTACACCCGCCACAGGTGGTCCGCCGACTCGCCCAGCCCGAACGCGGCGCGCAGCCGCGCGAAGTCCGACCGCTCGGCGTGGTCGGCGAGTTCGGTCAGCAGCCACCGCTCGATCTCGGGCCCGTACGCGTGGTCGTGGCAGAGGTCGGCTATGGCGTCGGCGAAGGCGGACGTACGGTCCACCAGGGTGCCGTCCAGGTCGAAGAGGGCGAGGCGCATGACCGGGACCCTACCCATGCGGCGATCCACCGGACCCCGCCCGGCCCCGCCCGGCCCACCGCGGGCGGCATGCGGGCACCGCGGCGGGTTTGCGGCCCGGGGGAGCGGCAACGCGAAGTCCATGACTGAACCGAACACGGACACGAACGAAGAGCGCGACACCAAGCGCGCGACCGCATCCAAGGCCCGGCGCGCGGCGGACAAGACGACCGCTCCCGCCGCACGCGCCGCAAAGGGCGCCGCGGACAAGGCGGATGACGCCGCGTCGGCCGCCGGCTCCGGGGCCGGGCGCGCCGCCGAGAAGACGGCGGGCGTGGCGCAGGGCGCGGCCCGTGGCGTCGAGGCGGGCCGCAAGGTGCTCGTCGCGAAGACCGGTCAGGTCGCGGCCACCGCCAAGTCCGCCACCGGTCAGGTCGCGGCCACGGCCAAGACGGCCACCGGTCAGGTCGCGGCCACCGCCAAGACGGCCTGGACGGTGATCGCCCACCGCAAGCTGATCGCGGCCGGCGTGGGCGCCGGTGTGACCGCGCTGACGGCCGTGTCGTACACGGTGGGCCGCCGCTCCGGCCGCCAGACCCTCGGCCCGATCACCCGGCTCACCGGCGGCCGCATCTGACGCCCCGCACGCGCGGTGGGTCACACTCCGGCACGTCCGGGCCCACCGCGCGGAGCCGGGGAGGCCGCCACCGGCCGGCCCCGCGACCCCCGGCGACCGGTCGCGTCGTACCCCGTGGGGCACGACGCGACCGGTCGCGTCGTACCGCGCGCACGCCGGGGGACCGGCCGCGCCGTACCGTGCGCGGCAGGGTGGGCGACCGGCCGCGCCGTACCGCCCGCAGGGCGGGGAACCAGCCGTGCCGCACCGCGCGCACAAGGCCGGGCGACCGGTCACGATGAACCGCCCCAGCCGGGGCACAAGCCCAAGTGATCTTCGCCGAAGGCCGCTTGGGAGGAACCACCACCGTGACCGTACCCACCCGCCCGATACGCCCCGCACGTCCCCGCCGTCGTTTCGACCTGCGCACGACGGCCCTGTTCTTCGTCCTTCTCGCGCTCCTCCTGACGCTCGCGGGCGTGGTCGCCCGCACCGCCGCCGCCGCCGCGGAACGCCGACCCGCGTGGGCCGTGACCCTGCTCGTCCTCTGCATCGCCGCGACCGTCGCCTGCTATCGGGGCCGGCGCCGGTGGTCGGCGCGCAGACTCGTGCGGCACGCCACCGAGGCCCTGGAGGAGGCGGCCGAGACAGCCGTCGACGCGCTCGCCGAGCCGCCGGCCGCGGCCGCCCCGGCGGGGATCGCCCAACCGGCGGGGATCGCTCAACCGGTAGGGGTCGCCGAACCGGTGGGGGGCACCGTCCCGGCCCCGCCCCTCGGCGCCGACAGCACGGCGGAGACCCTCGTCATCGACACGGCCCCCGCCGTGGACACCACGTCCGTCACCGACTACTACGCCCTGGACCCCGACGAGTTCGAACAGGCGATAGCCGGCCTGTGCGCCCGCGACCACTGCACGGACGTCGAGGTCGTCGGCGGCGCCGGTGACCTGGGAGCCGACGTGCTGGCGGTGGCGCCCGACGGACGCCGACTCGTCCTCCAGTGCAAGCGCTACGGGGACGGCCACAAGGTCGGTTCACAGGACCTGCAGCGCTTCGGCGGCACCTGCTTCACCGTCCACGAGGCCGACGTCGCCATCGTCGTCACCACCAACGACTTCACGGCACCCGCCGTCGAGTACGCGCGGCAGTGCGGCATCGTGTGCGTGGACGCCGAGGGACTGCTCGCGTGGCACTCCGGCTCGGGGCCCCGCCCGTGGGAGCCGGCCGGCCAGGGCTGACCCCCAGCCCCCCCGGGGACCGACACCGACGGCTCACCCGCTGACACCGGAGGCCGCACGCCCGTACCGGCGCCGCACCGCCGCACCGCCGCACCGGAAATTCTTCCTCGCCATCCCGGTTCGCCGTCCCCGGCGTGGGCACTTGGCGGTGAGCGAAGGACGAGTACAGGAGGTCGTCGTGGCGGTCCGGCATCGGCTGATCAAGACATCCCCGCGGCGGGTGTGGGCCGTCCTCGCGGACGGTGACCGGTACGCGGACTGGGTGGTGGGCACCGCGGAGTCCACCCCGGTGCGGGGCCGGTGGCCCCAGGTGGGCGCGGAGATCGGCTACGAGGTCCGGATCGGACCCGTCCGCCTGAACAACCGGACCGTCGTACGGCGCTGCGAGGAGGGCACCGCCCTGGAGCTGGAGGCCCGGGCGGGCGCGCTCGGCACGGCGCGGATCGCCCTCGAGCTGCGGCCCTGGGGCGAGCACTGCCTGGTGATCGTGGACGAACACCCCCTGCAAGGGGTGGGTGGAGCCCTGCACAACGCGGGCGTGGAGGCGCTGATCCAGCTCCGGCACCGCGCGATGCTCGCCCGGCTGGCCGAGGTGTGCGAGAACGAGATCCCGGACGCCGGGCCCGGACCGGTGCCGGTACGGGCGCACGGCGGTGCCGATGCCTGACGCCGTGGTCATCGGGGCCGGGCCCAACGGTCTGGTGGCCGCCAACCTGCTGGCCGACGCCGGCTGGAGCGTGGCGGTCGTCGAGGAGCAGCCCGGACCCGGCGGAGCGGTGCGTCACGACAGGGGAGTGGACCCGGACTTCGTCAACGACCTCTTCAGCTCCTTCTACCCGCTGGCCGCCGCCTCCCCCGTGGTGTCGGGCCTGCGCCTGGAGGAGCACGGCCTGCGGTGGAGCCACGCCCCCCACGCCCTGGCGCACCCGCTGAGCGACGGCAGGTGCGCGGTCCTCGACCGGCGGGTCGACGCCACCGCGGCCTCCCTCGACGCCTTCCACGACGGGGACGGCGCCGCCTGGCGCCGGCTGCACGAGATCTGGGAACGGCTGCGCCCCGACATCCTCGACGCCCTGTTCACCCCGTTCCCGCCGCTGAAGGCCACCGGGCGGCTCGCCCTGCGGCTGCGCACGGCGGGCGGCCTGCGGCTGGCCCGCACCCTGGTGCTGCCGGTGCGCCGCATGGGCGCCGAGGAGTTCGGCGGCGAAGGCGGCCGGCTCCTCCTCGCCGGGAACGCGCTGCACGCCGACCTCGCCCCGGAGGCCGCCGGCAGCGGCGGCTTTGGCTGGCTGATGTCCATGCTGGGCCAGACGTACGGCTTCCCCGTCCCGGCCGGTGGCGCCGGCGCCCTCACCGACGCGCTGGTGCGCCGGCTGCGCGCACACGGCGGCACCCTGCGCTGCGGGCTCCGGGTGGATCGGGTCGTCGTCCGCGACGGACGGGCGGTCGGCGTACGCACCGCCGACGGCGGCACCGTCACCGCCCGCCGCGCCGTCCTCGCGGACGTCTCCGTCCCCGCCCTCTACGGCGAACTGGTCGAGCCCGAGCACCTTCCGGGCCAGCTGCTGGCCGACCTGGAGCGGTTCCAGTGGGACTCCGCCACCTTCAAGGTCGACTGGGCCCTCGACGGCCCCGTGCCCTGGCGCGCCGAGCAGGCCGCGCGGGCCGGCACCGTCCACCTGGCCGACGGGATCGACGAACTCACCCGCTTCGCCGCCCAGATCGCGATGCGGCAGATCCCCGACCGCCCGTTCTGCCTGTTCGGCCAGATGACGACGGCCGACGCGTCACGCTCACCCGGCGGCACCGAGTCGGCCTGGGCCTACACCCACGTGCCGCACGAGGTGGCCGCCGACGCCGGGGACGAGGGGCTCACCGGCGCCTGGGACCCCGAGGAGCAGGAGCTGATGGCCGACCGGGTGGAACGCCAGGTCGAACGGTTCGCACCCGGCTTCCGCACGCTGATCCGGGCCCGCCGCGTCCTCGCCCCGCCCACGCTCCAGGCACTCGACGGCAATCTCCGCGCGGGCGCCATCAACGGCGGCACCGCGGGCATCCACCAGCAGCTCTTCTTCCGTCCCCTGCCCGGCACCGGACGGCCGGAGACACCCGTGCGCGGCCTGTTCCTCGCCTCCGCGGGCGCCCATCCGGGCGGCGGCGTGCACGGCGCGCCGGGCGCCAACGCGGCCCGCGCGGCGCTGCGGCGGCGCCGGTCGCCGGGCCTGTCCGGACTCCAGCGCGCCCTCACCCACCGCGACCGCGCGGGGCACGTACGACCCGACTGAGGACGACGGACAGCCGACAGCCGACAGCCGACGATCGGAGCGCGCCGTGCCGTACACCTCCCTGAAGACCGTGGCCCACAAGGGTGGGGCGCACCGTGCCGTGGCGCACAGCCCCCTGGAGAACCGCACCGTCGTCGTCACGGGCGCCGCGCGGGGAGTGGGCGCGGCCCAGGCCCGCGCCCTCGCCCGCCGCGGCGCGCGCGTGGCCCTGCTGGGCCACGAGCGGCCGGTCCTGGAGGCGGTCGCCGCCTCGCTGCCCACGCCGGCCCTCGCCGTGGAGGCCGACGTCACCGACGAGGCGGCCCTGCGGGACGCCGCCGGGATCATCCGCGCCCGGCTGGGCCCACCGTCGGCCGTCGTCGCGAACGCGGGCATCGCCGAGGGCGGCCCCTTCGGCGGGACCGGCATGGACTCCTGGCGCCGCGTCGTCGACGTGAACCTCACCGGCAGCGCCCTCACGGCCCACACGTTCCTGCCCGACCTGCGCGAGACGGCGGGCTACTACCTCCAGATCGCCTCCCTGGCCTCCCTCGGCGCCGCCCCGCTGATGAGCGCCTACTGCGCCTCCAAGTCCGGCGTGGAGGCCTTCGCGCACGCACTGCGGGCCGAGGAGGCGCACCGCGGCGTGGCGGTCGGCATCGCCTATCTGAACTGGACCGACACCGACATGATCCGGGACGCCGACCGGTACGCCGTCCTGCGGGAACTGCGCGCCCACATGCCCGCCCCCGCCCGGCGCGTGTACCCCGTCGAGACCGTCGCGGAGGTCCTCGCCCGCGCCGTCGAACGCCGCAGCACCGCGGTCTACGTGCCCGCCTGGCTGCGGCTCGCGCAGATCGCACGGGCCGCGCTGCCGCCGCTGGTGCTGCGCGTCGCCCGGCGTGAACTGCCCCGGCTCGAGGCCGAGGAGCCCTTCCGCCCCACGGGGCTGCTGGGCGCCGGCGGGCGGGCCGACCGGGACGCCCGGCCCCTGCCCTGAAATCGCCCCACCGCCCGGGCGCCCGCTCGCGGCCGTGTCACCGGCCCGACCGGACCGACCGGCTCAGACCGACCGGCCCGACCGGCCCGACCGGCCCGACCGGCCCGACCGGCTCAGAAGGCGTAGCGGACGCGCAGCCACGGGGCGTGGGCACCGATCAGGTCGCGCAGGGCGCTCAGCGCCTCGGCCTTGGTCCGGTCGCGGTAGCGCACGTTCAGCGCGCCGTTCTCGGAGCGCTTCGCCTGCTGGAGATCCGGCTGCCACAGCACCTGCTCGGCACGGGGGTGCCAGCCCAGGTTCACCTCGTGCAGCTCACGGTTGTGGGTGAGCATGATCACCTCGGCGGCCGCCTGCCGCCTGACCCGCTCGGGCAGTACGTCGTCCAGGTGCCGGAGCAGGTCGGCCCAGGCCTCCCGCCAGCCCGGCCGCAGGACGACGGGGGAGAAGTTGAAGTGCACCTCGTAACCGGCGTCCAGGAAGTCGGCCGCGGCGGCGATCCGGGCGGCGACCGGTGAGGTGCGCACGTCCAGGAGGCGGGCGTCGGCCTCGGGCATCACGGAGAACCGGATCCGGGTCCGGCCCCGCGGCTCCAGGGCGAGCAGGTCGGGGTTGACGAACTTCGTGGCGAAGGACGCCTTGGCGGTGGGCCAGTGGCGGAAGGCGCGCACCAGGTCGGCGGTGTTGTCGCAGACGAGGGCGTCCACCGAGCAGTCGCCGTTCTCCCCGATGTCGTACACCCACGCCGCGGGGTCGCACTGGTTGGGTTCCCGCTTGGGGCCCTGCCGCGCGATGTGCCGGCCGAGGTGGGCGATGATCCGGTCGATGTTGGTGAACACGGTGATGGGGTTGGCGTAGCCCTTGCGGCGCGGCACGTAGCAGTACGCGCACGCCAGGGCGCAGCCGTTGGACGGGCCGGGGGCGATCCAGTCGGCCGAGCGCCCGTTGGGGCGGGTGGTGAGCGTCTTGCGCTCGCCCAGCACGAGGGTCTCGCCCTTGACGCGCACCCACCGTTCGACGTTCCCCTCGTTGCCGTGCAGTCCGGGAACGCGCCAGTGGGAGTCGACCTCGACCAGACGGGCGCCGGGGAAGCGGGCGATGATCTCGCGGCCGCGCGCGGAGGCCGCGGCGGCCGGTTCGGCGTGGATCTCCCGCACGGGCAGCAGCCGGCGCGCCGTGTCGGAGTCGCGAAACGACGACCGGGCGCGGGCGCGGGACGGGGGCGGTTCGAGGGCGTCGAGTCCGAACAGCGCGTCGGGATCGCCGTCCGGGCCGGCCGACGGGGCGGGCATGCGGACTCCGAAGGGTGTGACGTGAGGGGTGACGTACGGCCACGGGCGTACCACTTTACGCATTCCGGGCAGGCGGTCGCTCCGGAGCGGGCACCGCGCGGGCGGGGCCCGTCAGGGCCCGTCGGTCGCCCCGGCGCCCGACCGCCTCCGCAGCACCATCAGGGCGGTGTCGTCGCCCGGCGTGCCCCTCGCGTGCCGGCGCAGGTCACGGTAGACGGTCGCCGGCAGATCACCGGGGCGGACGTCGTCCCAGGCGGCGGCCCGCTCCTCCAGCGGATAGAAGTCCCCCGACGGATCGCGCGCCTCGGTGACGCCGTCCGTGCACAGCAACAGCGTGCTGCCCTGCGGGAAGGCGAACCACTCGACCGTGCGGGGCCGCGGGGACAGGGCGTCGAGCCCCAGCGGGACGCACGGCTCGTCCTTCAGCACCGGACCGTTCCGGTCGCCGTGCAGCATCAGCGGCGCGACATGGCCGCAGTTGATCGCCTGGACCTCCGTGTCCGCGCCGACGCCGAGGACCAGCGCCGTCACGAACCGCTCGCTCTCGCCGGCCTGCGCCGCGAAGGAGTTGTGCCGCAGCACCGCGTCCTCCAGGGCGTCGACGACGGCGGTCAGCGTGGGCTCGGCTACGGCCGCCTCCCGGAAGGCGCTGAGCACCGAGAAGGCCGCGCTGATGGCGGGCAGTCCCTTGCCCTGGACGTCGGCGATGAAGACCCGGCTGCCGTACGGCGAGGACACCACCTCGTACACGTCGCCGCCCACCCGGCTGTCCTCCTCCACCGGCTGGTAGACGCCGTGCACGATGAGCTGGTCCGTCATCAGCGGGAACGGGCGCAGCAATTGCCGCTGGAGCGCGGCCGCGGCGGACCGCAGCCGGGCGATCTCCCGGTCGCTGCGCACCCGCTGGGCGGCCCGCGCCACGCTCAGACCGTTGAAGACGAGGGCGAAGACGACGGTCGCCGTCGCCGCGCCGATCGTGTCGTCCGCGGTGTCGAACAGGGCCGCGGCGATCATCACCGTGACCCAGGTGGAGGCGACGGCCGTCTGGCGCACGTCGCCCCGCCCGGCGATCAGGGCGGGCAGCACCACGAGGAAGGGCGCGAGCCTGGTCTCGCGGTCCAGGAAGACCCCGATGACCGCCAGCAGCACCGTGACCGCGACGAGCCAGAACAGCACGACCCGCCACCGCAGCGGCGGCGCGCCGCGGCGCTCCCCGCCGGCCGCCGACGCCCCGCCCGGTTCTCTCGACGCGCTCACCGTCTCTCCGCTCCGTGCCCGGCCTGCGGCGTCCCGCCAGGGACCGGCGGCGGGAACACCCCTCCCTTCAATATCCGCCTCCCGCGCCGGGCCCGCCGGTCGCGGCACGGTGAGCGCAGGACCGTGCTCGCCGTCCTGTTCGCCGTTCTCGGCGCCGCCGGCGATGCCGCGCCCACGGCGCCGCCGGCGCAGGGCCGCCGCCGCGGTGCCGCGCGGCGGCGGCCCGCGGCTGCTGCGCGCCCCGGCCCGGCGGTCCGCCCGGGCGGTGGGCGTCACCGGTGTCGCCGGTGCGGTGGCTCCTCCCCGAGGCCGCGGGAATCCTGCTGATCCGGTGGGGGCGTGCCGCGGCTCATCCGGGTCGTGCCGCAGCACGCCGACGTCGTCCAGTGGGTTCGCGCCCCCCTGCCGCCCGACCGGAAGCCGGGCCGGTCGGGCAGGATGTGCACCGGGGGCGTCCGGTCGGCGGAGCCGGGGAAGGAGCGGTGCGTGAGCGAGGAGCCGGGCCGCGCGTGGACGGCCATGACACCGGGGGACTTCGACCGGGAGGCGCCGCTGCGGCTGAACGTCCGCACCGGGGGCGCCGCCGTCCCCGCCGAGCCCGACGAGTGCGGGACGGCTCCCCTCTTCGGCGACGAGGCGCCCGCCCGGCGGCCGGCGGCCCGGCCCCGGCGGCGCGACGCCACGACCCACGAGCAGGAGCGCCTGTTCTGACCGGCGGCCCGTGCGGTCCCGGACCGGCGCCCGCTCAGTGGCGGCCCGTGAACCGCAGGACCAGCAGGGCCACGTCGTCGGTGCGCTGCCCGGCCGTGCCGGATGTCCGCAGCAGGGTGTCGACCAGCGCGTCCAGGTCCCGGTCGTCGGCGCGGTCCAGCTCCTGGGCGAGCTGGTTCATGGAGTCCTCGAAGTCGACGCCCGGCGTCTCGATGAGCCCGTCCGTGTAGAAGGCGAGCGTCATCCCCGGCACGAGCGGGATCCGCGTGACGGGGAAGTCGGCGTCGGGGTCGACCCCCAGGAGCGGTCCCGGCGGTACGTCGAGGGGCCGGGTGGCGTGGCCCGGCAGCCGCAGCAGGGGCGGCGGATGGCCGGCACTGGCCAGCGAGACCCGCCCCCCGGCGAGGTCGAGACGGGCGTAGAGGCAGCTGGTGAACAGGTCGGGGGCGAGGTCGGTGAGGAGCCGGTTGACTCCGGCGAGGACCCGGTCCGGGGGAGCACCGAGGGCGGTGTGGGCGTGCACGCCGATGCGGACCTGCCCCATCAGCGCGGCGGCGGCGACGTTGTGGCCCTGCACGTCGCCGATGACGGCGGCCGCGTCGGCGCCGTCGAGGCGGATCAGGTCGTAGAAGTCCCCGCCGATGTCCATGCCGTGGGTGGCGGGCAGATAGCGGGCGGCGACCCGCAGACCGTCGATCGAGGGCAGCGTGCGCGGGAGCAGCGCCTGCTGGAGGCCGTGCGCGACGTCGTGCTTGGTGTCGTACAGCCGGGCCCGGTCCAGGGCCTGCGCGACGAGTCCGGCGAGCGAGGTCAGCACGGCGCGTTCCGTGGCCGGGAAGTCGTGCGGGTGCTCGTAGGACAGGACGCAGATGCCGACCGCGCGGCCCGAGAGGGTCAGCGGCAGGAAGGCCCAGGCCTGTTTGCCGCTGATTTTCGGCCCCTCGGGGTAGACACGCCGCATCTCCTCCGGGTCCGGGAAGAACGCCGGGATGCCGCTCTCCAGGGCCTGCCCCGCCGGGGTGAGCCCCGTGTCCAGCGGCAGCGCGTCGAGGCGCTCGATGGTCCGCGGCGCGTAGCCGCGGTGCCCGATGATCCGCAGCCGGCCGGCCTCGGCGGTGGACAGCACCAGTCCCTGGGCGCCGAAGGCGGGCATGATCTGGTTGGCGACCAGGTCGACCACGTCCTGGACGCCGACGACCTCGGTGAGCGCCGCCGCCAGATGCGTGAGCTGGTAGAGCTGCCCCATCCGGGCCGGCGCGGCGCTCACCACCTGGCGGGGCGCCGACACGACCGGAGCCTGCTCGCCGACGGCGACGATCCGGACGCTGATGCCGCTGGCGTCCGGGTAGAGGTGGAACTCCAGCCACTGGCCGGGTGGCCGGCAGGCGGTGAAGGAGACGGGGACGCGGCTGAGCACCGCGGCGCGGTAGCGGTCCTCGTAGGTGGGGTCGTCGAGCCAGCGCAGCGACTGCCACGGCAGTGTGCCCAGCAGTTCGCCGGCGTCGCGCCCGAGCAGTTCGCACGCTCCGGAGCTGAGGTAGGTGAAGCGGCCCTCCAGGTCCAGGGCACAGCTGCCGCCGGGCAGCCGTTCCACGAAGTCGGCCGCCGCCATCGCGGGTCCGGCGGCCCGGCGCCCGACCCCTGCGGGCAGGACCCGCGGCCCGCCGGCACCGGCCCGCGGCCCGCCGCGCCCGACGGCCTCCTCGAGCAGCCGCGCCAGCCGCCGGCAGCTCGACATGATGTTCCCCCGCTCGCGCCCGGTCATGTACGGGGGACGGGTGGTCGGCCACATCAGCAGCAGGGCTCCCCAGCGGCGGACGCCGGTGACCGGCGCGGCGGCCAGGGCCAGCGGATAGGGGAGTGCCATCGCGGTGCGCGGATAGGACCGTGCCATCTCGCTCTGGCTGCCCACCCACACCATGCGCCCCTCGCGGACCGCGTCGGCCACCGGCGCCGGAGCCGCCGTCGACACGCGCGTCCACGGTTCGGCCAGCCCGGCGGGCGCCCCGCACAGCACGTCCAGGGAGAGCACCTGTTCGTCGGGGGAGAGCAGGTAGAGGGCGCCGATCGACGCGCCGGTGCGGCGTACGGTCTCGACGAACGCGGCGTCCAGACCGTCGGCGGCCGGATCACCCGGGTCGGTCACGAGGCACCTCCAGCGTCGCAGGGGAGCCTTCCGCACCGCCGCGGGCGACCACCGGCTCCACGCGCGGTGCGGCACAACCCCGCAGGACGTGCCGCACCTCTCCCACCAAGGACGCTACGCCGATCCGGGACGCTCGGCACGCCCCCACCGGGGCCTCATCCGAGGACGGCGAGCGCCTCCAGCAGCCGGTCCACGTCCTCGGCGGAGCTGTACGGCGCCAGCCCGACCCGTACCCCGCCCTCGGCCCCCAGCCCGAGGTGGCGGGACGCCTCCAGCGCGTAGAACGAACCGGCCGGCGCGTCCACCCCGTGCCCGGCGAGATACCGGGAGACGTCCGCCGGGCGTCGGCCCGCCACCGTGAACAGCAGCGTCGGGGTGCGCCGCGCGGCCCGCGAGTACACCGTCACCCCGCCGACCCCCGCGAGTCCGGCCTCCAGGCGCTCCCGCAGCGCCTCCTCGTGGGCCTCCACCGCCGCGAAGGAGGCGACCAGCCGCGCCCGGCGGTCGTCGCCCCCGGTGCCCGGCACCAGTGCGGCGAGGACGTCCACGGCGGCCCGGACCCCGGCCAGCAGCTCGTACGGCAGCGTGCCCAGCTCGAAGCGCTCGGGAACGGTGTCGGCGGACGGCAGCAGCTTGTCCGGCCGCAGGGACTCCAGCAGGGCCGCCCGGCCGGTGAGGACGCCGAGGTGCGGACCGAGGAACTTGTACGGCGAGCACACCAGCGTGTCCGCGCCGAGCGCGGCGAGGTCGACGGTGGCGTGCGAGGCGTAGTGCACGGCGTCGACGTGCAGCAGCGCGCCCGCCCGGTGGGCGAGTTCGGCGACGGCCGGGATGTCGGGGCGGGTGCCCAGGAGGTTGGACGCCGCGGTGACCGCCACCAGCCGGGTGCGCGGGGACAGCACCTCCCCGATCCGCTCCGGGGCCAGTTCACCCGTTCCCGGGTCGAAGTCCGCCCGGCGCACGGTCGCGCCCACCGCCTCCGCGGCCTGGATCCAGGGCCGTATGTTGGCGTCGTGGTCGAGCCGGGTGACCACCACCTCGTCACCGGGGCCCCAGGTCCTGGCCAGGGTGCGCGCGAGGTCGTAGGTGAGCTGGGTGGCGCTGCGGCCGAACACGACGGTGCCCGGGTCGGTGCCGAGCAGGTCGCCCATCGCCCGGCGGGCCGCCAGCACGATGTCCTCGGCGTTGCGCTCGCCCTCCGTGACGTGCCCCCGGTTGGCCAGCGGGTGCGCCAGGGCCTCGGCCATGGCGTCGATCACCGGCTGCGGGGTCTGGGTGCCGCCGGGCGCGTCGAAACGGGCCGTACCGGACTTCAGGGCGGGGATCAGCGCGCGGATCGCGTCGACGTCGAGGTGCATGCGTACTCCTGCGGGGTGGAGGGACGGACGGGCCGGGGCGCGCTCCCGGCCGGGACCGGGAACCCCCGGGCATGATCGCAGCCCTCCCGGCGCCGGGGGCGCGCACCCGGCGTGATCGCGGCCCTCCCGGGGGAGGCGGCGGGCACGCGCACAAAAATCCGGGCGGGACCGTGGTGTGCGGATCCGTTTCCTGGGCACACGTGCTTCGTGTGAGGCGGGGCGGTGCGCCTGGGGAGGTCTGCACCGCCCCGCCCGACTTGCCCGAGCCCGTCCGCCGCGTCGCCCGGACCGGCCCGCCGCCGAGGAACGGCGGTCCGGGCGAGGCCGGCCGTGCCGGACCGGCGCGACAGCCGCGCGGCGTCCCGAAGGCCGCACCGACCGCGTGCGCCGCGAGGTCCGCCGGACCGGCGGCGAGCGGCAGCGCCCGCTCCTCCCGCCCCGGACCGCGCGCTGTCGTGCGCGTCATGCCGCTTCCCCCCCCATGCCCGAGTGCTTTCGCCGTCAAGGCATCTCCGGGCGTGGCTCTGCGCCGGTACCACCCGGACCGGCCGTCCCCGCCGCCGCTCGTGCGCGCGTCCGGATCGGCCGCCCCCTGCCGCACGTGCGTACCGCGGGGACGGCCGCGAGAGCGTCAGCCGGGGAAGCGGCCCGTGGAACGCAGGTGCCAGCGGCGTTCCGCGTAGGCCAGGTCGTCGCGCCACAGGCGTCCGGCGGCCACCCGCATGAGCGGCCGCAGCAGCGGCGTCACCGTACGGGCCACGGCGAATCCCGGCCGGTCCGAGGCCGCCACGATCGCCTCGACGACCGCGGTCCGCGGCCGGCCCCGGTCGTCGGGGCCGAGGGGCGTCGCGTGCGTCTCGACGACCGACCCCCGGCCCTCGCCCTCCGTGATGTGCATGACGACCGTGCGCGGTTCGGGCGCCGTGAACACCGCCCGGACCGGCACGACCAGCCGTCCGGCGAGCTTGAAGGAGACGTCCACCGTGAAACCGTCCCCGTCCGCCGCCGCGCCGGCGTCGTCCTCGACCACGGCCAGGTCGACGAACGAGTACGGGTGGAACCAGGCCCCGTGCCACGGGTCCAGCCGGTTGGCGACGACGTCCTCCGGCTCGCACGTACCGACGCCCGTGTAGACCGCGGACACGGCGCCCGACAGGGCCGGCCGGACCGGCACCACCGGCGCCGCCAGCGGCGGCTCGCCGCCCACGTCGTCCAGCCGTACCCACACCAGCACGCCGTCGTCGTGCACGGGCAGCGGTTCCCAGCCCGCGAACGGACCGCCCCGCAGCGCCAGCCCGTGCCAGTGGCAGACCAGGGTGCCGCAGCGCACCGGACTGTCCCGCAGCGGTGCGCCCAGGTGGGGGCAGACACCGGGTCCGGCGACCAGCCGGCCCTCGGCGTCGCGCCAGACGACCACCTCCCGCCCGGCGACCGTGCGCGCGAGGGGACGGTCGTCACGGACGTCCAGGGTGGCGCCCACGACGTACCAGTTGCCGGACGGGCGTGCCTGCGCCCGCTTCAGCGCCCGCGCGATCACGGCGGGCCGCGCCTCGCGCCACGTCGGGCGCTGCCGCTCCCAGGACACCGGATTCCTGCGCAGTGACAGCGGGAACCGTCGTTCGCGCCTGCCCGGACGGTCGGGGCTCATGCGACCTCCTCGTGCTCACGTTCCGGCGCGTGCGGTGTGCCGTGCGTGCCGGGCAGCCCGGCGGGCGGCCGCGGCGGACCGGGCGGAGCCTTCCGCCGGGCCGCGGCACGGGCGGCCGCCACGCGGACCAGACCGTCGAGGGCCACCGCGGCACGCCGCCTGCGGGGCACCACGGCACGGCGGTGGACGACCGCGTACCCGTCGTCGGCGACGGAGTCCAGGATCCCGCCGTACAGCACGAACGCCGTGCGGATGCACGGACGGGCCACCGGGTCGAGCATGGCGAGCCCCGGCGCCGCCTCGCGGTACACCCCCCGCGTCAGGTCCTCGAACGCCCTGAGCGCCTCGGTGATGCGGGGGTCCCGTCGCCCGGTGCGGCGGGACCACCGGAGCAGGTCCCGGTCGACACCGTGGCCCGCCAGCAGGTCGGCGGGCAGGTAGACGCGGCCCCGGTCGAGGTCCTCGCCCACGTCGCGCAGGAAGTTGGTCAGCTGGAAGGCGACGCCGAGGGCGGCCGCGTGCGGGGCCGCCTCCTCGCGCGGGACGACGGTCCCCAGCACCGGCAGCATCTGCAGTCCGATCACGGCCGCCGAGCCGTGCATGTACGCGCGCAGCTCGTCGTAGGTCGCGTAGTCGGTGACCGAGAGGTCGCTGCGCATGGCGTCCATGAAGTCGCGGAAGTACCCGTGGGGGATGCCGTACCGGCGGGCCGTGTCGGCGAGGGCGAGGACGACCGGGTCGTCGCTGCCGCCGCCGCGCAGACCCCGCTCCAGCCCCTCCTGGAGGGCGGCGAGCGCGGACGCGCGGCGGTGCGGCGGGACGTCGGTCTCCAGCGAGTCGACGATGTCGTCGGCCCAGCGCGCGAAACCGTACAGGGCGTGCACGGCCGGACGCCGTTCCACCGGCAGCAGCCGGGTGGCCAGGAAGTACGTCTTTCCGTGCCGGGCGTTGAGCACGCGGCAGCGCGTGTAGGCGGCGCGCAGGGCCGGCTCGGCGATGCCCGCCGCGTCCAGTTCGCGGGCGGTCATGACGGGGTTCCTTCCGGGGTGACGAGCGCGGAACGCCCGCGCCGGGAGGGCGGGGCCGCGGCCGTGCGGCCGGTGACGCGGGCCGCGGCGAGCTTGCCCGACAGCAGGACGGTCGGCACGCCGACGCCCGGAGTGGTCCCGCAGCCCGCGAGCACGACGTTGTCGGTGCCGCGGACGAGGTTGCGCGGGCGGAACGGGCCGGTCTGGGCGAAGGTGTGGGCGGCCGAGAAGGGCGTGCCCGCCGCGTGCCCCTGGGCGTGCCAGTCGGCCGGCGTGACCAGGGTCTCGTCCTCGACGGCCGCGGCGATCCCGGTGAACCCGCGCCGCTCCAGTTCCCGCAGCACGCTGTCCCGGTAGCGCGGGCCCAGCTCGCCCCAGGCGGCGGCGTCCGGTCCGATGTCCGTGTTCGGGCAGGGGGCCAGCACGTAGTGCAGGTGCCGGCCGGGCGGGGCGAGGGACGGGTCGGTGGCGGTGGGCCGGGTGATCAGCAGCGACGGATCGCTCATCAGCTCACCCGTACGGGTGAGTTCGTCGAAGGTGCGGTGCCAGGCGGCACCGAAGGAGAGCGTGTGGTGCGCGAGCTCGGGCCACGTCCGGTCGGTCCCGGCGTGCAGCACGACGGCCGACGGCGCGTGGGTGATCCGCAGGGGACGGCGGGGCGTCCGGCCGAGCAGCCGGTAGGCGACCGGCAGTTCCGGGGTGAGGACCACGGCGTCGCAGGCGATGCGCTCGTCCGCGGTGACGACGGCGGTGACACGGCTGCCGGAGCGCTCCAGCCGGACGACGTCCTGTCCGAACCGCAGGTCGGCGCCGGCCCGCGCGGCGGCGTCGGCCATGGCGCGCGGCACCGCGTGCATGCCGCCGCGCGGGAAGTACACGCCGGCGACGGTGTCCATGTAGGCGATGACCGCGTACGCGGCGAGGGCGCGGGCCGGCGGGACGCCCGCGTACAGCGCCTGGAAGGAGAAGACCCGGCGCAGCCGTTCGTCGCGCAGATGGCGGCCGATGCGCGCGTCGAGCCGGCCGAAGCCGCCCAGCGCGGCGAGCCGGGCCAGGTCGGGCGTCAGCAACTGGAGGGGCGAGTCGAAGTTGGCGTCGATGAACCGCCGCATCTGCGCCCGGTAGAGCTGCTCCAGCCAGTGGCGCAGCCCGCGGTACCCGGCGGCCTCCCCGGGCCCCGCGAAGCGCTCGACCTCCGCTTCCATCGCGTCCGCGTCGGTGTGCACGTCGATGCGGCTGCCGTCGGCGAACAGGGCCCGGTAGGCGGGGTGCAGGGGGATCAGGTCGACGTTGTCGCGCAGGTTCTCGCCGACCGCCGCGAAGGCCTCGTCGGCCAGGTCGGGCATGGTCAGGACGGTCGGACCGGTGTCGACGCGGTAGCCGCCGCGCGTCAGGAGCCCCGCGCGTCCGCCCGGCAGCGCGTCGCGTTCGACGATCGTGACGCGGCGGCCGGCGCCCAGCAGGTGGAGCGCGGCCGACAGGCCGGAGAGTCCGGCGCCGACCACGACGACGTGGTCGGTGCGTCCGGGAACGGTCCTCATCGTGGGGCCCCTTCGGTGAGCAGCAGCGGGACGGTCATGCCCCCGTCAGGGGGAGGGGGTACGTCGTGGTCCGGGGCGGCCGGGCCGTCCCACGGACCGGCCGAAGCGGACGCCGGCGGTGCGGGGGGCGCGGCCGGGGACGTACCGGCGGTGGCGTGGAACAGCCCCGTCAGGCGCCGCCTCGCCACGGGGTCGAGCACGACCGAGTCGAGGTGGCGCATTCCCTGGGCCACCAGCCGCTCGATCTTCGCCTCGACGGTGTCGCGCGCCCCGACGGCGACGAGGACGTCGCGGACCTCGGCGAGACCGCTGTCGGGCAGGTCCGCCCGGCCGACGGACCGGCGCAGCACCGCGAGGGCGCCGCGGTCGCGGTCCGCCTCCGCGCGGGCCTGGGCCACGGCCATGAGGTAGGTGGGCCGGCCCGCCCGGATGTCACCGCCGACCGGTTTGCCGGTCCGGCGGTCGCCGCCGAACGCGTCGAGGAGGTCGTCGCGCAGCTGGAAGGCGATGCCCACGCAGCGGCCCGCCGAGCACAGCGCCCCGGTCCGCGCGGAGTCGGCGCCCGCCAGCGCGGCGCCCAGGGCCAGCGGACGCTCCACCGAGTACAGGGCGCTCTTGAGGCACGCGGCGCGGATCGCCCGCGCGAGGGAACGCGAGGACGTGGCCTGCCCCTGTACGTCCAGGTACTGGCCGGCCACCATCTCGGTGCGCATCGCGCTCCACACCTCGCGCACCGCGCGGGCGGTGGCCACGGGTGCCTCGGTCGCCGCGACGACGTCGTCCGCCCACGCCAGGGCCAGGTCCCCGGCGAGGATCGCGGCGGCCTCGCCGAACCGGGGGCCCTGGGCGGAGGGCACGGTGCCGGCGTACTGGGCGGTGACGTCCGCGTGCAGGGCGGGCCGGCCGCGGCGGAACGCCGAGCCGTCCATCACGTCGTCGTGGATCAGCGCGCACGTCTGGATCAGTTCGAGCGCGGCGCCGACGCGCAGCGCGCTCTCCGCCTCGCCCGCCCCTCCGCCGCAGGCGCGCAGCGCCCACCACACGAACCGGGGCCGCATCCGTTTGCCGCCGTCCAGGGTGAAGCGCCTGACGCGTTCGGCGAGGTCCCGCGCGAACACGGGGTCCAGCGCGGCGGCCTGGTCCGCGCGCTCTGCCAGGAGATGGTCGAGGAGACGTCCCACGACTCCGGGTACGTCGTCGTCGAGGGCGGACAGGTCGCTGACGTCCAGCGGGAAACGGGCGGGCATGGCGCCTTCCGGTCGGCTGTCGGGGGAGGGGCCGCGATCGGCGCGCCCCGGCCGGGTCACCGTCGGACCCGGCCGGGGCGCGCGGGAAGCGCCGGACGGTGTGTCCGCCGCGGAGTCGTGTCTCGCGGTGCTGGGGCGCATGCCGGTTGCTCCCGTCGTGATCGCAGTGGGCCCTGACTTCAAGTCATTCCGCGCCGGGGCCGGTCATGGATGCGCCAGACGAGCGACTCGCGGACCGATTCCGTTCCGCTTCCGTTCCGCCCCGGAGGGACGGGAGGGGGGCGGGCCGGCGGAAGCGCGCACGAAAACGACGCAAAGACGCTGCGAGTTGTTGCGACGGTTCATCGCTCCGCATGGTGAAGGAACCAAGGTCGCTCCGAGCGACCCCGGGTCCCCGGCCTCCGCGGGTGCGGACGGCCGGCACCGGCGGGGCCCGGACGAGAAGCGGACGACCGCCCGCACGAGGAGCAGCCATCATGACGGCACAGCAGGTCACCGAGCGGACCCTTCCGGCGACGGCGGGCCCCGCCCAGGACTTCTTCACCGACGACGAACTGGCGGCGGGCTTCATCAGGGGTGACGAAGCCTGTCTGGCCGCCGCCTACCACCGCTGGGGACTCCTGGTCCACACGCTGGCACGCCGCAGTCTGGGCGACGCCCGGGAGGCGGAGGACGTGACACAGACGGTGTTCCTGGCCGCCTGGCGCGGCCGCTCCGGGTTCCGGCCCGAGCGCGGCCCGCTGTCGGCGTGGCTGGTCGGCATCACCCGGCGCAAGATCGCCGACGCCCTGTCGGCGCGGACCCGGCGGGCCGATCTCGTCGCGGCGGCGGGAGCGCGGCTGTCCGTCACCACCGACGACCGGCACGGCCAGCCCGACGCCGTGCTCGACCGCGTCGTGCTCACCCACGAACTGGCGAGGCTGCCCGCTCCGCAGCGCCGCGTCCTCACCCTCGCCTTCTACTGCGACCTGACCCAGAGCCAGATCGCCGAGCTGACGGGCTGGCCCCTGGGCACCGTCAAGAGCCACGCGCGCCGCGGGCTGCACCGGCTCGGCACGCGCGTACGGGAGGAGGACCCGCAGGCCCGCGTCGGCTGATGCGGTGCACAATCGATGCGACCTCGCTGGCCGTCCCGGAAGGGGGCCTACGACCGGGTGAGCGCCACGCGGCCACCGGCGATCCGCCCGCCGCACCACACCCGCCGGTCCGTCCGCGGTGCGCCGCACGGCCGACGGTCCGGCCCGGCCTGCATCCGTCCGGCCGTCCGGAGGGGAATGCTGGGCACAGGGCCCGGACACGGGGGCCGAGCCGGACGGACAGGACAGGGAGGGCGCGACACGTGCGGGACGCGGACGTCGCCATCGTGGGCGCCGGAGCTGCCGGACTGTCCCTCGCGTACCGGCTGGCACGCGCCGACCCGGCCCGCCGCCCGCAGGTGCTCCTGTTCGAACCCCCGCCCGGCC
The DNA here is from genome assembly GCF_044331705.1 of Streptomyces sp. NPDC017202. NCBI lineage: Bacteria > Bacillati > Actinomycetota > Actinomycetes > Kitasatosporales > Streptomycetaceae > Streptomyces > Streptomyces sp. NPDC017202. Next base: position 193,857 of record NZ_JBIRNP010000011.1, on the reverse strand, counting down.
CGCTGCGACCGCCGAGCCGCACCTGGTGCTTCTGGGAGCCGGGGCCGGGCCCCTACGACGCCGTCCTGACCGCCGCGTGGCAGCGCCTGCGGGTCCACACCCCCGAAGGGCGCACCATCGAGGACGGCATCGCGCCCCTGCGCTACAAGATGATCCGCTCCGACGACTTCGAGGCGTTCGTCGGGCGCGAACTGGCACACCGCGACCACGTACGCCGCGTCGAGGCGACCGTCGAGACGGTGGACGCGACCGCCGAAGGAGCGGAGATCCGGGCCCGCACCGCCGACGGCCGGCCGCTGACCGTGCGCGCCCGCTGGGTCTTCGACTCCCGGCCGCTCGGGAGCCTGCCGGCGGCCCGCACCACCCTGTTGCAGCACTTCCACGGCTGGTTCGTCCGCACCGCACAGCCGGTGTTCGACCCCGCGTCCGTCGACCTCATGGATTTCCGGGTCCCGCAGCCTCCGCACGGGCTGGCATTCGGCTACGTCCTGCCGACGAGCCCTCGCGAAGCACTCGTCGAGTACACGGAGTTCTCCGGCGCGCCCCTGACCCGGACGGCCTACGAGGCCGCGCTGGACCGGTACACCCGCGGCGTGCTGGGGCTCGGGGCGTTCGAGGTGACCGCGACGGAGACCGGTGTGATCCCCATGACGGACGCGCGGTTCGCGCGCCGGACCGCGCCCTCGGTCTTCCGGATCGGCGCGGCGGGCGGTGCCACCCGTCCGTCGACCGGTTACACCTTCGCCGCCGTCCAGCGTCAGACGCGGGCCGTCGCGGCAGCGCTGGCCGCCGGCCGCCACCCGCTGCCCCCCGCCCCCCACTCGGCCCGCTCCCGCGCCATGGACGCGGTGCTGCTGCGCGCCCTGGACAGCGGACGCGTCGGCGGCGCCGAGGTCTTCTCGAAGCTCTTCTCCCGGGTCCCGGCGGAGCGGCTGCTGCGCTTCCTGGACGGCGGGACCCGCCTCCACGAGGACCTCTCGGTCGGTGCGCGCACCCCCGTGCTGCCCATGCTCCGCTCCGTCCTGGACCTGTCCCGCCTGCCCCGCACCCCCTTCCCCCGCCCCTGACCGCCGGACCGGCGACGTCCGCGCGACAGCCTGACCCACGCCACCGAGGAGACCCCATGACCCTGCTGCTGCGCGACGCGGACCTGGCCGCCGCGTTCGACCATGCCGCCCGCAGCTACGACACCCTGGTGGCCGCCAATCCCGGCTACCACGCCCATCTGCGGCGCTCCGCGCGCCGCCTCGGCCTGCCGCACGGCGGGGCCGGTCTGCGCGTCCTCGACCTGGGCTGCGGCACCGGCGCCTCCACCGCCGCCCTGGCCGCCGCGTTCCCCGAGGCGCGGATCACCGCGGTGGACGCCTCCGCCGGCATGCTGGAACAGGCGGCCCGCAAACGGTGGCGGCAGGAGGTGAGCTTCGTGCACGCCCCGGCGGAACGCCTGGCGGAGGCCGGGGTCGAAGGCCCCTTCGACGCGGTCTTCGCCGCCTACCTCTTCCGCAACGCCACCGACCCGGACGCGGTGCTCGCCGCGGTGCGCGAGGCGCTCGGGCCGCGGGGCCGGCTCGCCGTCCACGAGTACACCCTCAGCGGCCGGGCCGCCCACCGCGCGGTGTGGACGGCGGTGTGCCGGGGCGTCGTCCAGCCCGTCGCCACCGTCCTCGGCGACGGCGAGCTGTACCGCCACCTCTGGCACAGCGTCGTCCGGTTCGACACGGCGGAGGCCTTCACCGAGAGGGTCCGCTCCGCCGGCTTCGAGCAGGTGCGGGCGCTGCCCCTGCCCGGCTGGCAGACCGGCATCACCCACACCGTCGTCGCCCGCCGGCCGGGCTCCGAGACGGCGGTCGGGCGATGACGGCGGCCCGCCGGTCCGAGGCGGCCCGCCGCGGCAGGGACCGCATGGCCCGCACGATCCGCCCCCGGCCGGGCGCGCCCGCGCTCACCGGTGACCACCGGCCGACCACCGCCGTGGTGGGCGGCGGCATCGCCGGCCTGGCGGCGGCGACGGCCCTGGCCGAACGGGGCGTACGCGTCACGCTCCACGAACGCGAACCCGCTCTCGGCGGACGCCTGGCCGGGTGGCCGACCGCCCTGGCCGACGGCAGCACCGTCACGATGAGCCGCGGCTTCCACGCGTTCTTCCGCCAGTACTACAACCTGCGCGGACTGCTGCGGCGCACCGATCCGGGGCTGCGCCGCCTCACGGGCCTGCCCGACTACCCGCTGCGCCACAGCAGCGGCACGCACGACAGCTTCCGGCACGTTCCGCGCACCCCGCCGTGGAGCGCGCTGGGCTTCGTCGCGCTGAGCCCCACCTTCGGCCTGCGCGACCTCGCCCGCATGAACCCGGTCGCCGCGCTGCCCCTGCTGGACGTGCGGGTACCGGACGTCTACACGCGCCTCGACGACATCAGCGCCCACGACTTCCTGGAGTCGATCCGCTTCCCCGAGGCCGCGCACCACCTCGCGTTCGAGGTGTTCTCCCGGAGCTTCTTCGCCGACCCCCGCGGCCTGTCGGCGGCGGAGATGGTGCTGATGTTCCACATCTACTTCCTCGGCTCCGCCGAGGGCCTGCTCTTCGACGTGCCCGACGAGCCCTTCCCCGCCGCGCTCTGGGACCCCCTGGCCGGCTACCTGGAGGGCCACGGCGCCGAACTGCGGACCGGTACGTCCGTCGAGGGGGTCGAACCCACCGGGGACGGCGGCTTCGTCGTGGCCGCCGCGGGCGAGGAGCGGCGGTACGACACCGTGGTCCTCGCCCTGGACACGGCCGGCCTGCGTTCCGTCGTCGCCGGTTCCCCGCGGCTGGCCGACGCCGCATGGCGCGAACGCGTGGCCGGGCTCCGCAACGCCCCGCCCTTCCTGGTCTCGCGCCTGTGGCTGGACCGTCCCGTCGCCGCCGACCGGCCCGGCTTCCTCGGCACCAGCGGCTACGGCTCCCTCGACAACGTCAGCGTGCTGGAACGCTGGGAGGGCGAGGCGGCGCGCTGGGCCGCCCGCACCGGGGGCTCCGTCGTGGAACTGCACGCGTACGCCCTGCCGGAGAGGGCCTCCCACGACGTCGAACAGCGCCGTCTGCTGGAGCAGTTGCACCGGGTGTACCCGGAGACGCGCGCGGCGCGGGTCGTCGACGCACGCCACGAGTGGCGGGCCGACTGCCCCCTGTTCCCCGTCGGGGGCTACGGTGAGCGGCCGACCGTGCGCACCACCGACCCCGGGCTGGTCGTCGCCGGCGACCTGGTCCGCACGGACCTGCCGGTGGCCCTCATGGAACGGGCGGCCACGAGCGGCTTCCTCGCCGCCAACGCCCTTCTGGAACGCTGGGGAGTCGCGGGCCAGACCCTGTGGACCGTGCCCGACCGCGGGCGGGGTGCGCTGCTGCGCGGGCTCGCACGTGCGGGCGGGGGCCGGCAGGGAGAGGTTGCGCGCGCCGTGCCGACTGCGAGACGGTTGTCGAAAGACAACATTTTCCAGCTGTAGGAATGGGGGTGGGGAAGCGCACCGCGCGTTCCCCCGCTCGTGATCTCCTCACCAGGTTCCCCCACCCGTCCCCACGGTGGCGCCGGCAGCGTCGGCGCCACCTGGAACGACGCCCCCTACCCGGTTCTCGTCATGGGACGCGGGGGCGACGTCGTCGAGATCAACGAGGCCGCCCGCTCGATCCTGCCCCGGCCCGCCGACGGCGACCGGCCGCAGCGGTCCGTACCGTCCTGGCTGTCCGACGCGCACCACAGGCTGACGCGGACGGGCACCGGCAGCTGTCCGCCGGAGCCGGCCGAGGGGACGATCGACGAGCGCACGTTCCGGGCCCATCCGACCACCGGCCCGGCCCTCGACGGCGACGTGGTGTGGTGGCTGGTCGAGGACACCGACCTCAGGCTCACCGAGCAGGCACTGAGGAGTTCACGGGAGCGGGCCGACGTCCTGGCCGAGGTCTCCGGCGTCCTGCTGTCCTCGCTCAACGTCGACCAGTGCCTGGACGCCACCGCGAGGATGGCCGCCGGCCACCTCGCGGACGCCGCCGTGGTCGTCGCACCGGCCTCGGGGCGCCGCCACGCCCTGACGTACGCCGACGACGGTGGCCCTGCCGTCCGGGTCACCCTCGAGATCGACACCGGCTCGGTCCCCGGGCTGGCCGAGGCGCTCCAGGGGTTCCCGCCCGTCCCCGCCCGCTGGATCAGCCCGGACGACATCCCGGACTGGGCGGTCTCGCCCGGCTTCACCGGGTCCATCGGCTCGGTGATCGTCGCCCCGCTGCCCGGTCACGGCGTCCCGGCCGGTGCGCTGGTCCTGCTCCGGGCCGACGGCCACCGGGCGTTCAGCGAGGGCGAGGAGGTCTTCGCGCGCCTGTTCGCCGCACGGGCGGGGGCCGCGCTGTCCGCGGCCCGTCTCTACGCCGAGCAGTCGTCCATCGCCGCGGTGCTGATGCGGGAACTCCTGCCGCCGACCGTGCGGCACGTGCACGGCGTCGGCTACGCCGGCCGGTACCGCGCCTCCCGCGACCACGAACGGATCGGCGGCGACTTCTACGACGTGCACCCCGGCGCCGACCCCTCGCAGGAGACGCTCGTGGTGCTGGGCGACGTCGCCGGCAAGGGGCTGGAGGCCGCCGCGCTGACCGGCAAGATCCGCAGCATCCTCCAGGCGCTGCTGCCGCTCGCCGGCGACCACCGACGGGTGCTCACCCTCCTCAACGGCGCCCTGCTCACCTCCCACCACACCCGGTTCGCCACCCTCGTGCTGGTGTCCGCGCGGTGCCGGGCCGGACAGGTCCACCTGCGGGTGACCAGCGCCGGCCACCTGCCCGCGCTGATCGTGCGCCGCGACGGCCAGGTGGAGGAGGTCGACACCTCCGGTCAGCTCATCGGTGCCCTCCCGCAGGTGAACGCGCGCACCGCGACGGCAGTCCTGGGCCCCGGCGAAACGTGCCTGCTGTACACCGACGGCATCACCGAGGCCCGCGGCGGTCCCCTGGGCGACCAGATGTACGGTGAGCACCGGCTGCGCGCGGCCCTGGCCGAATGCGCGAGAATGCCGGCGGAGGCGGTGGTCGAACGCGTGCAGATGCTCGCGGCACAGTGGCTGGGCGGGAGCAGGCACGACGACATGGCGGCCCTGGCCATCACCAACCCGACGAACAACCGAGGACGGCTCCACCTCGTGGACGGGCACACCGCCCGGACCCGGGACGCGCAGGACTGGACGGAGGAAGAGGGCGCATGACCGACGCGCGAACGACCGATCGCGAGGTCGCTCCGTTGCGCGAGCGGCTGTGGGCGGCGGCCGTGGACGCGGACGAGGCGGGCGCGGTCGCCGTCCTGCGCGGCGCTGCGCGCGACGGCTGGCCCGAAGAGGCGCTGCTCCTCGACGTCGTCGCCGCCGTGCAGCGACGGGTGGGCGAGGAGTGGGCCGCCAACCGGATCACGGTGGCCACCGAACACGCGGCCACCGCCGTCACCGCCGGCGCCGTGGCGGCCCTCGCCCACGACCTCCCCCGGCCCACCGGTCACCGGCCGCGGGTGACCGTGGCCTGCGTGGACGGGGAGTGGCACGCCCTGCCGGTCCGGCTGGTGGCGGAGACCCTGCGCTGTCGCGGCTGGCGGGCGGACTTCCTGGGCGCCCACGTGCCGACGCCCCACCTCGCCGCCCACCTGCACGCCACCGCGCCCGAGGCCGTCCTGCTCTCGGCGTCGCTCCCCACCCGGCTGCCCACGGTGCACGCGGCGCTCACGGCCTGCCAGTCGATCGGCGTCCCCGTCGAGTCCCTCCACCTCGGCCTGACGGTGCTCGCCGGCCACCTGTACGACTTCCCCCGCGCCCGGCGCTTCCTGAACGAGACGGCGCCGGCCCTCGACCCGTTCGCCACCACCCTCTCCGTCACCGGCACAGGAACACCCGCATGAGCACGCACGTCCCCTTCCGGATCACCACCGCGGCCTCCGGCCCGAGCGCCCTCACCCTGGCGGTCGTGGGTGAACTCGACCATGACGCCGGGCACTTCCCGGCCCTGCTCACGTGCGCCATCGAGGATCACGAGCGGGAGCACGGGGCGACGCTGCGGGACCTGCACCTGGACTGCGCCGACCTCACCCTGATCGACTCGACGGGGCTGGCCATGCTGCTCATGCTGCGCCGGCGGACCTACCCGGCCGGTATCACCCTGCATCTCGACAACCGGCCCGCCCACCTGGAGCGCATGCTCCAGCTCACCGGCACCACCGAGTACCTCACCGAGCCCCAGCCCCGTGCCGGGCGGCACACCGACCAGTCGGACAGCGCGCCCGCGCCCTGACGTCCACTTCTCGCCGACACCGACCACGCGGGCGGACGCCGATGCCGCCGCCGGAGCCCCGCGACCCGCCCGCCCCGCCGCCCGCACGGCGGCCGACGGGCGAGCGAGCGGGCCCCGGCCGTCCCCGCGATCAGTCCAGTGCGGCGCCGCGGGCCGCGGCCTCGCGCTCGGTGCCGGCGTCGGCCGTCGCCAGGGTGCCGTTCGCGCTCTCGAGGTGGGCACGGACGAACCACTGGAACTGCTCCAGGTCCCGCAACTGCTCGATCAGCAGGTCCTCGGTGGCGGGATCGAGGTCGCCGACCTCCTTGATCGAGCTCCGTACGCCCTCGATCAGGCCGGTGTAGACCATGTCGAGGGCGCCCAGGTGCGCGATCGCGCTGTCCCGCCCGATGGAGTAGTCCTGCCACGTCCGCTCCTCGACCAGCGCGCCGGGCGTGCCCTGCGCGACTCCGCCCAGGGCCGCGATGCGCTCGGCCACGTCGTCGGCCATCTCCCGCACCCGGTCGACCTGGGGGTCGATCATCTCGTGCACGGAGATGAAGTGGGGCCCCACCACGTTCCAGTGCACGTGCTTGAGGGTGAGGTGCAGATCGTTCAGGGCGTGCAGCCGCAGGCGCAGCGCGCCGATGAGACGGCCGGCGGCCTCCCGCTCGATGCCCGGAACGGTGTACTTGGGAGTCAGGTCCTTCGCCATCTGCGCAGCTCCTTCAGGTCATGGGGTGTTCGGTGCCCTGATGCCCCGCACCCGGTGCGACAGGCCTGTGAACCGCGTCGCTCCACCGATCGGACCACCGGTTCGGCCGCGGCGCGGGCCGGAGACCGCCGTACGGGTGTCGGGGCCGGAAGGACCGGGCGCGCCCGGTCCGGCATCGGGTGGGGTACCGCGAGAGGGGTACCGGTGACATTCGGGCCCTGTCGGCCGTCCGGATGCGCGCGGGGCTCCACCGGGGCCGCGGCCTGGGCCAGTAGGGTGAAAGAGTGAACGAGGGGAGACCGGTGAGAGCGGCGCGCAGCCTGGCGACGCTGGACGACGTGGAGAGCGGCGACCACGTCTGTCAGTTCCTGGAACCGGCCGAGAACATCGTGGAGTACAGCCGCGCCTTCGTGGCCGACGGCGTCCTCTTCGGCGACAAGCTGGTCATCGTCGGCACGGACGACCGCCCCGCTCCGGAGATCGCCGGCGCGCCGGCCCGCGTCGTGCTGGATCCGGCCCGGCTGGACGGCTCCGCCCTGCTGGCCGCGGTGCGCAGGGAGGCCGCGAGCGCCGGACGCGAGGGTTTCCGGGCCCTGCGCGTCCTGCGGCACGTGACGGCCGACCATCGTGATGACGGCCGGCGCGAGACCATGCTGCAGAGCGAACTGGATCTCGAGGAGTTCGCCGCGGACAGCGGTGCGATGGTGCTGTGCACCTATCAACCCGCGGACTGGGACCCGCCGACACTCGACCAAGTCAGGTGTGTGCATCCGCACCACGTGGGCAGCCGACCCGCAGCGCCTGAGTTCCGGGTGTACACAACCGGAGAGGGCCGCTGGACGGTGAGCGGAGTGATCGATTCCGAAGGTGCCCCGGCGTTCGGCGCCGTACTGCGCGGTCTGGTCGCGCACGCCGCGACCCTCCGCCTGATATGTCACGACCTCGAGTTCTTCGACGCGGCCGGCATGCGCGCCCTGGCAGACGCCGCCAGATGTCTGCCGGAGCGAGTGGTGATCATCGAGGGGGCCAACGAGACCGTGCGCCTGAGCTGGGGGCTCTCGGGATACGCCGTACCGGAGGTACCCGTGGTGATGGTGCCATGACCATGTCGTCTCCGCGGGAGTCCGCGGCCACCCCCGCGGGATACCGGCACGAGCTGTATCCCTACCGGGGCCGTCAGGAGTTCCTCGACGGCACCCTGGACTTCATCCACGAGGCGCTCGACGGGGACGAGGCCGTCGTCGTGGCCGTGCCGAACGACAAGGTGACGCTGCTGCGCGCGGAGCTTCCCCAGCTGTCGGCGGTCCGCTTCGTCGACACCGGCGCCGTCGCCCACCATCCCGGCCGCCTCATCGCCGCCTGGCAGCGGTGGATAGGGGAGCACACCGCCGAGGGGCGGCCCGTGCGGGGCATCGGCGAGTCGCCCTGGGAGGCCGCCCGCAGCCGCGCCGAGGTGCGCGAACTGCAGTACTACGAGTGGCTGCTGAACAAGGCCTTCGCCCACAGCCCCGCCTGGTGGCTGCTGTGCCCGTACGACGCCGACGGCGGGTACGCCGACCTGAAGGCGATGGCGCGCTGTCATCCCGAGGTGCGCCGCGACGGCCGCTCGCAGGCGAGCGACGGGTACGACGCGGAGGCGGCCTACCCGTTCGATCCCCTCGACCGGCCGTGCGACCCGTACGAGGAGATGCGCTATGCCGGTGGAGACCTGTCCGCGGTGCGCGCGAAGATCGCCGAGTGTGCCCGGCGGCACGGTCTGGACGGCTCGCGGCTGAGGGAACTGTCCCTCGCCGCCACGGAGATCGCGGGCAACAGCATCAAGCACGGCGGCGGCCACGGAGTGCTCCGGACCTGGGTCGAGGACGACCGCATGATCTGCGAGTTCCGCGACCGCGGCCACCTGGACGACCCCCTCGCGGGGCGGACCGGCCCGAACGCCGCGCAGGTCGGCGGCCGCGGACTGTGGCTGGCGCACCACCTCTGCGACCTCGTCGAGATCCGGTCCACCCCCGAGGAGGGGACGACCGTCCGCCTGCACACCGCGCTGCGCGACTGAGTGCGGCCGGCCGACCCTCGCCGACCGGCCCCGCCCGCCGCCCGCCGTCAGGGCAGCGGGGTGCCCCCGGTGGCGTTGAGGATCTCGGCGGTGATGAAACCGGCCTCCTGCGAGGCGAGGTAGACGTAGGCGGGAGCCAGCTCGGCCGGCTGCGCCGGACGGCCCATCGGGCTCTGCTTGCCGAACTCGGCCGTGTCGGGCATCGTCGCCGGGATCAGGGGCGTCCACACCGGGCCCGGCGCGACCGCGTTGACGCGGATGCCGCGCTCCGCGACCATCTGCGCCAGCCCCTGCGTGAAGGTGACGATCGCGCCCTTCGTCATCGCGTAGTCGAGCAGGTGCGGGCTGGGCTTGTACGCCTGCACGGACGTGGAGTTGATGACGCAGGCGCCCGCAGGCATGTGCGGCAGCGCGAACTTGGTGAGCCAGAACATGCCGTAGAGGTTGGTGCGCAGGACGCGGTCGAACTGCTCGGTGGTGATCGCCTCGATGCCGTCCGGCTGGGACATCTGGTACGCCGCGTTGTTGACCAGGATGTCGATGCCTCCGAACTCCGCGACCGCCCGGTCGATCAGTGCCCTGCACCGGCTCTCCTCGCGGATGTCGCACGGGACGGCGACGGCCTTGCGCCCGGCGTCCTCGACCAGCCGGGCCGTCTCGCGCGCGTCGTCCTCCTCCTCGGCGAGGTGGGTGAACAGCACGTCGGCGCCCTCGCGGGCGTAGGCGAGGGCGACCGCCCGCCCGATGCCGGAGTCCCCGCCCGTGACGACCGCCCTGCGGCCCTCCAGCCGGCCGGAACCGCGGTAGGACTCCTCGCCGTGGTCGGGCGGCGGATCCATCGGTCCGGTCCAGCCGGGATGCGGCTGGTCCTGGGAGGGGAAGTCGGGCCGCGGATGTTGGGTGGTGGGGTCCTGCTGCCTGCGGTGCTCGTCCGTCACGTGGACCTCCTCGTCCTCGGGGGAGGGTGGGCAGGCCGGGTTCCCCCTCGTGACCGGCCGAAAAGCTTCCTCCGGGTACCCGTTCGGAAGCAGTCCGAATGTTTCGGAGTCGGCGCATCTCACCAGTGGATCTCCATCGTCCCCACTTCCTCGTGCCCGTGTGCGGAGATCACCCTGGTGAGAGCTCTGGTCTGCTGGAACGCCACTCCCGAACACCCCGGTTCTCCTTCGAACGTTTCGAAATGACGACCGAAACTGTTGACTGTCGGCGGGGGCAGCTCAACACTTTCGCCATCCCGTCCCCGAAGGAAGAGGCGCGTACATGACCGCGTTCATCCATCCGAAGAGCCGCGGACGCGGGCGGTTCCGCATGCTCGTCCGAAGTGCCTGGGCCGTCGCCCTGGCCGCCGTGGTGGCGATGCTGCTGCCGGGCGCCGCCCACGCGGACACCGTCGTCACGTCGAACCAGACCGGCACCGACAACGGCTACTACTACTCGTTCTGGACCGACAGCGCCGGGACCGTGTCCATGAACCTGGGCTCCGGCGGCACCTACGGGACCTCGTGGCGCAACACCGGCAACTTCGTCGCCGGCAAGGGCTGGAGCACCGGCGGCCGCAGGGCCGTGACCTACTCCGGCACCTTCAACCCCTCCGGCAACGCCTATCTGGCGCTCTACGGCTGGTCGACCAACCCGCTCGTGGAGTACTACATCGTCGACAACTGGGGAACCTACCGGCCCACCGGCACCTTCAAGGGCACCGTCACCAGCGACGGCGGCACCTACGACATCTACCAGACCACGCGGTACAACGCCCCCTCGATCGAGGGCACCCGCACCTTCAACCAGTACTGGAGCGTCCGGCAGTCGAAGCGGACCGGCGGAACCATCACCACGGGCAACCACTTCGACGCCTGGGCCCGCGCCGGAATGAGCCTGGGCACCTTCAACTACATGATCCTCGCCACCGAGGGATACCAGAGCAGCGGAAGTTCCAACATCACGCTGGGTGACAGCGGTTCGGGCGGCGGTGGGGGAGGCGGTGGTGGCGGTACGGGTTGTTCCGCGACGCTGTCGGCGGGTCAGCAGTGGGGTGACCGGTACAACCTGAACGTGTCGGTGAGCGGGTCGAGCGACTGGACGGTGACGATGAACGTCCCGTCGCCGGCGAAGGTCCTCTCCACCTGGAACGTCAGTGCCTCCTATCCCAGCAGTCAGGTGCTGACGGCGAAGCCCAACGGCAGCGGCAACACCTGGGGCGTCACCGTGCAGCCCAACGGCAACTGGACCTGGCCCACGGTCTCCTGCACCCCGAGCTGATCCCGCCGTCCCCGAGTGGAGGACCGATCCCCATGAGCATCAGACCACGTCTCGCGACGCGCCGGCCGGGCGCGGCCCTGGCCGTCCTCGCGCTGGCCGCCGCCGGCACCCTCACCGTCCAGGCCGCCCCGGCGAAGGCCGCCGCCTGCAACGGGTACGTCGGACTCACCTTCGACGACGGCCCGTCCGGGAGCACCCCGGGCCTGCTCAACGCCCTGAAGCAGAACGGGCTCCGGGCCACCATGTTCAACCAGGGCCAGTACGCCGCCGCCAACCCCGCCCAGGTGCGCGCCCAGGTCGACGCCGGCATGTGGGTGGGCAACCACAGCTACACCCACCCGCACCTGCCGCAGCTCTCCTCGTCGCAGATCGACTCGGAGATCTCCCGCACCCAGCAGGCGATCGCGGCAGCGGGCGGCGGCACTCCGAAGCTGTTCCGGCCGCCGTACGGCGAGACCAACGCGACGGTGAGGTCGGTCGAGGCCAAGTACGGCCTCACCGAGGTCATCTGGGACGTCGACTCCCAGGACTGGAACGGCGCGAGCACCGACGCCATCGTCCAGGCCGCCGCGCGCCTCACCAACGGCCAGACCATCCTCATGCACGACTGGTCCGCCAACACCCTCGCCGCCATCCCCCGCATCGCTCAGGGTCTGGCGGGCCGCGGCCTGTGCGCCGGCATGATCTCCCCCCAGACCGGCCGGGCGGTGGCGCCCGACGGCGGCGGTGGGGGAGGCGGTGGTGGTACGGGTTGTTCCGCGACGCTGTCGGCGGGTCAGCAGTGGGGTGACCGGTACAACCTGAACGTGTCGGTGAGCGGGTCGAGCGACTGGACGGTGACGATGAACGTCCCGTCGCCGGCGAAGGTCCTCTCCACCTGGAACGTCAGTGCCTCCTATCCCAGCAGTCAGGTGCTGACGGCGAAGCCCAACGGCAGCGGCAACACCTGGGGCGTCACCGTGCAGCCCAACGGCAACTGGACCTGGCCCACGGTCTCCTGCAGCACCGGCTGACCGCATGGCCGGACCGGGCTCGCGGGGGCACCCGAGGTGTCGGGCGCCCCCGTCGCGAGCCCGGTCCGGCCACGAGGCGCCGAGGGGCGTGGGCGCCGTCACTGTGTTCGGGAACGCGGTGGCCGACCGGACCGCTTGCGGCCGGCCGGGAGGGGCACGCGGACACCGCCGGGCGGCGGCGTCCGCGTCGGGCCTCAGGGCTCGGGGTCGGCCAGACGGCTGAGCAGGGTCACGGCGTCATCGTGCGCCACCGGCTGGAAGAAGCGTGCGTCGACGTCCTCGACGGCGGCGATCGCGCGCGGGGCCAGTTCGGCGCCGGCGCTGGTGACGCGCAGCCGTTTGGCGCGGGTGTCGGCGGGGTCGACCTCGCGCTTGACCAGTCCCTTGGCCTCCAGGGCGCGCAGGACCTGCGAGGTCATCTTGACGTCCGTGCCGGCCTGGCGGGCCACGGCCAGCTGGTTGGGGTGTTCGCCGCGTGCGTTCAGCCACCAGGTGCAGGCGAGGAGAACGAACTGGACATGGGTGAGATCCAAGGGGCCGAGAGCGGCGGTGATGTCGCGTTGCCAGCGCAGCGTGGCGTGCCAGAGCAGGAAGCCGGGGCTGTCGCCGGGGCTGAGGGCCATCAGCCCTCTGCCAGTTCGACCAGGGCGGCCATGGTCTCCGGCCAGTCCGCGGTGATGGCCGGACCGATCTGCGGGCCGAGCCCGTCGGCGCCGGTTCCGGTGATCTCCATCCGGTAGGTCACCCGGGTGCGGCCTCGCCGGCCCTCGTCGAGCCGGTGGGCGGTGCGCAGGAGCAGTCCGTCGAACCGGGCCTCGTCCACGAACAGTTCGTCGACGGTCGCCTCGGCGACGAGCAGGTGTACCGGGTCCTGCCCCGCCGGGGTCATCACGATCTCGGCGCCCGCCTCGAACGGGCCGCTGATCCGGGTGCTCGCGATGTCGGCGTTCCAGGTTCCCCAGTTCTCGACGTCGGCCCACAGGCCCCAGATCGCCTCGGGTGCGGCGCTGGTCTCGATGCTGTGCTCATACGTCCACATCAGTGGCCTCCTCGTCAAGAAGATTGTCTGTGGGGAGATTATCTGTGCAGAGACTATTTGTCCACGCCTCCCTCGGCACCCCCTTCGACCCGGGGCCGGTCCGCTCCGACGCGGCGTCATTTCCTCTCGTGGTGCCGCCCGGATCGGCCCGTCGGGCCGGGTGGCACCGGAGGCTCGCCCCAAGGCGTCTCCAGTACGGCCCGCAGCTCCCGCACCGACCGGCCGCCGATGCGCTCGGCCAGCGTGCGTTCGAGCGCGTCGAGGGCGGCCGTCGCGCGGTCGTGCGCGCGACGGCCCGCGGGGGTCCGGCGGATGAGCAGCTGCCGGGCCGAGGCGGGGTGGGGGACCTGCTCCAGCAGGCCCAGGGCGACCAGGGTGTGCACGGCCTTGTGCGCGGTCTGCCGGGTGACGCCCATCCGGCGGGCCAGCTCGGACACCGTCGTGCCCTGTTCGTCGAGGACCGCGAACAGCTGCAGCTGGGTCGACGACACCGGTGCGGCGCCGTCCGCTTCGAGGGCCGCCAGCAGGGCGTCGTCGAACCACCGACGGGCCTCGCCCAGCAGCTGCGGCAGGCTGCGGCGTCCGGCGTCCATGCGCTCCCCAGGGTCGGACGAAGAAAAGGTCAGCGAAGTCTTGCACGCTCCCGAACCATTATGTCAGCCTGGCTGACATCCAGCGCCGCGGCGATCGCCGCACGTCCGCGCACGCCGGTGACCGACCGCCGCGCGACCGCCGAAGGCCGGCCGCCGTCGGCCACCGGCCGGCCGCCGCACCACCGAGGAGAGCCGTGACCATCGAGTACGCCACCCAGTACCGCCGTGCCTCGCAGATCCCGCCCGACCCGGGCAAGCCGTACTTCATCGAACGGGGCATGGGCGACCGCGCCCTGCTGTTCACCGACCTGTTCACCGTCTACGCGGGCGGCGAGCAGACGGAGAACACGTTCAACTTCTTCACCTGCGAGGGCCCCAAGGGCGACACCATCCCGGCCCACCTCCACCCGGACACCTACGAGGTCTTCTTCGTCACGGACGGCGCGGTGCGGCTGTTCGTCGAGGACACCGCGGGCGAGCAGTACGAGAAGCTCCTGACCAGCGGCGACTTCGGCTTCGTCCCGAAGAACTGCCCCCACGCCTACCGCATCGAGCGCCACGGCAGCCGGATCGTCGGCGTCGCCGCCGGCCCCGGCGGCACGTTCGAGCGCTTCTTCGAGAACCTCGGCACGCCCGTCGAGGGCCCCGGCCTGCCCGCCTCGCCGTACGTCCCGGAACGGAGCAAGTTCGCCACCGTGCCCCAGCAGTACGACGTGCGGTTTCTGCCCGACCACCAGTGGCGCACCCCGTGACCGCGCGTCCCGACCTGCTCGCCGTCATCGCGGCCCCCCACCCGGACGAGGCCCCGCTGCCGCCGGCCGTGCACCTGGAGGGCGGGGTCCGCCTCCTGCGCGGCGTCCCCTACGCGGACGTGCCGGGGGCGCGGCCGCTCGAACTCGACCTGTGGCTCCCGGAGCACCGCCCCGGCGGGCCGTCCGTCCCGCTCGTGCTGTTCGTGCACGGCGGGGCCTGGCGCCGGGGGAGACGCGAGGACATGGGGTACCGGACGCGGGGCTGGGAGCCCGGTCCCTTCGCCCGGATCGCCGCGGCCGGACTGGCCGTCGCCTCCATCGACTACCGGCTCAGCGGCGAGGCCGTCTTCCCCGCCCCGCTGGACGACCTGCGCGCCGCCCTGCGCTGGCTGGCCCTGCGCGCCCCCGAACTCGGCGCGGACGCCGACCGGACGACCGTGTGGGGCGAATCGGCCGGCGGGCACCTCGCCGCCCTGCTCGCCCTGTCCGAGGGGACACCCCGGCCGAAGGGCGCCGTCGCCTGGTACGCACCCAGCGACCTCACCCGGCAGGGCGCCGACTCCCCGGAGGCGCTGCTCCTCGGGGCGGCACCCGCCGACGTGCCGCAACTCGCCCGCGAGGCGAGTCCCACGGCTCGGGTCCGGCCCGGTGCGCCGCCGTTCCTGCTGGTCCACGGCGAGGACGACTCCATGGTCGACTGCGACCACAGCCGCGCCCTGGCCGCCCGGCTGGCGGAGGCGGGCGTCCCGGTCGACCTGTGGACGGTCCCCGGCGCCGACCACGTCTGGTACGGCCTGTCCGACGAGCGGGTCGAGAACCTCTTCGTCCGCACGCTGGACTGGGTCCGGACGGTGACCCGGTAGGGCCCCGGCGGAGGACCGCGCCCACGGGTCTCCGGGGCAGCCGGCCGTGTCCGACCTCTTGACCTGGTCCGAACGGCCGGTTTAGCGTTCCCGCGTCGATCATGATTGAAACGATTCAATCATGAGTTGTTCTCCCGGACTCGAGGCGCACCATGGATGAAGGCATGACGCAGAGCGGCGGCATACCCCGGCGGACGGCCCTGGCCGCGGGACTGGCGGCGGGGGTCGGGGCGACGGTCCTCGGCGCCCTGCCCGGCGTGGCGGCCGCCGCCCCCGCGGCCCCGGCGACCGACGCCACGGGGACCGCGGCCGCGGAGGCCGGCCCCGGCGCCGACTGGTTCGCGAACCCCCCGCGGTCCGTGCGCCCCAAGTTCCGCTGGTGGTGGCCGGACGGACTGGTCGACCCGGACGAGATCGCCCGCGAGATCGACCAGATCGCGGACGCCGGCTTCGGCGGCATGGAGATCGCCGCCGTCCACCACAGCGTCAAGGACAAGTCCGTCCTGGACACCGCCCGGCACGGCTGGGGCGGCGGAGCCTGGCGGGACGGCGTCGAGGCTGCCCTGAGCAGAGCCGCCAGACGCGGCGTCACCGTCGACCTCACCCTGGGCCCCGCCTGGCCCGTCGCGGTCCCCGGCGTCACCCCCGACGACGAGGCGGCCGCGCAGGAACTCGCCCACGGCCGGGCCGCCGTGGCCGCCGGAGCGGTGTACGAGGGCCCGGTGCCCCCGCCCGTCCACGCGCCCGCCCCCGGCGTCACCCGGCAGCGGCTCCTCGCCGTGCAGGCGGCCCGCGTCGACACCGCCCACTCCACCCGCAAGGAGACCGGCCTCGACCCCGCGAGCGTCCGCGACCTGACCTCCCTGGTCACCGACGGCGCCCTCTCCTGGACGGCCCCGCAGGACGGCGACTGGGTGCTGATCTCCTACTGGCGGCGCGGCTCGGGACAGCAGCCCGAGTCCGGGCCGCACTCCTCGCCGGCGGCCCACGTCGTCGACCACTTCAGCGCCGCGGGCACCGGGGCCGTCACCGGCTTCTGGGAACGCGAGATCCTGACGCCCCGGCTGCGCGGGCTGCTGAAGGCGGCGGGCGGCGCCTTCTTCGAGGACTCCGTGGAACTGGAGACCGACGGCCTGTGCTGGACCTCCGCGCTGCCGGAGGCCTTCGAGAAGCGCACCGGGCGGCCGCTCCTGCCGTACCTGCCGGCGGTCGTGCTCGACAACGGCAACCAGGTCTTCGCGTTCGAGGCCCAGCTCACCCGGCAGATCCGGCACGACTTCTGGGCGACCGTGTCCGACCTGTTCAACCGGCACCACGTCCGCGCCCTGCGGGACTGGGTGCACTCCCTCGGCATGGAACTGCGCGCCCAGCCGTACGGCCTGCAGACCGACGCCATCGCCTCGGCCGCCCTGCTCGACATCGCCGAGGGCGAGTCCCTCGGCTTCAAGAACCTCGACGACTACCGCTGCCTGGCCGGCGGCCGGGACATGGCCGGGCACACCGTCCTGTCCTGCGAGGCGGGCGCCTACAACGGGTCCGCGTACAGCACCACCTGGGACCGCTTCCTGCGCACCATGGGCGGCGCCTACGCGGCGGGCGTCAACCAGACGGTCCTGCACGGCTTCTCGTACGCCACCGCACCCCAGGTGAGCTGGCCCGGCTTCGCCGCGTTCAGCCCGTACAACGGCACCTCCGGCTACGGCGAGTCCTGGGGGCCGCGGCAGCCGACCTGGCGGCACGTGGCCGACATCGCCGGCTACCTCGGCCGGGTGCACCGGGTGCTCCAGGCGGGCACCGTCCGGGCCGACGTGGCGATCCTGCGGCAGACCGGCTACACCGCCACCGGCATCGGCGCCTCCTGGTTCACCGCGACGGGCGTCCCGCTCGGCTGGACCCACCAGTTCCTCAGCGGCCCGCTGCTCGACCTGCCCTCCGCCACCGTGCGCGACGGCCGCCTGGCACCCGACGGCCCGGCGTACAAGGCCCTCTTCGTCGAGGGCGACTTCTTCTACGGCTCCACGCCCACCCTCGCCCTCGACGACGCCCGCAAGGTGCTCGCCCTCGCCGAGGCCGGGCTGCCCGTGGTGCTGCTCGGCGCCTTCGACCAGGCACTGACGCCGGGCGTGCCCGCGGACGGCGAGACCGACCGGCTGCGGGACGTCCTCGCCCGGCTGCTCGCCCTGCCGAACGTCGCCCGCGTCACCGACAAGGCGCTCGTCGGCGACGCCCTGAACCGGCTCGGCGTCACACCGGACGTCCGCCACAGCACCCCCTCCACCCTCCTCAACGCCCACCGGGCGACCTCCGGGGCGGACTTCTACTACCTCTGCAACGGCAAGCACGCGGAGACCGTGAAGCCGGCCGTCGCGGCGGTCGACCACGAGGTCACGCTGCGCCGCACCGGGTCCGGGGAGGCGGTGCCCTACCTCCTGGACCCCTGGTCGGGCGAGGCCGTCCGGCTCGCCCGGTACACCCGGGACGGCGACGACTTCACCCTGCGGATCGCCCTCCGGCCGGGGGAGACGGCCGTCGTCGCGCTGGGCCGGCCCGGACTCTTCGGGGACCGCCACGGCTCCCGCCCGCACGTCGTCGCCACCGATGCCGACGAGGCCCTGTTCACCGACGAGGGGCTCGTCGTCCGGGCGAGCGCACCCGGGACGTACACGACCCGGCCGGACCGGGGGCGGCCGGTCACCACGACGGTCCGTGCCGTCCCCGCGGCGATCACCCCGGGCCCGTGGCGGCTCGACGTCGAGGACTGGCGGCCCGGCACCGGGGCGACCCGCACCGAACACGTCGAGGTCACCGTGACGCTGGACGCGCTGCTGCCCTGGTCGCGCATCCCCGAACTGGCGGACAGCGCGGGGATCGGCCGCTACCGCACGACCCTCGACCTGCCCGCCGACTGGACTGCCGCCCACGGCGCCCGTCTGGAGCTCGGCCAGGTCAGCGACACGTGCCGGGTGAGCGTCAACGGCGTACGGCTCGCCCCGGTGGACCGGCTGCACCCCGTCGTCGACCTCGGCACCGCCCTGCTGCGCCCCGGGGCCAACGTCGTCGAGGTGGAGGTGGCGACCCCGTTGATCAACCGTCTGCGGGTGGCGCAGCCCGCCGTGTTCGGCGGCGTCGCCCGCCAGGACCACGGCCTGGTCGGACCGGTGCGCCTGGTGCCGTACGCGCAGGCGCGCGTGTCCTGACCGCCGGGGTCCCCGGGATCACCGGGCGTCCGCGAGGGGCGGACCCGGGACGGCGGGCCTCGGCCCGCCGTCCCGGCCTCCCTCAGTCCGTGCGGACCAGGTGGACGGCCGTGCTCGACCAGTCGCCCCGCGGCAGGTCGAGGTGGAGGCCGTACTCGGCGAGGACGGTGGCGTGGTGCACGGTGCCGGTGCGGGCGTCCCGGTAGCGGGCGCCGGGCGTGAGCGCCGGCAGGCGCACCGGGAGGCGCGGGCTGCCGTGCCGGGGCCCGCGCTGCCAGGCCAGCACGAGCAGCTCGGCGGCGTCCTCGGCGACGTACTGCACCACCGTCGGACGGTCGCCGCCCGGCTCCGACAGCCGGTACAGCGCACCGTGCTGCACGAGGTGGCGCACCTTCTTGTACTCGGCCACCAGCGCCGCGCCCTCGGCCAGTTCCTCCTCCGACCAGTGGGTGAGGTCGCCGCCGATGCCCAGCAGCCCGGCCATGGCGGAGTGGAAGCGGAACCGCAACGGCACCGTGCGGCCGGTGACCTGGTTCGGCACGTCGGTCACCCAGGCGGACATCGCGCGGGCGGGGTAGACCTGGCCGAAGCCGTGCTGGATGACCAGGCGGTCGACGGCGTCGGTGTTGTCCGACGCCCAGGCCTGGTCGGTGCGCGCGAGGACACCGAGGTCGACGCGCCCGCCGCCCCCGCTGCACGTCTCGATCCGCAGCCCCGGGTGGTCGGCGCGCAGCCGGTCCAGGACGCCGTACAGGTTGGTGACGTACGCGCTCCACAGCCGGTCGCCGTCCGGGGCGGCGCCGGGCCAGCCCGCCTCGCTGAAGGCGCGGTTCATGTCCCACTTCAGGAAGTCGACGGCGTGGTCGCCGACCAGCCGGGTCAGCCACCGGTACGCCCAGTCGGCCACGTCGTCGCGGGCGAAGTTGAGGACGAGCTGGTTGCGCAGCTCGCTGCGGACCCGGCCGGGGATGTGCAGGACCCAGTCGGGGTGTGCGCGGTACAGGTCGCTGTCGGGGTTGACCATCTCCGGCTCCACCCAGATGCCGAACCGCATGCCGAGCCCGTGCACGGCGTCGGACAGCGGCCCGAGGCCGTCGGGGAAGCGGTCGGGCGCCGGCGTCCAGTCGCCGAGGCCGGCGCGGTCGCTGCGGCGCGAGCCGAACCAGCCGTCGTCGACGACGTACAGCTCGACGCCCAGTGCGGCGGCCCGTTCGGCGAGGGCCATTTGGCCGGCCTCGTAGACGTCGAAGCCGGTGGCCTCCCACGAGTTGTAGAGCACCGGCGCGGTCTCCCGGCCGCGCGGCAGGACGTGCGCGAGCGTGTACGCGTGCCAGGCGCGGCTCGCGGCGCCGAACCCGCCGTCGGTGCACAGGCCGGCGAACACGGGGGTGGCGTGCTCCTCGCCGGGAGCGAGCGGCAGGCTCGTGCCCTCGTGACCGGCGCCGCCGGTCCAGCCGGCCCGCCCGTCGGGGGTGCGCTGCACGGTGACGCGCCAGGTGCCGGACCAGGCGAGGGCGGCGCTCCACACGCGTCCGTGGTCCTCGCCGGCGTCGCCCGCGTCGAGCATCACCCACGGGTTGGCGTGGTGGCTGGTGATGCCGCGCCTGCTGGTCAGCACGGTCTCGCCGTACGGAAGGGCGTCCCGGCGCAGCTGGCTCTCGGCGGACCACTGCCCGGTGACGTGGCTGAGCCGGTAGTCGGGCAGCACGGGCAGCGTCCAGGCGGCGGAGTCGGCCCGCAGGAGCTCGACGCGCTGGTCCCCGGCGTTGCGCAGCACGGTCCGGCGTTCGATGACGTCGGTGTCCTCGCGCACCCGGTAGTGGAGCGCCACGTGCAGGGGGTAGAGGCGGTCGCGGAACTCCAGGACGAGTTCGGCGCTGCCGGGCGCGGGCTCGTGCACCCGGTGCCCGACGGGCTCCCACTCGAAGGCGCGGGAGCCGTCGGGGTGGCGGACCTGGAGCGAGGGCGGGCCGAAGCGGGTGCCGCCGTCGACGGGCAGTTCCTCGCCCACGGCCGGGCGCCCCTCGAAGCTGTCGCCCGCCGAATCGGCGGGGACGAGGAGTTCTTCCGCCTCCGGGAGGGTCAGCCGCGGCCCCCACGCCAGATGGCAGGGAGCACCCGTCTCGTCGATCCGCAGGGCGTACGACGTCCGCGGGGTGGTCAGCAGCCAGATCCCGGTGTCCGGGGAGAAGGAGATCATCGGTGTCGGGCCTCACGTGGATGAACGGACGAAGGAGGGGCGAAGTGACGCGAAGCCAAGCGTGACCTTCGATCACATGACAAGACTCCGCCCTCATCGCGGCTTGCAAAGGAGATCACAGGTCCTGTCGGCCGTTCAAGGGTTGACGGGTTCTTTCATTGACAGCGGAAAATAAGGGATCTAGGTTCCCGGCCATGCCCTCGCCCACCGACGCCGAGACGTTCCCCGCCACCACCCCGGCCGCCTCGCACGTCTTCACCACCGTCCTCTCCCACGGCCCCCTCACCCGGGGGGAGGTGGCCCGGCGGGCCGGTCTGTCCGCGGCCGCGGTCACCAAGGCCGTCCGTCCCCTGATCGAGTCGGGCTATCTGGTGGAGGACGCGGACGCGGAGACCCGTCCGGCGCTCGGACGGCCCGCCGGCCTGGTGCGCGTCGACGGTGGCCGCGCGCTCTTCGTCGGCGTGAAGCTGACCGGTGACGAGATCATCGGCGTGCTCACCGACCTGCGCTGCCGCAGCCTCGTCGACCGTCGCGTACCGCTGGCCGACCGCGCCCCCGAGGCGGTCCTCGCCGCGACCGCGGACCTCGTGCGGGAACTGCTCGCCGAGGCGGAGGGCTACGGCGTCCGGGTGGCCGGCCTGGGCATCGCCGTCTCCGGTGACGTCGACCGCGCCGAGGGCGTGGTGCGGTACTCGCCGTTCCTGGAGTGGCGCGAGGTCCCGCTGGCCGGACTCGCCGCCGCCGTCACCGGGTTGCCGGTGACCGTCGACAACGACGTACGGGCCCTCACCGTCGCCGAGCAGTGGTTCGGCGCCGGCGTGGGCCTGTCGGACTTCGCGGTGGTCACCGTCGGCGCGGGCATCGGGTGCGGCCTGGTCGTGCACGGCCGGGTGGTCGCGGGAGCGCACGGCGTGGCCGGCGAGATCGGTCATGTGACCGTCGACCCGGACGGGCCGCTCTGCCGCTGCGGCAACCGCGGCTGCGTGGAGGCCGTCGCCGCGGACGCGGCGATCCTCGCCCGCATCCGCGAGACGGGCGGAGCCGAGGTCGCGGACACCGCCGAGGCCGTGGACCGGGCGCGGCACGGGGATGCCGGGGCGCGCGAGGCGTACGCCAGGGCCGGGAACGCCATCGGCCGCGGCATCGCCACCGTCGCCAACCTGCTCGGACCCTCCCGCGTGATCATCTCCGGCGAGGGCCTGGCCGCCTACGACCTGTTCGCCGAGCACATCCGTGAGGCGTTCACGGCCGCCGCGTTCGGCTCGGCCGCGCGGTGCGACGTGCGGACCAGGCCGCTGCCCTTCGAGGAGTGGGCGCGCGGGGCCGCGGCCACGGCGATCCAGTCCTTCATCACCGCACCCCATTGACGGAACCGCACCCCCTTGACGGATCATCGGGAGAAATCTCCCGAATCGATTGCGGAATGCCGAAGTCGGTTGAAATGAGCCGAAGTCGGTCGGAGCCGATCGCGGGCCGGAGTGCGTGGCCGAAGGACGGGTACCCGGGGCTGCGTGATATCTCCGACCTCCCGCATCCCCGCGACAGGGGAGCGCGTGTCCGTACACCCCCGGCCCCCGGTAGCGGAACGCCCCCGCGAGGGGCGGGTGCTGGCGGGCCGTTACCGGCTGGGCTCCCTGGTCGGGCGGGGTGGCGCCGCCGACGTCCACGCGGGCTTCGACCTCCGGCTCAGGCGGCGGGTCGCGGTCAAGGTGTTCCGGGGCGGCGCGGAACAGTCGGAGGAGAGTTTCACCGACGAGGCCGTCCTGCTCGCCGGACTCCAGCACCCCGGCCTCGTCACCGTCTACGACTCCGGCCGGGACGAGGAGCTGCCCTTCCTGGTCATGCAGTTCCTGGAGGGACTGACCCTGCGCGCACGCATAGGGGCCGGAGCCCTGCCCCCGGCCACCGTCCGCGAACTCGGCGCGGCCCTCGCCGAAGCACTCGCGTACGTGCACGCCGCGGGCGTGGTGCACCGCGACGTCAAACCGTCCAACATCCTCCTGGACACCGCCGGCGCGCCCCACCTGTCCGACTTCGGCATCTCACGCCCGGCCGACGGCACCGGACGGACGGCCCCCGACGTGCTGGAGGGCACCGCCGCCTACCTGGCACCCGAACAGGTCATGTCCCGTCAGGCCGGGCCCGCCGCCGACGTCTACGCCCTCGGCCTCACCCTGCTGGAGTGCGTCAAGGGCGAACTGGAGTACCCCGGCGCGCCGCTGCAGGCGGCGATCGCCCGGCTGCACCGCCCGCCGGTCCTGCCCCGCTTCCTCGACGACGAACTGGCCGGCCTGCTGGCGGCCATGACGGCCGAGGACCCGCAAGCCCGCCCCGCCGCCGCCTCCTGCGCCCGGGCGCTGGCCGCCATGAACACACCCGACGCCACCGGCGCGGCCGGGACGTCCGGCGTCAGCGGCGCCCTCTTCGGCCACACCGGCGGGTCCCGCGCCGCCGCCGGCCGGACGGCGACCCCCGCCGCTCCCCGCCGCCCGGGCGGGCGCACCCTCGCGGTGGCGGGTGCCGCGCTGGCCGCCGTGCTCGGCGTCACCCTGACCGGCTCCATCGGAGCGGCGCCCGACGACGGCACCCCGCGTGCGCAGGACCCCGGTGCCGGCGCGCCGCCCGCCACCGGGCCGGTGAATCCGCCCGCGACCGTCCCGGACACGCCGGCCGGCCCGGCCTCCGGCGCCCCCTCCGCGGCCGCGGACGAGACCACGGCCGCGACCCCCGCGGCCCGTACCCCGTCGTCCGGGCAGGGCGGCGAGGCCGGCGGCCCGGCGCAGGAACCCCCGGCGGCCGACGGTCCCCGGACGCACGGCAAGCCCGACAAGACCCGGGTGCCGGCCGCGGCGGCCAAGGGCAAGGAACAGGCCAGGAGCAAACAGAACCGGGCCGCGGGACGGTGACGGCCGACCGGCCCCCGACCGACCGGCGCCGGCCGCGAAGAGGCTGAAGAGGCCGTCGCGGGGCCGGCGGGTGGTGGCGGACCGCCGTCGACCGGCGGCGGGGGCGCGTCGGGCCCGCCCCGTCGGCCGGTGTACTGCACATGGCAGCCCCCGGCGTCCCCCGAAGCCGCTAAACCCTCCCGCCTCCGGCATCCCCTCGCGTGTCACGGGCAAGGCCTCGCGTCATCCGCCCCGACCCGAGGAGACACTCCGCATGGTTGCCAGACCCCCCGCCGGCAGACGCCGCGCCGCCCTGACCGCCGTCGGCACCACCCTCGTCCTGGCGGCCGTTCCGGCGGTCGCGGCCGCCGGGCCGTCGCACCCCGTACGGCCCGGACCCGCCGCCGCCCGCACCCTCGGTGCCGGCGAACCCCCGCGGGAGGTGCTCACCGCCCTCCAGCGCGACCTGCGCCTGACGCCCGGGCAGGCCACCGCACGCCTGGCCAACGAAGCGGAGGCGGGCCCCCGGGCCGGCCGGCTCCACAACGCGCTGGGCGCGCGCTTCGCCGGGGCGTGGGTGACCGGCCGGACCTCCGAAGGCCTCACGGTCGCCACCACCGACGCCGCCGACGTACCCGCGATCCGCGCCGAGGGCGCGCAGGCCGCCGTCGTCACCACCCCCCTCAGCGGCCTGCTCTCCCTCAAGAACGCCCTCGACGAGGCGGCCGGCCGGGTCCGGACCGCCGAGACGCCCGTCTGGTACGTCGACGTCAGGGCGAACCGGGTCGTGGTCCAGGCGACCAGCCGGTCGGCCGCGACCGCCTTCATCGAGGCGGCCGGCGTCCAGGGCAAGGGCCTCGGCATCCGGGTGTCGGCCGAGCGCCCGCGCCCGATGGCGGACATCGTCGGCGGCGACGCCTACTACATCGAGGACACCGCCCGTTGCTCCGTGGGCTTCTCCGTCACCAGGGCGGAGCAGCAGGGCTTCGCCACGGCGGGCCACTGCGGCAGGGCCGGGGACACGACGACGGGCTCCGACGGGACCGACCAGGGATCGTTCCAGGCGTCCGTCTTCCCGGGCAAGGACATGGCCTGGGTGGGCGTGAACGGCAACTGGACCGCCACCCCCGACGTCAGGGGGGAGGGCGGCGCGAAGGTCCAGGTCTCCGGCTCGGTCCGGGCGCTCGTGGGGGCGTCGGTGTGCCGCTCCGGCTCGACGAGCGGCTGGCACTGCGGCACGGTCGAGCAGCACGACGTGAGCGTCACCTACGCCGAGGGCACCGTCGACGGCCTGTCCCGGACGACGGTGTGCTCCGAACCCGGCGACTCCGGCGGGCCGTTCCTGGCCGGGACCCAGGCCCAGGGCGTCACCTCCGGCGGCTCGGGGGACTGCACGCGCGGCGGCACCACGTTCTTCCAGCCGGTCAACCCCCTCCTGAGCCAGTACGGGCTGACCCTGAAGACCGCGGGCGAGGCCGTGACGCCCGCTCCGCAGCCGGCCACCCCCACCGACACCTGGGCCCCCGGCCGGGTCTACGAGGTGGGGGAGACCGTCTCCTTCGGCGGTGTCGGCTACCGATGCCTGCAGAACCACCAGGCGCAGGGCACGGGATCGCCGGAGGCCGCCCCGGCACTGTGGCAGCGCTCCTGACCGCCGGACCGCGCCGGACCCGGCGGCGGAATGGATCCCGCCGCCGGACCCGCCCGTCCCGCCGGGGCGGTGGGCGGGGAGCACCGAGGGCTCGCCCGGCGGCAGGTGCGCCGGATCGGCGCGCAGGCGACGGCCCGGCGAACCGTCGCCTGCGCGGTCCGGCCGTCGCCTACGCGGTCCGCGCGACGAGAAGGGCGACGTCGTCGTGGTCCTCGGGGTGGCGCAGGCCGTGCAGGAGCAGGTCGCAGGTCTCCTCCAGGGGACGCCCCGGCTCGTCGAGGAAGCCGAGCAGCACGCCGAGACGGTCGTCGATGGAGTGCTGACGGGTCTCCACGAGGCCGTCCGTGTAGAGGACCAGCATGTCGCCGGGGGCCAGGTCGGTCGTGGTGGTCTCGAAGGGCACGCCGCCGACGCCGAGCGGCGCCCCGGTGGGCAGGTCGAGCAGCCGGGGCTCATGACCGGGGCCGGCCAGCGCGGGCGGCATGTGGCCGGCGTTGGCGATCCGGCACTGGCCCGTACGGGGGTCGTAGACGGCGTAGAGGCAGGTGACGATGTAGTGCTCCAGGCCGCGGGTGATCTTGTCGAGGTGCTGGAGCACCGAGCCGGGGTCGAGTTCGAGATCCGCGTACGCGCAGGTGGCGGTGCGCAGCCGCCCCATGGTGGCGGCCGCGTCGATGCCGTTGCCCATCACGTCTCCGACGACCAGCGCCGTCTTGCCGTCGGTGAGGGGGATGACGTCGTACCAGTCGCCGCCCACCTCGCTGGTGGCCTGCGCGGGCTGGTAGCGCGAGGCCAGCTCCAGGCCGGGGTGCCGGGGCGGATGGTCGGGCAGCAGGCTGCGCTGGAGGGTCAGGGCGGTGTTGCGCACGCTCTGGAACCAGCGCGCGTTGTCGATGGCCACGGCGGCACGGCCGGCCAGCTCGGCGGCGAGGACGACGTCGTCCTCGTCGAACGGGAGCGGGTTGCGGGTGCGCTTCAGGTCCAGGGCGCCCAGCACCTCGCCGTGGGCGATCAGCGGAACGGCCAGGTACGAGTGCACCCCGGCCCGGGCCAGGAGCGCGCAGGCCTCGGCGCTGCGGGCGATGCGCGGCAGATCGCGCTCGCCCACGTGCTGTACCAGGACCGGCCGGCCGCTGTGCACGCACAGGGTGACCAGGCGGTCGCCCTCGTACGTGGTGAGGTCGCCCGGTGGGTCGGCGGCGCGCTCCGCCACGGTGGGGTGGGAGGCCTTGAGCGCGAGGGCGCGGAAGAGTTCGGGCCCGTCGTCCGGCCGGCGTCTGCGGCGGCAGGCCAGCGCCGAGTCGAGGATGTCGACGGCGACCACGTCGGCGAGTTGCGGCGTGGCGACCTCGGCGAGTTCCCGGGCGGTCCGCTCCACCTCCAGCGTGGTGCCCACGTGCGTGGACGCGTCGGCGATGAGCGCCAGGCGTCTGCGGGCCCGGTCGGCCTCGGCGGCCGCACGGTGGCGTTCGGTGACGTCGATCAGTGAGAGGGCCGCGCCGAGAACCTTGCCGCCCGGATCCTCCAGCCGGTAGAAGGACAGCGACCACGCGTGCTCGTGGTCCGGGTCGGTGGGCGGCCGGCCCACGTGGAACTGGTCGAGCAGCGGGGTGCCGGTGGCGATCACCTGGCGCAGCGCCGACTCGATGGTGTCGATGTCGGGCAGGGGCAGCGCCTCCCGCAGCCGACGCGCGACGTGGTCCCCGGCGGGAATGCCGTCGATGCGCTCCAGCGCCGGGTTGACGAGCAGGTACCGCAGCTCGGTGTCGACCAGGGCCAGACCGATCGGGGACTGGTCGATGAGCCGCTCGCACAGCGCGAGGTCCGTCTCGACGCGCTGGAGGAGCTGGTGGTCGGCCACGATGCCCAGGGCGTAGACGTCCCCCAGGTCGTCCTGCAGCCGGATGTTGCGGAACTCCACCAGACGGCTGCTGCCGTCCTTGTGCCGGACGGGAAACGCGCCCGCCCAGCCGCGGCCGGTCTCCAGCACCTCCGCGAACAGCCGTACGACGGCCTGCAGATGCTCGGGGTCGATGAACAGCCGCGCCGCGTACGCGCCCAGGGCCTCCGCCGCGGTGTAGCCGAACAGGTCCTCGGCCTGCGGCGTCCAGAAGACGATGCGTCCCTCGGCGTCGAGGACCACCGCCGCCACGCTCAGCATGTCCAGCAGGCCGGTGGTGCGGGGCGGCCCGAGACCGTACGGGTCGTCGTCGGACCGGAAGGAATCGGACGTCATCCCTGAGCCTCCTCCACCGGGCGGCGGAACCGGGCGACGGCGGTCGGTACCGCCGCGCACCCGGGGCGCGGGCACCGGCCCCTCCATGCTCCCCCCGCGCGGCGGATCCCGGAAGCCGGGCCGGCACCGGCCGGCCCGGCCGGTGCCGTGCGCATCGGCCGGACTAGCAGGACCATGGTCGTGAAGAGGATGGCAGCCATGGAATCTGCTCGAGGTACTCCCCAGGGTCCGCCGCCCGACGGACCCGGACGCTTTCCCGGCGGGCCGGCGCCCGACGGCCCCGAAGACGTGCCCGGTGGCCTGCCGCGCGGCGGGACGGGCCGGAGCGCCGGTGGGTCGGCGGAGGTCCCCGCCTGGGCGGCGTCCGGCGAGCCGCGCGCGGTTCAGGGCGGGTCGG
Organism: Streptomyces sp. NPDC017202; assembly: GCF_044331705.1. Taxonomy (NCBI): domain Bacteria; kingdom Bacillati; phylum Actinomycetota; class Actinomycetes; order Kitasatosporales; family Streptomycetaceae; genus Streptomyces; species Streptomyces sp. NPDC017202. Next base: position 165,727 of record NZ_JBIRNP010000011.1, on the reverse strand, counting down.
TGCCCGGTGAGCCCGATGGCGTGCCCGGTGGCCTGCCGCGCGGCGAGGCGGGGGAGGTGTCCGGCGGCCCGCTGCCCGCGGGGCCGGGCCGGAGCGCCGGTGGGCCGGCGGAGGTCCCCGCCGGGTCGGCGTCCGGCGAGCCGCGTGCGGTTCAGGGCGGGTCGGTGCCCGGTGAGCCCGATGGCGTGCCCGGCGGTCTGCCGCGCGGCGAGGCGGGGGAGGTGTCCGGCGGCCCGCTGCCCGCGGGGCCGGGCCGGAGCGCCGGTGGGCCGGCGCCCGGCCGCGCCGACGGCGGTCCCGGTGGGCCGGCGCCCGGGGAGCCCGATCGTGCTCCCGGTGGATCGGCGGCCGGTGAGCCCGCCGGAGGTCCGGGCGGGTCGTCGGCCGGGGCGTCCGGCGAGTCGGCGGCCGGCGGCGCCGGCGCGGTTCTCGACGCGTCCACCGACGCGGCGGCCGTCGTCACCGCCGGCGGCGTCGTCATGGGCTGGACCCGGGCGGCCGAAGCGCTGCTCGGCCGCCCGGCGGACGAGGTGGTCGGCGGCTCCGCCGCGCGTCTGGTGGCGATGCCCGCGGACCCGGCCCGGGTGGCCGGCGTCGTCGAGCGCTGCCGCGCCGGAATGGGGTGGAACGGACACATCTCCGTACGCCACCGCGACGGCCGTCCCCTGGACGTCGACCTGCGCGTCTCCGCGTCCTTCCGCCTGGGCGACGACGAGTGCTTCCTGCTCTCGGCCCGTGAGCGGCGGACGCGGTGGACGGTCGGCCAGTCGGTCCTCGACGGGTTCCTGACCCGCTCACCGATCGGCATGGCGGTGGTGGACCTGGACCTGCGGTACGTGTGGCTGAACGACACCCTGGAGCGTTTCGGCGGCGTCCCCCGCGAGCAGCGGCTGGGACGCCGGCTGAGCGAGTTGCTCCCCGGCCTCCAGGCGGAGACGCTCGAAGGCCTGATGCGCAAGGTCCTGGAGACGGGCGCCCCGGTCACCGACTACGAGTACGTGGGATGGAGCTGGGCCGACCCGCACCGGCAGCACGCCTACTCGACCTCGTTCTTCCCGCTGGTGGACGCCCGCGACGCGGTCACCGGGGTCTGCTACATGGTCCTGGACGTCACCGAGCGGTGGAACGCGCGCCGCCTGCTGTCGATGGTCAACGAGGCCGGAACCCGCGTCGGCACCACCCTGAACGTGATGCGGACGGCCCAGGAACTCGCCGACTTCGCCGTTCCGGGCTTCGCCGACTTCGTCATCGTCGATCTTCTGGAGCCGGTCCTCAGCACCGAGGGGCACGGCGCGTGGCTGACCGACGCGGGCCCGGCGCCCGCCAGACCGGTGATGCGCCGCGCCGCGCTGAGGTCGGTGCGCGAGGGCTGCCCGGAGGCGGTGGCGCAGATCGGTGACCGTGTGGGCTTCCTCCCGCCCCCGCACGGGATGCGCCTGCTCATGGCGGGGGACGCGGTCCTCATTCCGGTCCTCGATTCCTCCGAGGGCCTGTGGGTGGCGGAGGAGCCCGCGCGCGCGGAGCGGATCCGGGAGTTCGGACTGCACTCGCTGATCTCCGTGCCGATGCGGGCGCGGAACACCGTCCTGGGGGTCACCACCTTCGTCCGCTCGCTCAACCCGGTCTCCTTCCAGTCCGACGACGTGCTGCTGGCCCGGGAACTGGTCGCGCGGGCGGCCCTGTGCGTCGACAACGCGCGGCGCTACACGCGGGAACACACGGCCGCCGTCACCCTGCAGCGCAGCCTGCTGCCGGACGTCCTGACCGGCGGTTCGGCGCTGGAGGTCGCCTCCAGCTACCTGCCGGCCGACCCGACGGACGGCGTGGGCGGCGACTGGTTCGACGTCATCCCGCTCTCCGGGGCCCGCGTGGGCCTGGTGGTCGGGGACGTGGTGGGGCACGGCATCACCGCCGCGGCGACGATGGGCCGGCTGCGCACCGCGGTGCAGACCCTCGCCGACATGGAGATGCCCCCGGACGAACTGCTGGCCCACCTGGACGACCTCGTGCTCCGGCTGAGCGCGGAGGGCAGCGACGACGAGGCGGCCCGCACTACGGCGGCCACCTTCCTCGGCGCGACGTGCCTCTACGCCGTCTACGATCCCGTCACCCGGCGGTGCTCCATCGCCCGGGCCGGGCATCCGCCCCCCGTCGTGGTCGCGCCCGACGGGCGGGTCACCTTCCCGGAGGTTCCCGCCGGCCCCCCGCTCGGGCTCGGCGGCATGGGCTTCGAGACCACCGAGATCGAACTCGCCGAGAACAGCCTCCTGGGCCTCTACACCGACGGCCTCATCGAGGGGGCCGACCGCGACATGGAACGGGGCATGACCCGGCTCGGCGAACTGCTGGCCCACCCGGACGGCGACCTCGACACGCTGTGCTCGACGGCGGTACGGCACCTCGTGCCCGCGCCCCGGCCCGACGACGTCGCCCTGCTCCTGGTCCGCACCCGCGCCCTGGACGCCGACGACGTCGTGTCCTGGGAGGTCCCCGTGGACCCGGCCGCCGTCGCCGACGCACGGGCCCGCGCGATCCGCCAGGTGGAGGCGTGGGGGCTGGGGGACCTCGCGATGACGACCGAACTCGTCGTGAGCGAGCTGGTCACCAACGCGATCCGGCACGCCGTTCCCCCCATCCGGCTCCGCCTGCTCCGCGACGCCCGGCTGACCTGCGAGGTCTGCGACGCCAGCAGTACGGCCCCCCGGCTCCGGCACGCCCGCAGCACGGACGAGGGGGGCCGGGGCCTGTTCCTCGTCGCCCAGCTCGCGCATCGCTGGGGGGCGCGCTACACACCCGGCGGCAAGATCATCTGGGCCGAGCAGGAGATCCCGGTGCCCCCGTAGCCAGGGGCACCGGGAGGTTCACGCGTCGGCGCTCACGCACAGCCCCAGGCGTTCATGCCCTGCATCGCCGCGAGCCGGCGGGCGACGGCGATCTGCGACCTCCTGCTCGCCAGGTCGGCTCGCGGCGCGTGTCTGAGTCCGCCCGCGGCGACCCAGCTGCGCTGCGAGAACTGCAGGCCGCCGTAGTAGCCGTTCCCGGTGTTGGCCCGCCAGTTGCCGCCGGACTCGCAGCGGGCGATGGCGTCCCAGTCGGCCCTCGTGGGGACGCCCGGGGCGGCCCCGGCGGCGGGGGCCATGACGGTCAGGAGGGTGGCGACGGGCAGGCCGAGCCACAGGGCGGGGCGGGCCGACCGGAGCGGTCCGCGCGCATGACAGCGCGTCAGGTGTTTCTGAAGTGAAAACATGACAAGTGACATTAAGCGGGTGAATTCGCCGCCGCCTGTCGTCACGCCCGCGCGCGGCCCCGTGTACGGCCTTCCGGGTGACGGCCCGTCAGCCCACCCCGCCGCCGGCGACCAGCCCTCGCCGCCCGCGGGAGGTCCCCCGAAACGATTCCCGCCGATCGGGGGAGGGTGACGGAAGCTCCCCCCTCGCACCCGTCTACGATGTCCTGGCCCCTGCCCGACCGGCGTGGGAGCGAGTCGGCGCCCGGTGACCCGGTCCGACTCGGTGGACAGGGGTCGACACCGGCGTCGAACCGCCTCGTCGACCGTGCCTGTCCGCCGGCCCAACTGGCCCTGTCGGGGCCGCCGTCTGCCGAAAGTGACGTCCCTACGTGTTCCAGGAAACGCCGATCTTCCATCGTCTCGTCGCCGAGCGGGGCGACATCCCGACCCAGGTGCGGGGTGAGGCCGAGCGGATCCAGCGCGATCTCGCCTCGGTCATCCCGTCCCCGTCCGCCGCCGGCAACCTGCCCGCGCAGCACTTCCTCGCCGTCCGGGGCCGCCCGGAGTGAACCGCTCCCGCCGGCCGCGACACCGGACCGGTTGACAGAACTTGCAGACCTCGTACCCGTACTGAGCAGCCTCTTTGCTTCACGGTTGGACGACGTCTGAAAACACCTTCATCTCTTTGCGCAAGAGGTGAGGAGTCGTGAGGATGGCGCGTCAGGACGCCCCACCGTCCTCCATCCGTCCGTCCTCACCTCTTGGGGAAGAGTCATGCCGCATCTCCTCGCACAGGCCGCGGCCACGGCCGCCGCCGCACTCACCGTCCTGCTGACGGGCCCGGCGGCTTCCCACGCCGCGATCGCCGGCCCGCCCGGGACACCTGCCCCCGACTGCGCGCACCACTACGCCGACCGGCGCTACACCACCGTCGTCAACGACTGCGACACCACCGTGAGCGTGACCGTCGACCACGCCGACGGCCGGTGGGCCCCGTGCCGCACCCTCGCCCCGCGCGACATCGCCACCTTCGCCGGATACGGCTTCGGCGAGAACCGTGTCATCGGTCTCAGCACCTGCCTGCCGGAGACCGCCGTCTGACCGCACCCGCACCCGCATTCGCACCCGCACCCGTGCCGGTCACGGCCCCCGGGCGAGCATCCGCTTCGCCCGGGGGCCGTGACCGGCTTCGGCCGATGCGGGCAGCCGCGGCGGCGCACCCACCGCGAGCGGATGGGCGGCCGAGCGACCGGGCGGACCGGCGGCACCGCCCACGACGGGCGGCTCCCGGTGGACGTTCGACGGCGGCCGGAAGCCGCCGTGTGTGTCTCGCGGGCATCGGGTACTCGGCCCGCGACCTGTTCGACGTTCGCGGAAGGGGCGGCCGTGATGACGGTGCCGGAAGAGAACCGGAAGAGGACCGACACGACCGACGAGGTGACCGGCGGGGGCACCGGCTCCGGAGGTTCCTCCCGTCCGGGCGCGGCGACGGGCCGCACGATGCGCGAGGCGATGGGGGAGACCGGAGTCCGCTCCGAGGACCACCGGGCGGCCGAGGGGTCCAAGGGGTCGTAGCGCCGCGCCCGCCCGGTGCGTCCGGCCGAGGCGCGCGACCCGTTCCGGTTCCGCCCGGAGCCCGCTGCCGTCGGTCACCCGGCTGGTGGACGAGCCGCTGCGGCGGACTCCCGACCGTGCCAGATTGATGCACGGAACCACCTTTTCGTAGGCCTTTGTGTGCCTTTGACGCCGTGGTCCCCGTGGCCGTCGTCACCCGCGAGCAGGGGGCGGCGGTCGTCGTACGCCCTCCGCTGCCGTCGGCAGCCGGACCGCCACGCGGCCCCGGCACACATCCGCGCCACGAGTGAGAAGCGAAGGAAGCGATGAGCGAGAGCAATCCCATCAAGCGGGCGGCGGAGAAGGTCGTCGACACCCTGCGCGCCGACGGAGCGGGACCGGAGGACGGGATCCCCGGGAAGCCGGGCCCCCAGTCCCCTCCGGTCGCCGAGCCGACCCGGCCGACGGACCCCCTGCCGCCCAAGCCCGACCAGAGCGGACCCGACACCGTGTCCCCGACGGGACAGCCCACGGGAGCCGACCAGGCCCGCGTCGCGCAGTCCGGCAGCTACCTGACGAACGCCCAGGGGACCCGCCTCCACGACACCGATCACTCGCTCAAGGCCGGACCCCGCGGCCCCGTACTGCTCCAGGACCACCACCTGCGCGAGAAGGTCATGCACTTCGACCACGAGCGCATCCCGGAGCGGGTGGTGCACGCCCGGGGCGCGGCGGCCCACGGGGTGTTCCAGAGCTACGGCACGGCGGCCGCCGTGACCAAGGCCGCCTTCCTCGCGGAGGACGAGGAGACGCCCGTCTTCGTGCGGTTCTCCACGGTGCTGGGCTCGCGCGGCTCGTCCGACACCGTGCGGGACACCCGCGGTTTCGCGACGAAGTTCTACACCAGCGAGGGCGTCTTCGACCTGGTCGGGAACAACATGCCCGTCTTCTTCATCCAGGACGCCATCAAGTTCCCGGACGTCATCCACGCGGGCAAACCGCACCCGGACCGCGAGATCCCGCAGGCCCAGAGCGCGCACGACACCTTCTGGGACTTCGTCACCCTGCACACCGAGGCCACCCACCACACCCTGTGGAACATGTCCGACCGGGGCATCCCGCGCTCGTACCGCACGATGGAGGGCTTCGGCGTCCACACCTTCCGCCTCGTCGCCGCCGACGGCGGCACGACGCTGGTGAAGTTCCACTGGAAGCCCAAGCTGGGTGTGCACTCCCTGGTCTGGGAGGAGGCGCAGATCATCAACGGCGTCGACCCGGACTTCCACCGCCGGGACCTCGCCGACGCCATCGAGGCGGGCGCGTACCCCCAGTGGGAGCTGGGCATCCAGACCTTCCCGGACACCCCGGACCAGACCTTCGAGGGCATCGACCTGCTGGACCCGACCAACCTCGTCCCCGAGGAACTGGCCCCCGTACGGCCGGTCGGGCTGCTGACCCTCGACCGCAACCCGTCGAACTTCTTCGCCGAGACCGAGCAGGTCGCCTTCCACGTCGGCCACCTCGTGCCGGGCATCGACATCACCGACGACCCGCTGCTGGCCGGGCGCCTGTTCTCCTACCTCGACACCCAGATCACCCGGCTCGGCGGCCCCAACTTCCCCCAGCTGCCCATCAACCGGCCGCACGCGCCGGTCAACGACATGCTGCGCGACGGCATGCACCAGACGGCCGTGCACCGGGGCGTCGCCCCCTACCGGCCCAACTCCCTCGACGGCGGCTGCCCGTTCGCCGCCGGCGCGGACACCGGTGCCTACATCGAGTCGCCGGTGCCGGTGCCCGAGGCCAAAAAGGTGCGTGAGGCACCCGAGTCGTTCGCGGACCACTTCAGCCAGCCGCGCCGGTTCTGGCTGAGCATGAGCCCGGTGGAGCGCGAGCACATCATCGGCGCCTACACCTTCGAACTCTCCAAGTGCTACGAACAGGCCATCAGGGAGCGGGCGTTGCAGGTCCTGGCCAACATCGACCCGGAGCTGTGCGGCGAGGTGGCGACCGGCCTCGGCCTGCCGGCGCCGCAGCCGACCGTGCCGCTCGCGGACGTCGAGCCCAGTCCGGCCCTGTCGCAGGTGGGACGCACCTGGCCCACGGACGGCCGGATCATCGGCATCGTCGCGGGCCCGGACGGCGACCTCGACGGGGTGCGCGCCGTACGCGACGCCGTCCTCGAGGGCGGCATGGTCCCCCTGGTGATCGGTCCGGTCGGCGGCACCCTGGGCCCCCTGACCGTGCAGCGCACCTACGCGACCGCGCGGTCCGTCGAGTTCGACGCCCTGCTGCTGGCGGGGACCCCCGCCGTGGGCGGCGACGCCTACGGCGCCCGTGACGCCAAGGGGCTCCCCGCCGCCGCGGGCCCGGCACCCGTGGACCCGCGCGTCGGCCTGCTGGTGTCGGAGGCCTTCCGGCACGGCAAGGCCCTCGGTGCCTGGGCGGGCGGCGAGGCCGTCCTCGACGCGTGCGGGGTGCCCGCCGGCGCACCGGGAGTCGTCACCGGCGCCTCCGGCACGGCCGTCCTGGAGCGGCTCACCCGCCTCCTGGGCGAGCACCGCGCGTGGGACAGGTTCGCCGCGGCCTGACCTGCCGAACCGCGTTCCGACCGGCCGGCCGTTCGGCCTGACCGGCTGACCGGCTGACCGGCTGACCGGCTGACCGGCTGACCGGCTGACCGGCCGACCGGCCGGCCCACGGCGGTCCGTCCACCCGCCCGGCCGTCGGCCGCACGCTCCCGCGGTGTGCGGCCGACGGCTTCCCGTTCTCCCGTCAGGGGCGGCCCGTGCAGACCTTCCTCCCCCACGCCGACTTCACCGCGTCCGCCGCCGTCCTCGACCCGCGCCGGCTGGGAAAGCAGCGCGTCGAGACCCTCCAGGTGCTGCGCGGTCTGACCGTCCCCGGCTACGGCTGGCGGCACCATCCGGCGGTCCGCATGTGGACAGGCTACGAGGAGGCGCTGGTCCGTTACGGCCTGGAGATCTGCGGGACGTGGACCGCGGCCGGGCGCGCCGACACCTGCGCCGTCTCCCTGATGACCGGCTTCACCGGCAGCCGCGGCGAAACCGGCGTCCGCGGCCAACGGGAGCTGGCCGACGCCGGCGAACTGCCGCCGTGGCTGGGCGGCCCGGAGTTCCACCGCAGCCACCGGTCCGCGCTCGTGCGCAAGGCCCCGGACTTCTACGGCCCTCTCTTCCCGGACGTGCCCGACGACCTGCCCTACGTGTGGCCCGCCTCGGACCGGATGCCCTGAGGCCGCGCCCGACGTGTCGCCGGGCGCGGCCTCAGGGCATCGGTCGCACGGCGGACGTGCCCGACGCGGTACGTCAGTTGTTCACGTCCCGGTCGAAGTCCTCGGCGCACTGCCGGCGTTCGGCCTGCGTGTCGGCGTGCTCGACACAGTCGGAGTAGTTCTTGAACTCGTCCGAGTCGAGCAGCGACACGCCCGCGGCGAGGATGACCGACGAACCGATCAGGCCGAGGGCTCCCGTCACCGCCCCGGCGATGGCCATGACGCCGTTGGTGGCGACGCCACGCCTCGCGCGGCGGTGTCCCAGGACGCCGAAGACCACGGCGAGCAGCCCGAGGACGATGCCGCCGAAGACGGTCCAGAAGAGCACGACGGCCAGGATGCCCAGCACGAGCGCCGCGATCCCGAATCCGTTGCGGTGCCCGGGCGTCGTGCCGTACGCGGGTTGGGGCTGTCCGTACGGGCCGTGGGCCGAGGTCATGGTGGTGACTCCCTCCGGTACGTGGATCATGGGTAGGCGGATCGCGGGTGCGGTGCCGGCGGCCTCCGTGACGTCGCGGGCCGCGGTGCAGCTCGGTTGCCCCCTGCGTCCCGGCCCATGCCCGCGGTCGGCGCGCCACCCCGCGACGGCCGAACCCGCGGGACGGTCACCGCCCTTGGGCCTGATCGGCGCCCGGCCGGGTAGGCGGACGAGGACAGCGACCGATCCGACCCGAGGAGGACGACGATGGCCACCGTCATCCAGCGCATCAAGGAGTTCAGCCGGAGCCCCCAGGGCCGCCGCACCATGGAGCAGGTGCGCCGCACGGCGTCCGATCCGCGCCGGCGGGCCCAGGCGCGCCGGCTGCTGGACCGGCTGCGCACCCGGCGGTAGCCGGCCGGGCGGGCCGGTGACCGACTGTTCTAAAGTGACTGCCGTCAGTCAGTTCCGGATGACCTGGGACGGAGAGGTAGTCGCCCATCATGCCGACCGAAACGTTTGAGTTCCGCGTAGAGGCCCGTCAGCTCCTGCAGCTGATGATCCACTCGATCTACTCGAACAAGGATGTCTTCCTGCGTGAACTCGTCTCCAACGCCTCGGACGCGTTGGACAAGCTGCGCCTGGCGGCGCTGCGCGACGACACGCTGGACGCCGACGTGTCCGACCTGCACATCGACCTCGAGGCCGACGGCGAGGCCCGCACCCTGACCGTGCGGGACAACGGCATCGGCATGTCGTACGACGAGGTGGCGGAGCTGATCGGCACCATCGCCAACTCCGGCACGGCCAAGTTCCTCGAACAGCTGCGGCAGGCCGACGACGAGGCCGGCGCCGAGAACCTCATCGGGCAGTTCGGCGTCGGCTTCTACTCCAGCTTCATGGTGGCCGACGAGGTCACCCTGGTGACCCGGCGGGCCGGCGAGGCGCGGGGCACGCGCTGGTCGTCGCGCGGCGAGGGCACCTACACGCTGGAGACCGTCGACGGGGCGCCGCAGGGCACCACGATCACCCTCCACCTCAAGCCGGCCGACCCGGAGAACCAGCTCCACGACTACACCTCGCCGTGGAAGCTCCGGGAGATCGTCAAGCGGTACTCGGACTTCATCACCTGGCCGATCCGGATGGCCCCGCGGGCCCCGGCCGGCGACGGCGAGAAGAGCGACGGTGCCGCGCGCGAACCCGAGACGCTGAACTCGATGAAGGCGCTCTGGGCGCGGTCGCGCGACGAGGTCGAGGACGCGGAGTACCACGAGCTCTACAAGCACATCAGCCACGACTGGAACGACCCCCTGGAGACCATCCGGCTCCAGGCGGAAGGCACCTTCGAGTACCAGGCGCTGCTGTTCATCCCCTCGCACGCCCCGCACGACCTGTTCACCCAGGGCCACAAGCGCGGCGTCCAGCTCTACGTCAAGCGCGTCTTCATCATGGACGACTGCGAGGCCCTCCTCCCGCCGTACCTGCGGTTCGTGAAGGGCGTCGTCGACGCCCAGGACCTCTCGCTCAACGTGTCCCGCGAGATCCTCCAGCAGGACCGCCACATCCAGCTGATGCACCGGCGGCTGGCGAAGAAGGTCCTGTCCTGCGTGAAGGACATGGCGAACACCGCCCCCGACCGGTACGCCACGTTCTGGCGGGAGTTCGGACCCGTCCTGAAGGAGGGGCTGGTGACCGACGCGGACAACCGTGACGCCCTCCTCGCCGTCTCGTCGTTCGCCACCACGCACGACGCCTCCGATCCGACGACGCTCAAGCAGTACGTGGAGCGGATGAAGGACGGGCAGGACGCCGTCTACTACATGACCGGCGACTCCCGCGACGCCATCGAGAACTCGCCCCACATGGAGGCCTTCCGGGACCGCGGCATCGAGGTGCTGCTGCTGACCGACCCGGTCGACGAGGTGTGGACCGACGCGGTCGCCGAGTTCGACGGCAAGCCGCTGCGGTCCGTGGCCAAGGGCGACTTCACCCTCGACGGCGACGGCGACGGCGACGAGGACAAGCCCGCGGAGAGCCGGGAGAAGCAGAACGAGGAGTACGCCGACCTGCTCACCTGGATGAAGGAGCAGCTCGGGGAGGACATCAAGGAGGTCCGGCTGTCCTCCCGGCTCACGGTCTCCCCGGCCTGCCTGGTCTCCGACACCGACGACCTGACCCCGGCGCTGGAGAACCTCTACCGCGCGATGGGCCAGGACGTCCCCCACGCCCGGCGCATCCTCGAACTCAACCCCGAGCACACGCTCGTGAAGGGCCTCAACCGGGCCCTGCGCGACCGGGCGGACCGGGCCGGGCTCGCCGAGGACGCGCAACTCCTCCACGGCCTCGCGGTACTCGCGGAGGGCGGCCGGCCGAAGGAGCCCGCCCGCTTCACGCAACTCCTCGCGGAACGCCTGGAACGCGCCCTGTAGCAGCCGGACTTGGGAAGGGGGCGGCGCCACGCCGGAGGCGTCGCCCCCGACGAATTGTCAGCGGTATGTTGAAGAATGCGCGAAAGCGAGATCAACTCCGGGCAAGACGGGGTAGGCGGTCTCGAGTCCCTGTCCTGAAAGAGGTCCCGCTGATGCCGCTCACCGCGATCCGGCCGCAGTCCGCCGACACGCCTCGCACCCCGGCCACGGCCGACATCCTGCGCATCGTCTCGGACGCCCGCACCCCGGTCTTCGTCACCGTGCACGCCAACGGCCGCCGCAGGTACAGCTATTGGCGCCCGCTGGACTCCACCACCGGCAGAGGCGGCTGCTACGTCGCCCTCCCCACCGCCGAGTGCGACGAACTGCAGGCCGCCGGCCGCATCACCCTCGGCGACCCCCTCACCGACCCCACGAAGACCACCTACCGGGTCCGGCCGCTGCGCACCGCCCAGACCCCCGCCCGCATACCCCCGGCCCCCCGCCGCCCGTATGCGGCCCCGGTCCCCGCTCCGGCCCGGACCCGGGACCGGGGCCGCATACGGGCGGCGTGAGCCGGTACGCGCGGTACCGCCCCGTCAGACCGGCGGCGCGACCACCGCACGCCGGGCCGGCGTCATCGCCCAGCGGATCGCCGCCGTCATCGCGGCGCCCAGCGGCCGTACGCACAGGCTGTCGACCACGGCGAACCGGGGGAGGCGCAGCTCGGCGGCGGCCCAGTCGGGCAGCAGCGACACGGCGTTGGCGGCCAGCACGCCGTAGGGCAGGCGGGCGACGAGGGGAACCGGCGGGTTCAGCAGGAGGAAGCGGGCGGTGTCCCGGGCCTCGGGAGTGGCGCGCAGTTCCGGGCGGTACGCCGACAGCCGCGCCGCGAGCGACGCCCTGCTGCGCGGCGGATCGGGGATGCCGAGGGCGACGGCGATCCGTGCCGTGTCCTCGACGTACCCGTCGCACTCCTCGTCCGACAGGGGGGACAGGCCGTAGCGCTGGTGCGCGCGGAGGAAGCTGTCGACCTCGGCGACGTGCACCCAGGCCAGCAGGTGCGGGTCCGAGGCGCGGTACGGCTCCCCGCTCGCGGTGACCCCGCGGACGCGTTCGTGGACGGCGCGGATCTGGGCGCAGGCCTGCTGGGCGTGCTCGGCGGTGCCGTACGTCGTCGTGGCGAGGAAGGTGCTGGTGCGCTGGAGCCGGCCCCACGGGTCGCCCCGGAAACCCGAGTGCGCGGCCACGGCGGCCATGGCGAGCGGATGCAGCGACTGGAGCAGCAGGGCGGACAGCCCGCCGACGAACATCGAGGCGTCGCCGTGCACCTGGCGGACGGGACGCTCCGGTCCGAACCAGCGCGGGCCCGGCGTGCCGTGGATGCGGGCGCGGTTGCGCACCCCGTCGGGCCCGGCGACGCGCGCGAAGAGACCCTGCCCCAGCCGCTCGCGCGGACTCGGGCCACCCGTTTTGATCGTCCTCATGGCTGCCGTGGCCTCCTCTCGGCCCACCGGGAAGAGCGGGCCCGTGGCGTCCGTTCCTTTGTACCCTCACCGGGGCGGGCGAGGCGACGCGTCGGCGGCGGCAGGGGTGGCGGCCGGCGATCAGGAGCAGGCTCTCAGGAGCAGTCGTACACGAACCGGACCTCGGCAGACCGCCGCTCGGGCGACAGCACCCGCAGCTCCGCCACCGCCTCGTGCCGGCCGGGCCCCCGGAAGGTCCACAGCAACTGGAGCCGCACCCGCCGCTGTCCCCGCGCCACCGCGGCGTGCCCCACGGCGGAGGAGGTCCCGTCGCTGCGCACCCACCGGTAGGAGAGCGTGCCCGGCCTGCCGTCGGTGCGGACGACCCCGACCACGGCGGCGGTCGTGTCACAGCCCTGGAGCTTCCGCGCGACCGCCACCGACACCTCGCGCACGCCCACCGTGGACGTCGTGTGCTCACGCCAGAACAGGAACAGGACGGCGGCGACCAGCACCAGCGCGGGCAGTGCGTGGCGCCGCAGCCGACGGCGCGGCGGCGGGGGAGGCACGGGTGTGGGCGGTGTCGGACGCGGGTGCCGGGTCGGGGCCGCCGTCACACCGGGACCGAAGCGCAGGACGGTCCCGTCGTCGGGAACGGCCACCGTGCCGGCCACGAGGGGCGGGGCGGGTTCCGGTGCGGAACCGGTTCCGGGGTCGGATTCGGGTTCGGGGAGCTGGACCCAGTGGCTGGCCAGCACGGTCGCGCTGTAGTCGTCGTCCCCGGTCCCGGGGGTCGCCGGGGGGAGGGAACCGGGTGCGGGCGTCGCGCCGTCGGGGGTGGTCATCGGAGTTCACACTGCCTGGTCAGGAGCTGCTGGGAGGCGCTGCCGCCGGCGGCGGCGGGGCCGGTGCCGACCTGGACCGTCCAGTAGCAGCCGGCGCCCTGGAAGGCGTGGTCGACGGTGAGGGAGTACTGCGTGGCACCACTGCGCTGCTGCGTCGTCGGCGTCCCGTCGCCGGTCCCCGGCCGGCCGCTGACGTTCCCGGTGGACCAGCCGACGGTGACGGAGAACGGGCCGGTGCCGTCCGTCGTGACGGTGACCGTCGCCGTGGCCGTGCCGGGCCCGGTCTGCCGGAAGCCGGTCACCGTGACGTCCTCGACCGCGGGCGGGCCCGGGGGAGCGGAGGTGCCGGCCGTCACACCGGGGGAGACCGAGGCCGGGGGCTCCGCGGTGGTCGGCCCCGCGCTCGGGGTGGCCTGCGACGCGGAGGGCGGGGGAACCGGGGACACGGACGGGGGAGCCGGGCTGCCGGACGAGGCGGTGGCGGACGGCGCGTCCGAGGGCGTCGCCGTCGGCGTCGGCGACGCGGCGCTCGGCGGGACCGTGCCCGTGGGTGCGGCGGGCCCGGCACTCGTGGTGGCCAGGGCCTGCGCGGCCTGGCGGGAGTCGGCGACGGTGTCCGCGCCGACGCCGCGCGCCGCCAGGATCGCCACGAGCACGACGGCCACGGACACCGCGAGCCCCGGCCAGGTGGGCCGCCACGGGCGCAGCCGGCTGCCCGCGCCCCGGCCGAACACCGTACGGGCCGTGTCGGTGGCGGCCGTCGGCATCTCCTGGCCGGTCGGACGGGGGAACAGGAACAGCGCGACCAGAGCGGCCAGCCGGCCCCGTCCCCGCTCCTCCCAGTCGCTCCCGTACGCCGCCGCGGCGGCCCCTTCCAGCTCCGTGACGAACGCCGCCGCGTCCGGGGGCCGCTGCTCCGGCGACTTGGCCAGACCCCGTCCGACCAGCGACCGCACCGCCTCGGGCACCTCCGCGACCGGGATCGCGCCCTCGACGTGCTGCAGCGCCAGTTCGGCCAGGTTGTCGCCCGTGTAGGGCCGGTGCCCGGTGAGGCACTCGAAGAAGGTGGCCGTGGCGGCGTACACGTCACCGGCGGGCGAGGCCGGGGCGCCGGTCCACTGCTCCGGGGCCATGTAGGCGGGCGTCCCCGCGGCACCGGCCCGCACACCGGCGTCCACGGCGATGCCGAAGTCGACCAGCTTGGACACGCCCTCGGGCGAGACCAGGACGTTCTCCGGTTTGTAGTCCCGGTGGACCACGCCGACCCGGTGCGCGTCGGCGAGACCGAGCAGCGAGCCCTTGAGGACGACCAGCGCGGCCTCGGGCGACAGCGGGCCCTGCCGGGCCAGCGCGGTCCGCAGGGAGACACCGTCCACCAGTTCCATCACGATGGCGGCGCCGTTCGTGGCCTCGACGTACTCGTAGAGACCGGCCACGTGCGGGCTGCTCAGCCCGGCGAGCAGCTGCGCCTCCGCGCGGAACCCGTGCACGAAGCCCGGCCGCCTCCGCAGCGACTCGCTGAGGTACTTCACCGCGACCGGCACACCCGTCGGCTCGTGGACGGCCAGCACCACCCGCCCGCTCGCCCCGGACCCGAGTTCGAGCGACTCGGAGTACCCCGGTACAGCCCATGTGTTCATCGCCGTCCCCCAGCCCGCACCACGCCCGTGTCACCGCGCCCCGGCACATCGGGCCACGCGGACGAAGACACGTTTTCGGCCAGAGCGGTTGCAGTCGGGCCGCGGACGTCACGCCGGGCCGCGGACGTCAGGCCGCGGCGGCCGGCCTGCCGGAAGTCACGCATCAGGGCGGGCGGGGTCGGTCCGGAGCCGGCCGGCCCTCGTCGACCGGCGTCGGCAGCGCCGCGGCCGTCACCGGTTCGGTGATCGAGGCGAGCCGGAACAGGCGTCCTGCCGCATCAGGGAGCCGCCGCCGAACCCGAACGTCCCGGCGGCCACCGTCCCGGTCCGCCCGCCCCGGGCCACGAGGGCGACCGCCCCGGGGACCGTACCGTCGTCGACGTACCGCCGCAGGAGCCCGTACGGCCCGCTCACGGTGTTCCGCCTTCCCCCCCGCCGGCCCGCCGGTGCGCGGGACGGCCGTGCACAGAGGAGGCCGGGCCGCCCGCCGGAACTCGCCGGTCCCCGCCGGAACGCACGGCGGGGACCGGTCGGGCGTACGCCGGTGGTGCGCCGCGCCGTGCCGCCCCGGGGTCAGCGGTGCCGGAGGGCGGCCGGCCGGCGCCGGTCCGCTCCGGCGTCCCCCTCCTGACGGGGTCCCGCGCGGCGCGCGGCGGCGAGCCCGCCGGCGGCGAGGAGGGCGCCCAGGGCGGTGAGGACCGTGCCCCGCCAGCCGACCGCGTCGAGGAGGGGACCGGTGACGGCCGCGCCCAGCGCGCCGACGGCGAAGTAGAGCACGAGGTAGACGCCGGTGAGACTGCCGGCGCGGTGGGGGTCGACGGCGACGACGACGCTCTGGTTGGCGGCCTGCGCGGCGAAACAGCCCGCGTCGAACAGGGCCAGCCCCACCACGGTCGCCGCCGGGTGCGGGAAACCGGCGGCCAGGACCGCCGTGCCGAGCGCGGCGACCGTCACGGCCCCGACGGTGACCCGGCCCGGCGTGTACCGGTCGACCAGGCGGCCGGTGAACGGCAGTGCCACGAACCCGAGGAGTCCGGCCAGGCTGTACAGGCCGATGGCGGTGGCGTCGAGCGAGTGGGGCGGACGCGCCAGCGTCAGGGAGAGGGCCACCCAGACGACGTTGAAGGCGAAGTACCACAGGCCGCCCAGGGCCACGGCGCGGCGCAGCGGGCGGTGCCGGAGCAGCAGGGGTGCCATGGCCGCGAGCGCCGCGGGATACCCCTCCTCGGGGCGGGGGCGTTCGCGGGGCAGGAGCCGCGAGGTGGTGAGCGCGGCGAGGAGGGCGAGGCCGGCGAAGACGAGCAGCATGCGGCGCCAGCCGAGCAGGTCGGCCAGGCTTCCGCCGGCCCAGCGGCTCAGCAGGATGCCGGCGGACAGGCCGGTGGCGACCGTGGCCATGGCCCTGCCGCGGCGGCCGGGCGCGGCGTACCGGCCCGCGATGGCACCGGCCTGCGCCGCGACCCCGGCCATCGCGCCGATGAGCAGACAGGCGGTCAGCAGGACCGGCGCGTTCGGCGCGGCGGCGGCCAGCACGAGCCCCGCGGCCAGAGCGCACAGCTGGACGCCGACCAGCCGGTGCGGGGCGACCCGGTCGGTGAGGGGCAGCAGCAGCGCGAACCCCGTCGTGCAGCCGACGAGGGTGGCCGTCGGGACCAGCCCCGCCGTGGCGGGGGACAGGCCGAGGTCGGCGGCCACGTCGGTGAGGGAGGGCTGGAGGACGTAGTTGTTGGCGATCGCCGTCGCCGCGGTGCCCGCGAGCAGCAGGGTGCCGTACCGGGGGAGGGCCGGGCCGCTCACGGCCGGTCGGCCTGGGCGCGGATGACGACGTACCGGCACTCGGCGTCGCCCTCGTTGGCGAAGGTGCAGGGCGCGGGCTCGCCGAGTTCCACGGTGTCGCCGGGGCCGAGGTCGTGGACGGCGCTCCCCTCGTGGAAGGTCAGCCGTCCGTCCAGCACCCACACCACCTGCCGGGCGAACGCGAAGGACGCCGCCGGGTACGACACCGCCGCCCCGGCGGGCAGCCGGATCTCCGCCGTCTCCGCGGGGAAGCGCGGTCCGGTGATCTGACGGCGCCGGTAACCGGTGTCCGGATCGCGCCACTCGGTCGCGTCGCCGTACCGCCGCACCCCGGCCGTGCCGTCGGCCCCGTGCGCCTCGCCCTCGGCGAGCGCCAGGAGCGAGGAGACGCTGAGCCGGAAGGCGGCGGACAGCTTGCCGAGCACGACGGCCGTGGGGCTGCTCTCGCCCCGTTCGATCCGGTGGATCATCGCGCGGGAGACCCCGGAGGCCTCGGCCAGCTCGTTGAGGGTCCAGCCGCATCGTTCGCGCTCGGCGCGGACGCGGACGGCGATCCGCTCCACCAGGGGATCTACTATGTTGGACATGGTGACAATATATGAGAAGCGTGAGGTGGTGCGGGTCCGTCCGGCGACCGCGGCCGACGGCGAGGCCATCCGCGTCATCCGCAACCACGCCGTCGCCACCTCGACGGCCCTGTGGACCGACACCCGGCAGTCGCCGGCCGACGCCGCGGTCTGGCTCGCCGTGCACCTCGCGCGAGGCTCGGCGCTCGTCGCGGAGTCCGGCGGCGAGGTCGTCGGGTTCGCGGTCTACGGCCCCTGGCGCGACCTCGACGGCTACCGCCACACCGTGGAGAACTCCGTCTACGTCCGTGAGGACAGCCAGGGTCTGGGTGTCGGCGGCGCGCTGCTGGGCGCCCTCGTCGAGGCGGCGCGCGGGGCCGGGCACCACAGCATGATCGCCGGGATCGAGTCGGGCAACGCCACGTCGGTCCGGCTGCACCGGCGGTTCGGGTTCACGGAGGTGGGCACCGTGCGCGAGGCGGGACTGAAGTTCGGCCGGTGGTTCGACCTCACGCTCATGCGGCTGGCGCTGGAGGACTGATCCCGCGGCGACCGGGACGGGCCCGGAGGCGCCGGCGCCCGGACCCGGAGGCGCCGGCGCACGGACCCGGGAGCGTGACCGGCCTGCCGGCCGGGGCTCCCGGGTCCGCCGCGGATCAGGCCGTGTGCAGGGTCAGCCCGTAGCGGTTGAGGATCTCGTTGACCGGCTGGAACCAGGTCTCCCCGCCGCTGCCGCAGTTGCCCCAGCCGCCCGAGGTGACGCCCTGCGCCTGGTCACCGCTGAGGAACGAGCCGCCCGAGTCGCCGGGTTCCGCGCACACGCTGGTCTTCGTCATCTGGTGCACCGCGCCCTGGCTGTAGTTCACCGTCTCGTTCTTGGCCAGCACGCTGCCGCAGTGCCAGTGCGTCGTGGAGCCCGACCGGCAGATCGAGCTGCCGACCGGCGCCTCCGCCGAACCGCGCACCAGCTGGTCGGGGATGGTCCCCCAGCCGAGCACGACCGGTACGGTCCACCAGCCGCTGCCGACGTTCACCCAGGCGTAGTCGTTGTCCGGGAACGACGAGCCCTGGAAGGCGCCGACGTAGGAGCCGTCCCAGCCGCTGACCCCGGCGCCCGCCCGGCCGCAGTGCCCCGCGGTGACGAACCCGCCGTGCACCGAGAAGCCTATGGAGCAGCGGACGTTGCCCGTGTAGTACGGGTCGCCGCCGACCGTGCCCGCCGCGAAGGTCCGCGGCGCGGCGGCGACCGTCTCGACGCTGACGGGACCGGCCTCGCGGGCCCGGGAGACGAACCGGCGGACATCGTTGTCGGCGGCCCTGTCCCGGACCACCTCGACCACCAGCGTGTTGGCCTCGGGGTCGACGTGCCAGCTGCTCACCCCCCGCGGGGCGGGCAGCCGGTCCACCCGCTCCTTGGCCGCGTCGAGTTCGCGCGCGCTGTGCTCGACGGTGCGCACGGCGGCGCCGGTGGAGCGGACCGCGCGCAGCGTCGCGGGGGAGGCGTCGGAGGTGACGGCCACGGTCAGCCGCCCTTCCGTCGCGTCGAACCACGCACCGCCGTAGGACGGTCCGGCGGCGCCGCGGGCCCGCGGCTCCACAGCGGTGGCGGTGCGCTCGGCCGAGAGCCGCTCCTCGGCCTGACGCTTCGACAGACCGAGGTCGCGCTGCATCGCGGCCAGCAGCCCGGTGGAGACCGGCCGGGAGTCCGCGGCGGCCGGTGCGGGGGAGTCGTGCGCCGCCGCGGGCAGGGCGGAGCCGGTGGTCCAGCTGCCGGCCAGGAGCAGGACGGCGAGTCCGGTGTACTTGAGTCTGCGGTTTCTCAAGGGAGTTGCCCCTTCGTCGTTCCAGCAAGGTGGGGGTGGAACAACCGCGTCTGAGAGCGCTCTCGTACGGATGGATAGAGGGTAGCCATCCATTGTGGGCAGGTCCATGCCAATGGCGGAGTTGGGTTTCCCGGTGGCTCCGCGTCTCCGCGTCTCCGTGTCTCCGCGTCTCCGTGGCGTACGTCTGGGCGCCTGCACGTCTGGAGGCACGCACACCTCGGCGCACGCCGGGTCGGCGCGCGCCGAGGCGCTGGGCTGGGGTGTGCGCGGTCGGGGGGCCGGTGTCCTTGCGGTGGCCGGCCCGGTGGGGGCGCCTCAGCGGTTGCGCAGGGCGCTGGTGGCGAAGAAGCCGGTGGCGGCCGCGGTGATCAGGGCGCAGACGGCGAGGAGGACCGTACGTCGCATCGAAGTGCCTTTCCTGGTGACGGTGGTGGGGCCCTGCACAACGCCGCCCGGCCCCACGGCGCTTCGCCACCCGGCCGATGCCACCCGTACGGACGCGCCCGGAGGGGCGTGCGGAGCGCGTGCCGCCCCGGGAGCCGTCGTGCGGCACCGCCGGTCCTCGCCCTCCTCCGTCACGCCCACCGCCTTCGGGCAGGGCGTCGCCGACGTGGTGGACGGCTCGTCAACGGCCGTACGGCGGCGGGCCGTCGAGGCGGGCGGCGGGTCCGGTGTGATCCTCCTCCTTGCGGCGCCAGGGCAGTGCGATGAACATCGCATCACACGAATTTCCGAATAACTGTTATCCGAGGCTGCCTCAGAGATCTCCCTTGTCACGGACAGCAACGTTCGGCATCGACGACAGGGAAGCTGCAATGAGTACTCAGCACACGAGGGAGCCGGCGGCACTGGTGACCGCTGCCCGAAAGGGCGACCCGGCGGCACAGGACGCTCTGGTCAGCGCGTACCTTCCGCTGGTCTACAACATCGTGGGCCGGGCTCTCAACGGCTCCGTGGACGTGGACGACGTGGTCCAGGAGACGATGCTCCGCGCCCTGGACTCGCTGGCCGCGCTGCGCGACCCCGGGAGCTTCCGGTCGTGGCTGGTGGCCATCACCATGAACCAGATCCGCGCGCACTGGCAGCAACGGCAGTTCGCCCAGGGCCCCGTGGAGGAGGCCGGCGACCTGGCCGACCCGGGCGCCGACTTCGTCGATCTCACCATGGTGCGGCTTCAGTTGTCGGGGCAGCGCCAGGAGACCGCGCGCGCCACGCGCTGGCTCGAGCCCGACGACCGGAGCCTGCTGTCCCTCTGGTGGCTCGAGTGCGCCGGCGCGCTGACCCGCGCCGAGGTGGCCGAGGCCCTGGAGCTGTCCCCGCAGCACACCGCCGTGCGCGTGCAGCGCATGAAGGCGCAGCTGGAAGCCGCGCGCGTGGTCGTGCGGGCGCTCGACGCCCAGCCGCCCTGCGAGGAACTGCGGGGCGTACTGGCGAGCTGGGACGGACGGCCGTCGGCGCTGTGGCGCAAGCGAACAGCCCGGCACGCGCGCGGCTGCACGCGCTGTTCGGGCCTGTGGAGCGGGCTGTTGCCCGCGGAGGGACTGCTCGCGGGCCTGGCACTGGTGGCGGTGTCGCCCGCGCTCGCGGCCAGGATCCGCTCGGCCTGTGACCCGTCGGCCGTGGCCGTGACGGGAGCGGCCTCCCCGCTCGGCGCCGGCCACGGCCTCGGCGGCGGAGGCGCTGTCGACGGCCCCGGCGAGAGCGTCGGCGACGGCCTCGGCGGCGGCCCCGGAGCGGGCGGCGGCGTCGCGGGGACCGTTCCGTCCGGCGGCCACCGCTCACCGGGAGGGCGGACCACCGCCCGCGGCGCTGCGCGGCGCAGGCGCCGCGTCCGGCGGCGGGCGGCCGGCGCGGCGGTCGTGGCCGCCTGTGTGGCGGGTGGCGGCCTCTACTGGTTCGGCACCCGGCCGGGCGACGAACCCGGCGGGGGGACCGCGGCACGGACCGCCGACGAGGTGCTCCTGACGGATCCCGGCACGCCCGGCACGCCCGGCACCACCCCCGGGAACTCTCCGTCCCCCTCCCCGTCGGCGTCGGCGTCGGCGTCCGCCTCGGCCTCGGCCTCGGTCGGCCCCAGCGTCTCCCCGAGTCCCCGGGCGAGCAGGAACACGCCGCCGGCCACGGTGAAGGCCCCCGCACCGCGGCCTGAGGCCTCGCGCACACCGGTCGCGCGGTCGGCCCCGTCCGGCATGGCCGCACAGGTGATCGCCCTGGTCAACGAGGAGCGGGCGGCGGCCGGTTGCGGCCCGCTGACCGATGACGCGAAACTGCGGGACGCCGCGCAGGGGCACTCCGAGGACATGGCCGCCCGCGACTTCTTCGACCACACCAATCCGGACGGTGCCGACCCCGGCAAGCGCATCACCGCCGCGGGCTACCGCTGGTCCACCTACGGGGAGAACATAGCCAAGGGCCAGCAGACCGCCGAGTCGGTGATGACGTCCTGGATGAACAGCCCCGGACACCGCGCCAACATCCTCAACTGCGCCTTCAAGAACATCGGCGTGGGCATCCACGACGGAGGCGGTGGCCCCTGGTGGACGCAGAACTTCGGCGCCAAGCTGTGAGCGGACGCCGTACCGCGCCGGCTCCGGCAACGGCAGCAAGAACGCGTGCGCCAGCCTCCGGGGCTGGCTGCCCGACGGCACGTACAAGGTGGAGTTCCACCGCACGAACTTCGACGGCGACATCAACGGCTACGTCATCAAGCTGTCCGACAAGCGGTGCAGGAACAACGGCGCGAGCGGCACCAAGCGCACGGCACTCTTCGTGCACAGCGAGATGAAGCCGAACGGCGGGCAGGGCCGGATCGAGTCGGAGCGCTGGGACGGCCCGGGCGACTACTACTCCCAGGGCTGCATCAAGCTGAAGCCGGCCGACATCAAGAACCTCTTCGCCAAGGCGGGCCGCTACGGCTGGCCGAAGACCCTCACGGTCAAGTAGGCGGGCCCGGCCGCCCGCGCGACCGCGCAGCGGCACACCCCGCCACCGCTCACGCGGGCACGTCCCGCCCGGACACCCGGGCGGGACGTGCCCGCGCGCGGGTGTCCGGGGAACGTGACGGGCCCCCTGGGCCGGCCGTGGGACGGCCCAGGGGCACCGGATCAGAGCTGGCCGGAGGCCGCGATGGTGATCTTCGCGGAGGTGCTGCCGCTCTGCGAGCCGAGGCTCTCGATCTTCCGCACGAGTTCCATGCTCGCGTCGTCGGCGACCTCGCCGAACACCACGTGCTTGCCGTCCAGCCAGCCGGTCACGACCGTGGTGATGAAGAACTGCGAGCCGTTGGTGTTCGGACCGGCGTTGGCCATGGACAGCAGGCCGGGCCGGTCGTGCTTGAGGGTGAAGTTCTCGTCGGCGAACTTCTCGCCGTAGATGCTCTTGCCGCCCGTGCCGTTGCCGCGCGTGAAGTCGCCGCCCTGGAGCATGAAGGAGGGAATCACACGGTGGAAGGAGGAGCCGGCGTAGCCGAAGCCCTTCTCGCCGGTGGCCAGCGCGCGGAAGTTCTCCGCGGTCTTCGGCACGACGTCGTCGAACAGGTTGAAGGTGATGCGCCCGGCGGGCTCGTCATTGATGGTGATGTCGAAATAGACCTTGGTCGTCATGCCCCCATCCTGCACGTTCCGGCGACCGCTGCCGAATCCAGCCCCCACGTGTCGGGGAGCAAGGGCCCGCGCGGGGCGTACGCGGGGCCCCGCCGGACGCCACGGGACCACCCCGGTCGACGGGGTGCGGCAGCCGTCGCAGGGCGGCGCGACCCGTCCGGACGCGCCCGGTGTCCGGCAGGCCGTGGTGCGCCCCGGGTGCGGTTCCGGGCTGCGACGCCGACTACGACTGTCCGGCCCGCCCCGCCGACGTGCACGCGGCGGTGGACCGCGTCGCGCTGACCGGCCGCATCGGCAAGCCGCTGATCACGGTCCACGGCACCCTGGACGTCCTGCTGCCCATCACCCGGGACTCCGACGTGTACGCCGGGACGGTCCGGGAGGCGGGCCGCGGAGGCCTGCCGCGCTACTGCCGCGTCGAGGACGGCACGCACACCGACGCCCTGGTCGACGCCTTCCCCGACCGGCTGCGCCCCCTGCTGCCCTGCCACCGCTCGGCCTTCACCGCACTGGAGACCTGGCTCGCCACCGGCCACCGCCCGCCCGCGAGCCGCACCGTCGCCCGCCCCGCGGGCGCCGACCCGGCCACCCTGCTCAGGACCTGCCCGCTCGCCGGCTGACCGGTCGTCGGCCGACCGCTCGGCACGGTGTCACCGGCGGGGGAGCGGACGGGCGGAACCGGCCTTCGGCCCGGGAGGACCCGGGTCTCCTCCACCACGTGGTGGGCGGGGCCGGAGCAGCCGTGGGGCGGGGCGAGGAGCAGCCTCAGCGTGAACGGTGCGGGCGTCGCGGGCGGTGCGTCCCGCGACGGTCGCGCGGGGCGTGCGGTCCGGCCCCGGTTCAGTCGGAGGCCCCGGTTCAGTCGGAGAGGAGGGCGTCCATCTGGCCGACCGCCTGCCCGAGGCCCTCCGCCATGCCCATGGTCATCAGCTGCTCCATCTGCGCACCGGTCTCGAAGGCGGACCTGATCTCCATGCGGGTGCCGCCGTCGTGCCCGGTCAGGCGCACGCGCACGGTGGTGGTCGGCATCGTGGGGCTGGGGGTGCCGTCCGGATCGGCGAAGCCGTCGGTGAACTCCAGCGAGGTCGGCGGCGTGACCGAGGTGACGCGCCACCAGCCGCGGTGCTTGTCCCCTTCGGGGCCGGGCATGAAGTAGGTGACCTCGCCGCCGGGGGTCAGGTCGTGGTCCTCGAAGGTCGCCGGGTAGGCCGGCGGTCCCCACCAGCGCTCCAGTCGGCGGGGGTCGGCCCACAGCTGCCACACCTTCTCCACCGGGGCCGCGAAGTCGGCGGTCAGGGTGAGGGTGAGGCGGTCGAAGTCCTTGTCCACGCTGGTCACGGTCATCTCTGCGGTCCTTTCCTCGGGGCGTGCGCCCTGCCGGGTTCCTGTTGTCGCTGTCCTTCTCCTTGGGCGCGGGGTTCCGGCGCGAGCAGGGAGGACATGCGGTCCACCCTGCCCCGCCAGAGGTCCTCCAGCTCGTCGAGGGCCTGCCGCGCCCGTGCCAGGGCGGCGGGCTCGGCGTGGACGAGCTGCTCGCGTCCGCGGCGCCGTTTGGAGACCAGTCCGGCCCGCTCCAGCACCGTGACGTGCTTCTGCACCGCGGCGAAACTCATCGTGTACTCGTCGGCCAGTCGTGACACCGACAGGCCGCCGGACACGCAGCGGCGCATGATGTCCCGGCGGGTCGGGTCCGCCAGGGCGTGGAAGAGGCGGTTCAGGTCACCGTCGGCGGCTTCATCTACAACCATTTGGTTGTAGGTTAACTCCCCGGGGGTCCCGTGTGAAGCCTCCGCCCGGCGCCGCCGCCCGTCCCGCCGGGTCCCGCGGCGGAAGTCGCCCCACCGGCGAGCGTGACGAACAGGGCCGGGCGGGCGTTGAACCTCCCATGGAACATGCCCTCCCCACAGCCGTCCCGTCGACGCCGAGCGACCGTGCGAGCTCGTGGTCGCGTGCTCGTCACGACCGCGGCCCGGCGGCCGGACGGAGTCGCCGATGACCGGGCGCAGGCGTGAACACCGCTTGCAGTTCGAGGGGTTCAGCTATCTCTGCCGGGTGGCCGAGGCGCCCGATCCGGTCACCGGGCCGCTCGTCGTGATCGGCGGCATGATGCAGGACCGCGGTTCCTGGGCCAACTACGAGAAGCTGCTGCTCGGGCACGCCTCACTGGTGACCGTCGAACTCCCCGGCTTCGGCGCGGCCGACCCGCTCCCGGCCGCCCACGGCTACGACTTCCTCGCCGCCGCCCTGCGCCACCTGCTCGTCGAACTCGACCTCCGCGACGCGAACCTGCTCGGCACCTGCTACGGCGGCGCGATCGCCCTGCGCTGCGCCCAGCGGTACCCCCGGCAGGTGTCCCGGCTGCTGCTCGGCGCGATGACCGGACGGCTGCCGCAGCCGTATCTCGGCATGATCCCGCGGTGGCGGGCGATGGTCGCGGAGGGCCGGCGCGACGAACTCGCCGACAGCCTGATGGCGACGTTCGTGAAGCCGCCCGACCGCCGCATCCCGCGGCACTCGGCCGTCTGGCGGATGCTCAGCCACCAGTTCCGCACCCAGAGCGGCCAGGACCTCGCCAAGGCCTGCGACCACAACGCCCGCATGCTGCTGCACGAGTGGTACGAGCCGATCGCCCTCGACGTGCCCGCGGTGGTCTACACGGGCGAGCAGGACCACCTCACCACCCCGGCCCAGGGACGGCGGCTGGCCCGCGAACTGCGTGCCCCGTTCGCGACGTTCCGCGACGCCGACCACATGTTCACCCTGGAGCAGGACGTCGCCCACGCCGACCTCATCGTCCGGTTCTGCACCGGCGAGCCCCTGACGGACCTGCCCTACCTCAGCTTCCTGGAGCACCCCGCCGACGCGGCCGCCGTCTGACGCGCCGCCGCCTCCCGGCCCGCGCCCGTGCCGGGAGGCGGCGGACGCGCGCCGCCCCCTCGCCCTGGCGTCCGCCGCCGTGCACCGGGCGTCTAGGGTGCGGTCATGACCTCGCGCGACTACCTCTCCGACCTGTTCTCGCTGGACGGCCTGACCGCCCTGGTCACGGGCGGCAGCTCCGGCATCGGCAGGGGCATCGCCGGGGCGCTCGCGCGAGCGGGGGCGAGCGTGGTCGTCGTGGCCCGCAAGGAGCGGGAACTCGCCTCCACCGTCGACGAGTTGACGGCGGACGGCTGCCGCGCGGGATGGGTGGCCGGCGACCTGAGCACCCGCGACGGGGTGCGTACGGCGGCGGAGCTGGCGGTCGCGGTGTTCGGCGAGCCCGACATCCTCGTCAACAGCGCCGGAGTCAACCTGCGACCGCCCCTGGGCGAGCTGGACGACGACGTGTGGGACACCACGATGGCGGTGAACCTGGAGGCGCCCCACCTGCTGAGCCGGCGGTTCGGGCCCGGCATGGCCGAGCGGGGCTACGGGCGGATCATCCACGTCACCTCCCAGCAGGCACACCGGGCGTTCGCCGACAGCGGCGCCTACGGCGTCTCCAAGGGCGCGCTGGAGTCGCTGGCCCGCTCCCAGGCCGAGGCATGGTCGCCTTACGGCGTCACCTGCAACACGCTGGTGCCCGGGTTCGTCATGACGCCGCTGAACGCACGGCTGTCCTCCGACCCGGAGAAGGTGGCGGCGCTGGCCGCGCGCACGATGGTCGGCCGCAACGGGCTGGCCGAGGACTTCGCCGGGGCCGCGGTCTTCCTCGCCGGCCGCTCCTCCGGCTACGTCACCGGCCGGTCGGTCTTCGTGGACGGCGGCTTCTCCGTCCACTGAGCGTCCGGCGACGCGACCGGCTCGTTCCCGGCGGCCCCGGGGCCGCCGGCGCCGCGGCGGCACGCGACGCACGCGAAGGGCGGTCCGGCACCCGCGGGTGCCGGACCGCCCTTCCCGTGCCGGGACGTCAGTCCGTGCCGAACTCCATGGCGGCGCGGTCCAGCAGCTCGTCGTCCCCGGTGACCTCGCCGCGCGAGGCGATGGCCTCGGCGCCGCCCCGCGGCATCTCCGGCATGGTGCCGATGAGGCCGGTCGCCGCCGCCTGCGCGGCACCCATGGCCGGGCTGCCGGTGCCGATCAGACCGAGGCCGACGTACTGCTCCAGCTTGGCGCGCGAGTCGGCGATGTCCAGGTTGCGCATGGTGAGCTGACCGATCCGGTCCACCGGACCGAACGCGGAGTCCTCGGTGCGCTCCATCGACAGCTTGTCCGGGTGGTAGCTGAACGCCGGGCCCGTGGTGTCGAGGATCGAGTAGTCCTCACCGCGGCGCAGCCGCAGGGTGACCTGGCCGGTGACCGCCGAGCCGACCCACCGCTGCAGCGACTCCCGGATCATCAGCGCCTGCGGGTCCAGCCAGCGGCCCTCGTACATCAGGCGGCCCAGCCGGCGGCCCTCGGTGTGGTACTGGGCGAGGGTGTCCTCGTTGTGGATGGCGTTGACGAGGCGCTCGTACGCCGCGTGCAGCAGGGCCATGCCGGGCGCCTCGTAGATGCCGCGGCTCTTGGCCTCGATGATCCGGTTCTCGATCTGGTCCGACATGCCGAGGCCGTGCCGGCCGCCGATGGCGTTCGCCTCGATCACCAGGTCCACGGCGGAGGCGAACTCCTTGCCGTTGATCGTCACCGGGCGGCCCTGGTCGAACCCGATGGTCACGTCCTCGGTGGGGATCTCGACCGACGGGTCCCAGAACCGCACGCCCATGATCGGCTCCACGGTCTCCACGCCCGTGTCGAGGTGCTCCAGGGTCTTGGCCTCGTGGGTGGCGCCCCAGATGTTGGCGTCGGTGGAGTACGCCTTCTCCGTGCTGTCGCGGTAGGGCAGGTCGTGGGCGACCAGCCACTCCGACATCTCCTTGCGGCCGCCCAGTTCGGTCACGAAGTCCGCGTCCAGCCAGGGCTTGTAGATCCGCAGGTGCGGGTTGGCGAGGAGCCCGTACCGGTAGAACCGCTCGATGTCGTTGCCCTTGAACGTCGAGCCGTCGCCCCAGATCTGGACGTCGTCCTCGAGCATCGCCCGGACCAGCAGGGTGCCCGTGACCGCGCGGCCGAGGGGCGTCGTGTTGAAGTAGGCGCGCCCGCCGGAGCGGATGTGGAACGCCCCGCAGGTGAGTGCGGCCAGGCCCTCCTCGACCAGCGCCGCGCGGCAGTCGACGAGACGCGCGACCTCGGCGCCGTACGTCTTGGCGCGGCCGGGCACCGACGCGATGTCGGGCTCGTCGTACTGGCCGATGTCGGCGGTGTAGGTGCAGGGGACGGCGCCCTTGTCGCGCATCCACGCGACCGCGACGGACGTGTCGAGGCCGCCCGAGAAGGCGATGCCGACGCGCTCGCCGGCGGGAAGGGAGGTGAGGACCTTGGACATAGGAAGAGTATGCAGCATCTCGCATGATCATGCAAAGACGGTCGTCCGCACCGGTGCGCGGCGCCGCGCCGGACCCGTCGGTACGGCGCCGGATCAGCTCCCCGTTCCGCCGCCGGCCCCTGCTCCCGTCCCGGTGTCGGGCTCGTCGTCCCTCTCGCCCTCGGCCTGGGACGGCGTCGGGTGGTCGGGAGAAGGCGTGTCGGTCCTGTTCTCGGTGTCGGGCTCCTCGGGCTCGCCCTCGGCCTGGCTGGGGGTGTGGTCGTTCATGAGGGGCACTCCTGGATCGTGTCGTCGTCCGGGCGTGTGCGCCGGAGCGCCACGGACCGGTCGTGGCCGGGGTCGCCGGCGTGCCGCCCGGGTGCCCCGGCGGCCTCCCCGCCAATCGGCGTGACCGCACCCGGGCGCCCGGGGGAGGCACGCCGGTCTCCGTTACGGCGCGGCCCGCCGGGGGTACCGGGGACGGACGGGTGCGGCACACGGTGTCGCGGGGGCGGCCGGTACCGCGCCGACCGCCGCCGGGGCCGCCCGGGCGGCACGCCCGCACCGGTCGACGGCGCAGGGACCGCAGGGAGGCGGACATGGACGTTTCAGTGGACCGGATCGCACGGCCGTGGGGCGGCCGTACCCCCTACGGGCCGCACGAGCCGTGGCCCGTGCGCGTGGACACCCACCTGGCGGCGGGCGTCGATCCGGCGCGGGTCCAGCGATGGGTGCGGGCGGCGTCGATCCTCCACTCCGACGGCGACGCCATGGACATCGCCGTGCTGGACGGCCGCATGGTCGGCGTGCGCGGCAGGGCGGACGACCGGGTCAACCACGGACGGCTGGGGCCGAAGGACCTCTTCGGCTGGCAGGCCAACGCCTCCCCGGACCGGCTGACCACCCCGCTGATCCGCCGCGGCGGACGCCTGGTCGAGTGCGACTGGGACACCGCGCTGGACCGGATCGTCACCCGCTCGCGGGAACTGCTGGACGAACGCGGCCCGGGGTCGATCGGCTTCTACACCACCGGGCAGCTGTTCCTGGAGGAGTACTACACGCTCGCGGTGCTGGCCAGGGCGGGGATCGGCACCAACCACCTCGACGGCAACACCCGCCTGTGCACGGCGACCGCGGCCGAGGCGCTGAAGGAGTCCTTCGGCTGCGACGGGCAGCCGGGCAGCTACGACGACATCGACCACGCCGACGTCATCGCGCTGTTCGGGCACAACATCGCCGAGACCCAGCCCGTGCAGTGGATGCGGATCCTCGACCGGCTGGAGGGCACCGGCCCGCCCCGCCTGGTGTGCGTCGACCCGCGCCCCACGCAGGTGGCCCGCAGGGCGGCCGTCCACCTGGCCCCGCGCGTCGGCACGAACGTCGCCCTGCTCGACGCGCTCCTGCACGAGATCATCCGCACGGACCGCGTCGACCACGGCTTCCTCGACGCGCACACGGTCGGGTTCGAGGAACTGGCCGCCCGGGTGCAGGAGTGCACCCCCGCGTGGGCGGCCCGGATCTGCGACGTGCCGGCCGCGCGGATCGAGGAGGCCGCGGAGGTCCTCGGAACGGCCGACCGGCTGCTGTCCACGGTGCTCCAGGGCGTCTACCAGTCCCACCAGGCGACCGCCGCGGCCGTCCAGGTCAACAACCTGCACCTCGTCCGCGGCATGCTCGGCAGGCCCGGCGCCGGCGTCCTGCAGATGAACGGGCAACCCACCGCCCAGAACACCCGCGAATGCGGCGCGAACGGGGACCTGCCCGGATTCCGCAACTGGCAGAACGACAGCCACGTCGCCGACCTCGCGCGCGTGTGGAACGTCGAACCGGGCACCATCGCGCACTACGCCCCGCCCACCCACGCGATGCAGATGTTCCGCTACGCCGAACAGGGCTCGATCCGCATGCTGTGGATCAGCGGCACCAACCCGGCGGTGTCACTGCCCGAACTGGCCCGGATCCGCTCGATCCTGGAGCAGGAACGCCTTTTCGTGGTCGTACAGGACCTCTTCCCGACCGAGACGGCGCAGTTGGCCGATGTCGTCCTGCCCGCGGCGACCTGGGGCGAGAAGACCGGCACCCTCACCAACGCCGACCGCACGGTCCACCTGTCCGACAAGGCCGTCGAACCGCCCGGCCTGGCCAGGCCCGACCTGGACATCTTCCTCGCCTACGCCGCCCGCATGGACTTCCGCGACAAGGACGGCGCACCGCTCGTCACCTGGCACGACCCGGAGTCCGCGTTCGAGGCGTGGAAGCGGTGCAGCGCCGGCCGGCCGTGCGACTACACCGGCATCACCTACGACAGGCTGCGCGGCGGCAGCGGCATCCAGTGGCCCTGCAACGAACAGGCCCCCGACGGCACCGAACGCCTCTACACCGACGGGATCAGCTGGGCCCACCCCGACCTGTGCGAGAGCTACGGCAAGGACCTGGTCACCGGCGCGAGCGCCGACGCGGTCGAGTACCGCTCCCTCAACCCGGACGGGAAGGCCGTCATCAAGGCCGCCGGCTACCTGCCGCCCCACGAGATCCCCGACGACAGGTACCCGTTCCAGCTGGCCACGGGCCGCACCCTCTACCACTTCCACACCCGCACCAAGACGGCACGCGCCCCCCAGCTCGACGCGGCCGCCCCCGACGTGTGGGTGGAGGCGTCCGAGTCCGACGCGGCCCTGCTCGGGCTCGCCGAGGGCGACCTGGTGGAGGTCAGCACCCCGCGCGGCGCCCTGCGGGGCCGGCTCCGGGTGACCGGCATCCGGCCCGGCCTGCTGTTCGTCCCCTTCCACTACGGATACTGGGACACCGAGGGCGGACACGGCCCGGACGGCGACACACCCCCGCGTGCCGCGAACGAGACGACCGTCACCGACTGGGACCCCGCCTCCAAGCAGCCGCTGTTCAAGACCGCGGCCGCCGGGCTCCGGCTCGTGGCACGCGGCGACGGCGGGCCCGCCCCCGCGCCGACCACCACCGCGTCCGCCCCCGCACGCGCCGGCTCCGTACCGGCCACCACGGGCGGGGCGTCGGCCCTCGCCACCGAAGCGGGCGGCCACGGCCGTGAGGAGGACGCCGGATGAACGGCATCGCTCTCACCCTGCGCGCCCTGCACCACGGCGAGAAGCACCTCGCCGGGCAGCTGACGACGGTCGCCGAACGGCACCGCGCCGACCACGAGATCCATCACGTGGCCACCGACCTCGCCGCCTGGTCCCGCGAACACGTCCGGCGCCTGGCCGACGCGGGCCCGGCCCACGGGCTCGACCTCGGCGACTTCGCCGGGACGTCCGCGCCGGGCGTCCTGCCGACGCTCCGGGAGAAGGCCGCCGAAGCGGTGGGCCACCGCCCCGAGCCCGGTCTGCTGCTCCTGCGCGACCTGCGGCAGCTGCACCTGGACGCCACCGGGAACTCCCTCCACTGGGAGATGCTCGCCCAGGCCGCACAGGCCACCCGCGACGACGGTCTCCTCGCCCTGACAGCCGCGTGCCACCCGCAGACCCTGCGGCAGATGCGCTGGACCAACACCATGATCAAGATCCTGTCGCCCCAGATCCTGACGAGTCCGTGAGGCGGCGGCCGGGCGGCCGGGCGTCCCCTCCTCCCCGGGGAGGCTGTCAGTGGGCGGACGGCGGGGCCGCCGGTCCCCGCCCGGTAACCTGGCCCCGTGCAGGCCCCCCGTCTCCGTCGTGTCGCCGTCCTCGTTCTCGAAGGGGCGAAACCGCTGGACGTGGGCATTCCCGCGCAGGTGTTCACGACGCGGGCGAGCATGCCGTACGAGGTGCGGGTCTGCGGAGCGGCGCCGGGACTGGTGACCGGCGGCGACGGCCTCTCCTACCACGTCGCGGACGGGCTCGAGGCCCTCACCCGGGCCGACATCGTCTTCATCCCCGGCTACCGCTTCCCCGACCGCGACGACCCCCCGCCGGCCGTCGTGGACGCGCTGATCGCCGCCCACGGCCTCGGCGCCCGCCTCGCCGCCATCTCCACGGGCGCCTTCGCGCTCGCCGCCACCGGCCTCCTCGACGGCAGGCGCGCCACCACGCACTGGCACTACGCCCGGGCCCTCGCGGCCCGGTACCCGCTGGTGCGGGTCGACGAGAACGTCCTCTTCGTCGACGAGGGCAGCGTGCTGACCTCGGCCGGCGCCGCCTCCGGCATCGACCTGTGCCTGCACATCCTGCGCGGCGACCTCGGGGTGGCCGCGTCCAACCACACCGCCCGGCGCCTCGTCGCGGCCCCCTACCGCAGCGGCGGCCAGGCGCAGTACGTGCCGCGCAGCGTGCCCGAACCGCTCGGCGAGCGGTTCGCGGCCACCCGCGAATGGGCACTGCGCCGCCTCGACGCCGACCTCACCCTCACGGTGCTCGCCCGGCACGCGGCGGTCTCGCCCCGCACCTTCTCGCGGCGATTCGTCGAGGACACCGGATACACGCCCATGCAGTGGGTGATGCGCGCCCGTATCGACGCGGCCCGGGAACTGCTCGAACGGTCCGAGCGGAGCGTCGAGCAGATCGCCGCCGACGTCGGCCTCGGCACCGGCGCCAATCTGCGGACGCACTTCCAGCGCATCCTCGGCACCACCCCCAGCGAGTACCGGCGCACCTTCACCCGGGGCGAGTAGGGACCCGGCCGGGCCCCCGCACGGCTGGCGCGATCCTTTCGAACCGTGGCGATCTCGCCGCTGTCCGGGCCGCGGGCGGCGCGCGAACCTGGGGAGGCGAACGGAAGGGACACCACACATGACTCGCATCGCCATCAACGGATTCGGCCGTATCGGACGCAACGTGCTGCGTGCGCTGCTGGAACGCGACACCGACCTCGAGGTCGTCGCCGTCAACGACCTCACCGAGCCCGCCGCCCTCGCCCGGCTGCTCGCCTTCGACTCGACGTCCGGCCGCCTCGGCCGCCCGGTGAGCGCCGAGGGGGACACCCTCGTCGTCGACGGCCGCCGCATCAAGGTGCTCGCCGAGCGCGAGCCGGCCCAGCTGCCCTGGGCCGAACTGGGCGTCGACATCGTGCTGGAGGCGACCGGCCGCTTCACGTCGGCGAAGGCCGCGCGCGCCCACCTCGACGCGGGCGCGAAGAAGGTGCTCGTCAGCGCGCCCTCCGACGGCGCCGACGTCACCCTCGCGTTCGGCGTCAACACCGACACGTACGACGCGGAGCTGCACACGATCGTCTCGAACGCCTCCTGCACGACCAACGCGCTCGCGCCGCTGGCCGCGGTCCTCGACGACCTCGCGGGCATCGAGCACGGCTTCATGACCACGGTGCACGCCTACACCCAGGAGCAGAACCTCCAGGACGGCCCGCACCGCGACCCGCGCCGCGCCCGTGCCGCCGGAGTCAACATCGTGCCGACCACGACGGGCGCCGCCAAGGCGATCGGCCTGGTCCTGCCGAACCTGGAGGGCAAGCTGTCGGGCGACTCGATCCGCGTGCCCGTCCCGGTGGGCTCGATCGTCGAGCTCAACACGACCGTGGCCCGCGACGTGACCCGCGACGAGGTGCTGGCGGCCTACCGCGCCGCCGCCGAAGGCCCCCTCGCCGGGGTCCTGGAGTACTCCGAGGACGCGCTCGTGTCGGCCGACATCGTCGGCAACCCGGCCTCGTCGATCTTCGACTCGGCCCTCACCCGCGTCGACGGCCGGCACATCAAGGTCGTCGCCTGGTACGACAACGAGTGGGGCTTCTCGAACCGCGTCATCGACACGCTCGGACTGCTCGCCACCGCCGGCTGACCGGCCACGCGCGTCCCGTCCCTTCGCCGGCGCGTCCTGGCCCGCGTCACCAGCCTGTCCTCAGCAGGTGGTTGAGCAGCAGGGCCAGGACCGCCTGGGCGGCCAGCCAGGCGCGCGGACGGGGCAGGAACGCGCAGGCCGGGAGCAGCCACACCGCGAACGGCAGCCAGATGCGTTCCGTCTCCGCCTTGCTCATGCCGGACAGGTCGGCGACCAGCAGCGCCAGGAACGCGGACGCGGCCAACAGCGCCAAGCGTGCCCCGGCGCCGGGGCGGTCCGGACCGCCGGGGGCGGTGAGAGCCGCGCGCGGGTGCCGCAGCAGCACCGCACCGGCCCGTCCCAGGCCCGCCGTCGAGGCCGGCCCGACGACGAGGACGGTGCAGGCGAGGTTGGCCCACACCCAGTAGCCGTAGGGCCGTACCCCGCCCGCGCCCTGGCGGTAACGCGTCACGAGCAGGCGGTACGCCTCCCACCAGTCGAACCCGGCGAGCGTGAACAGCGCCGGCACCACCGCGAGCCCGGCGAGCAGCGGCAGGAGCAGCGGCGCCGGTCGCTTCCGGACGCGCCGCCGGACCGGCAGCAGCACCGCCGCGCCGACGACGGCGAACAGGGTGAGCCCGTAGGAGAGGTAGCAGGTCAGGCCGAACAGCAGGCCGGAACCCGCCGCCCATCCGGCCGAACGCCGGGCCGACCGGGTGGTGACGGCGAGGACCAGCAGGGTCACGGACCAGGCGGCGACGGCCGCGAAGTACGCGTCGGCCGACGTGCCCATCCACACCGCCGCCGGGGCCACCACGAGGAACGGGGCGGCCCGCCGCGCGAGTTCCTCGCCGGCCAGGGCCCGCACCGCCACCAGCACGGCCACGCAGGCCGTCGCGCCGACCGTGACGCACCAGAGGCCGGCCCAGCCCCCGCCGCCCAGACCGATCCGGTCGAGCAGCACGAAGGTGAGCGTGGCGGCCGGGGGGTGACCGGCGACGTGGGCGGGCCAGTTGTCGGGCGCGTCGAGGAGGATGTGCCCGTCGAAGCCGCGCAGCGCGGCCGGGATGTCGTGGAAGCGGTCGACGACCCGCAGGTACTCGTGGCGCGTGGTGAGCCGGCCGGCCACGCCCCGCCCCCAGCCGTCGACCAGGGCGAGCGAGAGGATCCACGCCGTCGCCGTGCCCCAGACCGCCGCGAGCAGCCCCCGCCAGGGCAGGCGGGCCGCCACGGTGGGGCCGTACGCCGTGCAGGCCACCGCCAGGACGATCGCCGCAGAAGTGCCCGGGCCCATGTGAGGCCCCCAACTCGCCAGCAGCGGGGGCCAGTCGACGAACAGGGTGTGACGGCCGCGCTGGATGTGACGGCCGATCAGCACGGCCGCCGTCACCAGCAGGACGCCCGCCCCGACGGCGTACAGGTCGAGGCGCACACTGCCGGGGCCGGGGCCGGGGTCAGGGCCGGAGCCGGGACGCGGGGTGCGGGAGCGGACGGGGCGCGGGGTGCGGGTCACACCGGAACGCTAGGCCGCGCGGCCCGCGCCGGGCCGCCCACGGCGCCGGACGTCAGCGTTTCGTCATGGGTCGCGCGCCCGTCCGCCGGGGTGCGCGGGCCTACGGTCGGGACATGCGAGACGATCCACGGCTTCCCTCCGCCCCCGGCTTCTGGCGCAGCCCCCTGCGCGGCCCCTGGTTCACCTCGGTGCTGGGCCTCGTCCTCCTGGCCGGCATCACCGTGCTGTTCGTGACGGGCCTGCTGTCGTACGCCGCCTACAACCCGGACCTGGCGTCGGTCAACGACAAGACGCCGGACAAGGGGATCCTCGGCTTCTACCTCTTCGCCTGGCCGACGGACCCGCACTGGCTGTACCGGCTGAACCAGGGCGTCCACGTCACCCTCGGCATCACCCTGATCCCGGTGCTGCTGGCCAAACTGTGGTCCGTGGTGCCGAAGCTGTTCGCCCTGCCGCCGGCCCGCTCGCTCGCGCACGCCCTGGAGCGGATCTCCCTGCTGCTCCTGGTCGGCGGAGCGCTCTTCGAGTTCGTGACCGGCGTGCTCAACGTCCAGCTGGACTACGTCTTCCCGGGCTCCTTCTACCCGCTGCACTTCTACGGCGCGTGGGTGTTCTTCGCCGCGTTCGCCGCCCACGCCGCCCTGAAGACCCCGGCTGCCGTACGGAACCTGCGCGGACCGCGCGGCGGGCGGGAACCGCGGCCCGGGACGGACCCGGCCCCCGGGGCGGACCCGCTGGTCTCCCCGCGGCCCGACCTCCCGACCGTCTCCCGGCGCGGCGCCCTGGGGTTCGTGGGCGGCGGCGCACTGCTGCTGTTCGCGACGACCGCCGGTCAGACCACCGACGGCCCGGTGCGGCGCACCGCCCTCCTCGCGCCGCACGGCGGACCGGACCCCGGCACCGGACCGAACGGCTTCCAGATCAACAAGACGGCCCGGTACGCGGGCATCCGCCCGTCGGAGACGGGTCCGGACGCGTGGCGGCTCGTGGTCACCGGACGCACGGGCACCGTCCGCCTCACCCGCGACGACCTCCTGCGCCTCCCGCCGCACAGCGCGGCCCTGCCCATCGCCTGCGTCGAGGGCTGGTCGACGTCCGACCAGTGGTGGCGCGGCGTGCGGCTGCGGGACCTCGCGGCGCTCGTCGGACACGAGGACGATCCGCCGGACGTGTTCGTCGAGTCCCTCCAGCGGCGCGGCGCCTTCCGGCACGCCGCCCTGCGCGCCGACCAGGTGGCCGACCCGCGCTCCCTGCTCGCCCTGTACGTCAACGGCGAGGAACTCTCCCCCGACCACGGCCACCCGGCGCGGATCATCGTGCCCGCCGCGCCCGGTGTGCTCAACACCAAGTGGGTGGCCCGCCTGACGTTCGGAGACCTGTGATGAGCCGGACACCCGTGACGAGGCCGGCGCGACGACGGATCCCCCTCGGCAGCCCTCTGCAACTCCTGATGCTCGCCTGCTCGTTCGCGCTGGCCGGCTACGCGGGCGTACGCCTGCTCGCCGGCGACCTGTTCGGCGTGGTCCTGTGGTTCGCGGGGGCCGCGGTCCTGCACGACCTGGTGCTGCTGCCCCTGTACGCGACGGCCGACCGGGCCCTGGTCCGGGGGCTGCGCACGGCCGGCCGCGCCGAGTGGACCGGGTACGTCCGCGTCCCGGCCGCCCTGTCCGCACTGCTCCTGCTGGTGTGGTTCCCGCTGATCGGCGGGACGGCGGCCGGGCGCTACCGGTCGGCCACCGGGCTCCCCGCGGACGGGTTCGCGGCCCGCTGGCTGCTGATCACCGCCGTACTCTTCGGCACCTCGGCGCTGCTGCTGGCGCTGCGGCTGCGCAGGGCGGCGAAGCAACGCCCGCCCGCCGCCCACTGATCGACGGCACTCCAGCCCGCCCGGTCCGCGTACCGGGACAGGGCCGGGGTGCCGAGCCGCGCCCACGGGAACGGACCGCTGCTCCCCGCAGGGGCCTCGGCGACGTCGACGACCTGCACCTCGGCGCGTTCGTCGACGTCCACCGGCAGGGTCTCGGCGATGAGCAGTCCGCCGGGGGAGAGGAGCCGGGCCGCCCGGTCCAGCAGGGCGCGCGGATCACCACCGATGCCGACGTTGCCGTCCATCAGCAGGACGGTGCCCCAGCGGCCCTCGCCGGGCAGCGGCTCGAAGACCGAGCGCCGCAGCGCCTGCCCGCCGAGCCGGACGGTGTGCTCGACGGCCGCCTCGCTCACGTCGACACCGAGGGCCGTACGGCCACGGGCGGCGAGTTCCGCCACCAGCCGCCCCGGCCCGCAGCCGACGTCGAGCACGGCGCCCTCGCACCGGTCCAGCACCTCCATATCGACCCGGTCGGCCCGCGCGCACCAGCGCTCCACCTCCAGCGGCAGCAGCCGGCCGTCGGCGCGGCGCAGGAACAGCGGGCCGCGACCGGCCCGCAGAGCGGTGGAGTAGGGGTCGGCCGCGGCCCAGGGGACGGCGCCGGCCCGCCGGGTTCTCATCGGTGCGCCGCCGCGCAGCGGGCCAGCCGGGCGGCGAACCGGCCGTGCGGGGCCAGCGCGGCGACCGCGCGGGCGTCCCGGGCGTCGTCCACGTCCCGCAGGCGCGGCAGATCGCACACCCGCAGCCCGGCGGCGACGAGCCGCTCGCGCTGGACGGCGCCGGTGAACGACGTCGACATGGGCACGCCCCGCAGCAGCGCGGGGTCCGGCACGGCGAGTCCCAGCGCCCAGAAACCGCCGTCCTCGGCGGGCCCGAAGTACGCGTCGCAGCCCGCGAAGTCCACCGTCAGCAGGTCCGGCGTCACCTGCGGGGTGTCCATGCCGATCAGCAGCGCGGGCCCCTCGCAGCGGGCGAAGGCCCCGGCGAGCCGCTCGTCCAGACCTCCCGCGCACTGCGGCACGACGTCGAAGCCGGGCGGCAGCCACGGTCCGGGCGCGCCGTCCAGCACGAGGAGCCGCCGGACGGCCGGAGCGGCGGCGACGGCCGCCAGGGTGTCCACGAGGGCGGCCTCCGCGAGAGCCGCCGCCTCCCACGGCGCGAACGGCGGGGTGAGCCGGGTCTTCACCCGGCCGGGCAGCGGCTCCTTCGCGATGACGAGGAGCGTGCTCACCGGGGTCGGTGCGCTCCCCGGGGCCGGCCGGATCACCGCGGGATCCCTTCGCGGGCGGGGACGTCGTTCAGGACGCGGCTCATGTCCCGGACCGCCTGCCAGGTGCCGCGCCAGGTTCCGGTGACCTTCGAGGCGCCGGTGCGGGGCAGGTAGGGGACGTCGTGCTCGGTGATCCGCCAGCCCGCGTCGGCCGCCCGCACCACCATCTCCAGCGGGTAGCCGCTGCGCCGGTCGGTGAGGCCGAGGCCGAGCAGCGCCTCGCGGCGGCCGGCCCGCAGCGGGCCCAGGTCGTGCAGGCGCAGACCGGTGCGGCGCCGCAGCAGCCGGGCCAGGGCGAGATTGCCGGCCCGGGCGTGCGCGGGCCAGCTGCCCCGGCCGTGCGGCCGCCTCCGGCCGAGCACCAGGTCGGCCCCGCCCGCGCGCACCTCCCGCACGAACGGCTCCAGCAGGGACGGGTCGAGCGAGGCGTCGCAGTCGCAGAAGCACACCACCTCGGCGGTGGCGGCGGTCAGCCCGGCGTGGCAGGCCGCGCCGAAGCCCCGGCGCGGCTCCTGGACGACGGTCGCGCCGAGCCCGAGGGCGATCTCCGCCGAACCGTCGGTGGAGCCGTTGTCCACCACGAGCGCGCGCCAGCCGGCCGGGATCCTGGCCAGCACCCAGGGCAGGGCCCCGGCCTCGTCGAGACAGGGCAGGACGACATCGACGCCGTCAGGGGGCGAGGGGGAAAGGGTCACGCCGTTCACCCTACGAACGCGAACCGGACGAACCGGACTTCGGCTCCTTACGAAACGCGGACGTCGACGTCGTGCGCACGCCCCGCGGCCCCCGCCGGCGACGTGGTGGTGCGAGGCTGGGGGCATGCAGCCGCCGTTCGATTCCCCGCAGGCAGGAACCACCGCCGGGCCCGCGCCGGGCGCCGGCGCCCGCGTCCTGGTCGTCGACGACGACCCCACGGTCGCGGAGGTCGTCACCGGCTACCTCGCCCGCGCCGGCCACACCGTCGACCGGGCCGACGACGGCCCCGCCGCCCTGGCCCGCGCCGCCGCCCACCGGCCCGACCTGGTGGTGCTCGACCTCATGCTGCCCGGCATGGACGGCCTGGAGGTCTGCCGCAGGCTGCGCGGCCACGGGCCCGTCCCCGTCATCATGCTCACCGCCCGGGGCGACGAGGACGACCGCATCCTCGGCCTGGAAGTGGGCGCCGACGACTACGTCACCAAACCCTTCAGCCCGCGCGAACTCGTCCTGCGGGTGGAGTCCGTGCTGCGCCGCGCCCGGCCCGCCACCGCGGCGCCCCCGCTGAGCGCGGCCGGCCTGACGATCGACCCCACCGCCCGCCGCGCCACCAAGAACGGCACCGAACTCGCCCTCACCCTGCGCGAGTTCGACCTCCTCGCCTTCCTCCTGCGGCACCCGGGAAGGGCGTTCGGCCGCGAGGACCTGATGCGTGAGGTGTGGGGCTGGGACTTCGGCGACCTGTCCACCGTCACCGTCCACGTCCGCAGGCTGCGCGGCAAGGTCGAGGACGACCCGGCCCGCCCGCGCCTGATCCAGACCGTGTGGGGCGTGGGCTACCGCTTCGACCCCCGCGGCCAGGAGGCCGGCTGACCATGCGCGACACCCTCCTCATCGCCCTGTACGCCTTCGCCGGAGCCGCCGCCACCGGCATCGCCGGAGCGGCCGCGCTGCGCCTGATCCGGCGTCGCTCGCTCACCGCCTCGCTCGCCGTGGTCGCCGCCGTCGGGGTGGTCG
Organism: Streptomyces sp. NPDC017202; assembly: GCF_044331705.1. Lineage (NCBI taxonomy): Bacteria > Bacillati > Actinomycetota > Actinomycetes > Kitasatosporales > Streptomycetaceae > Streptomyces > Streptomyces sp. NPDC017202. The sequence continues at coordinate 125,678 of NZ_JBIRNP010000011.1, read as the reverse complement.
CGATGCTCGCGGGCACCCTCGCCGTCGCCCGGGCGATGTTCCTGTCCCCGCACGACCTCACCGTGGTGACCACCGTCGTGGCGATGGCCGCCGTGGTCTCCCTCGCGACCGCGATGCTCCTGGGCCGCTGGGTCGTCGCCCGCAGCCGCGCGCTCACCGCCGCCGCCCGCTCCTTCGGCGACGGCGGTTCCTTCGCCGTCCCCGCGGGCCCGACGACCGCCGAACTGGACTCGCTGAGCCGGGAGCTGGCGTCGACCAGCGCCCGGCTCGCCGAGTCCCGCGACCGCGAGCGCGCCCTGGAGACCTCCCGGCGCGAACTGGTCGCCTGGATCTCCCACGACCTGCGCACCCCGCTCGCCGGCCTGCGCGCCATGTCGGAGGCGCTGGAGGACGGGGTGGCCGCCGACCCGGGCCGCTATCTGCGGCAGATCCGCACCGAGGTCGAACGCCTCAACGACATGGTCGGCGACCTCTTCGAACTCTCCCGCATCCACGCCGGAACCCTCTCGCTCACCCCCGCCCGCATGTCCCTGTACGACCTCGTCGGCGACGCCCTCGCCGGCGCCGACCCCCTCGCCCGCGAGCACGGCGTCCGCCTCGTCGGCCACCCCGTCGAGGCGGTGCCGGTGGAGGTCGACGGCAGGGAGATGAGCCGCGTCCTGGGAAACCTCCTGGTCAACGCGATCCGGCGGACCCCCGCCGACGGCACGGTCGCGGTGAGCGCCGAGAGCTGCCCGGACGGGGTCGTGGTGTCCGTGACCGACGGCTGCGGCGGCATCCCCGAGGAGGACCTGCCGCGCGTCTTCGACACCGGCTGGCGCGGCACCCACGCCCGCACCCCGCCGGCCGGTGCGGGCCTGGGCCTCGCCATCGTGCGGGGCATCGTGGAGGCCCACCGGGGGCGCGCCACCGTCCGCAACATCCCGGGCGGCTGCCGCTTCGAGGTGACCCTGCCCACGGCGCCGTAGCCGGCCAGTTCCGGCCCGCCCGCCCGGCCGGCCGGGCTCAGGCCTCGCGCAGCCCGGCCCGCGCGAACTCCCGCATCCCCTCCGCGAATCCGACCTCGGGCTGCCAGCCGAGGTCGGCCCGCAGCCGGGCGGAGTCCGCGGTGACGTGCCGTACGTCGCCCAGCCGGTACTCGCCGGTGACCACGGGCTCGGGGCCGCCGTACGCGGCGGCCAGCGCACGGGCCGTCTCGCCCACCGTGCGCGGCTCGCCGCTGCCGGTGTTGTACGCCGTGAGCAGGCCGGCCGGACCCCGCGCCTCCAGGGCGGCCAGGTTGGCCGCGGCCACGTCCCGCACGTGCACGAAGTCCCGCCGCTGCCGGCCGTCCTCGAAGACGCGCGGGGCCTCGCCCCGGGCGAGCGCGGAACGGAAGAAGGAAGCCACACCGGCGTACGGCGTGTCGCGGGGCATCCGCGGTCCGTACACGTTGTGGTAGCGCAGCGAGACCGCCGAACCGCCGGTGGCGCGCGCCCACGCGGCGGCCAGGTGCTCCTGCGCGAGCTTGGTCGTCGCGTACACGTTGCGCGGGTCGAGGGGAGCGTCCTCGCCGACCAGCCCGGGGGACAGGCTCTCCCCGCACGCCGGACACGGCGGCTCGAACCGGCCCGCGTCCAGGTCGGCGACGGCCCGCGGCCCCGGCCGTACGACACCGTGCCGCGCGCACGCGTAGCGCCCCTCGCCGTACACGACCATCGACCCGGCCAGCACGAGGTGCCGTACGCCCGCTTCGGCCATGGCGGCGAGCAGCACCGCCGTCCCCAGATCGTTGCGGGAGACGTACTCCGCCGCGTCGGCGACCCCGTCGCCGAGCCCGACCATCGCCGCCTGATGGCAGACGGCGTCGACACCGGCGAGCGCGGCGGCCACGGCCGCCGGATCGCGGACGTCCGCGGCCGGATCCTCTCGCACGTCGAACACCAGCGGCTCGTGCCCGCGCGCCCGCAGCGCGTCGACGACATGGGACCCGATGAACCCGGCACCGCCGGTGACCAGTACACGCATGCGCCCACGCTAGGACCGCCGCCCCGCCCCGCACCGCGACCCGCCCGGCACGTCACCACTCCGTAAGGCGGGGTCGGACCGGACCCCCGCACGCCGTTGTCGGTGCCGTGGGGCACGGTGTCCGCGGCGAGGCCGGCGGCCGGACCACCAGCCGGGCGGGGAAGGTGGCGGGTCCTCACGGACCCGGCCGGCCATCCCTTCTGCCTGGTGCGGCGCTGACGCCCCGAGGACCGACCGGGGCCGTCGCCGACGGCCGGCCGAGTGGGGCCGAAGGCGGTCCCGGCAAGGCTCTGGCAGAGGGTTGTAAGGGATTCAAGAAGTTCGGTCGACCGTGTTGACTCGGCTGCCGGGCGCCTGCACATTACCTACGGGTAGAACCACCGGGTAACCATGCGACCCGCACCGGACGATCGTCGGTGTGCGTCTTCGCGCACGGGGAGCCGTCGGCACTCTTCCCGCCCCGCTCGAGCCGCTGTATTCCTCGCGTTCCGTACGTCCGTAGGCATCGCCGTGCCCGCTTTCGTCGCGTCCGCACTCCCGAGAATCGAGAGCACATGCCGAAGCCCGCCTCCCGCAATGTCATGACCGCGTCATTCGCGGCGGTCGGTGCGCTGGCCCTCAGTCTCACCGGGGCCCCCGCACAGGCAGCCACCCCCCTCGACTACGCCGCCCTCGGCGACAGTTACAGCGCCGGTTCGGGAGTCCTCCCGGTCGACCTCTCCAGCCCGCTGTGCCTGCGGTCCACGGCCAACTACCCCCACGTCATCGCCTCCCGGACGGGCGCCCGCCTCACGGACGTGACCTGCGGCGCCGCCCAGACCAAGGACTTCACCCAGGCCCAGTACCCGGGCGTCGCCGCCCAGGTGAACGCCCTCGACGCGGGGACCGACCTGGTCACGCTGACCATCGGCGGCAACGACAACGGGACCTTCATCAACGCCGTGACGGCGTGCGCCGCCGCGGGCGTCCTCAGCGGCGGCCAGGGCAGTCCCTGCAAGGACGCCAACGGCACGAGCTTCGACGACCAGATCGACGCGAGCACCTATCCCGCCCTCAGGGCAGCCCTCGGCAGCGTCCGCGCCAAGGCCCCCGGCGCCCGGGTGGCCGTGCTGGGCTACCCCTGGATCACGCCCGCCACCGCGGACCCGTCCTGCTTCGCGAAACTGCCGATCGCCACCGGCGACGTGCCCTACCTGCGCGGCATCCAGGCCCACCTCAACGCCGTCGTCCGGCGCGCCGCCGAGGAGAACGGGGCCACCTACGTCGACTTCGCCCAGGCGTCCGACGGCCACGACGCGTGCAAGCCCGTGGGCACCCGGTGGATCGAGCCCCTCCTCTTCGGCAACAGCGTCGTTCCCGTCCACCCCAACGCCCTCGGCGAGCGCCGCATGGCCGAACAGACCATGAACGTCCTGGGACTCGGCTGACGGAGCGTCCGGCGGCGGCCGCGAGGCCCGTCGCCGGACCGCCGCCCCCGGCGCGGGCCTCCGCCCGCGCCGGGCAACGGTCCCGGGGCGTACGGCACCTGGTGACCACGGGCAGTCCGCGCCGCAGACCCGTGGCGAGGCCGAGCAGTCACCGTCGCTGCCACACCGCACACCGCACACCGCACTCGGCGGCCGGCGCGCGGCGGCCGATCCGCCGGGTCGGCGACACGGCGGGTCAGGACACCTGGCGTGCCCGGCGCGCCGGGCTCTTGCGTCCGTCGGGCCACAGGCGTGGCTTCCGCTTCGCCGCGATGTCCTCGATCCAGCCGGTCGCCAGGATCATCACCCCGATGAGGGGCCAGACCAGGACGAACATCCACAGCATGTACGTGGAGTCGAGGAAGCCCGTGGCGCCGTCGCCCTCCATGAAGGGCAGTCCGTACAGCGTGTCGATGACCGGGACGGTGGCCATGATGAGCATGTTGTGCCACAGGTAGATCGTGACGGCGCGGTTGTTGGACAGGGTGATCAGCCGGTCCCAGCGGGCCAGCCGGCGCGGGAGTTCCTGCCACGAGGGCGAGTACTGGAGCAGGATCACCACGAATCCGAAGGACCAGGTCGCCTGGGCCAGCGGGATGTCGTTGAGGTCCCAGCCGTCCGGCCCCAGGTGCCCCGAGGCCCACCACAGGCCGAAGGCCATGACGAGCGCGGAGCAGGAGACCGCGACATAGCGCGGGATCCGTGCGAGCAGCCCGTCCTGGTGGGCGAAGCCCAGCACCCAGCAGCCGCCGTAGACCGCGAAGTCGCCGACCGCGTTGCCGGTCTCGCCGGGTATGGACACGACCCCCGTGCCCACCACCGCCGTCAGCGCCAGCGGCGCGAACAGCGTGACCCAGGGCGCCCTGCGGAACGCCCGGAGCAGCAGCGGCGAGGCGAGCACGAACCACAGGTAGGCCCGCAGGTACCACAGCACACCGGCCGCCTGCACCGCCCAGGTGTTCTCCAGCAGGCCGGACTTGGAACCGATGCTCCAGGGGAACGGCGGCGCACCGAACGGGACGACGTAGTTGAGCAGTTCGACGACGCCCAGGGCGCCCCCGTGGTCCGGGTCCTCCAGCGGGTTCCAGCCCCCGGCGAACAGCAGGGCCAGCACGGCCGCGCCGAACACCCACAGCGGGGGCAGGAGCCGCCGGACCCGGCCCCGGATCACGCCCGCCGCGGGACGCTTCAGCGAACGCGCCATCAACGAACCCGCCAGGGCGAACATGACGCCCATGGACGGGAACAGCACGGTCAGCCAGGCCCAGCCGAACAGGTGGTAGACGACCACACGGACCAGCGCGATCGTCCGCAGCAGGTCGAGGTAGCGGTCACGGCCCGGCTTCTTCGCGGCGGCCGTGGCCTCGGCCACGGCCACCGCGGACGGTTCCGGGAAGGCGCTCGCGATCCGCTGCCGGGGGACGCCGAACGCCGGCGTCCGCTCGGCACCCGTGTCCGTCCCGGTCGAGTGACCCCGGCTCATGCGACGGGCCTCCGATCGGTGGTGTCACCGGTGTGCTGCCGCGGCACCGGGCCGCCCGGCGCCTCGACGACACCGGTGCGGCGCAGTTTCTGCCAGCGCAGCCGGCCGCCGGTGAGGGCGGTGATCCAGGACTGGAGCAGGACGACGTACATCAGCTGGCGGTAGAGGATCTGCTGGAGGGGCAGCGAGATCAGGTGGGTCATGCGTTCGCGGTCGAGCCGGAAGGCGTAGGCCGCGCACACCGCCTGGACGGCGAGCACGCCCAGCCAGGCCAAGATCGTCTTCTGCGTGGGCCCGAAGACCACCCCGTAGAGGAGGAAGACGTCGATGAGCGGCGCCAGCAGCGGGGCCACCACCATGAAGAGCGAGACCAGCGGCAGCCCGACCCGGCCGAAGCGGCCCGACGCACCGCGCTCGACGACCGCCCGGCGGTGCTTCCAGATCGCCTGCATGGTGCCGTACGACCAGCGGTAGCGCTGGGACCACAGCTGCTGCACCGACTCCGGGGCCTCGGTCCAGGCGCGGGCCTTCTCCGCGTAGACCACCTTCCAGCCGTCGCGGTGCAGTGCCATGGTGATGTCGGTGTCCTCGGCGAGGGTGTCGTCGCTCATGCCGCCGACCCGCTCCAGGGCGGTGCGGCGGAACGCGCCCACCGCGCCGGGGATGGTGGGCATGCAGCCCAGGACGTCGTACATGCGGCGGTCGAGGTTGAAGCCCATCACGTACTCGATGTGCTGCCAGGCGCCGATCAGCGAGTCCTTGTTGCCGACCTTGGCGTTGCCGGCGACGGCGCCGACGCGCGGGTCGCCGAAGGGCTGCACCAGCTCGCGGACGGTGGACGGCTCGAAGACGGTGTCGCCGTCCATCATCACGACGATGTCGTGCCGGGCGCCCGCGATGCCCCGGTTGAGGGCGGCGGGCTTGCCCGCGTTGAGCTGGCGGACGACGCGTACGCCGGGCAGGCCGAGGTCCTCCACGATGCGGGCGGTGCCGTCGGAGGAGCCGTCGTCGATGACGAGGACCTCGATGGGGTGCTCACCGGCCATCAGCGAGCGGACCGTGTTCTCGATGCACTTGGCCTCGTTGTACGCCGGGACCAGCACCGACACCGGTTCGGTGACCGGCGGGCCCCAGCTGAACCCGGGCCCCCGCACCCTGCGGGAGTGCAGGGCGGACAACAACAGCATCAGCACGAACCGGCTGATGACCAGGACACCGATCGCCGCGAGGCCGACCATCAGTACACCGGTGATGTTCTCGGCGGCCCCGACCAGGAAGATCCAGGCCTTTCCCTTCCACAGGTCGAGGCCGGTGACCTCGGTGTGCGCGCTGGGCGCGCCGAGGGCGTCGGTGAGGTTGTCGAACGCGTAACCCCGGGACTGGAGGTCGGGCAGGAACCGGTCCAGTGCCTCGACGGTCTGGTGGCGGTCGCCGCCGGAGTCGTGCATCAGGACGATCGCGCCCTCGCCGCCCTCGGGCGTGGCCCGCCGGATGATCTCCTCGACGCCGGGCTTCTTCCAGTCCTCGCTGTCGGTGTCGTTGACGACGCTGAGGTAGCCGCGCGAGCCGATGTACTCGGTGACCGGCCAGGACTTGTCGTCCATCGCGTCGGCGAAGGACGAGTACGGCGGCCGGAACAGCGAGGTGCGGATGCCCGCGGCGCCGGTCAGGGCGAGCTGGTTCTGCGACAGCTCCCAGTCGATGCGCTTCTTCGACTGGTAGGACAGGTCGGGGTGGTTGAAGGTGTGCAGGCCGATCTCGTGGCCCTCGTCGACCATCCGCCGGACCAGGTCGGGGTAGCGGGAGGCCATGGTGCCGGTGACGAAGAACACCGCGTGGGCGTGGTGCTTCGCGAGCACGTCCAGCACCTTCGGCGTCCACTCCGGGTCGGGGCCGTCGTCGAAGGTGAGGACCAGGTGGTGGTCGGGCACCTCCCGACTGGCGGTGCGGCCGCCGCGGGTGTCGATGACCGGGCCGCCGTCCAGGATCTCGTCGGGCACCCGGTCGGTGGACGCCTCGGGCTGGATGCGGTGGTCGGCCAGGATCTCGCTGTGCACGTAACCGCGCAGCATCAGCATCGCCATCACGGCCACCAGGACAGCGGTGGGCAGCATCAGGCGCATCGGGACGCGGCGGCGTCGGACGGCGCTGTCACGGGCCGCGGGGGCGGCCCGGCGACGGCGAGCGGGAAATGCCATCGGAAGGTGTGCTCCAGGGACGGGAGGGAGAGCGGACTGCGCGGAGCGCGGGTTCAGGGGGCGGACGACAGGACGCCCATGTCGCCGATGTCGATGCCGGTGCCGGTGCCGTCGTCGGGGGTCGGCGAGGGGGCGCCGCCGCTGTCGGGCCGGCTCGTCTCGGGCTCGGGCGCGGACGGGGAGGCGGACGCGGACGAGGCCGGGGTGGTGGGGCTGGAGGCGGTCGCCGTGGCGGCGGGGTTCCGGGTCGTCGTCCCGGTGGACGCCTCGGGCGGCGCGGACACCGCCGGCCGACCGGGGCCGGTGCTCGCACCGGACGTGTCAGTGGCGCCGGCCGTGGCCGCGGTCGACGCGGCCGAGCCCGACGGGCCCGCGCTCGGCGCGGCGCCGGCCGAGCCCGAGGGGCTCGCCGTGGCCGACGGCTCGGAGGAGGTCTCGACCTGTTCGGCGGGCGTGTCGTCGGCCTGCCCCGGCAGGGGCAGCCACGGTGCGCTGGAGTTGCCGGAGACGAGGGTGGCCACGATGACGAGGGCGTACACGGAGCAGGTGATGCCGACGGCCGCGCCCAGCCTGCGCAGCCGACGGCTGCGGCGGCCCGACTCGTCGACGAAGACGGGCCTTCCGGCGCCGTCCTGGGACTCGGGCCCGCCGTCGCGGGACGCCGGGGATATCTCCGCGAGCTGAACCGTCGGTTCGTGCGGGTCGTCGACGGCTCCGGCCGTGCCGGCGTCCGTGAGGTCCGGGAAGAGCGCGGCACCGGCGGGCAGGGTGGCCGTCGCCTCGGTGCGCGCGGACTCGGGTTCGTCCCCGGTCTCCCAGAAGCTCAGGGCTCGCGCCTTCCTCGTCCGCGTGCCGGTGCCGCGCCCGCCGAACACGGAGTCGTCGGTCGCGAACGCGCCGTCCGCTTCTTTCGGTTGGGTGTCATCCAGCCAATTTTCCACTTACCCACCCCCCACGGGACTGCTGCGGGGATGCGTGGACGGGCCCAGCACACGCCGACCGAACCGGGATCTCACCTGGTCAGCACGCCCCTTGGTAGTTGATTCTTTGATCAGGGACTATAACTTACGTGAGGAAAACGTGAAGTTCGTGTCGGAAATGTGAAGGTGACGCTCTCCTGGGAGTGACTGAAAATGATCCTCGCACGTCGGCCCCCCGCGGAAGCACGTCGATCTCACGGGCTGGGACGATGTTCACGGGTGGTGCATAGGTGACTGCTCGGTAGTTCCTTTCATAAGACGCTTGTCGGACATGGATCCACCGGTGCGCACCCAGGTCGCGGCCGACCCGCTCGACCTGCCGGGTGTGACGCAGCACACGGAGATCCGAGGTGCGATCTCGGAATGCGCGGGCCTCCGCCGTCGCTTCAGTCCCTTTGGGCCTTCTCCGTTCCGGGGGCGCACCGGGCGACGGCGGCCGGCGCGACTGGCCACGGGAGCGGCACGACCACGGTCCCCGTCCGCTCCGCCCCATCCGGATCGCCCGCGAAAGGTGTCCCCGCTCCATGCCCCTGGCTCTGCTGTCCCTCGCTGTCGTCGCGTTCGGCATCGGCACGACCGAGTTCGCCACCATGGGACTGCTCCCCCAGATCGCCGAAGGGATCGGCGTGTCCGTGCCCCAGGCCGGCAACGTCGTCTCCGCCTACGCGCTCGGCGTCGTCGTCGGTGCCCCCGTACTGACCGGCATCGGCGCCCGCATCTCCCACAAGCGGCTCCTGCTCTGGCTGTCCGGGCTGTTCGTGGCCGGCAACCTCGCCTCCGCCGTCGCCCCCGACTTCGGCCTGCTGTTCGCCGCACGCTTCCTGGCGGGCCTGCCGCACGGTGCGCTCTTCGGCGTGGGAGCCGTCGTGGCCTCCCGGCTCGTCGCCCCGGACCGTGCCGCGCGCGCCGTCTCGAAGATGTTCCTGGGACTCACCATCGCCAACATCGTCGGCGTACCGGCCGGCACGGCCCTCGGGCAGCAGTTGGGCTGGCGGTACGCCTACTGCGCGGTGGCCGTCATCGGACTCGTCGCCCTCGCCGCGCTGGCCGCCTTCGTCCCTCACCAGCCGCGCAGCGATCAGGCGGGCATCCGCCGCGAACTGCGGGCGATGGGGAACCGGCAGGTGGCCGTCGGACTGGCCACCGCCGTCGTGGGCTTCGGCGGCTTCTTCGCCGTCTACAGCTACCTCGTCCCGATGCTGACGCACCTGACGGGCCTCGCCGAGTCCTCGACCACCTGGGTCCTCGCCCTCTACGGCGCCGGAATGACCCTGGGCACGCTGGTCGCGGGCCCGTTGACCGACCGCGCCCTGCGCCCCACCCTGTACGGCGGGCTCGCCGTGCTCGGCGCGTCGCTCGTGGTGTTCTACTTCACGGTCCACAGCACCGTACTCGCCCTGGTGACGCTCGTCTTCATGGGCGCGATGGGCGCCCTGGTCACCACGCCGGTGCAGATGCTGCTCATGCTCAAGGCGAAGGACGCCCCGACGATGGCGGCGGCCTCCAACCACTCCGCCTTCAACCTGGCCAACGCGGGCGGCGCCTGGCTCGGCGGCCTGGCCATCTCGGCCGGCTGGGGCTGGGCCTCGCCCGCCCTGGTCGGCGCGGCCCTCGCCGCCGCGGGCCTCGGCCTCGCCTTCACCGGCGGCCGCATGGACCGCGGCAGCGGCACCTCCGAGGTGATCACGTCCTCGGGCGCGGGGGTGCCGGCGGAGGCGGCCGGAGAGGTGACGACGGCCGGCGAGACGGGTCGCGCCTAGACTCCGTCGCCGCCTTCCCGCCTTCCCGCCTTCTCGCCTTCCCGCCTTCCCGGACGGCGGGAAGGCGGCGACGGGACCTGGCGCCGGTGAACGGTCCGGCCCGGACTGTCGGTCGTCGTACGCGTCGGCCGTCGGTCGGCCGGGATGAGCTCCGCCTGGTGGTCCACACCGAAACTCTTGACAGGCTTATTGCTCACTCCTTAAATCACATAGTGAACTAAGTGTTTCCCCCCCACCGCCCCATGCTGCGCCGACCAGTCGATCCCGTCCGCGTGCACGCATATATGTCATGTGCATGCAGTCGCTGGTCTCCGCGTCATGCTCGACGAAGGGAGAGTCATGGACTCCCCGCGTTTTCCCCGCCGCCTCCTGTGGTCCCTCGCCCCGCTCCTCGCCTTCGCGTCGCTGTCCACCGGGCTCGCGCAGGGCGCGTCGCCCGCGCCGGAGGCCGCCACGCCCGCCGTCGCCGAGGCCCGGGCGGCCGCCGTCACCTTCTCCGACGAGTTCGACGGGCCCGCGGGCGCCGCCGTGGACGGCGCCAAGTGGCAGACCGAGACCGGCGACAACGTCGACAACCACGAGCGGCAGTACTACACGGCGGGCAACCGCAACGCCGCCCTGGACGGCCAGGGCCATCTGGTCATCACCGCCCGCCGCGAGAACCCCGGCGACTACCCGTGCTGGTACGGGCGGTGCGAGTACACCTCCGCCCGGCTGAACACGGCAGGCCGGTTCACCACCACGTACGGCCACGTCGAGGCCCGGATGAAGATTCCGCGCGGCCAGGGCATGTGGCCCGCCTTCTGGATGCTGGGCAACGACATCGGCCAGGTCGGCTGGCCGAACTCGGGCGAGATCGACGTCATGGAGAACGTGGGCTTCGAGCCGTCCGCCGTGCACGGCACCCTGCACGGGCCCGGCTACTCGGGGTCCGGGGGCATCGGCGCCGGGTACACCCTGCCCGGCGGGCAGGTCTTCGCCGACGCCTTCCACACCTTCGCCGTCGACTGGAGCCCGAACGCGATCACCTGGTCCGTCGACGGCACGGTCTACCAGCGGCGCACCCCCGCCGACCTCGGCGGCCGGCAGTGGGTCTTCGACAAGCCCTTCTTCCTCATCCTCAACCTCGCGGTCGGCGGTTACTGGCCCGGTGACCCCGACGGCAGCACGGTCTTCCCGCAGCAGCTCCTCGTCGACTACGTCCGCGTCAGCACCGACACCGCCCAGCCGGGTGGCAGCGGCCCCATCACCGGCGTCGGCGGCAAGTGCGTCGACGTGGCCGGGGCCAACGCCGCGAACGGCACGGCCGTACAGCTCTACGACTGCAACGGCACCGCCGCGCAGCGGTGGACGGTCGGCGGCGACGGCACGATCCGCGCGCTCGGCAAGTGCCTGGACGTGGCCTCCGGCGGCACGGCCGACGGCACCCTCGTGCAGCTCTGGGACTGCAACGGGTCCGCCGCCCAGCAGTGGGCCGTCCCCGCCGCGCGGGACGTCGTCAACCCGCAGGCCGACAAGTGCCTGGACGCGACCGGCGGCAGCTCGGCCAACGGGACCCGGCTGCAGATCTGGACCTGCACCGGAGCGGTCAACCAGAAGTGGACGGTGACCCGTTGACCACGCGTCTGCCGCACCGCCCCGCGGCGACCGCGCCGGGCCTCACCGCGGCCGGTGCCTGACCCGCTCTCCTCGCGTCACCCCGCACGGGCCGGCGGCAGCGCCGCCCGTGCCGCGGCGAGGATCTCGTCGGACGGCCGGGAGTCCTCGACCGCGCGGGCCGGGGCGACGGCGCCGGCCATGGTGCTCAGCCGGGCGAGGCCGTCCCGGTCGTCGGCGGCGAGCCGGGCGGCGAAGTCCCGTACGCCTTCCGCGTGGGTGCGATGGGCCCCGGCGTCGCCGCCGCCCCGGCCGTCCTGCCGGACCGCCGGGCCGTCCTCCTCACCAGCGGCCCGATGGACCCGGACGGGAGAGCCCCCACCGACACCGCGGCCCGGCTGCGCGCCCGAGCCCGTGGTCGGCGCGCGGTCCGCCGCCGTGCCTTACCTCCCGGGTAATCGACCGCCGCCCTCCCGCGGGGCAGGATCGTGGCCGTCGAGAGCGCCCCACCGGACGGAAGGACACCATGATGTCTGCCTACGCGATCGCCCACCTGCGGGAGGCGGCACCGCACGAGGAGATCGCCGAGTACATGGAGCGGGTCACCGCGACCTTCGAGCCGTACGGCGGCCGCTTCCTGGTGCACGGCACACCGCACGAGGTGATGGAGGGCGCCTGGCCCGGTCATGTCGTGATGATCGGTTTCCCCTCGATCACCGAGGCGCGGGCCTGGTGGTCCTCCGCCGCCTACCGGGAGATCGCGCCCCTGCGCACCCGGCACATCGAGGGCGACGTCATTCTCGTCGCGGGCGTCCCCGCGGACTACGACGCGGGCCGTACGGCGGAGAGGATGCGCGAGGCGCTGCCCGCTCGCTGACGGACCTCGGGCACCCGTGCGTTCAGCTCCGCCGTTCCTCGGCCGCGGGCGGACTGAAACAGGCCGTGATCGTCTTCCCGTGCGGGCAGGGATGCGCCTCCCAGCTGTCGGCCAGGGCGTCGACCAGGAACATGCCCCGCCCTCCGACCTGGTCGGTGCTGGGCTCCCGGGGAGTGGGCAGCTCGCCCGAGTGGTCGTGGACCGCGATGTGCAGACAGCGGCTGTCCCACGCCATGACGAGCTGGGCGTTGCTGTGGGCGTGCCGATGGGCGTTCGTGACCAGCTCGGAGACCGTCAGCAGAACGGCGTCCGCGGTCTCCGGGGCCCCGGTGCTCCAGCCCAGCGAGTCGAGGTGTTCCCTCGCCCAGTCGCGGGCGGCCTTCACCGAACTGTCCATCGGCAGAGTGCGTGCCCACCCGACCGCCCGCAGCGCCGACTTGTCCATCGTGACCTCTTCCCTGGATACGCCCTGACGCAGGGGCGTGTACCCCGGTTCGACGGGGTGAGGCGTGCCCCGACCGTACGCCGGGTCGGGGCCGGTTCCCGCTCCGGGCGCGCAAGGGCGGGAGGAAGAGGCGGCAACCTTTTCGCGCCGGGCGGCGACCGGGTGACGTGAAGTCGACCCGCTCTTCCGAACGGACGGACATGAAGACCAAGAGGCACGCCGCGCGGCGCCGCCCGAGCACGCGCGCACGGTGGACGACGACGGCCGCGGCGCTGGTCGCCACGGGCGTCCTCGTCTGCCTGGTGGTGGCGCTGCGCCCCGACGGCGACGTCGATCCCGGACGCACCGTCGCGGTACCCGCCGCCGCCCCGTCGGGCACCGTGACGCGCCCGCCGTCCGCCCCGCCGTCCCCCTCCCCGTCCCGCCCGTCCTCCGCGTCGCCCACGGTGAGCCCCGGTGCGAGCCCGTCGAAGACCCCGGCGGTGACACCGGGGGCGCGCGCGTCGGCGTCGAGCCCCGCGCGGGCGGTCGCCGCCGAGCCGCCGCCGGCGGGCCGGATCCGCCCCGGCGTCACCTACCGCGGACTCGCCACCCACTACGACGCCGGGGACGGCGACGGCGCCTGCCTCCTCGGCCCGAGCGACGACCTCATGATCGCGGCGATGAACCACGCCGACTACGAGACGTCCAGGGCGTGCGGGGCCCACCTCCGCGTCCGCGCGGCGAACGGCGCCTCCGTCACGGTCAAGGTCACCAACGAGTGCCCCTTGCCCTGCGCACCCGGTCAACTCGACCTCAGCAAGCAGGCGTTCGCGAAGCTCGGCGCTCTCTCGGCGGGGCAGATCCCGATCACGTGGACCCTGGTGAGCCCGAGCACCCCCGACACCGTCGCGGTCCGGTATAAGACCGGTTCCACCCGGTACTGGTGCGGCGTCCAGGTCGTGGGCCACCGCAACCCGGTGGCCCGGCTGGAGGTCCGGGACGACGGCGCCTGGCACCCGCTGCCCCGCGCCGAGTTCAACTACTTCCTCTCCGAACGGGGCACCGGCTGCGGAGGCCCCCTGCGGATCACCGACATCTACGGCGAACAACTCCGGCTCGACGGCGTCGCGGTGCGCCCGGACGTCCTGCAGCCGACCGGGCTCCAGTTCCGGCGGCACTGAGTTCCGGCGGCACTGAGGTCCGTCGTGCGGTGGCCGTCAGGCCACCCGGTCACCGGCCGTGACCCGGTGGACCTCCAGGCCGGGCGCGGCCAGCAGTTCGGCGACGAGTTCGGGGGACCCGCCGACGTACGTGCTCATCAGGTCCACGTCGCCGCCCAGGCACCAGGCACGGTCGTCGGGCCACCACAGGTCGGGCAGTTCGGCGAACTCGTCCAGTTCCACCGGGCTGACGGCCTCGTCGAGGGTGCCGGACAGGAGCACCTCGTCCCGGCCGGGGGTCTCGAACGAGGGGTACCGGCCGAAGTCCCAGCGGCCGTAACCGTGCCACAGGCCGAACCAGCAGGTGCCGGGGGTCCGGGTGTGCCGGGCCAGGAGGGGGACCAGGGACAGGGCGAGGGCGGGCGGGGTCGGCCCTTCCACCGGATGCTCGTCCCAGACGCCGGGCAGGCCGTACCCGGAGGCGCCGCGGTGGTCGGGGTCCGCGCCGATCACCTCGTGCCAGGCGGTGTCCGGCCCCACGACACGCCCCAGGGCGGCGGCCACCGTCGTCCACCGCACCGGCCGCTCGTCCAGCGACGCCGGATGCAGCACCCGCGCGTAGGCCGCGAACCCGGGCGCGGCGACGCCCGCCACGGTTCCGAAGTCACCGTGTCCCGGCCACCGTTCGGTGAGCCACTCGGCCGGACGAAGATCGGTGGACCGCACGTCGAGGCGTCCGTACCGCTCGGGGGCCGGCTCCCTGTGCACCAAGAGGTGGTCGTCGCCGAAGGGGCCCGGAAGGGCGTCGTGGTTCATCCCGCCCATCATGCACGCCGCCGGGAGGCACGTCGTACGATCGACGCTACTCGCCAGTAGCGCATGTGCCGGTCGTGCGTTCCCGTCCCGTAGGAGGCCCCGTGGCCCGCATCCTCACCGTGAGCCGTGACATCGTCGTCGACGTCCCGCCCGCCGCGGTCTACGACGCGGTCAGCCGGCCGGCGGACATGGGGCGCTGGAGCCCGGAGAACCTCGGCACCTCGCCGCGGACGCCGGTCGGGCCGGCCGTGGCGGGGACGTCGTTCGAGGGCCTCAACAAGCGGGGGAGGTTCCGCTGGGTCACGCGCTGCACGGTGACGGCGGCCGAGCCCGGCCGCCGGTTCGCCTTCCGCGTCCACGCCATCGGCATCAGGCGGCCCCGTCTGCGCGGGCCGATCGCCACGTGGGAGTACCTCCTCGAGCCGGTGGGCGAGGGGACGCGAGTGACGGAGACCTGGACCGACGACCGCCGGGCGTGGCCGGACGCGGTCGCCCACGCCTTCGACAAGGCGGTGACCGGGGGCCGTACGTTCGCCGATTTCCAGGTGCGCAACATCGAGACCACCCTGCGCAACCTCAAGAGGGAACTCGAAGCGGCCTCCCGGGTGTGACGCGTCCGCGCGGGCCGTCCCCCGCCCGGCCGGGCCCGTCACCCGGTGGGGGACCGGGTGCCCAGGACGGCCAGGAGTTCCCGCCGTGCGGCGTCCTCGGTGCCGGGCCCGGCCGTGCAGATCATGATGCGCGGGTCGCCGCTCGCGACGCCGAGCACGTCGCAGTCCAGTGTGGGGGTGCCGACCCGGGTGGCCGATGGTCTCGGCAGCGCTCCCGAAGCCGCCGTGCCCCGGGCGCCGTTGACGCGCGTAGCGCGGTGCTCCACTCTGTGCACGGGCCGCCGTCGAGACGGGGGCGGCCGGTCGGTGCCGGAGTCGACGGTCGGGAGGCCGGATGTTCAGACGCGCGTCACGTCTGCTTGTCTCGTTTGTCATGATCATGGCGGGTGCGGTGATCGGGGTGGGAGCCACCTCGGGCACCGCGCACGCCGACGAGTGCTACACCTGGAGCCGCACCCTGTCCGAGGGATCCTCCGGAAGCGACGTCACCCAGCTCCAGATCCGCGTCGCGGGATGGGTGACCTCCGGCGAACGGCTCTCCTACGACGGCCAGTTCGGCGCGCGGACCACCGCCGCCGTCAAGAAGTTCCAGGCCGCGTACGGCCTGACCGCGGACGGTGTCGCGGGATCGCAGACCTTCAGCAAGCTCTACGCCCTCCAGGACGCGGACTGCACCCCCGTCCACTTCAGCTACGCCGAACTCAACAGGTGCAACTCCGACTGGTCCGGCGGCGCCGTCTCCGCGGCCACCGCGAAGGCGAACGCCCTCAAGACGATGTGGAAGCTCGAGGCCATGCGGCACGCCCTCGGCGACGTCCCGCTCACCGTCTCCAGCGGCTTCCGCTCCTACGCCTGCAACAACGCGGCCGGCGGCTCGTCCACCAGCCGCCACCTCTACGGCGACGCCGCCGACCTCACCGGATCGCCGACCCTGTGCCGGCTCGCCCAGCAGGCCAGGACCCACGGCTTCTCGGAGATCCTCGGCCCGGGCTACCCCGACCACAACGACCACACCCACGTCGCCCTCGACCCGTCCCCCTACTGGTCCGCACCCACCTGCGGCATCTGAGCCGGCGCATCCCCACGGCACGCCGGTCGCGCCCGGTCCGCGGTCGGGAGGCATGCGCGGCGGCCCCGGGTCCGCCCCGCACTCAGCCTTCCGACCGCCCCCACGGGCCGTCCGGCACCAGGGCGCCGAGCACGGCCGGCAGCCGTGGCGGCTCGACCCGGTCCGGCAGCGAGCGCAGCTTTGGCCACGCGACCCAGCGGTGCGTGTCCAGGGCCGCCCGCTCGCCGGGAAGAAGACCGCTCCCCACGACGGCCGGCCTCTCCTCGGCGTACCGCGCGAGGAAGAAGCGCTCCGTCCCGACGTACCGCCGGCCGTTCCACCACACGTCCCGGTCCACGGGCACCGAGCGGTCGACGACCGCGGCCGGGTCGAGCCCGGTCTCCTCCGCCAGTTCGCGTCGCGCCGCCTCCAGCGGGGTCTCGCCCGGCTCGATCCCGCCGCCGGGCGGCTCCCACAGCAGGCTTCCGTCGAACGGATCGCGCCAGCGCAGGAGAAGCACCCGACAGGCGGCGTCCAGGCAGATGACGCGGGCGGCGGGCCGGTGTGTCGTGTCCACGGCCCCGACGGTATACGGCGAGGGCTGACGAGCAGGGAGAAGCCGCCGTAGCGCCGCAACGCGGCCAGCGCCTCGTCGCCGGACAGCTCCTCCCCGATCATGTCCCTGGTCTGCGGCACGTGGACGGCGGTACCCATCGCGGACAGGCTCCCTGTGCTCGGCCGGAGCTGCCTCCGGGTCTCTGCCGGTCCGACTGCCCCGGACCGGCAGACCCTATCCCGGCACCGCCCGCCCGGACCCGCCGGTCACGGCTTCTCCCGGCCGTGCAGGGCGCTCACCTCCTCCGCGGTGAGGGCCCGGTCGAAGGCGTGGACCTCGTCGACCGCTCCGTTCCAGAAATCGGTGTCGGCGCCGTTCCACTGGGCGCGGCCGACGGCGAGGGGGCCGGAGCCGACGTAGGCGGGACCGGCGTCGGCCGTCGCCGCCGGTGTGCCGTCGACGTACAGCGTGATCGTGCCGCGCGCGCCGTCCCGTACCCCGACGAGGTGGTACCAGCGGCCGCGTTCGGGGGTGATCGCCAGCCGGGCGCGCTTCTCGCCGGGGGTGCTGAAGGCGAAGGCGCCCTGCCCGTACTGGAGGTAGAACGGGCTCGCCCGGCGCCGGCCGTCCTGGCTGACCGCGGTGGCGTAGTTGCCCGGCAGCGCGTCGAGGGTGACCCAGGCCGACACCGAGTAGCTGCCCGTGGTGTCCAGCACCGGGCCGTCGGTCTCGGCGTACTGTCCCTCGCCGCCGAACTTCAGTGCGCTGCCGCTGACACCGGGTGTCCAGGTGGTGCCCTCGGAGAGCTTCAGGCCCTTGTCGTTCGGGCCGTCGTCCTTCGCGGTGGTACCCGTGCCCTCGTCGAGGGACCAGCGTCCGCCGCCCTTCAGCTCCTTCCGGTCGCCCGCGGCGGCGCCGGCCGCGATCACCTCGCGGTTGACCTCCCGGACCCGGGCCGGGTCGACCTTGATCTCCCTGCGGTCGTAGGTGTAGAGGCCGTTGAGCTCGTTCTCGAGGTCGGTGATCTGCGTGTACACCGAGCCGGACAGTTCGGCCCCGGCCTGGTCGAGGTAGTACCGCTCGGTGTTCTCGACGTACGTGCGGGTCAGCGCCTCCTTGTCGGCGACACCGCTGTAGATCACCGTGGGGGTGCCCGGCCACAGGTGGCCCGGGACGCGCAGGGTGAAGCCGCCGTGCTCGCCGTCCATCGCGGCCCGCGTCCGGTCGGGGAAGGCCGGGTCGGTGTTGTTGTAGTCGTGGTGGTCGATGATGTCGCCCTTGCCGGAATCCCCCTTGGAATTGCAGCAGTTGACGCCGCTGTGGGCGTTGACGACCCGGGACGGGTCGGCGGCCTTCACGGCCTCGGCGAGACGGCCGCTCTCCTCGCGGTCCCACTCGCCCCAGCCCTCGTTGAAGACGATCCAGCCGATCACGGAGGGCGCGTCGTGGTGCTGGCGCATCATCTCCCTGCCCTGGTCGACGAACGCCTTCTGCCCCGCCCGGCTGGTGATGTTCCCGGAGACGAAGTCCTGCCAGACCAGCAGGCCCAGCCGGTCCGCGTGGTAGAACCAGCGCGCCGGCTCCACCTTGATGTGCTTGCGCACCGCGTTGAAGCCGAGCCGCTTGTGCGCCTCCAGGTCGAAGGCGAGGGCCTCGTCGCTGGGCGCGGTGTACAGCCCGTCGGGCCAGAAGCCCTGGTCGAGCGTGGCGAGGGAGAAGACGGGCTTTCCGTTGAGCACGAGCTTGCGGTAGCCGCCGACGTCCGCGACGCCGATCTCGCGCATGCCGAAGTAGCTGCCCACCCGGTCGGTCGACCTGCCGTCGGTCAGGGTGACGTCGAGATCGTAGAGGTAGGGGTCGTCCGGGCTCCACAGGTGCTGCTTCGCCACGGGCAGACGCAGTTCCCTGTTGGCCGGCCCACTGACCCGGCCGACGACCCTGCCGCGCTCGTCACGGGCGACGGCCGCCACGCGCGCCCTCGTGGAGGCGCCCTCGGACTCGACGGTCACCGCGAGGCTGCCGGTGTCGATGTCGGGGGTCGTGACCACGTCGTCGATGGAGGTGCCGGCGACCGGCTCCATCCACACCGTCTGCCAGATGCCCGACGACTGGGTGTAGAAGATGCCGCCCGGGGCGGTGGACTGCTTGCCCGTCGGCTGGTCGGCGCCACCGGTGTCGGTGACCGCGACCACGATCTCCTGCGGCCCGGTGTCCGTGAGGGCGTCGGTGACGTCGGCGCCGAACGCGGTGTAGCCGCCGGTGTGTTCGGCGACCTTCCTGCCGTTGACCCAGACGCGTGCCTGGTGGTCGACGGCGCCGAAGTTGAGCTTCAGCCGGTTGCCCTTGCCGACCTTCCAGTTCTTCGGCACGTCGACCAGCCTGCGGTAGAACATGTGGTCCTCGTGCCGCTCCAGCCCGGAGAGCTGCGACTCCACCGGGAACGGCACGACGATCCGCTCGTCGAGGGCCTTGCCGAACACCGGCTGCTCGCCCGCCTCGGCACCGCTGAACTGCCAGGGGCCGTTGAGGTTCTTCCACTTGGCGCGCACCTGCTGCGGACGGGGATACTCCGGCAGCGGGTTCTTCTCGTCGAGGGCGTCGCCCCAGGCGGTGGTGAGCCGGTGCGCGGAGGCGTTCCGCGCCGAGCGGACGATCCGGGGGACGGTCTCGGTGCCGGACGTCAGGCCGCCCCGGCCGTCGTAGGTCACGCGGACCTGCTGGCCCTTCTGGACCGGTTCCGCGAGCGTGACGTCCAGGGTGGTGCGGTCACCGGGGGAGACGGCGAGCGAGGCGACGGGCATCGCGGTGGTGTCGGCCTCGACCTTCAGGTGGTCCCTGGCGTCCCGGAGGCCGCCGACCTCGTTCTCGAAGCGGGCCCGCAGGTGTCGCCCGTCCTCGGCGACGGAGAGGTCGACCGGGTAGACCTCGAATCCCGCCGGAGGGGTGAACGCCGACTCGGGGACGAGCTGCTTGGACATCGTCGGGGTCGACCAGCGCAGGAACATGTTCGACCCGCCGAGGTCCTGGAACATCTCCAGGCGGAAGTCGTGCGGCTCACCGGCGGTCAGGCCGACCGGCGCGCTCGTCTGTTCCCGGTCCCAGTCGGGTTCCCAGTGGTCGATGACCGGCCGGCCGTCGACGAACAGCCGGAAGCCGTTGTCACCGATGCCGTGGAAGGTGTAGTCGCCGGTCGCCGGCGCCGTGATGCGGCCGGTCCAGCGGGCAGTGGTGTGCTCGGTCCTCCCGGTCAGCTCCTCGAAGGTGCCGGTCAGGCCGGAGAAGTTGATCTGCGGTTCGAGCAGGGTGCCGCCGAGGGTGGCGAAGTCGCGGGCTCCCGGTGCCGACATGCTGAAGTACTCGCCCTTCAGCCCGTGCACCTCGACGGCGGCCCCGCCGGGGGAGGCCGCCGGTGTACCGGCGACCGGTTCCGCGGCCGAGGCGGTGGGTAACAGGCCGCCGACGGGCAGCACCAGGAGGACTGCCGCGATCAGCAGCGCCCACAGTCCGGTGGCCGGCCGGCCGTGTCGTGTGGTCATCGAAACCTTTCTCGCGCAGGGGGCATCGAGCGGGCATCGAGGGGGAGTCGAGCGCCGTCGACTCGGGAACGGTGTCCTCACGGCCGGTCCACCCGCGAACGGCCTTGTTCAGCAACGGACTTGATCGCGAGCAGGGGAGGGGATCAGCGGCTCTTCGGACATGGCGGACCGTGCGCGCAAGCGGAATGACAACACGCATGTTCGAGGGTTGTCCAGACCTTTCGCACGGCGCGACCGCAGGCGCGACCGCGGGCGCGCCCGGCCGGCGACACGGCGGAGCCGGGGCCGACACGTGCTGTCGGCCCCGGCTCGGGAGGGCTCTCGGGAGACCTGTCAGGAGGCGCCTACTCGACCTTGGCCCAGTCGAGGGTGCGTTCCACCGCCTTCTTCCAGCCGGCGTAACCCTCGGCCCGTCGCTCGTCGGACCACTGGGGCTGCCAGCGCTTGGACTCCTGCCAGTGGGTGCGCAGTTCGTCGGTGTCGCGCCAGAAGCCGGTCGCCAGGCCGGCCGCGTAGGCGGCGCCGAGCGCGGTCGTCTCGGCGACGACCGGGCGACTGACCGGCACCCCGAGGACGTCGGCCTGGATCTGCATGCACAGGTCGTTGGCCGTCACGCCGCCGTCGACCTTGAGGACGTCGAGGTGGACCCCGGAGTCCTGCTCCATGGCCTCGACGACGTCACGGCTCTGGTAGCAGATCGACTCCAGGGTCGCCCGGGCCAGATGGCCGTTGTCGTTGTAGCGGGCCAGGCCCACGATCGCGCCGCGGGCGTCGGAACGCCAGTACGGTGCGAACAGGCCGGAGAACGCCGGGACGAAGTACATGCCGCCGTTGTCCTCGACGGTACGGGCCAGCGTCTCGCTCTCGTCGGCACTGCTGATGATCTTCATCTGGTCGCGCAGCCACTGCACCGCGGACCCCGTGACCGCGATGGAGCCCTCCAGCGCGTAGACCGCCGGTTCGTCGCCGAACCGGTACGCCACCGTGGTGAGCAGCCCGTGCTGTGAACGCACCAGCTCGGTGCCGGTGTTGAGGACCAGGAAGTTGCCGGTGCCGTAGGTGTTCTTGGCTTCGCCGGGGGCGTAGCAGACCTGTCCCACCGTGGCCGCCTGCTGGTCGCCGAGCACCCCGGTGATGGGGATGGCGGCGCGCAACGGCCGGGAGGTGCGCGTGACGCCGTACGCCTCGCGGTGGGAGGAGGGGTTGATGACGGGCAGCATGGACCGGGGGATCCCGAAGAAGCCCAGCAGTTCGTCGTCCCAGTCCAGCGTCTCCAGGTCCATCAGCATGGTCCGGCTGGCGTTGGTCACGTCGGTGGCGTGGATTCCGCCGTCCGGGCCGCCCGTCAGGTTCCACAGGACCCAGCTGTCGGTGTTGCCGAAGACGGCGTGGCCCTGTTCCGCCGCCTCGCGGACCCCGTCGACGTTCTCCAGGATCCACTGGATCTTGCCGCCGGAGAAGTACGTCGCCGGGGGCAGGCCCGCCTTGCGGCGGATGACGTCGCCCTTGCCCGAGCGTTCCAGGGCCGCGGCGATGGAGTCGGTGCGGGTGTCCTGCCAGACGATGGCGTTGTAATAGGGGCGCCCGCTGCGCGGATCCCACACCACCGTGGTCTCCCGCTGGTTGGTGATGCCGATCGCGGCCAGGTCCTCCGGGGACAGGTTCCCGTGCCGCAGGGCGTTCTGTATCACCGAGTTGGTGCGTTCCCAGATCTCGACGGGGTCGTGCTCGACCCATCCCGACCGCGGGAGGATCTGGGCGTGCTCCAGCTGGTGCTTCGCCACCTCGTTCCCGTCGTGGTCGAAGATCATGAATCGGGTGCTGGTGGTGCCTTGGTCCACCGCGCCCACGAAGTCAGCCATGGGGTACCGCCTTTGCTGCCGGGGTCAGCGCTCGGATTCGTCGGGGGCGGGGACGCGGCCGGGAGGCTCCGGCTCCGCCGTCGGCAGGAACCGGCCGACGAACGCCTTGTACAGGCCGGCGCCGAGCAGACCGCCGATCAGGGGACCGAGGATCGGCACCCAGAAGTAGAGGTTCCCGTACTGATCCCGCCACGCTCCGCCGTAGCCGGTGAAGAAGCTGGCCAGCCGGGGTCCGAAGTCACGCGCCGGGTTGATCGCGTATCCCGCGTTGGTTCCCCACGCCATGCCGATGCCCACGACGATCAGGCCCACGATGAACGGGGCCAGGTTCGCGCCGGGCGGGTTGTTGAGCAGGTCCGTGACGGCCAGGATCAGCAGCAGCAGGATGGCGGTGCCGATGACCTGGTCGCGGAAGGCGCCCCATTCGTGGACCGGCAGGTTCGGGTTGCCGTTGGCGGGGAGCGTGGAGAAGACGCCCTGTGTCTTGATGGTGTGACCGGGGTCGGCCTTCGCCAGCGCCTCGGTGTAGTTCCACCGGACGATCAGGGCCGCCACGAAGGCGCCCGCGGTCTGCGCCAGCGCGTAGGGCGCGACCTTGCTCCACGGGAACCCCTTGAAGGCCGCCAGGGCGACGGTCACCGCGGGATTGAGGTGGGCGCCGCTCATCCGTCCCGCGACGTACACGCCGAGGGTGACGCCGAGGCCCCACGCCCAGGCGATGCTGTCGTGGTTGCCGAGGCCGCCCGGCGGTGTCGTCAGGGCCCCGCCGGCGACCACCTGGGCCACCACTCCGCATCCGAAGAGGATGAGAACCATCGTGCCGGCGAACTCGGCCGACAACTCGCCGATCAGTCCCGACCTTTTGAATCGCTCAGCCATGGAAGCTCGCTTCCCGCCGGTCGAAGGACCGGCTCTCGATTACCGAGCCCTTCCGACGTCAGGATAAGTCGACAAGAACGAAATCGCTCGAACAGTCCTATAAGGCGACAAACTAGTCGGTATGCGGTCGTGGTCATGGGTGGCCGCGGACGGCCGCCGGGTGATCCCGGCGGTCCGGGCCGTCCGGGCGCCACGGCTCTGCCGCCTGGTGGACTCCACTCTTCCGGATAGGGTGTTTTCGTACGAGACGTTGCCTGGGGGTCAGGACGTGCGGTGGACGCTCACCAGACGGCGGGACCGGTACCGGAACAGCCCTCCACGGCTGTCGGGTACGCGGGTGTGCTGCGCGAACTGCTGCCGATCGCGCTCTGGCGGGAGGACGCCGACGGACGCGTCGTGGAGTGGTCGCTGGCCGCCCAGGACCTGCTCGGCCACCGGCCCGAGGACGTACTCGGACGGCCCGCCTCGGCCCTGCTCGTCCCCGAGGGCAACGGCGAACTCGCCGACCAGCTGACCCGCCGGGTGCACGCCGGGGAGACCGTCGTCGGCACCCTGTGGGTGCGCCACCGCGACGGCCACCAGGTGACGATGGAGATGTGGATCGTCCCGGCCGCCGACGCGCTCGGACGGCCCGGCGCCCTGCTCATCGCCGTGGAGACCTCCCAGGTCCTGCGCATGCGGGACTCACTGGCCGCCCTGGAGAGCCTCTTCCGCCAGTCGCCCATCGGCCTGGCCACCCTCGGCACCGACCTGCGCTTCCTGCGGGTCAACGACGCGCTCGCCCGGATGAACGGCCTCTCCGCCGCCGAGCACCTGGGCAAACGCCTGTCCGAGGTGGTGCCCGACGTCAACGCCGCCGCCCTGGAATCGACGATGCGGCAGGTCCTGGACCGGGGCACCGCCGTCGTCGACGTCCGCCGCACCGGACGCACCGCCTCCGACCCCGACCACGACCGGACCTGGTCCTGCTCCTACGCCCCCCTCGTCGACGGCGCCGGCCGGACCCTCGGCCTGATCGCCTCCCTCATCGACATCACGGAGAGCCAGCGCGCCGAGGCCGACGCCGAGCGTGCCAGACGCCGTTTCGCCCTGCTGGCGGAGGCGGGCACCCGCATCGGCACCACCCTGGACCTGCGGCAGACCGCCGAGGAGATCGTGCAGATGCTGGTGCCCCAGCTCGCCGACTCCGCCGACGTGCAGCTCCTCGAAGAGGTCCTGCGGCCCGACGAGTCCGCCGCCTCCACCCACGGCGTGGTCCGGCGCATGGCCGCCCACTTCCCCGACCCCTCCGCCCCCACGGCGAAGCTCCTGCCGGGCATGACGTCCCGGATCCCGCACGGCTCGCTGTACGAGAGGGTCATCACCGAGGGGCGTGCCACGAACCTCTACCGCTCCGACGTCCCGGCCCTCGTCACCGACCCCCGCTCCGACCACCTGCGCGCGTACCTGATGAGCCTCGGCTCCGCGCGGATGGTCCCCCTGGTCGCCCGCGGCAAGGTGCTCGGCGCGGTCGTCGTGACCCGGCTCCGCACCCGCGAACCCTTCGACGAGCAGGACTGCGTGCTCATCGACGAACTGGCCGCGCGCGCCGCCCTGAACATCGACAACGCCCTGATGTACACCCGGCAGCGCGCGGCGGCCCTCACCCTGCGGCGCAGCCTGACCAACAGCGCGCTGCCCGTCGTCCCCGGCCTCGAACTCACCGGCCGGTACCTGCCGGCCAGCGAACACGACGTCGGCGGCGACTGGTTCGACGTCATCGCGCTCCCCGACGGCAGGACCGGACTGGTCATCGGCGACGTCATGGGCCACGGCATCCACGCGGCGGCGGTCATGGGCCAGCTCCGCACGGCGGTGCGCACCCTCGCCCGCCACGACATCCCTCCGGCCCGCATGCTCCGCTCACTGGACGCCGTCGTGGCCGACATGGGCGAGGACGAGATGGCGACCTGCGTCTACGCCGTCCACGATCCCGCGTCCGGCGGGTGCCTGGTCGCCCGGGCCGGCCACCCGCCGCCGGCCGTCACCGCACCGGACGGATCGGTCACCTTCCTCGACGGCCCGCCGGGCACCCCGCTGGGAACCGGAGGGTACGAGTTCCGCACGGAGGAGGTCCCGCTGCCGCCGGGTGGCCTGCTGGTCCTGTACACCGACGGTCTCGTCGAGGCCCGCGGCCGGGACTTCGACCAGGGCCTGGACCGGCTCGCCCGCGCCCTGCGGGCGCCCGCACGCTCACTGGCGGAACTCTGCGACGACGTCCTCGCACGGATGCTGCCGCACCCCGCGCAGGACGACGTCGCCGTCCTCATGGCCCGCCCGCAGTGACCGGCAGGGCCCCGCGGTCCGCCGCCCGCGCGTTCAGCCCTGGTACTCCGTGAGGTCGATGGCGTGCACGGCCAGCGGGACGTCGTGGACCGGATGGGTCGTCACCCGCTCCGGCACCATCCCGAGCTTGCGGATGACGTTCTCCGAGGCCTCGTCCCCCACCCGGCAGATGCCGACCACCCGGTCCAGGCCCCGGTCCTGGAGCGCGAACTCCAGCGTGGCCTGCGCGGCCTCGGACGCGTACCCCTGGCCCCAGAACGGTGTACCGAGCCGCCAGCCGATCGCCACCTCGGAGGCCACCTCCGGCAGGGACCCGGGCACGTACAGCCCCGTGAAGCCGGCCAGCTCGCCCGAGGCCAGCAACTCGACCGCGAAGAGGCCGAAGCCCTCCTCGTCCCACTCCTCCTCCCACCGCTCGATGGCCTCCGCCGTGCCGTCCAGGTCGAGCACCGAGCCGTCGCCGACCCACCGCATCACCTGCGGGTCCGCGTTGATCTCGGCCATGGGGACCAGGTCGTCGTCGTGCCAGCGGCGGAGGAGGAGGCGGGGGGTGCGGATCTCGGTCATGGGGCCATCCTGCCGAAGCCGAGGCCCGTACCGGTAATCAGGGGGCGCGGGCGGTCTCAGCCGGCCGCCTTCCCGACGAGCGCGACGATCCGCGCCTCCGTGTCCGCGGTCAGTGCCGTCAGGGCGTAGGAGGTGGGCCACAGGGTGCCGTCGTCGAGGTGGGCCTGGTCGCTGAAGCCGAGCGTGGCGTACCTGGTCTTGAACTTCTGCGCGCTCTGGAAGAAGCAGACGACCTTGCCGTCACGGGCGTACGCGGGCATGCCGTACCACAGCTTCGGCGTGAGGTGCGGCGCGGTGGCCCGGACGATCTCGTGGAGCCGCTCGGCGAGGACCCGGTCGGCGTCCTCCATCCCGGCGATCTTCGCGCGGACGTCGCTCTCCCCGTCCGCCTTGGCCGAGCGCGGGCCGCGGCGCACGGCCGTCTTCAGCTCCCGGGCGTGGTCCTTCATCGCCTCGCGCTCCTCGGCGGAGAACCCCTCGAAGCCCTGCGCGGGCGTGCCGGACTTCGGAGCGGGCTTGTGCGTGCTGGTCATGGTGGTGCCTTTCCGGGTGGGTGCGATCTGTGAAGTGCGGTCTGTCGTGAACTCTTCGGGCCCAGGGTCTTTCGTTCGGATCAGGCCGGACCCCGCGAGCCCGGCCTGATCCGAACGAGAGGCCCTAGCCCAGCCACCTGCCGTCGCGCATCAGCTCACGTCCCGTCAGTTCGTCCGCCTCGCGCCAGGCCTGGACGCGGCGCGGGGTGACACGGAACCAGCGGTACGGCGTGCCGGCCGGGTCCGGGACGCGCGGGTCGAAGCCGGTGCGGGCGGCGAACCGGTCACCCCGCTCCCGCGGCAGGGCGTCGATGTCCAGCACCTCGACGTCACCGTCGATCACCGACACGTCCCGGGTGGGGCCCAGCCCCAGGCGAACGGTCCCGGCGGCGGCCAGGTTCCGGCCGGTCGGACCGCCGGCCGTGGTGGCGAGCAGCAGTGTCTCGCCGTCCCACTCGAAGGACAGCGGCACCAGGTACGGCACGCCGTCCGCCGAGGCCGTGGCCACCCAGACGTCGACGTCGTGGGTGAGCCGGCGCCCGGTGTCACGGCGACGCCGGGCGCGGGAGCGCGGACCGGCATCCGTGCCGGCACCCGTGCCGACATCCGTGCCGTCCCGGTCCCGGCCGAGGACGCCGCCGTCCGGGCCGGTGGGGTGCGCGCCGGTCCTCGAAGTGCGGGTGGTCGAGCCGGTCATGGTCACTCCCGGGGTCGCGGGCCCTGATCCGCCCGGCCTGACCTGCCGGGCTCGATCGCCGTGGTCACACCCTCTCCCCGCCGGGGTGGTCCCCGCCTCCGTGCCGGCCACGGAGAGCACCACGGATAATGACCCCGTGTCCACCTCAGTGATCTCGGCCCGGGAGGGCGAAGTGCTCGCGCTGCTCGGGGAGCACCTCAGCAACGCGGAGATCTCCGCCCGCCTGTTCATCTCCGTCCGGACGGTCGAGTCACACGTCTCCGCGCTGCTGCGCAAGCTGGGGGTGCCCGACCGGCGGGCGCTCGCCGGGCGTGCCGCCGAACTCGCCCGTGCCGGCCGGCCGCGGCCGGCCCCCGCCCTCCCCGTGCCGCTGACGGCGTTCGTGGGCCGGATCCGGGAGCGGGCCGAGCTGGCCGAGGCGGTGAAGTCCTGCCGGCAGGTGACCGCGGTCGGTCCGGGCGGCGTGGGCAAGACCCGGCTCGCGCTCGCGGTGGCGGCGGAGACGGCCGGTGACTTCGCCGACGGGGTGTGGTTCGTCGACCTGGCCCCGGTCGTCGACGCGGGCCGGGTCGGGGCGGCGGTCGCGGCGGCCGTCGGGATCGGCGAGCAGCCCGGCCGGGGCATCGACGAGGCGGTCCTTGCGGCACTGGCGGACCGTCAGGCGCTGCTGGTGCTCGACAACTGCGAGCAGGTACGCGACGGGGTGGCGCCGTTCCTGGAACGTCTGCTGGTCGCCTGCCCCCGGTTACGGGTGCTGGCGACGAGCCGGGCCCGGATGACGGTGCCGTTCGAACGGGTCTTCCCGGTCCCGCCGCTGTCCTGGGCCGACGGGGACGAGTCGGATGCCGTGACCCTGTTCATGGAACGGGCGTCGGCGGTCGGCCGGCCCCCGGACCCCGCCGTGCGCGAGCGGATCGCGGGCCTGTGCGAACGGCTCGACGGCATGGCGCTCGCCATCGAACTGGCCGCGGCGCGTTGGCCCACGCTCGGACTGGACGGACTCACGGCCGGCCTCTCCGACCAGCTGCGGATCCTCGCGGGCGGGCCCCGCGCGGACGACCGGCACCGGTCGGTGCGGGCGGCGCTGGACTGGAGCCACGACCTGCTGGAGCCGCGGGACCGTGCACTGCTGCGCCGTGTCTCGGTGTTCGCGACGGCGTTCACCGCCGACGCGGCCGCCGCGGTGGCGGCCTTCGCCCCGCTGGACCCGGCCGCGGTGGCCGACGGACTCGGCAGGCTCGCGGACCAGAGCCTGCTCACCGCGACGCCCGCCGCGACCGGCACCCGGTACCAGGCGCTGGAGACCGTCCGCCAGTACGGCACGGAGCGGCTCGCCGACGCCGGCGAGCTGACCGAGGTCCGCGCCCGTCACCTGGCCCGGTGCCTGGCCGGCGCGGCCGCTCTCACCGCGGCGGAGGGCGAGGGCGCCGGCCGGCGCGCCCGGTTCGACGCCCTGGCCGAGGACGTCAGAGCCGCCCTCGCCTGGGCCGCCGACCGGCCGGAGCAGCGTGCGGACGCCCACCGTCTCGCCCTGGCCATGGGCGGGCTGACCTTCGCCCACCACCTGCTCGGCGAGGCCCAGCAGTGCTACGAACTGGCGGCCGCGCTCGCCGATGACGCGGCCTGTGCCGAGGCACTGCGGGAGGCCGCCGCGGTGGCCGGCTGCCGCAGGCTCGGCGACGACATGCTCCGCCTGCACCGCGGCGCCGCGGAGGCCGCCCGGCGGGCCGGTGACCGCCCGGGTGCCGGCCGCGACCTGGCGACGGCCGCCACCGTCGCGTACCGCTTCTCGAGCGAGTTCACCCGGGTCCCCACCGCCGCCGAGGCGAGGGCCATGCTGGGGACGGCACGGGAACTGTCCTGCGAAGCCGAGAGCGAAGCCGAGAGCGAAGCCGAGGACAACGCCGACCCGGTGACCGGGGCGGCGCTGGCGCTGGCCGAGGCGGCGGTGCTCGCGGATGCCTTCGGCGCGGTCCAGGGGGACACCGACAACACCGCGCACGAGACCGTCGGGCGCGCCGAGCGGGCCGTGGAACTCGCCCGGCGGGCGGGTGATCCGGTGGCCGAGTCCGCCGCGCTCGACGCCCTGTCCGGCGCCCTGACCTGGGCCGGTGACTCCTTCGGCGCCGCGGCTGCCGCCCGGCGCCGGATCGCCGTCCTGGAGCCGGTGCCGCCCACCCCCGCCGCCACCCACGAGCGGATGGACGCCCTCGCCATGGCCGCCGGAACCGCCCTCGGCGTGGGGGACCTGCCGCAGGCCCGCCGGTGGGGCGGGCGACTCGCCGCCCACCCGCTGTTCGCCGAGGTGGGCCACCACGCCACGTCCTGGCTCCTGATCGCGGACGCGTTCGCGGGCCGCGCCGACGACGTGCTCACCGGCAGTGCGGGGTTCCTCGACGCGTGGCGGCGCAGCGGCCGGCAACGGTCGTTCTCGCTCGGCCCGGCCGCCGCGTCGGTCGCCATGGTCCACGGCCTGCGGGGCGACCACGACGCCCGGGCGGCCTGGCTCGGGATCGTCGACCGGGCGGGCACCGGGTCGGAGCACCGCCACGGCTACGGCGCGGTCTTCGACGCGATGGTCCTGCTCCACCACGGCGAGCCGGACCGGGCCCTGGAGCGCGTCGCACCGGAGCCGGACCAGGTGTGGAAGTGGGTCTCCTGGATCTGGCTGCACTGGTACGTCGCCCTGCGGGCGGAGGCCTCGGTGCTCGCCGGCCACCCGGACGCCCGTGACCGGGTCGCCGCCGCCCGCGGCACGGTCGCCGGCAACCCGGTCGCCACCGCCCAACTGGACCGGGCCCAGGCGCTGCTGGACGGCGACCCGGCACGTCAGCTCGCCGCCGCGGCGGCCTTCGAGGCGGCGGGCTGCCCCTACCAGTCGGCACGGACGCTGCTGCTGGCCGGCCCCGGCCACCGGGAGAACGGCAGGCGCGCCCTCGCCGGCCTCGGCCTCACGGACGGCTGAGGCCCCGCACGTCAGGCCCCGCCGTCCTGGTGTCAGGCCCCGCCGTCCTGGTGTCAGGCCCCGCCGTCCTGGTCGGCGAGGGTCACGACAGACCCGGGCGCGGCCGGTCCCGGGTCTCGTCCAGCAGGCGGCGTACGGCGGGCAGAGCCCGGTCGCGGTCCTCCGGCACCAGGCCGACGCGGGTGCGGCGGTCGAGGAGGTCGGCCTCGTCGAGGGCGCCTTCGTGACGCAGTGCCCACACCAGTTCCGCGCCGGTGACGGGATGGCCCGCGAGGACGGGCTCGGCGAGGTGCGGGTGGGCGGCGGCGAGGGCCTGGACGGCCGGGGCCTCCGTGCCGTAGCGCCGGACGAGGCGCCGGGGTGCGGCGAGGGCGCGCAGCGTCCGCGGGGGCGCCGCGCCGACGAGGGGGAGGCGGGCCGTGCGGCAGGGGGCGGCGGTGAGGCGGCCCGAGGCGACGGCGGCGTCGACGGCGTCCTGGGCCATCCTCCGGTAGGTGGTGAGCTTGCCGCCGACCACCGTGACGACGCCGTCGCCCCCGTCGACGACCGCGTGCCGCCGGGAGATGTCCGCGGTGCGGCCGGTGTCCACCGAGTCCAGCAGCGGGCGCAGCCCGGCGAAGGCGCCGACCACGTCGCGACGGTGCACGGGGGTGTCGAGCACGCAGCCGAGGACGTCGAGGAGGAAGCCGATGTCCGACTCCGGGGCGGCCGGCACGTCGGGCAGGTCGCCGTCGACGGGTTCGTCCGTGAGCCCGACGTAGACGCGGCCGTCGCCCTGGGGGAGGACCAGGACGAAGCGGTTCGTCTCGCCCGGCACCGGGACGTGCAGTCCTGCCGGGAGGGCGCCGAGGCGCTCGGAGCGCAGGACGAGGTGGGTGCCCCGGGACGGCCGTATCCGGATGCCCTCGACCAGCCGGCCGGCCCAGACGCCGGAGGCGTTGACGACCGTGCGGGCCCGGATCTCGCCCTCCTCGCCGGTCAGTTCGTCGCGGACCACGGCTCCGCGGCCGGTGAGCCGCAGTGCCCGTACCCGGGTGAGGACGCGGGCGCCGTGGGCGGCGGCCGTCCGGGCGAGGGCGGTGACCAGGCGGGCGTCGTCGGTGACCTTGCCGTCCCAGGACAGCAGACCGCCGCGGAGTCCTTCGGGGCGTACGGCCGGGGCGAGGTGACGGGCCTCCGTCGCCGAGAGGCGGCGGGGCGCCGGCAGCGTGGCCCGTGCGGTGCGGGCGGCGAGCCGCAGGGCGTCCCCGGCGCGGAAGCCCGCCCAGGCCAGGGCCGCCTGGCCGCGCGTGACCAGCGGGGTGAGCGGCAGGACGAAGGGTTCGGCGTGCACCAGGTGCGGCGCGGTGCGCTCCATGAGCAGGCCGCGCTCCACCGCGCTCTCGTGGGCGACGTCGAACTGCGCGGAGGCGAGGTAGCGCAGGCCGCCGTGGATGAGCTTCGAACTCCAGCGGGAGGTGCCGAAGGCGAGGTCGTGGGCGTCGACGGCGGCGACCGTCAGGCCCCGGGCGGCCGCGTCGAGGGCGGCTCCGGCACCCGTCGCGCCCAGGCCGACGACCAGGACGTCCACCGTCGGCCCGCCCACGGCCTCGGCGAGCTCCCGCGCGCGGCGGGCGGCCGACAGCGAGGAGGCGCCGCGGGGCGGGGCGGTGCTGCTGGTGCGGCTCATGGCGTGAGGGTCCTCTCCAGGAGGGTCCGCAACTCCCCGAGGAAGGCCGCGGAGTCGAGGTCCGGGTCGCCCTCGTCGGTCATGGTCCGCAGGGACAGCGTGAACGACTGGACGACGAGCAGCAGGGAGCGGGCCTGCCGCCCCGGATGGCCGGGCCGCACCGAGCCGTCCGCGTGGCCCTCGCGCACTCCGGCGGCGAGCAGTTCCAGCAGGGCCTCCTGGCTCGCCCCGCGCCGGTCGAGGACGTAGGGGAGGAGGAGTTCGGGGTCCACGTCGACGATCTTGCGGAACAGCGGATGGGCGCGGAAGGCGGTCACCCCCGCCACCAGGCCGTCGACGAGGAGGGTGCGGGCGTCGGTGCCCGGGCGCCGCTCGGGCATGGCGCCGGTGGCGACCCCGACCCATTCGCGGGTCATGAGGTCGCCGACCAGCGAGCGGACGTCGGGCCAGCGCCGGTAGAGGGTCATGCGGGAGACCCCCGCCCGGCGGGCCACGTCGGTGAGCGTCGTACGGCGGACTCCGACGGCCAGGACGCAGTCGCGCACCGCGTCGAGCACCGCGTCCCCGTCCGACTGGTTGTGACGAATAGGCGTCATGTGTCACAGTGTAACGCCTCACGGGGACCGCGACGAGACGGCCTCCCGCACCGCCGACCTGGAGGACGACACCGATGGACATGCTGTGGAGCGGCTGGGGCGATCCCGCCGCGGCGACGGTGCTGCCCGACACGGTGCTCGGGCTGCTGCACGACCTGCTCGGCGTCGAGCCGCGCGCCACCGCCCCGGTGCCGCTCGACCGGATCCCGGTCCCCGCCGCACCCCTCGACGCCGAGGCGCACGACGCCCTGCTGGCCGCCGTCGGGGGACACCCCGAGCACGTCCGCACCGACGCCGAGGCCCGCATCCGGCACACCCGCGGCAAGTCCACCCCCGACCTGCTGCGCATCCGCGCCGGCGAGGTCGACGACCTCCCCGCGGCCGTGGTCCTCCCCGCCGGACACGACGAGGTCCTCGCCGTCCTGCGGGCCTGCGCCGCCCACGGGCTGGCGGCCGTGCCCTTCGGCGGCGGCACCTCGGTCGTCGGCGGGCTCGCCCCCGTCCGGCGCGGCGCCTTCGTCTCCCTCGACCTGCGCCGCATGAACGGCCTCCTGGCCGTCGACCCCGTCTCGCGGACCGCCACCCTCCAGGCCGGCCTGCGCGCCCCGCACGCCGAGGCGCTGCTCGCCGGACACGGCTTCACCCTCGGCCACTTCCCCCAGTCCTACGAGTGGGCCACCATCGGCGGGTTCGCCGCCACCCGCTCCAGCGGACAGGCCTCCGCCGGCCACGGCCGCTTCGACGACATGGTCCTCGGCCTCACCCTCGCCACCCCCGAGGGCACCGTCGAGACCGGCCGCGCCCCGCGCTCCGCCGCGGGCCCCGACCTGCGCCAGCTCCTGCTCGGCTCGGAGGGCGCGTTCGGCGTGATCACCTCGGTCACCGTCCGCGTCCGTCCCGTCCCGCGCTCCCGCGTCTACGACGGCTGGCGCTTCCCGGACTTCCGGCAGGGCACCGACGCCCTGCGCCGGCTGGCCCAGGACGGGCCCCGGCCGACGGTGCTGCGCCTGTCCGACGAGACGGAGACCCTCGTCGGCCTGGCCCAGCCCGACGCCATCGGCTCCGGCGCCCCGGACGGGAACGCCGGCTGCCTGGCCGTCGTCGGCTTCGAGGGCACCGACGAGGACACCGCCCATCGCCGCGCCGCGGCGGCCGCGGTGCTGCGCGAGGCCGGCGGACAGCCGCTGGGGGAGGAGCCCGGCCGCCGCTGGGCGCACGGCCGCTACTCCGCCCCCTACCTCAGGGACGCGCTGCTCGACGCGGGCGCCTTCGCCGAGACGCTGGAGACCGCCGCGTTCTGGTCCCGCCTGCCGGAGCTGTACGCCGGCGTCCGCGAGGCCCTGACCGAGACCCTCACCGCGGCGGGCACCCCGCCCCTGGTCATGTGCCACGTCTCGCACGTCTACGAGAACGGCGCCTCCCTCTACTTCACCGTCGTCGGCGCCCAGGGCGAGAACCCCCTCGCCCACTGGACCCGCGCCAAGCACGCGGCCAACGACGCGATCCTCGCCGCCGGCGGCACCATCACCCACCACCACGGGGTGGGCACCGACCACCGCGACTGGTACGTGCGCGAGGCCGGCGACCTGGCCGTCGACGCCCTGCGAGCCGTCAAACGACGCCTCGACCCGGCCGGAGTCCTCAACCCGGGCGTCCTGCTTCCCGCAGACTGAACCGACCCGGCACCCGCTCCACCGCCGGCCGATCCACCCGTCCGTCCATCCGCCCACGCGTCCATCCGCCGACCGCCCGGAGGCCCACCCGATGCGACAGTTCACGGCCGTCGTCAACCCCACCGCAGGCGCCGCCACGGGCGCGGCGGCCCTCCTCGGGGTGGCCCGGCTGCTGCGGGACGCGGGCGCCGACCTGGAGACCGCCCACAGCCGGAGCCTGCGACACGCCCAGGAACTCGCCCGGACCGCCGGGGAACGCGGGCGGATCGTGCTGGCCGTCGGCGGCGACGGCATCACCGGCGCCATCGGCGGAGCCCTCAGCGGCACCGACGCCGTCCTGGGCCTGATACCGGCGGGGCGCGGCAACGACTTCGCCCGGGCCCTGAGGCTGCCCACCGGGGCGGACGCCCTGGCCCGTGTCCTGCTGCAGGCCGAACCGTGCCCCGTCGACACCATCGAGGTGCGCTCCGCGGTCCACGACCGCACCGTCGTCCTCGGCAGCGTCTACGCCGGGGTCGACGCGCTCGCCAACCGCCACGCCAACCACGCCGGACTGCTCAGGGGCGCCGCCGCCTACTACGCCGGAGGCCTGCGCGCGGTGGCCGGCTGGCGCCCCGCCCGGTACCGCGTCACCGTCGACGGCGTCGAGCACGCCCACCACGGCTACACCGTCGTCGCGGCCAACTCCGGCTTCTACGGCTCGGGCCGCGTCATCGCCCCCGACGCCAGGATCGACGACGGCCTGCTGGACGTCGTGCTGATCCGGCACGCCCCCCGGCGCCTGTTCTTCGCCCTGATGAACGAACTGAAGACCGGCACCCACGTCCGCCGCCCCGAGGTGCACGTCCTGCGCGGCACCCGGGTCCGCGTCGAAGCCGACCGCGGCGTCCCCTACGGCGCCGACGGCGAGGTCGAGGCCGAACTCCCGGTCACCGCCACGGTCCTCCCCGGCGCGCTGCGGGTACTGCACTGAGCCCTGCCCCGCTCCGGGGTGGCTCCGTCACCGGTGCCGGTCGGCCGCCCGCCCGGCCGTCCCGAGTGGCTGGGCCGCCGCGCCGCCCGGATGATCGGTGAGGGGCCACGGGCCCCACCTCACGGGACGGGCGCCGCGGGCACCGCCGGGGGCCGGTTCGGCGCACCGGGTTCGGCCGCCCCGTCGTGAGGCCACGCGAGGTGAGACGCGGGAGGACCGCACGGATGGACACGCACCGGACCCGGACGGCGTCACGACGGGCGCCCCTGGCGGCCGTCGCGATGGCGCTCGCTCCCCTCCTCGGCACGGCGACGCTCGCCGCGTGCGGTGCGGACGACGGCGGTGACACGACCTCGTCCGCGAGCGTGCGGCCCTCGGCACCGGCCACCGCCTCCTTCACCGGCTCGGCGCCGTCCGCCCTGCGGTCGCTCGCGGAGTCCGCGAAGGCGTCGGTCTCCGCCGCCGCGTCCTCCGCCTCGGCCCGTGCCTCGGAGTTCGAGGCGTCGGTCTCCGCCGAGGCGGCCCGCGCCGGCGCCGCCGCCGAGAAGGAACTGAAGGGCGTCGACGGCCGGGGCAACGCCACCGCCGACGTCTCCCTCACCGGCAAGCCGCGGGCGCAGACCGGCGGGCTGCTCGCCGTCGTCGTGAACATCACCAACCGGTCCGGCGACACCGCCTCGTACGCCGTCCAGGTCGACTTCCGCGATCCTGACGGGAAGGTCGTCGAAACCCGTTACGTCGGCGCCGAGGACCTCGCGCCGGGTGAGCGGGCACAGCCCCTCGCCGTCAGCCGCAAGCCCTCCGAGCCGCAACTGACGGCGGAGATCGCCAAGGCCCAGCGGTACTGAGCCCCCGGGACGCGCCGCGCGAGGGAAACGATTCCCCCGTCGGCGGAGGGGAACGCCCGGCAGCCGAACCAGGTGCCGGCCGCGGAGGTCCGCCGCGGAGAGCACGGAGAGCACGGAGAGCACCGAGAACACGGAGAGCACCGAGAACACGGAGAAACGGGTCCGGGCGCCTCGGCCGCGCCCCCGGCGATCGCCTCCGGCGCGCGCGCCCGCTACTGTCCGTCGCATGACCGAGAACACCCTGCGTTCCGTCACCGTCGAACGGACCGGTACCGGACACTTCACCGCCACCAACCCGCGCGGCGGCACGATCAGTTTCGGCACCGGTTCCGCGGAGGACGGCGAAACCGACTTCACACCGGTCGAGCTGCTGCTCGCCGCGCTCGGGGGCTGCACGGCCGTCGACGTCGACGTGGCCACCGCCCGTCACAGCGAGCCGACCCGGTTCACGGTCACCGTGACCGGCGACAAGGTCGGCGACGAGCTCGGCAACCGGCTGACCGACCTCTCCGTCAGCTTCTCCGTCGCCTTCCCGGACGACGAGGCCGGCGGCCGTGCCCGCGCGATCCTCCCCCGGGCGGTCAAGGTCTCCCACGACAAGCTCTGCACGGTCAGCCGGACCGTGGAGGCCGGGACGCCCGTCACGGTCACGGTCGAGGACGCCTGACGGGACGGGTTCCCCGGGCTGCGGACGCCGCCGGCCCGCCGGGGCCGTCGCGGAGGTCACGCGGCCCCGGCGTCGGCACCGCCCTCCGGCCGGGTCTCGCGGCCTCCCGGGTGCCGGTGGCGCCAGGTCCAGAAGACCCCGCAGGACACCGCGGCCCATCCTGCCAGCACCAG
The DNA here is from genome assembly GCF_044331705.1 of Streptomyces sp. NPDC017202. Lineage (NCBI taxonomy): Bacteria > Bacillati > Actinomycetota > Actinomycetes > Kitasatosporales > Streptomycetaceae > Streptomyces > Streptomyces sp. NPDC017202. Next base: position 88,730 of record NZ_JBIRNP010000011.1, on the reverse strand, counting down.
GAAGGGGAAAGCGTGCTGGTGCCCCGCGAAGTACACCGCCGTGTGCTGGGCGTTCACGGACGCACCGGGCGGGAGCCACCGGCCGATCAGGCCCAGTGGGGAGGGCAGCAGCGGCCACGACACCGCGCCGCCCGATGAAGGATTGCCCAGCAGGACCATCAGCCCCCAGGTCGGCAGCATCGCCCAGCGGCCCACGAGGGTGTTGAACATCGTGAAGACCATGCCGCTCGTGAACAGCGTGAGCGCCAGGATCAGCCACGACTCGACGAACGGCAGATCGAGCGCCCCCAGCAGCCAGTCCACCGTCGCGGCGATCGCGAACCCGCCCAGCAGCGCGTACAGAGCGGTGCAGACGATGCGCTCGATCGGTGTGAGGGCCCGTGCGTGCACGCTGAGCTGGATCGCGCCGACGAACCCGATGATCACCGCCGCGAGGGAGACGTAGAAGATCGCCAGTCCTCGCGGGTCTCCCTCCTGGAGGGGGTTGACGTCCCGGACCGTGACGGCGACGCCCGTTCGCCGGCCCACCGCGGGCGCCGCCTCGGCCAGTACCTCCGCGACCGACGCGCCGGACGCCGCGGAGAGATCCAGCACGACGGCCCGCTCCCCCCTGCGCACGTCGACGATCGCGAAGACCCGCTGCTCCTCCACCGCAGTCCGGGCCTCGGCCGCCGTGTCGTAGGGGGTGATCTTCACCGCCGTGTTGAGGGCCTTCTCCATGCCGTCGAGGAAGCGCCGGCCCTCGGGCTGCTGGGGGGAGCCGACCAGCGCGGTGGGGATCGAGCGCGGGGTCGGGTCGGCCATGGAGTAGGTGTAGGAACCGGCGAACAGGGCCGCGGCCGCCGTCAGGATCAGCACGAGCACGGCCGCGGGCAGGAGCGGGGACTCCTTGAACCTGGCCCAACCCCGCGGCGGCGGAGCCGGCTCACCGCGAGCATCTTGTGGCATTTCGGGCATGCGGGTCACGTTAGCCGCCCGTGTCCCGGGAACCGGTCGATGCGCGGGACCCCGGACGCTCCCCGCGCCGGCCCCGTCCGCCGGCGGAAGGCGGGTCGTCGCCCCCGCCGGATCGGGCGCGGAACGTGACGTCCACCGGCACGGTACGGGTGTGTCGTCCACCGGCACGGCACTGCTGTGTCGTCCGCCGTCCGGCTGAAAAGAGGACACCACCGGGCGTGGCGCCTCCACGGCGGGCGTGGTCGCCGCTGGGCTGGTCGCACACTGCCGCACCCGAGCGCCCGGCTCGGCGAGCGGGCAGGACTCCCGGTGCCCCTTCGTCCACCGGGACCCCCACTGCCGACCGAGGGAATCGATGGCGACCCAGACCGAACCTGTTGCTCCCGTGCCGGCGGTGGCACGCCACGGCCGGGGCCGAGTGATCGTCAGCTGGCTGACCACGACCGATCACAAGAAGATCGGCCACCTCTACCTGATCACGTCGTTCTGCTTCTTCCTGATCGGCGGAGCACTGGCCCTGGCGATCAGGGCGGAACTGGCCAGGCCCGGCCTGCAGATGCTGTCGAACGAGCAGTACAACCAGGCGTTCACCATGCACGGCACGGTCATGCTGCTGCTGTTCGCCACACCGACGTTCGCCGGGTTCGCGAACGCCATCATGCCCTTGCAGATCGGCGCCCCGGACGTCGCCTTCCCGCGGCTCAACATGTTCGCGTACTGGCTGTTCCTCTTCGGCGGCCTGATCGCGATGAGCAGCCTGATGGTTCCCGACGGCGCCGCCGACTTCGGCTGGACCGCCTACACGCCCCTCAGCGGCATCGAGCGCAGCCCCCAGGTGGGCGGCGACCTGTGGATCATGGGGCTCACGCTCGGCGGCTTCGGCACGATCCTCGGCTCGGTCAACTTCATCACCACGATCCTCTGCATGCGCGCACCGGGCATGACCATGTTCCGGATGCCGATCTTCACCTGGAACGTGCTGCTCACCTCCGTACTGGTCCTGCTCGCCTTCCCCGTCCTGGCCGCGGCCCTGCTCGCCCTGGAGGCGGACCGCAAGTTCGGCGCGCACATCTTCGACCCGCAGAACGGCGGGCCGATCCTGTGGCAGCACCTGTTCTGGTTCTTCGGCCACCCCGAGGTGTACATCCTCGCCCTGCCGTTCTTCGGGGTGGTCACCGAGATCCTCCCGGTGTTCTCCCGCAAGCCGATCTTCGGCTACATGGGTCTGGTCGGCGCCACCATCGCCATCACCGGCCTGTCCGTGAGCGTCTGGGCGCACCACATGTTCGCCACGCAGGCCGTCCTGCTGCCGTTCTTCTCCTTCATGAGCTTCCTGATCGCGGTGCCGACCGGGGTGAAGTTCTTCAACTGGATCGGCACCATGTGGAACGGCTCGATCTCCTTCGAACCACCGATGCTGTGGGCGGCCGGCTTCCTGGTCACCTTCCTCTTCGGCGGCCTGACCGGCGTCCTGCTCGCCTCCCCGCCGATGGACTTCCACGTCACCGACAGCTACTTCGTGGTCGCCCACTTCCACTACGTCCTGTTCGGCACGATCGTCTTCGCGATGTTCGGCGGCTTCAGCTTCTGGTGGCCGAAGATGACCGGCAAGATGCTGGAACCCCGGCTGGAGAAGATCCACTTCTGGACCCTGTTCGTCGGATTCCACATGACGTTCCTGGTCCAGCACTGGCTCGGCGCCGAAGGCATGCCCCGGCGGTACGCCGACTACCTCTCCGCGGACGGGTTCACCGCCCTCAACACCCTCTCCTCCATCGGCGCGTTCCTGCTCGGCCTGTCCACGCTCCCGTTCCTCTACAACGTCTGGAGGACCACCCGGAAAGGGCAGCGGGTCGAGGTCGACGACCCCTGGGGCTACGGCCGCTCGCTGGAATGGGCCACCTCCTGCCCGCCGCCGCGCCACAACTTCGTCACCCTGCCGCGCATCCGCTCCGAATCCCCCGCCTTCGACCTGCACCACCCCGAACTCGCGCAGATGGAACAGGAGGTCAACGCCGGTCAGCGGGACGCCGTCGACGCCGAGGGCCACAAGGGCGAACCGCGGTGACAGCCGGTGGGCACCCCGCACCCGACGGGCGGGACAGCGCCCTGGCCGACCAGGCCGAGGGCTACCTCCTCGCCCGCGCCCACCACGACCAGGCGCACCGCGACGCCGAAGACCTCTGCGCCCGGCTGCCCTGGCTGACCACGGGCCAGGCCGACGACCTGACCCGCCACTACGTCCGGCAGCGCACCGACCTCACCCGCCGGATGCTGCGGGACACGGTCCGCCGGTCCGCCGAGCTGCGGCAGCAGTACGAGGCCCGCTACGCCGCCCTCCGCCACGACCTGCTCAAGCACCACGCCGCGTTCGCGTCGGCCGTCCTCGCCTGCGCCGCCGCGGTGAGCACGACAGTCGTTCTGCTCGCCCGTTAGGCCTTGCGCGTGGACCAGGCTCAGCCCGGTCCACGCGCAAGACCACGGGTGTGCTGCTCGGAGGGACGGAACCCGGCAGTGGCCGTCAGGGCGGCCGGGGCACCGCGCGCGGGTGGACGTCAGTCGTGGTGCCGGCGGAGAACGGCGGTCGCGCCGGCGCCGCTCGCGTGCCGGCGCCTCGGCCGGTCGTGCCGGGGCAGGCGGATCTCGACGTGGCCGTCGAGGATCCGGGTGTCGAAGGCGGGCTGGGGCGCGGTGGCCGGGCCGTGCACGTTCCATCCGTCGGAGAGCCGGAAGACGCTGCCGTGCCACGGGCACCGCACACATCCGTCGGACACGGTGCCCTCGGACAGCGGACCCGCGAGGTGGCTGCACCGTTCGGCCAGCGCGTGGACGTCCCCGCCGGACCGGCGGACCACCACGACCGGCACGTCGTCCACGACACGCCGTACGGGCTGCTCGACCGGGAACTCGTCCACGGCGCCGATCCGGTGCCAGCCCTCGCGCACGACGTGCGGGACCTCTTCCGCGTGGTTGGCGCCGGACGCCTGCCGGTAGGCCAGGTGTCCGCCCAGCACGCCTCCGAGCCCGACCGCCGTCAGGCCGAGGAAGCCGTAGGTCCGGCCGGCGGCCGGCCGGCCCCGGAGGCGACAGGTGAGGGAGGCCGCGTAGAGGCCGACGGCGGCGAGGTTCGCCGCCGCGTGCACGAGTCCCACGCGGGTCTGCTCCCGGTGCAGTTCCGCCCAGTCCACCGCACCCGCCAGCGCCGCGGGCGCGGCGGCGGCCAGGCCGACGCCCACCAGCAGGCCCGCCTCGCGGGAACGGCCGGGAAGGGCGTCGAGGACGGCCGCGGACAGCCAGCTCCCGATCGGCACCTGCACCATCGCCGGATGGACCGGGTGCCCCAGCCAACGGCCGTGCAGCACGTCCCGTCCGCGTCCGAGCGGCAGGGCGCGCACTCCGTTGCCGAGGGTGTCGATCAGGGGATCGGCTCGGGGACTGCGCTCCAGACGGTCCAGGAGCCACAGCAGTCTGCTCTGCTTCGGACGGCGGAGTCGTGGCGTTGTGTTCATGCGCAGCCGGGTCCCCGGAGCGCGGGCGTCGCAAACGGCGGGCGGAAAGCGCCGGCCCCGCTGTCGGACGGGCCGCTGGGACCCGCGGTCCGCAGGGCCGCCGCCGGATGGGGACACCGTGTCCGGCAGCCGTCGAAAGAATCCCTGCCGCGACAGAAGAAGATCTCTTCGAGCGGAAGAAAATCTGTCGTGACGGCAGTAGACATTCCCTGATGCGGGAGCTAGCGTTGTGCTCGTAGTCAGGAAGCCGAACCAAGCGGCAGGACGAGCTGCCGTGCAGTAACCGCACATGGAAACATCGCGCAACCGAATGAGGTGAGGAGCAGACGCCATCAGGATCGCCCGGGTGAGGACGGAGTACCGCCCGGGTACCGCAGACCCTAGATCGGAAGGTGGTCCACGGTCACGCATTCGCGATCCCCGCAGACCCGCCCACGCGGCGGGCAGGCGGAACAAGGAAGCCGGTGCAGGTCAGCCGGTAGATGGTGTTGAAACCTCGGGGCCCTGGACGCAGATGAGCGTCCAGGGCCCCCCGACGCGTCCTTGGAAAGAAGAGGTCTATGCCCCCTGCCGATCCCCGCACCCTCGACCCGCTCGACGACGACGACTACCCCGCCTACACCATCGGCCGGGCCGCCGACATGCTCGGCACCACCCCCGCCTTCCTCCGCACCCTGGGCGACAACCGCCTGATCGCGCCCCTGCGCTCCGGCGGCGGGCACCGTCGCTACTCCCGGTACCAGCTGCGCATCGCGGCACGCGCGCGGGAACTCGTCGACGCCGGCACCCCCATCGAGGCCGCCTGCCGGATCATCATCCTCGAGGACCAGCTCGAAGAAGCCAGGCGCATCAACGAGGAACTGCGCGAACAGGCCGACCGGCGCAGGACCTCGGCCTGACCCACGGCAACAGCCCCCGGCCCGCGGCACGGACGACGGGCCGGTCCGCCTCCCGTCAGCGGCCCCTGCGCACCCGGGCCGCCGCACGGGCCTCCGCCGTCCTGCGGGCCTCGGCGGTCCTGCGGGACTCCTTGGCGGCGCCGGCCGGACGGGTGCCCAGCCCGCGGAAGGGAGCGTTGCCGCCGCCGCCCTTCGTCCCGGCCGGTGGACGCCTCGCCCCGGTGATCGCGGTCAGCGCCGCCTCACCGGAGCGGACCTGGGTGACCGTCGGCCTGATCCCGGCCTCGGACATCATCCGGTTCACCTCACGCCGCTCGTTGGGCGTGACCAGCGTGACCACCCTGCCGGACTCCCCGGCCCGCGCCGTACGCCCGCCCCGGTGCAGGTAGTCCTTGGCGTCGGCCGGCGGGTCCACGTTGACGACGAGGTCGAGCGCGTCGATGTGGATGCCGCGCGCGGCGACATTGGTGGCCACCAGCACGGTGACCTCGCCCTTCTTGAACTGGGCCAGCGTGTGGGTGCGTTGGGGCTGCGACTTCCCGCTGTGCAGGGCGGACGCCCGCACCCCGCTCGCCCGCAGGTGCCGGGTGAACTGGTCCACGGCGGCCTTGGTGTCCAGGAACATCAGCACCCGGCCGTCCCGCGCGGCGATCTCGGTCGCGGTCGCGTACTTGTCGGCGGCGTGGATGTTCAGGACATGGTGCTCCATCGTGGCGACGGAGCCGGCCGAACGGTCGACCGACGCGAGGACCGGCTCGTGCAGATGGTCCCGCACCAGCTGGTCGACGCCCCGGTCGAGCGTGGCCGAGAACAGCAGCCGCTGCCCGTCGGCGGGAATCTGCTCGAGGATGTCGGAGACCTGGGGCAGGAACCCCAGGTCGCACATCTGGTCCGCCTCGTCCAGCACCGTGACCCGCACGTGGTTCAGGAAGCAGTCCCGGCGCGACAGCAGATCGGTCAGCCGCCCCGGCGTCGCGACGACGACATCGGCGCCGGCCCGCAGCAGCGCCGTCTGCCGGTTGATCGACAGGCCTCCGACCACCGTCGCCAGCCGCACGTCCAGCACCCGTGCGTACGGCTCCAGTGCCTCGCCCACCTGCTGGGCGAGCTCCCGGGTCGGCACCAGGACCAGCCCCCGGGGCCGCTTCGGTTCCGCCCGCCGGCCTGCCGTGCGGACGAGGAGGGCGAGGCCGAACGCCAGCGTCTTGCCGGAGCCGGTCCGCGCCCGGCCGAGGACGTCGCGGCCGGCCAGCGCGTCGGGCAGGGTCGCCGCCTGGATCGGGAAGGGCTCCGTCACGCCGAGGCCGGTCATCGTCGTCAGCAGTTCCGGCGGGAGGCCGAGCGCGCCGAAGGACGCGGCCGGCGGCAGGCCGGGGGAGACGGCCGGGGACGTCGGGAGTTCGTCCTGCGGCGCCGTCGCCGGCCGGTGCTTGCCGGTGTGCGGGAGTCCAGGGGCCGGCGGCTTCGCGTTCATGGGGAACCTTCCTCGGTGTGACGCCCGCAACGCGCCGGGGTCCGTACCCGTTGGTACGGACCCCGGCGGCGTCGAAAGCGTTCACCCATTTTACCAGCGCCCGCCCGCGCGCCCACGGATCGGTCGGCCGGTACCGGACACCGGGACTCCGCGGACGCCCGCGGGCCCCGCACCGCGCACACGACCGGCCCTCCTCCCCATGGTGATCGCGGATCAGGAGGCGACCGGGTCGGGCACAATTGACGGACGGGAAGGCATCGGAGGGGGCTGCTGTGGTGTACGGATCGGACTTCGGTGCCGGATCGCGCAACGGACCGGCCGGAGCGTACGACGTGACGCGGCCCGCACCGCCGTCGCGGCGGGCCCGCGCCCGGGACGCAGCGGTGCTGGTCGCGGGGTGGGTCGCCCTGCTGTGGGTGCTGGAGATCATCGACGCGGTCAGCGGCCACGCCCTCGACTCCTACGGCATCTCGCCGCGGGAGTTCGGCGAGTTGCGCGACGTCGTGCCCGCCGCCTTCCTGCACTTCGGCTTCGGCCATCTCGCCGCCAACAGTCTGCCGTTGCTGGTGATGGGCTTCCTCGCCGCCCTGTCCGGCATCCGTCGCTTCCTCGCCGTCACCGCGCTGATCACGCTGGTGAGCGGCCTGGGCGTCTGGCTCACGGCACCGGCGTACTCCACGACCGCGGGCGCCTCCGGCGTCGTCTTCGGCCTCTTCGGCTATCTGGTCGTCCGCGGCTTCGTCGACCGCCGCATGGGGGACGTGCTGGTGGGGCTCCTCGTCGGTGCCGTCTACGGCTCGATCCTCTGGGGCGTGCTGCCGACGGCGACCGGGGTCAGCTGGCAGGGGCATCTCTTCGGCCTGATCGGCGGCGTCGTCGCGGCGGTGGCGTTCCGGCGGACTCCCGGCCGCCAGGGATGAGCCGTCGCCCGGCCTCGCCCTGAGAGCCCGAGAGCCTGAGGGCGGGCGCGGGCCGTCCGCCGGGATTCCGGGTGGTGCCGGGACGGTAGGAGCGGCGTTTCGGGGTACTGGGCCGCCATGACACCGGAGAACGATCACGCTGAATCCGTGCGTGCCGCTCGGCAGTTGCGGCGCATCCGCCCCGTCTACGCGGGGGGAGCCCTGCTGTGGGCCGCCTCGGCCGCCTGGGCGGGGTGGGAGGACCCGGGGAGCCGGCAGATGTGGGTGTCGGTGTTCTTCCTGGTCGTCTTCGCCGGCCTGTTGTCCATGACGTCCCTGTGGCTGCTGCACCGGGGGCCGGCCGATGCCGGTGGGGCGGTGCACCATGCCGCACCACGGAGGATGGCCGCACGCCGGCAGGCGAGCGCCTGAGCGGGGCGGTTCGCGTTTCGCACGGCGGGCCGGCCGTCCCGTTCTCCCGCTCGGGGCGGCGGGCTCCGCCACCGCGCGGGCGAGCCGCGCCGCCGTCGAACGGCCGTCATGGGTTCCGCCGGTCGTCGAACGGCCGCCACGGCTGCCGGCCCCGTCGGCTCCTGCCGCGAGGGGATCGGCGGCGCCGGCCGGTTCGGGCCACCCTGCCGACTCCGCCCCCTGCGGCGGCGGGGCGTTCCCCGTCGGGCCCGGAAGGCGGGCGGCCCCTTGTCAGGAGCGGGGGCGGGCCCCCGGCCCCAGCCGGGCGGTGACCTCGCCGGGGGTGAGGGCCGCGTGGTCCGCGGAGCACTCGACGACGACGCGGACCGGGGCGTCGCAGCCGGTGTGGCGGACGTCCAGCACGGGTCCCTCGGTGCCCAGGGCGTAGGTCTCGCCCCACTGACCGAGCGCCATGAGGACGGGCCACAGGTCCCAGCCCTTGCGGGTCAGGCGGTACTCGTTGCGGGAGCGGTTGCCCGGCTCCCGGTAGGGCACGGTCTTCAGCACGCCGGCCGAGATCAGCTTCCGGAGGCGGTCGCTGAGGACGGCCTCCGACAGGCCGATGTGACGGTGGAAGTCGTCGAAGCGGCGGACCCCGTTGACGGCGTCCCGCAGGATCAGCAACGTCCATTTCTCCCCCACCACGTCGAGCGTGCGCTGGACGGGGCAGTTCTCCGTGCTCGCCTCAAGCCACTCCATTCCGCCATGGTAGAGGGCTGACTTCGTCATTGACAGTCAGGTGGACCGAGGGCTAGCTTCACTTGCAAAAGCCAGACGGGAAGGCCTCGGCTCGTGGGACGCATGCGCACGTATCAATGGGACGACCCCGCGGTCCTCGCGGAAGCCGCCGGGCGCATGGCCGGCATCGACTTCCTGCGCGAACTGCTGGCGGGGCGGCTCCCGGGGCCGCCCGTCAGCCGCACCGTGGACTTCACCCTGGACGAGGTGGAGCCCGGCAGGGCGGTCTTCTCGCTCACCCCGGGGGAGGAGCACTACAACCCGATCGGCAGCGTGCACGGCGGCGTCTTCGCCACCCTGCTCGACTCGGCGGCCGGCTGCGCCGTGCAGTCCACCCTTCCGCAGGGCATGGCCTACACCTCGCTCGACCTCACCGTGAAGTTCCTGAGGCGGATCACCGTGGACACCGGAACGGTGCGCGCCATCGGCACGGTTGTCAGCCAGGGCCGCCGAACAGCCCTGGCGCAAGCGCAGTTGGTCGACGGAACGGGACGGCTGCTCGCCCACGCCACCAGCAGCTGCATGATCTTCCCGGTGCCTCCGGCGTCGTAGGCGACCGCGGTCCATGGTCCCTCGCGGGGCTCCGGGCGGCGGTCCCGGCGCCCGGTCCCGGGCCGCGCCGAACCGGTCACCCGTGCCTCGTATCCTTCTTGCCGGCCGCCCACCGGGGCGCGAGGGGGAGGGCACGCCATGGGGGACGGGATCGAGCTGTGGTTGCGACGGGCCGGCAGGTCTCTGCTGACGGGTGCGGCCATGACGGGCTTCGCCGTGGTACGGGAGCGCTGGTGGCTCCCGCTGCGCGTCCTCGTGTTCCTCGGGGGTGTGGCCGCGGTGGTGGACTGCGGCGTCGAGACCTGGAAGCTGATCCGCTCCGAGAAGTCGACGCGCGAGGCGCTGGACCGGCTGGAGGCGACCGAGCGGGCGGAGCGGGCGGAGCGGGCGGAGCGGGGGTGAACCCGGGCCGTGCTCGAGGGCCGGTGGCCCGACGGGGCGTCCGGGTGGCGCAGGACGTGTCCGTGGCGCAGGACGTGTCCGACGGCGGGACGGGCGGGCTCCGCGGCGGCCGACGCGATCCGGTGTCCTGTCCGGCCGGAGCACGCCTCCGCCGAGCTGCGCATCCGGGCGGCCGGGGTCCGGTGCCGACGGTCGGCTGCGGTCACTCGGTGTCCGGGCGTCCGGGTGGCCGACGGCCGGCCTCGCGTGCCACGAGCCCGGACGGGCGGCGTTCGCGCGGACGGTGCGGTGTCGCATCCGCGGACGGGGAACCCCTGGAACACAGACGGATGCGGCACCGGCCGCGCCGAGACGTGGGAGAGGTGGTCTTGTGTCCGCAGCCCGGGACGCGACGGACGTGCTGGTGGTCGGAGCCGGACTCGCCGGGCTCGCCTGCGCCGGGGACCTGCTGGCGGCCGGCGTCGCCGTACGGGTCGTGGAGGCCGGCGACGAGGTCGGCGGAAGGATGCGCTCCGACCGGGTGGAGGGCTTCGTCGTCGACCGCGGGTTCCAGGTCTTCAACACGTCCTACCCCCAGGTCCGGCGCAGGCTGGTCCTGAGGGACCTGAGGCTGCGGCCCTTCACCCCCGGCGTCCTGATCCACAGCCCCTCCGGCCGGCTCCGCTTCAGCGACCCCACCCGCCGCCCGCGCACGCTGCCCGACCTGCTGCCGGGCCGCCTCGCCGGGCCGCGCGACCTGGCCGCCCTCGGCCTGTTGTCCGCCCGCGACATGCTGGCTCCGCCCCGCCGGCTCAAACGGCTCGCGGACACCACCACCCGCACGGCGCTCGCGGACGCAGGGATCTCCGACGCGTTCGTCGAGAGGTTCTTCCGCCCGTTCCTGTCGGGGGTCTTCCTGGAGGACGGGCTGGAGACCTCCGCCCGGGTGTTCCACCTCGTGTGGCGGAGCATGCTGCGCGGCACCCTGTGCCTGCCCACCGGGGGTGTCGGAGCCGTACCGCGAGCCCTGGCGGCCGCCCTGCCGCGCGGCACGGTCCACCTGGAGACCCCGGTGGAACGGCTCACGGACGACGGCGCGCTGACGGCGGGCGGCCGGGAGATCGCCGCACGGGCCGTCGTGGTCGCCACCGGCCCCGGACCCGTCGGCGACCTGCTCCCCGGGGTCGGCCTCCCCGACTACCGGGTGGTGACGACGTACTACCACGTCGCCCCGCGGTCCCCGCTCGGCGAGCCGACACTCCTCGTGGACACCCGGCGCCGCTTCCTCAACACCTGCGTCCTCAGCGACGCCGTGCCCGCCTACGCCCCGCCCGGCCACGCCCTCGTCGCCACCTCGGTCCTGGGCCGGGACCAGGAGGGCGGGGAGCGTGCCGTACGGGCGGCGCTCGGCGAGGCGTACGGCACCGGTACGGACGGCTGGGACCTGCTGACCGTCCGGACGATCGAGGACGCGCTGCCCGCGATGATCCCGCCCCGGCCGCTGACCCGCACCACGCGTGTGGCGCCGGGCCGTTACGTGTGCGGCGACCACCGCGCCACCGGGTCCGTGCAGGGAGCCCTGGCGTCCGGGGCGCGGGCCGCCCGCGAGGTGCTGCGGGACCTGCGGCGGTGACCGGACCCCCGCCGCGGCGTCTGCGGCGGTCGGTTCCGTGGCGTCGGCCGGCCGTCCGGCCGTCGGCTCCGCTGCGTCGGCCGGGCGTCCGTTTGCCGGGTCTCCGGCGTCGGCCCGCCCCGCCCCGCCGCCGCGGGATCCGCCCGCAGCCCGGCGTGCGACGCCGGGTGGTGCACGGCCACCGGACCGTCGCCGACCGCCTCGCGCGGCCCCTCCCGGTAGGTCCCGGCGCGCACGTGGCGGACCCGGTCGCCGAGTTCCGCCGCGCGGTGGCGCGTCGCGGATGCCACCACGAAGACGCTGCAACCGCTCGCCCCCCGTCCTCGGAAGTGGTGACGAAAGCGGACGGGACGGAGCCCCGGCTCCGTCGTGAGCGGCGGCACTGCCGGACCGGGGCGGTGACCCGCGGGAGTCGGCGCCCGTCGTCCGTCCACGCGTACCGGGACAAGGAGGTGGCCGGTGGAGGTGAACGGTGATCGTGTCCTCGTACCCGGCGCCACCGGCGTCATCGGCGCCGCCCTCGCCGAGCGGCTGCACGGACTCGGCGCGCGGGTCGCCGTGGCGGGCCGTGACCCGGCCTCCCTGGCGCGGGTCTCCGCCGCCTGCGGCGGTGCGCCGGCCCGTCGCTTCGACGCCTACGACCTGGACGGCTGTGCCCGCACGATCCCCTGGGCGGTCGGCGCGCTCGGCGGTCTGGACACGGTGGTGGTGTGCGTCGGGGCCGCGGGGTTCGGTCCGGCCGAGGCGGTCGGCGACACGGTCGCCGAGCACCTGCTGACGGTCAACGCCCTCGCTCCCGTCGCCTTCCTCCGCGCGGCGCTCACCGTCGTACCGCCGGGCGGCACCCTCGCCGCGGTGACCGGCGTCGTCGTGGACGCCGCACCGGCCGGCATGGCCGACTACACCGCTTCCAAGGCGGCACTGGCGGCCTGGCTGACGTCGGTCCGCCGTGAGCGCCGGCGCACCGGTACGGCGGTCCTGGACATCCGGCTGCCGCACGTGGAGTCGGGGTTCGCGGAACGCGCCGTGGTCGGCCGCGCGCCCGTCCTGCCGCCGGGGCGTACGGTCGACGAGGCGGTGGACATGATCGTCGACGCCCTGACGGCGTCCCGTGTGCCGTCCACCCGGTGACGGCGGCGTACCGGGAGCGCGGCCCGGGACGTCCCCCCTCGAACCGTCCCGAGCCACGCGGGTCCGCGGCCGGTGCGGCTCGACACGTCGGCCCTCACCCCGCACACCTCGCCTCGCACACCCCGCCCCGCGCCCCCCGTCCCGCGGCCCGCGCAGTCCGCGCCGGGAACGGGTGCCCGCCTCGCCGGTGCAACCGTCCCGGGGCCTTCGGCCGAATGATCCACAGGGCGGGCCGGACGCCGGGCGGCGTCGCGGCGCCCGCGGACCGTCACCTGCCGGAGGGAATGCGTGATGAGCGATCGCGGCGAACGGTACACCGGCGGCGTCGAGTCGCTGACCCCACTCGCCCCTCGCCGCCTGCGCCGTGTGCTGTTCCGGCAGTTCTGGCGCGACCTGGTGTTCCTGCACTGGGAGGTCGACCCCTTCGACGTCGCCCGCCTCCTGCCGCAAGGTACGGTCCCGGACCTGTACCGCGGCCGCGCCTACGCGGGCCTGGTGTTCTTCCGCATGGAGGACCTCGCTTTCGGCAACGGCCCGCCGCTGCCGTACCTGGGCACGTTCAACGAGGTCAACGTGCGCCTGTACAGCCGTGACGCGCTCGGCCGGCGCGGTGTCGTCTTCCGCTCGCTCGACTGCGACCGGCTGCTGCCGGTCCTCGCCGCGCGGGCGGGCTTCGGGCTGCCCTACCGATGGGCGCGCGTGTCCCGGCAGTGGCACGGGCGACGTCTGGTGTACCGCACCCGGGGCCGGGTGCACGAGCGTCCGAGCGGCCGGGTCCGGGTCCAGGTGTCGGACGACGCGGTCGGGCCCCGGCCGCTGGACGAGTTCCTGACCCACCGCTGGGGGCTGCACGAACGCGGGCCGACGAGGACGTACTACCTGCCCAACGTCCACCCGGTGTGGACCTTCCGGCGCTGCGACCTCCTCGACTGGGACGCGTCCCTCCTCGCCGCGGCGGGGGTCGCTCCGCTGCGCGCGGAACCCGACAGCGTCCTGTACGCGCCCGGTGTTCCGGTGCGGTTCGGCACGCCCGTGCCGCTGCCGCCGCCGGGCCGCGCGAGGTGAGGGGCGCCGGCCGCCTCAGCGTGCGGGGGCCGGCTCGCCCATGACGGCCAGGAGCCGGGCAGCCGCGTGGTCCGGGCCGCGCTCACCGGCCTGCCGCACCCACCGCCCCATGCGGTCGCGGACGGTCGTGGTCAGGAAGTGCAGCACCGCCGGCACGTCCCGGGGGGACAGGGTGTTCGGGTCCCGTACGACCCCGACACCGGCGCGTTCCGCGTCGCGCGCGACGGCGAACTGATCGCTGGAGAACGGAAGGACCAGCGCGGGGACCCCGAACCGCAGGCACTCGGTGAACGAGTTGTTGCCTCCGTGGTGGACCATCGCGTCCACGTGGGCGAGCAGGGACTGCTGCGGGACGGACGGCGCCACGACGACGCGGTCGCCGGCCAGATCCGCGAGGGCGGCCGTCCGCCGGCCCGCCGCCACGACGACGGCCGTGCTGTCGGTGCCGTCCACCACCCCGGACACGACGGCCCGCAGAACGTCGTCGCGGGCGCTCAGGAAGGTGCCGAGCGCGACGAGGACGACCCGGTCGGCCCGTTCGCGCAGCCGTCGCAGCCGCCGGGACCAGTCGTCGTCCAACGGCTCCACGGCGCCGACCATGTGTCCCGCGTACACATGCTCCGGGCCCGCCGGCGGCACGGGCAGCCAGGGCAGTTCCGGGTAGGAGTACAGGACCGCGTCGGGCGACGTCAGCGCGAAGGCGCGGCCCGGGGTGGGGGCGGCGGGCGCCTCGGTCCGGGCGAACGCCTCGAACAACGCCGTGAACGCGTCGTCGTTCTCGCGGGCCGCGGCCGTCAGGTCGGCCAGTCGCCGCGGGTCGGGCCGCAGGGCGGCGGGCCAGTCGTAGGGCACGCCGAAGTAGCTGTCGGGACCCGCGAGGACGTAGGTCGGATGCCCCGGGCAGAACGTCGCGTACCGCACCCCCAGACAGTGCAGGCCGAGAGTCACCGCGTAACCGAGCTGATCCACCACGTACCAGTCGGGGCGCAACCGCTCGTCGAGGGCACGCAGCTCCGCGAGCACGCCCTCCGGGTCGGCCAGCATGTCGGCCCGGCGGTGGCGGGCCTGCGTCATCAGGGCGGGAACCGCGCCGTGCCGGGTGGCGTCGAGGAACTCGCCCAGCCGGGCCGCCTCCGCGGCCTCCTGCTCCGTGGCCTCCGCCACCCCCGTGTTCGCGTTGCGCGTCACGGTCAGCGGCACGAAACGCGCACCGGCGCGGACCGCGAGATCCTCGAACGCCTCCGAGCACGCGAAGTGCACGTCCGCCCCCCGCTCCCGCAGGGCGGCCGCCAGGACGGACAGGGGGCGGGCGTGGGAGAAGAACGGCGGGCTGATGATCACAATGCGCGGCATACCCCTCCTTCGCGACGGCGCGGTGCCACGGATGCGGCGGGCCCTCGGCGGTACGGGGCGGCGCGGTATGGGACGGGGCGGGACGGGGCGGCACGGGATGGGACGGGGCGGCGCGGCACGGGATGGGACGGGGCGGCACGGCGCGGCGCGGCGCGGGATGGGACGGGCGGGACGGGGCGGCACGGTACGGCGCCCCACGGTACGGCGCGGGCAGGTCGCGCCGGCGCAGGACACGGCAGGCCACGGTGAGGAACGGCAGGTCACGGCAGGTCACGGCAAGGAACGGCAGGACGTGGCCAAGGCGCGCCAGGGCCGCCCGCCGGAGCGCGCGACGGGAGCGGGTGCATCCGGGTGAAGCCTCCCGGGGGAACTCGCAACGTCGTCCGTTCCGCACGAAGGAGACCAGAGTGTCCGCCTCCTCAGCGCCGCCGTGGGACACCACGGAGGCAACGCCGTCCCATGAGGATCCAGACCTGCTCGCCGCCGCGCGGGCCGTCTTCTTCCGCGGCACGCGCGCGGACGGGCCGGGCGGCGCCGCGGCCCGGCCCCCCGGCGGTGAGCTGGCGATGCTGCTGGAGGCCGAGTACGGGCTCGGTCCGCGCCCCGTCCCGCACGGCCCGGCGCCCGCGCTCAGCCGCGAGGACACGGCCGTCGCCTCCCTGCGACGGGCCTGCCGCCTCGCCGTTCCGCTCACCCCCGAGGCCCTGCTCGCCCACGCCCACGGCGGGCCGAGGCTCGGCGCGGTCCTGGCCGAGATGTGGCCCGACACCGTGCGCCGCCACGGCGCGCGGTACGCCGAGGAGACGCTGCGCCACATGCTGCTGCGCGGCGCGCCCGTCGCCGCGCGCACCGCGTTCCTGCTGGACTGCGCCGAAACGGCGGACCTGCGCCCCCTGTCCGCGGCCGAGGCCGCGGCACTCGCCGGGCCCGCCGACCGGGGCGCCCGCCACGCCCTCTGGCGCTACCTGCACCGGCTCCCCGACGGCACCGTCCACCTGCCCGTCGCCGACACCGCGACGGACGCCTACGAGCGACTGCTCCTCGACCCTCCCGGCACCCTCACCGAGGACAGCTGGCAGGCCCCCGGCATCGTCGTCGCGCAGACCATGCTCCAGGGCGACCTGGACACGCCGGGACAGGGACTGAGCGGCGGCATGTCCGTCCTGCTGGGCGGACTCGGGGCCCGGCTCGCCCTCAGCGACGGCATCGCCGGCGTGGTGACGGTGGTGACCGCGGGCCTCGACGGCCTGGCCCGCGACCCCCGTCTGCTGCGGGAGCGCGACCCCGGCCACTGGGTGCTGCGCCTGCCCGTCGACGCGCCCGGGCCGCCCCAGCCGGACGCCTGGCCCGAGCACCGCGCCGCGCTCGCCTGGTGGGCCGCCCGCCTGCTGGGCGCCCTGCCCCGCCCCGTCGACGTCGTGCACGTGCGGTACGCCGACGACGGCAGCCTCGCCCTCGCGCAGGCGACCGCCCGGACGGGAGGACGCCTGTTCTTCACCGCGACCCCCGACCCCCACCGCAACCTGGTACGGAAGTACGCCCGGACCGGACCCCGGGACCCCGAGCGCGCGGAACTGCTGCGCGGCGATCTGCACCGCGTCTTCTGCGCCGACCGCCTGGTGGACCGGGCCGACACCGTGATCGGCATCCCCGGCCGCCCCGGCACCAGTGACCTGCTGCGGCACTTCCCCGTTCTCGGCGACCGGTACGGCCCCACGGGACCGCCCGCACCGCCCGAGGGAATCGCCCCGTACGTACCGGCGGCCGACGAGGCGTCGCTGCGGCGGCGGATGCTGGACGACCTGTTCGCCGACGGCGGCCGGCCGGACGCGCTCGCGCCGGCCGACCGGAGCCTGCCGCTGCTGCTGTGCGTGGGACGGCTCCACCCCGTCAAACAGCAGGACCTGCTCGTGCGCACCTGGCTCACGACGGAGTTGTGGCGTACGACCACGCTGGTCCTCGTCGGAGGAGGCACGGACCGCCCCACCCCGGCCGAACAGCGGATGCGCGACACGCTCAGCGCTCTGCCGGCCGGGCAGGTGGCCGCGACACGGCGCCTCGCGATGCTCCCCGCGATGCCGAACAACGAGGTGAGACGCCTGGAGCGGGCCCTGGCCGACGGCGGCAACGGCGTGCCGACCTGGTACGTGTGCCCGAGCGCCAAGGAGGAGTTCGGGATCGCCGTACTGGAGGCGATGGAGGCCGGACTGCCGGCCGCGGGCCCGCTCCGCGGGGGAGTGGCCCACTATCTGCGCGACGGCGTCAACGGCATCCTGCTCGACACCTCGTCCGCCTCCGGCCTGGCCCGCGGCCTGCACCGGCTGGCGTCCCTGCCCGAGGACCGGCGCGCCCACCTGGCGCGCGCCGCCCGGGAGACGGTGACGACCCGCTACTCGGTGGCGGACATGGCGGAGGCCCTGGCCGCCGAGTACCGGGCGACGCCGCGCGGCTCCGCCGACGCGTGACGGCCGCCACCGGGTGAGTGCGCCGCGCCCGACGAGGCCACCTCGCCGGGTGACGCGGGGCGGTGTGGGGGAGCACGCGGGGCGGCGCCGGGGAGTGCGCCGGGTGACGCGGGGCGGCGCCGGGGGGAGAGAGCGTGCCGCGCCCGGATGCCGCGGGGCCCCGACGGGACGGCCCGCCCGGTGGTACGGGCGGGCCGTCCCGGTGCCGGGGCCGGCTCACAAAGTGATGACGCGCACCAGGAAGAACGCGGCGACGAGCAGGCAGCCGGCCGTGATCAGGAACAGCCAGATGCGCGGGTGCTCCCAGATGCCGCCGTCCGGTCGTTCGCAGTGCGCCTCGGCGGTCGATCCCTCCACGGGAGGGGTCTCGCCGGGAGGAGGCAGTGGCTCGCTCATGGTCACACCTCGTGGAGGGAACCGGAGAGGGGCCCGTCGGCGCGGGTCGCCTCCCGGTCCTCGTAGTTCGCCAGGGCGAGCCCCAGACCGAAGAACGTGGGAGCCCACTCGCCGACGAAGATGCCCCAGCGGTCGGCGCGCTCCAGGCTCTCGTTCCTGCTGGAGGTGAGCCAGGACACGAGGGACAGGCCGATCGAGGCGGTGGCCGCCAGGTAGGCGTGCTCGCTCGTGACGCCGGCCTCGTGCAGCTTCTTGACGATCATGAATTCTCCTCGGGCGGTGGGAAGAGTCGCATCCCGTCCGGTTGCGACAAAAGCCGCATATCGGGATGAGGTTCACGACCAGTTCTATCCGAGGACGGCACTCGGATGCGTCTGCCCACCGGGCCGCGGGGCGCGCGGAACCCCCGGACGGCAAGAGGGCCGGGCTCGGCCCGTCCGACGCCGTCGTACCGCCGACCGGGTGAATCCGGCCGGGGTGCATCCGTTCCCGGGACTCCCGGCGAAGTGGTTCGTGCAGGGGACAAGGGCTCTCGTTCCGAACCCCGAGCCGGAACGAGAGCCCGCCTCCGCCCAGCCCCTGTCCCGGGCGTCCCCCTCCCTGAACCCTCTCTCCGTCCCCGTTTGCCGGATGCCCTGGCGGGGACCCGGGGGCCGGCAGCCGTACGGCGACCGCCCGGCGTCCGCGTTCTCGGGCCCGGCCCCTCGGGCGAGTCGGAACCGGAACGGCGAGCGCACACGGACGAGGGTGACGGAACCGACCCGCTGACGCAGCGGGACAGGAACGGGCGCGAACCATGGGCACAACAGTCGGCAGCCGTTTCACCGGACGCCTGGAGCGATTCCTCCGGGGCACGCGACGCGACTACTCGGCCGGGCACGAGCGGCCGCTGGGCGGCTATCTCACGGCCATGGCGGGATTCGGGGCGTACACGGCGGTCTGGGCGACGGCGGTACGGCTGCGGCGTCGCCCCCTGCCCGACCGGCCGGAACCCTGGGACGTGATCCTGACCGCGGTGGCCACCTTCCGGCTCAGCCGGCTGCTGAGCAAGGCGTCGGTGACCAGCCCGCTCAGGGCCCCCTTCACGCGGTACGTCGGTCCGCAGGGCCCGGCCGAACTGCACGAGGAAGCACGCGCCGACGACGGCAGGGACGCCGTCGGCGAACTGGTGACCTGCCCGTTCTGCATGAGCGTCTGGGTGGCCTCGACCCTGACCGCGGGCCAGCTGCTCTGGCCGCGCGGCACGCGGACGGCCATGGGGGCGCTCACCGCACTGGCCGGGGCGGACGCGCTGCAACTGGCCTACGGCGCCTTGACGGACAAGGTCACCGGCGGCGAGTAGCCCGCCGCCGCACCCCACGACACCTTCGCCACCGGCCGCACCGGCCGCACCGGCCGCACCGGCCGCACCGGCCGCACCGGCCGCACCGGCCGCACCGGCCGCACCGGCCGCACCGGCGGCCCGGTCAGGAGTGCCGTGGGGGGCACGCGTCGTGAACGGCGCGGTGTTCCCGGCCCGTCAGCCGGGCAGGTGCCGTACCAGTTCCCGGACGAACGTCTCGGCCGCCGGTGACGTCCACCGTCTGCGGTGGCGGGCCAGCCGCACCGGAGCATCGGCGAACCGCGGTCCGCCGAGGCGCAGCAGCCGTCCGTCGCGCAGGTGGTCCCGCACGGTCGTCAGGGGCAGCAGGGTCACTCCCAGCCCGGCGGTCACGCAGGAACGCGCCGCGTCCACACTCCCGAAGCGGGTCAGGCGCGGCCGGGCGCCGGGCACGGCGAGCAGCCGGCGCTCCAGCCCGTCGCTGTAGGAACAGCCCTCTTCCAGCAGGAAGACGTCCTCGCCGGAGAGTTCCTCCCATGTCGGCGCGTCGGCCCGCGCGGCGAGCGGGTGGCCGGGCGCGCAGACGAGAGCGAGGGGCTCGCGGGCGATCGGTTCGGTGGTCACATCGGGGAAGTCGGCTTCCTCCTCCAGCAGCAGGGCCAGGTCCAGGCGTCCGGACCGCAGTCCCTCGACACACCGCGCGGTGCCGCCCGCGTACAGCTGGACGTCCACCTCGGGGTGGCTCGTGCGCAGGGCGGCGACCACGCCCGGCAGCCGCGTCGTGCACAGCGACTCGGGGGTGCCGACGACCACGCGTCCCCCCGCGGCCCCGTCGCCGGCACCGTCCGCCCGCAGCCGCGCGACGGCGTCGAGCACGTCCTCGGCCCTCTCCAGCAGGCGTCGGCCGGTCCCGGTGAGCAGCGCGCCCGTGGGCAGGCGGTCGAACAGCCGGACGCCGAGTTCCCGCTCCAGGGCGCGGATGTGCACGGTGACCGTCGACTGGGCGAGGTGCAACTCGGCGGCGGCGGCCGTGAAACTGCCCGTCCGGGCGAGGGCGGTGAAGGTGTGCAGCAAGCGGGTGTCCACGCCTCCAGGATATGTGAGTTGCCGATGGGCTGCATCGACATCCATCGTTGGACTCGATCGGTGCCGGGATGGGAGCGTGGACGACATGACCAGCGAAACCAGCGAGACCACCCGAACCGGCGACACCACCGCGACCAGCCCCGCCGACCACGTCCGGCCGCCCGCGGAGGTCCTGCGGTACGCGGCCTTCACCCGTGATCCGGCGGGAGGCAACCCCGCCGGTGTCGTGCTCGACGCCCGCGGGCTCGACGACGCGACGATGCTCGCCGTCGCCGCCCGGGTCGGCTACTCCGAGACCGCCTTCGTCACCAGCGGTACCGGCCGGGACGAGGCGTCCCGGCGGTTCGGTGTCCGCTACTTCAGCCCGCTCGCCGAGGTGGCCTTCTGCGGGCACGCGACCCTCGCCCTGGCCGTCGCCCTCGCCGAGCGGACGGGCCCCGGCGAGATCCTCCTCGACACGGCGGCGGGCGAGATCCCCGTGGCCGTCACGGAGGACGAAGGCGCCGTGCTGGCCACGCTCACCAGCGTCGCGACCCGCTCCCGCCCCGCCCGGAGCACCGAACTGGACGAGACGCTGAAAGCCCTGGGCTGGGACGCCGGCGACCTGGACCCCGAACTGCCGCCGCACGTGGCGTTCGGCGGCAACGACCACCTGGTGCTGGCCGCCGCCTCCCGGGAACGCCTGGCGTCCCTCGCCTACGACTTCGACGGCCTCGCCGACGTGATGCGGCGTCACGGCTGGACCACCGTGATGCTCGTGTGGCGCGAGACACCGGAGCGCTTCCACGTCCGCAACCCGTTCCCGGTCGGTGGCGTCGTGGAGGACCCGGCGACCGGAGCGGCGGCCGCGGCGTTCGGCGGGTACCTCCGCACGCTCGGCCTCGTCACCCGTCCCACCAGGATCAGCATCCGGCAGGGAGAGGACATGGGCCGCCCCAGCGACCTGCTGATCGACGTCGACCCCAGGAACCCCCACACACGCGTCACGGGGCAGGCCGTTCCGATGGACCAGGGGGTGTCTCTTTGAGCGGTCGGCCAGTCGATCGGCTGCGTCTGTCCGCAGAGTGATCACTGATGTGGTGCGGCCCCGGGTCGAGCCGTCGATGCCGGTCGACCGGTTCGCCGGGCATGATCGGGTGCCCCGCGTAACGGATGCCCCGGCGCCGCAGGTGGCTGCGGACGGCACGTGAGGAACAAGCGCGATCGGCCAAAACGGCCAGGGGTCGCGTCCGCGGCCTGCCCGGACCGGCCCGGGCACCGCGAGGAGGCCACAGCGATACGTCCCCCGTCTTCCGGATCGCGGCACGAGTGCACCGGTGAGGACTAAGCGGCCCGTGTGCCGGGAACTCGGCGTGGGCACTGATCGCCGCGGGTCTTCGACCGGGCGGCCGATCGTCCGGTGGAAAAGGGAGAGCCGTGGCCGTTCGCATAGGGGTAGAGGAAGAATTCCATGTCGTGGACATCGAGAGCGGGCTGCTCGTGCCGCGCGCGGGTGAGGTCCTGGGCCGGCTCCGCCGCAGACCCGATGTCACCGCGGAACTGCAGCAGTCGGCCGTCGAATGGAACAGCCGGGTGCACTCCTCGCTGGACTCCCTGCACGCCGACATCGTCAAGGCACGACTGCGGCTCGACGCGGCGGCCTCCCCCCTCGGACTGGCCGTCGTGGCGGCCGGGACCGTGCCGCTCGCGCGGGTGACCTCCGGCGACACGACCGCCGACCCCCGCTACCGGCACATGGCCGACGAGTACCGGCAGGTCGCCGACGAGCACCTGGTCTGCAGCGCACAGGTCCACGTCGACGTACCCGATCGCGACACGGCCGTACGGATCATGTGCGCCGTCTCGCCCTGGCTGCCCCCGCTGCTCGCCCTGTCCGCCAGCTCGCCCTTCTGGCTCGGGGCCGACACCGGATACGCCGGCTGGCGCACGATGCTGTGGCAGCGGTGGCCCACCGCGGGACCGGCCGGCTGCTTCGCCCGGGCCGAGGACTACGACGCCGCCGTCTCGGGCCTCGTCCGCTCCGGCGTGATCAGCGATCCGGGGATGGTCTACTACGACGTACGGCCGTCCGATCACCAGCGGACGCTGGAGCTGCGCATCTGCGACGCCTGCCCGCGTGCCGAGACGGTCGTCCTCGTGGCCGGGCTGTTCCGTGCCCTGGTCGAGGACGCGCGCGCCCGGCTGGAACAGCCCGGCGCCCAGGACTGCGACGGACGGCACGAAGGGCTGCGGGCCGCGAACTGGCGGGCGGCCCGGAGCGCTCTGGAAGGCCCCCTGGTCGACCCCGCCACCGGCCTCCCCGCGCCCGCCCCCGCCGTCCTGCGCGGCATGCTCCGGCGACTGCGCCCGGCCCTGGAGGCCGCCGGCGACTGGGACACCGTGTGCGCCCTCATGGAGGAAGCCCTGGCCCACGGAAGCGCCGCGCACCGGCTGCGCGGGGTCGTCGAGGAGGAAGGCCTCCTCGCCGGCGTCGAGACCCTCGTCGAGGAGACCCGCGGCGGGCGCAGGCAGCGGCCCGCACCGGCGGCCGCACACCGGCCCGTCGCGGCGACCGGTGCCGCCCCGGCAGGGGGTCCGGCACCGGGCCGGCAGGCGACCCTGCACGGCTGACACCCCGCGGCCCCGCCGACGGAACAACCCGCGGCCGCGCCGACAGGACAAGCAGAGCCGACAGGACAAGCAGAGCCGACAAGACAAGCAGAGGAGAGCAGCTCACCATGCCCAGCAGCAGTACCGCCCCGCACCGAACCGGCTCGTCCACGTGCTCGTGCTCGCCCGGTGACCCGCCGGCGACCACGTCACGCCGGGCCGACGGCGCCCGGCGAGGGGGTGGGATCTGATGTGCGGCCTCAGCGGAGAGGTCCGCTTCGACGGCGGACGACCCGACCTGGCGGCGGTCGAGCGCATGACCGACCGGCTCGCCGCCAGGGGACCGGACGGCAGGGGGCTGTGGTCGCAGGGCCCTGTCGCCCTGGGCCACCGCCGGTTGAAGATCATCGACCTGTCGGAGTGCGGGGCCCAGCCGATGACCGACCCCGCGGCGCGGATCGCCGGTGTCTTCAACGGCTGCATCTACAACTACCGGGAACTGCGTGACGAACTGCGCGGTCTCGGTCACCGCTTCTTCTCCGGCTCCGACACCGAGGTGGTGCTCAAGGCGTACCAGCAGTGGGGCACCGCCTGCGTCGACCGCCTGTACGGCATGTTCGCCTTCGTCATCGTCGAACAGGCCACCGGACGGGTCGTCCTGGTACGTGACCGGCTGGGCATCAAGCCGCTCTACCTCACCGAGACCCCGGGGCGGCTGCGCTTCGCGTCCTCGCTGCCGGCGCTCCTCGCCGGGGGCGGCGTCGACACCTCGCTCGACCCCGTCGCGCTGCACCAGTACATGAGCTGGCACGCCACGGTCGCCGCACCCCGCACCGTCCTGGCGGGCGTGCGCAAGCTGCCCCCGGCCACCGTGCGCGTCGTGGAGCCCGACGGCCGCCACCGCGACATCCGCTACTGGCAGCCGTCGTACACCCGGCGGGACGAGTACGCGCACCTGGGCCCGGACGACTGGCGGGACGCGGTGCTCGACGCGCTGCGCACCGCGGTACGGCGCCGGATGGTCGCCGACGTGCCCGTGGGCGTCCTCCTGTCGGGCGGCCTCGACTCCAGCCTGATCGTGGCGCTGCTCGCCGACGAGGGACAGCGCGACCTCGCGACGTTCAGTGTGGGCTTCGAGTCGGAGGGCGGCGAGGAGGGCGACGAGTTCCCGTACTCGGACCTGGTCGCCCGGCACTTCGGGACGGACCACCACCAGCTGATGGTGCCCTCGGACCGCGTGTCGACCGCGCTGGACGCGGCGATCGAGGCGATGAGCGAGCCGATGACCAGCCACGACGTGGTGGCCTTCCATCTGCTGTCGGAGCAGGTGGCGAAGGAGGTGAAGGTCGTCCAGAGCGGTCAGGGCGCGGACGAGGTCTTCGCCGGCTACCACTGGTACCCGGACCTGGCGGCGGTCCCGAGGCAGCGTGAACCCGAGAGGTACGCCGACACGTACTTCGACCGGTCGCACGCCGACCTCGCCGGCGTCCTCCAGCCGCATCTGCTGCCCGATCACGACGTGTCCCACCGCTTCGTGGTGGAGCACATGGCGGAGCCGGGCGCCGAGACCGCCCTCGACGCGGCGCTGCGGCTCGACACCCACGTGATGCTGGTCGACGACCCGGTCAAGCGGGTCGACAACATGACCATGGACTGGGGGCTGGAGGCCAGGGTCCCCTTCCTCGACCACGAACTGGTGGAGCTCGCCGCCGCCTGCCCGCCGGAGCTGAAACTCGCCGACGGCGGCAAGGGGGTCCTCAAGGCCGCCGGCCGCGAGGTCCTGCCCGCGGAGGTCGTCGACCGGCCCAAGGGCTACTTCCCTGTCCCGGCGGTCAAGCACATGGCGGGCCCCGTCCTGGAGCGGGTCCGCGAGGCGCTGGCCGCCCCCGCGGCCAGGTCACGGGGCGTCTTCCAGGACGCGTACCTGAACAGGCTCCTGTCGGCTCCCGACGATCACCGGACCAGGCGTGGGGCGAACGCGCTGTGGCAGGTGGCCCTGCTGGAGACATGGCTGCAGACGCACGGAATCACATGACCGGCGCACCGGGTCCGCATCCCCCGACCCCGATGACGGGAGCCCGGCCGCACCCGCACGGGAGCCCGCCCCCCGGCACCCCCGACGGCACGGATCCCGCCGGGGCGATGCCGCGGCTGTCCCGCCACGACGGCCCGGCGTCCCGGGCGGGCACCGCGACGACCGGTGGCCGCACCGGCCCGGCCGGCGCCGGCCCGGTACCGGCCTCCACCGGCCCGGTACCGGCCTCCACCGACCCGGTACCGGCCCCCACGGGCCCCGTACCGGCCTCCACGAGTCCGGTGTCCGTGCCCCTGCCCGACACCGCCGGGCCGCGGGACACCCCCCGGTGGCTGACGTCCCACGGCTGCTGGTACCCCTCGGTCGACCCGAGCGGCAGGTTCGTCGCGTTCATCTGCGACCGGGGCGGCGTGCCGCAACTGTGGACGGGACCGGTCGACGGACACGAGGTGCACCTGCTCGACTCCGACCCCCACCCGGTGAAGGAAGTGGCCTGGTCGCCGGACGGCCGCTGGATCGCCTACACCACGGCCCCCGGAGGGGGCGAACACACCCGCGTGCTGTGCGTACGCCCCGACGGAACCGGGCGGCGCGTCCTCGCCGGCGCCGAGCCGGGCAGTTCGGCGCACCTCGGCTGCTGGCAGCACGACGGCACGGCGCTGGCCGTCACCGTCGCCGAGCCGGTCGCCGCGCGGCGCGCGGGCGACCCGGAGGAGGGACCCGCTCACGAGGGCCTCGCCGATCCCGGCACGTACACCGCCCCGCGGGCCGCCGGCTGGGCCTCCCGGGACGGCCGGGCCGTCCTGCTGGGCAGCCCGCACCCCTCGGAGGCCGGTCCCGCCGCCCACCCCGGGGAAAGGGACGAGGGCGCCCGGGGGCCGCTGCGGCAGGACGTGCCCTCCGTGCCGCCGCGGCACGAGACTTCCCGGACCGTCCCCTCCCGCGCCCCGGACGCCGTACCCGCCGTGTCGGCGCGCACGGACGCCCGGCTCGGCGACGTCGCGACGGGCCGTGGCGCGGGAGCCCCCGGCCCGCACGGCGCGGGCGGCCCGGACGGGACGGCCGGCGGGGGACTGGCCGCCTACCTCGTCGACCCCGAGGGGGTGACGGCCCCCGTCCTGCTGGCGGTCGAGCGCGCCGCCGCCACGCTGCGCGTCTGCGACATCAGCCGGGACGGGCGGCTGGCACTGCTACGGCGCGGCCCGCGCGGCCGGCGCGAAGCCCTCGTGGTCCGCACCGCCGACCTGCGGACCACCTACGCGCTGCCGGTCGCCGACGGTGATCCGTGGGTCGGTCGTTTCTCGCCGGACGGCAGGACGCTGTGGCTGCGCAGCGACGCGGCACGCGAGTTCGCCGCGCTGTTCGCCGTCCGCCTCTCTCCCGAGGGGGAGGGGCGGGCACCGGTCGTCGCCGCCGAGCGCGCGGACCGCGGACTGGAACTGCTGGCCTTCGGCCGTGACGGGCACACCGCGGCCCTGGCCTGGAACGCGCGCGGCGCGAGCGAGCTGGAGATCCTCGCCCTCGCCCCGGCCGGGGGCACCGGGGACGCCCTGGCGGGCCCGCCGCGGGCGGTGCCGCTGCCGCACGAAGTGGTGACCCGCATCGCGCCGGCCGAGAACCGGGCGGGACCGGTGCTGGCACTGTCCGGATCACAGCGGCGCCCCGGCGTGTGGTGGCTCTCCGACGGCACCGCGCTGCGCACCCCGTGGTCGTCCCGGGACGAGGACGCCGTCCCGCCCGGCCGTCCCCCCGTACGTCCCGTACCGGTGCGGCTGACGGCGCGCGACGGACTGCCGCTGAGCGGCTGGTACTACCGCGCGCCGGGCCGGGGGCCGGGGGAACCGGCGCCCTGCGTGATCCACCTCCACGGCGGACCGGAGGAGCAGGAGAGGCCGGTGTTCAATCCGCTCTACCACGAGCTGCTGGGCCGGGGCCTGGACGTCTTCGCTCCCGACGTGCGCGGCTCCTCGGGCCACGGCCGGTCGTTCGTCGACGCCGACCTCGGCACCGGACGCTTCGCCGCGATCCAGGACGTGGCCGACTGCGCCGCCCACGCCGTGGTGGCCCGTCTCGCCGACCCCCGGCGGCTGGCCGTGATGGGACGCTCGTACGGCGGCTACCTGGTGATGGCCTCCCTGGTGCGGCACCCGGACCTCTTCCGCACCGGCGTCGCGGCCTGCGGGATGTCCGACTTCGCGACCTTCTACGCCGGTACCGAGCCGTGGATCGCGGAATCGGCGGCGCACAAGTACGGCCACCCGGAACACGACCGCGAACTGCTCCGCGCGCTGTCCCCGATGACCGGGATCGACGCGCTGCGGGTGCCGGTCCTCGCCGTGCACGGCGAACACGACACCAACGTGCCGCCCGGCGAATCCGAACAGTTCGTGCGCGCGGCCCGCGAACGCGGCGTGACGGCCGAACTGCTCACCCTGCGCAACGAGGGCCACGACTTCCTGCGCGCGGACAGCCGGCGGATCTACCGCCGGGCCGCGGCCGACTGGATCGAGCGCCACCTCGCGGGGTGACCCCGCCGTCGGGCGCCCCGGGGTGCGCCGGCCGTGCACCGCCGGCTCGCCTCCGCACCGGAAGGGACCGTGTCCGGCCCCGGCCCCTCGCCGGTGACGCCGCTGCCGGAGCCCCTCGGACGGCTCCGGCGGGCCGGCGGCCCCGCTGCCACCGGGCGGGCCCGGCCTCACAACGGTCCGGACGGCGACCCGTCCCCGGGACCGGGCCCGGCCCGCGAAGCCCGCCGCGGGAGCGATGTGCTCACCTCGCTCGAGCTCTCGTCGGCACAGGTGCCGGGTTAGTGTGGAAGCGGTCGCGGCACTCGCGGGCGGCCCGGATCCGCGTCTCGTTCCCCGGCGATCGACACCGCCGGACGGGCGTGGGCGCGTCGCGAACCCGGCCACGGCAGTGACCTCAGGGGAACAGAGGGCGGTCGATGACGACGATCGGCGTGGAAGAGGAATACCTGCTGGTCGACCCCGCCGCGGGCCTTCCGGTGCCGTACTCGGAGAAGGTGCGTGCGGCGGCGGACCTGGCCGCTCTCACGGGCGGCAAGGAGGTCCAGTCCGAACTGCTCCAGGTCCAGGTCGAGGTGGGGACCCCGGTGTGCGACACGCTGGAGGAGGTCGGCGGGCACCTGCTGCGCCTGCGGCACGCGGTCGGCGCGGCCGCCGAGGAGCACGGCTGCCGGATGGTGGCCGTGGGGACGCCGCCGCTGCGGGACGCCGGGCCCGTGGGCGTCACCGACGAGGCGCGTTACCGCGCCATGATGGTGCAGGCGCCTCAGCTGGTGGCGGAACAGCTGGTCAACGGCATGCACGTGCACGTCGCCGTGCCCAGCCGGGAGGCGGGCGTGCAGGTGCTCAACCGGATCCGGGTCTGGCTGCCGGTGCTGACGGCGATGTCGGCCAACTCCCCGCTGTGGGACGGCCACGACACCGGGTTCGCCAGCTGGCGCACGGTGATCTTCAGCCGCTGGCCGGTCACCGGCGTCACCCCCTCCTTCCGCGACGCGGCGGACTACGACCGCCGGTTGCAGCGCATGGTGGAGAGCGGCCTGATCTCGGACACCGGGCAGGTGTACTGGCAGGCCCGTCTCTCGGAGCGCTATCCCACGGTCGAGGTGCGCTGTCCGGACGTCCAGCTCCACGCCGACGACGCCGTCATGCTCGCCGGGATCGTCCGGGCTCTGGTGGAGACGGCCCTGGCCGAGGCGGCCGCCGACCAGGAACCGCCGTCGGACCGGGCGCCGGAACTGCTGCAGGCCGCCATGTGGCACGCCGCCCGGCACGGGCTCGACGACACCCTGGTCGACCCGAACGGCGACC
Organism: Streptomyces sp. NPDC017202; assembly: GCF_044331705.1. Classification (NCBI taxonomy): domain Bacteria; kingdom Bacillati; phylum Actinomycetota; class Actinomycetes; order Kitasatosporales; family Streptomycetaceae; genus Streptomyces; species Streptomyces sp. NPDC017202. Next base: position 59,940 of record NZ_JBIRNP010000011.1, on the reverse strand, counting down.
GGCGCCGCGCCGGCGACGTGCTGTGCGGGCTGCTGCGGCACATCGCCCCCGCGCTCGACGCCGCCGGCGACACCCGGCAGGTCACGTCCCTCCTCCACCGCCTCCTCCAGGACGGGACCGGCGCCGACCGGCAACGGGCCGCCCTCGCACAGGGCGGTGTACGCGCGGTCGTCGACCTGCTCACCGGTGAGAGCACCGCGCCGTGAGCGCTGGGGCGGGTCTGCGGCTTCGCCACCGACAGGGCCGGCCCCCGTCGGTTCGGCCCGTCACCGGAACCCCCTGAGCCGGTCTCACACGCGAGTTGCCCTATACCGACGCCGTGTGTTCCGTCCAGCTGGTTCGCCGTCTTTCACTCCATCGAGCAGCTGAGGGGGAAACCTGCCCCGTCGCATCACGGCGGCAGTACTTTTGCCGTCGCGACCCTCGACACGGGAGTGACCGGCGGCCATGCTCGGCACCCCGTCAGGCCTCGCCCGCAGGGAGTGGCGGCCGTGTGCCGAGGCGGCCGGAGCGACCGGTGGGGCCGATGCGGGCCGACGTGCCCGGAGCCGCCCGGCGGCATGCTACGACAGGGAATTGACGGACCATCAGGGGGAGCGACGTGTCTGGCGTGAGCCTTCCGGAACACCGCTACAGCCGTACGGAGGCCACCCGCCTGCTGTGCGCCGGTGTCTACCAGGACGCGGGCTTCCGCCGACGCGTCATCGAGGAACTGCTCGATCACCGTGAGCGGCCGGTCGCCGCGCCCAACGGGGTCGACGTCCTGCCCGTGCTGTCCCACGCCCTGCGGGTGACCCGGCAGGAGGCGCGCGCCGCACTGCTGATGCTCGGAGCCTGGGCGGGCTTCTTCCTGTCCGACGTGATCATGTTCTGGGACAGCCTCTCCGACCGCTGGGGGGACGGCGCCGACGTCGACTTCGACGACGTGATCGCCGCGTTCTTCGAAGGCGACGACCGGCTCACCGGCGGGATGCCGCTGCCCTGGTCCGTGCTGTACGCGATGGTCTGCCTGGCACTGTGGTTCGCCCGGACCGCCAGCGGCGGCGGCAGCGCCGCCCGTTCCGCGGGGTTACCCGACCCGGTCGCCAAGGCCGCCGACGGCGCCGGTTCCCTGGTCTCCCTGGGAGCCGGGGCGTTCGCCCTCTTCTACTGGTTCTGGTACGTCCGCGGCGTACTCGGCGGCGACGTCCAGACGCCGTACCCGCTCCTGTTCCCCCTCGCGATGGCGCTCATCGCCTGGTGGTACCAGACCTGGCAGCGCAAGGCCCTGTGCCTTCGGCTGGCCCGCTGGACCTTCCCCACCGCCGCCCAGCCGGAACTGCCCGCCGGGCACCTGTACGAGATGGTGCGCGACGACGTCCGCCGGGAGCAGGAGGCCGCGCTCACGCTGTACGGCGACGACAGCCCGTTCGTCGGCCTCGGGGTCCAGGGAACCCCCTGGTCGTTCGCGATGGAACTGCGCAAGCGCGCCCCGGGGGCCGACGGGGCCGACACCGCGGACGCCGTTCCCGACAGCACCGACGGCACGGTGGTGCCCCACCAGGTCAGCGGCCCCCTGACCGCCGATTCCGCGCTCTCCATGATCGAACCGCAGCTGACCCGGCTGCGCGAGTCCGCCGCCCTGAGCGGCCGCGACCGGCTCCGCGACCTGGAGGTCGAGCGGTTCGTCTACCTGCCGGGAGGCGTGGCGCGCGACGAGGAACTGGAGGTCGGCGGCGCCCCCGACCCGGCCGCCCTCCCGCACGGCACCGGCCGGGGCCTGTCCGTCTACGACCCCGCCCAGGTCGCCGCCCATCTCCGCGAAGCCGTCGACGAAGGGGGCGAGGGGCGGCGCGTGTTCCTGCGCGTCCGTGTCGGCGCCTGGCACGAACAGGTCGTCGTCACCGTCCTCGTCCGCGTGCACACCCAGGGCCGCATGCTCATGCTCGAAGTGCTCCCCTTCGTCCTCAGCCCCGTCCGCACGGACTTCCGCTCCGTCGACACCTTCGTGGACAAGCTTCCCGAGACCTGGATCCGCGCCGCCCTGCGCGCCCTGCGACAGGCGCCGGCGATCGGGGTCGACACCGGCATCGGCGGACTCGCCACCCTGAACAACGCCGTCACGACGGGCTGGAAGGACAGCGGGACACTCCCGGACGTGCCGCGCGTCTCCCTGCGCGAACTGGTGAGCACCGACCGGCTGTCGGCCTTCCAGCGGATGGACAGCACCCGCTACGTGAAGACGATCCAGGAACGCATCGTCAACGGAGTCCGCGAGGCCCTCAAAACCCACGGCTACCGCACCGAGGAGTTCGAGCAGCACGTCTACCAGCTCAGCGGCGGCAGCGTCTTCATCAAGGACATGTCCGGCGGCGCGGTGGCCACCGGCAGCCACGGCAGCGCCGCCCACCACACCGGCACACCGCCGTCGGCGACCCGCGCCGGCCACACCCCCTGAGACGCGCACACGGCCCCGCCGGCCCGCCCCCACGCCCCGGAACACGCCCTGAAAAGCGCACCACACGCCCTGAGAAAGGGGACACCCCCATGTCGAGCAGCGGACACAGCGGTCCGGAGCAGCCGCCGAGCAGCGGCGGCAGCGTGAGCATCGGCTCGATGACCGGAGGATCGGTCGCCACCGGCAGCCACGGCACGGCGACGTCGTACAACACCACCGGCGCGGGAGCGGACCCCCGGCACGCCGAACTCCTCGCCGTCATCCGTGACTTGCGCGGCGCACTGCCGCCGGTGGCGGACCGCAGCGCCGAGGACGCGACGCTCGACGGCGAACTCGCCGAGGCCGAGGCCGAGATCGCCGGGACCGGCACCGCCGACACCGGCCGGCTCACCCGGCTGCTGGGCGGAGTACGGAGCTGGCTCGGGTCCCAGGGCGCCGCCGTCGGCGCGGTCGCCTCGGCCACCGCCGTCGTCCAGGGTGTCGCCCAACTGCTCGGCTGACGAGCCGGCCCCACCCGACGACGGACCCGCCACCGCGGCAGGGAGGACAGCAGCGATGAGAGTGTTCGACACCGAGCGGCAGGAGTGGGGCGGATCACGACGTGAACGCCTCTTCCACGTCGAGCAGTACCTCGACCTGCCGCGCCAGCGGAGCGCCCTCCAGCGCACGGCGGTCGTCCTCGCCGTGTGCGGGGTCGCCTTCGGCACGTGGGCCCTGGTCTGGAAGGACGAGCCGGAACCCTACCGTCCGCCGGCCCAGGAGGCGCCCGTCGATCCGGGCGCGACCGACGGCGGCGCCACGGGGGAGGAGGGGGAGGAGGCGACGGCCGGCCCGGGCGTCACGGCAGCGCCGTCGCCGCCGTCGGGCTACGAGGCCCTGGACGACCCCGAGGGCTTCCGCATCGCCCTGCCCGAGGGATGGTCCCGCGACAGCACCCCGTCGCAGTACGGCATCGACATCGTCGAGTACCGCGCCCCCGACGGCATCCGCAGGGTCCAGATCTTCCAGCTCATGGAGGACTCCCCGCACGCCTCGGTGGTCGAGGCCCAGGGGACGGCGAGCAAACTCGACGGGTACCGGGAGATCCACGTCCAGTACGTGCCGGACCCGTCCGGGAACGAGGCGGCCGAGCACGAGTACACCGCGGACGAACTCAGCGGTGAACCCGCCGCCGGCTCCGCCTACCACGTCATCGACCACCGCTTCGAGGCCGTCGACGGAGAGCGCTACGCCCTCATCGCCTACGGCGCGCAGGACGACGGAGCCGAGGACGAACGCGAACTGCTCGACACGGCGCGCGCGTGGTTCTGCCCGCCGTCCACGCAGTGCCCGGCACCTGAGCCGTCCTGAACACGCCATGATGCAGCCATGATCACGATTCATCTGAAGTACGAGATCGACGCCGACAAGCTCGACGACTTCGAGGAGTACGGCCGCCGGTGGGTCGGGCTCGTCAACCGTTTCGGCGGGACGCACCACGGCTACTTCCTGCCGAGCGAGGGAGACAGCGACATCGCCTACGCCCTCTTCTCCTTCCCCAGCCTCGCCGCGTACGAGCAGTACCGCACGGACAGCATGTCGGACCCGGAGTGCCGGGCCGCGTTCGAACTGGCGCGCAGCACCGGCTGCATCAGGCGGTACGAACGCCGCTTCCTGCGGCCGCTGGACGGCGTGTCGTAGACGAGGGCGAGGACACGGCCGTCGCAGCCGTGACGCAGGATCGCGTCCTGCCGGGGGCACCTTGCACGAGATGCCCGGGACCCCGTCGCCGTGGTCCCGGGACAGGCACAGGGGCCACATCGCGCAGCGGTACCGGCTTCCCTAGTCGGCGGTGACCCCCCAGTAGCCGATGTGCGCGGGCCTGCCGTCGCGGTAGAGCACGGTGCAGTTCCCCTGGGCGCGGCCCGGGAAGGCCAACCGCTCGGAATCGAGAGCGGCGTCCCACTCCTCGTAGGTGGGCCGGCCGTGAGGGGCCCACGCACGCACCTCGGCGTCGGTCAGCGGTCGCATGAACGGACCGTCGTCGGTGTCCGAGGCCTCGATCATGAGAGGGAAGTCCAGCACGGTGCCCGTGCCGCCGGTGAAGACGTACTCCTGCCACTCCGGATCGCGCCACAGTTCCTCGACGGACCGGCCCTCGAAACCGTGGTCGTCCCGCGCCAGCTCGTCCTCCTGGGCCTGCCGGAACGCGGCCGCCGGATCCGGCTGATACGGGCCCGTGCGACTCCATGCGTTTCCGCCCATCCGCATCCCCTCCCCATCCGCACTGCTTGATCAAGACCAGAGCGTAGGGGACGGCACTGACAGGGCACCCCGCCCCGACGACGGTCACCCCCTGGAGGCCAACCGCAGCTCCCGCGGGGAGTGCTTTCCTCCCGGGCAGGCCCTTCGGCGTGTGCGAGGCCGTGCCGCACGCGTGCCACCGGAGTCCGCACGGTGTCCCCGTCCCTCAGGGACCGCCCGGACGATCAGTGACCGCACCCGTGCCCGGTGGCTCCTCAGTAATGGCTCGTCACCACGGCGGAAAGGCACGCGACGACCGCGACCGCGCAAAGACCGGTGAGGGCGATCAGCGCACAGCCGAGCGCTCCCGTGGTCCAGGCGATCGCGGACCAGCCGAACCGTGTCGCTCGTTCGGCCCGCTGGACTGCTTCGTGGTGGTCACTGTCGTCGTACCAGCCGTGCTCAGCCATGTTCCCCCTCTGGGGACTCTACGGTTCGGCCGGGCTCCGGGCTGTCGCTTCTGCCGTACTCGCCGGCCGTACCGGGTAGCGTCCGCTCGATGAATCTCCACCTCTCCGACGACCTTCCTGACGGGCTGACGCGGACGGCCCGGTCCTTCGTCGGTTTGCACGGCATCAAGGTCGGAACCAGGCCGATCGAGGACCACAGGCGGTGGTGGCTCGAGCGGGACGTACCGGCGGCGGTGATCGACCGTATGGTCGCCTTCCAGCAGCGATGGGGCGGCCTGGTCCTGCCGCCCGGACCGCAGTACGACGGGGGCCCCAAGTACTTCCACCCTGACGCGCCGGAAGGATCGCCCTCTGGAGGGTGGTCGTTCGAGGCAGGGGACCAGCGGAGTGCAGTCCCCTACTCGTTCATGATCGGGCCCGCCGACGAGTTCGGCATCCACTCACATCGGTGGACACCCCTGCACGCCACCGTCGAAGGGTGGGTGGAGTCGCTCGCACTCACCCACCGTGCGTCCCTGTGCGCGAAGCAGATCACCAAGGTCACCGGCGACGACGTCGACGGCATCGCGCTGGACGGCTACGAGCCGGTGCGAGAGGTGAAAGGGCTGGCAGACACCTGGTGGCGAGGAACCGACTCGCTGGTGGCGGTCTATTCGGGGGAGGCCGACTGCCTGTCCTTCCCCGCGGCTCGCACTGCGTTGATCTACTCCGGCCTCGACGAGTGGGGGCTGGGAGGATGAGCCGAGGACACAGGCGGCCGAAAGCACCGGAGAACGCTCCCCGACTCGTCGCCGGTCTCGTTTCAGAAGAACCGGGCTTTCTCCGCTTCGGCAGGCCGGCCCGCATCCGCGCGCGACGCCCACGGGCACAGTGCCGGATTCCGGATCAGGCCGTGGGACGGCGGCGGGCGCGGACCAGGCGGACACCCTTCACGGCGTGGACAGCGGTCATGAGCGCGAAGCCGGCGAAGGCGGACCAGAACCAGGATTCCGTGGATGCCGCTTTCGGTCCGGACTCCACTGGTAGACACCGAAGGAGGGTTCCACCACCTCGCGGGGCCAGCGTCGGCGAACCTCGTCCAAACGGCGACGCTGATCGTCCACCCAGCCCTCCCCGAGGGCCACGGGCACGGTCACCGTCGCCATGGAACCCGGTACGTCGTCGACGATGACGTCGGGGCACCCGCGCTCTCCGTCGAGTCGGATTCTGATCTCGGGCGCGCGACCTCCCATCCAGCTGGTGTCCTGCCCCGCCGCTGACGAGTCGAGAGCTGTTTCCCATTCGGCCAGGTCGCCGGGCGAGAGCCAGACTTTCAGTCGCCCACTGACGAACCCGGTCGTCACCAGGACGTTCGCGATCAGCGTGTCATGGCCCGTCAGCACCCCCGGCATGTACCGTCCGGTCACCTGTACGACGACGCTGTTCCCCTCGTCGTCGGCGAGGTGGATCAGGTCTACGGCTCCTTGCCCGCTCATGTTCCCCCGTTCTCGGCGCCCGTCCGTCTCCCCGGCTTCGGAGCGACCCAGCACGCGACAGGCTAGTGCCGCGGCAGGCCACGTCTGCCAGTCGAGGACCGGTGTCCGGTGCGTGCTCTCGGTGTGCCGGCCGGAAGCCCTCGTAGCCCAACACCCCGTCGGCACAGGGGGAAACCGTGCACGGCGACGGGGATGTCAGAGGCTGGGCCTACAGTCCGGGCATGGCGATCAGACCTTCAGCACGTTGGCGTGCGCGCGTGGCCGAAGAGGCGAGGCAACTCACGGCCGGGACGCGCGCCCCGAGCGATGCCTTCCTGTCCGAGCTCTTCCCCGAGTCGCTGCTGGCGGCCACCGACGAGGCACTGCACGCGTTCGAGTCGGAGGTGGAGGCTCTCCGGGACCGGGACGACGAGCAGGTCTTCGATGCGATCAGAAGCGTCGTGCTGGCGCTGAACGAGATCAACGAGAAACACGGCGGCGCCGGTTACGAGACCCAGGAGCGTGAAGAACTGTGCCTCTACATCGATCAGACCCTGACGGAGCACGGCGTCGACGTCCCGGCGCTGGCGGCAAGGCGAGGCATCGACCGCGCCGAGATCACGGATGACTGGCGGGACTGGTAGCCGTCGCTGTACGGCAACGGAGTACGGCGATCCCCGCAGCCGTCAGTGCCCGACACCGGCCCTCACGGTCCTCCCGGCAGCCTGGACGACCTCCGATGACCGCTCTCTGCGGAGAGCTGCGGATCAGAGGACTGTCCAGACGCACACCGGTCGGCCCCCACCGGACAGCTACCTTTGACCCGTGAACGGCAGAAGCGGACGGATCGAGGCGGCAGCCCGGTCCGTTGTCTGGTGGGCCCTGACAACAGTGGGGTTCCGCCTCACCGGGCTGCTCATCCACGACCTCAGGAGCTGGCCGACGTGCGCCGCGATGGCCGTCGTTTCGATCGCCACCGGGGAGCTGTCGGAGCGATGGCACCGCCGTCGGCGAAGGATGAAGTCACAGAGGTCTCCGGACACCGTCCCTTCGGCGATCCGCACCACAACCGCACCAGGTCGAGCGGAGGACGGCGGGGAATCATGGTGAAAGCAGCCAGGCCCGACGGGACGGCATCCCGGCCGTTCGCCCGTCTCGGCGACTGCCCCGGCCTCAATGAGTCGCAGCATTCCAAGCTGAGTGAGGTGCCAAGCCCGCCGACGCGAAGAAAGCCGTAGGGTTCCGTCCATGGTGACTGCGACTGTCCGCGAGTGGGACGACGAGGAGGGGTGGGGCGTTCTCGACTCCCCCGACACCCCCGGCGGCTGCTTCGGCCACTACGCCGACATCCGGGCGACCGGCTTCCGCACGCTGTCGCCCGGACAACGGGTTGACCTCACGTGGGAGGCCCCCGGCTTCAAGCAAGACGGGTATGACTACCGTGCGGTGAGCATCGTGCCCCGGCCGGCCTGACATCCACACCTGACACCAACGACGGCGAACGCCCACGGTCTCCGGCAGCCCGCCCTGCCCTCGCACCCGCTGCCCCGGTATGCAGTGCCGCTCCGTTGATCGAACTTCTCAAGCGGATGTCGCAGGTTCGCATCCTGTCGGGGCATCGGTTCGAAGGCTCCCGACCCGTCATCGCCCGGGCCTTCGACGCTTCACGCGCCGTCGGGTGCACGGTCGGCCGCGAGGTCGCGCCGGAACGGGGCGTGCGGCCGTGGAAGCCTTCGCGTCCGCCGGCCGTCAGTAACGGTGGCCGGGCCAGTGCGGATCCGTCCAGCGGTCCTCGCCGGTGAGTCCGAGCAGCCGTATTCGGTGCCGCAGATCCTCCGGTGCGTCCGACTCCCGGAGCCGCGTCGCAGCGTGGCCGAGGAGCCAGGCCACCAGTTCGGCGCGCATCTCCTCCTCGTCGTGCTCGTACCAGCCGACACTCCACGGCAGGCTCTCTCCGAGAAGCTCGTACTCCCACTCTGCGGCCGCCTCGGCAAGACGTCGGTCGCTGAGGTGGCCGGTCTGCTCCTCCCAGTCGGCAAGCCAGGGGCCGAGCGTTCCGGACGCCTCGGCACACATCGCGAAAACCTGGTGCGCCGGGACGACCGCATCCGGACCGGTGAGGCTCTCCGCCAACCAAGCGTGCAGGAACTCGCTTACCGAAGCGGCCTGTTCGTCGGGCCATTGCTGCCAGCGGCCGCGGGCGAAGGAGTCTCCGGCCTCTTCCAGTCCGAACAGGGCTTGCGCGCGACCGGCCACCAGGGCCGCGGCGAACTGCGGCAGGATGCGGCGCAGCACGGCCGCGTGATCGGTCCAGTCGGAGGCCTGCCAGGTCCGGCGCAGGAGGTCCGGCTCCAGTTGCACACCCGGCGTCTTCAGAAGGGCGAGCTCCTCCGAACTGCCCCAGTGGCATTCGCAGTTGTGCTCGTCCGGATGTACGGTCATGCCGTGGAAGGTGACGGAGAGGTTCTCCAGGGCGACGCTGAGGCGGCGGCGTGCGGGACGGTCGGCGAGATGCAAGATGTACCCGGCCTTCGGGGACTCCGTACGGCTTCCGCCGGCCGAAGATCCCCACGCTACCCGGTGAGGCGAGGCCCTGCACCGGCCGCTCGGGGACCGGGGTCCATGGGGAGCAGGCAGCGACGCGAGGAACGTTGGGCCCGGACTGACACATCGACGAGTGACATCAGAGGCTGACATCAGCGGCTGACGTCAGCGGCGCCGGACGACAGCCCGTCTGGTCGTGGGCGTGCTCCCGTGGAGTTCCGGTGGACGGCTCCCCGCCTGCCGGGCATCCGCAAGGCCCCGGCCGGCGGCGTTGTCTCAGACCCGAGGGGGTGCCGAAGCCGTGGGTGGCGTCGGCGGTATCGGCGGCGCCGGCGCGATGAGGAAGTCGTACTCGGGGCGCTCCCATCCCACCGCGGGCGGGTTCGCGGGCGCGGTCCCGGTGCGCACCGCGCCCATGCTCCGGTAGAAGCCCTCGGCCGGCGGATGCGCCACCACCCGGACGCGGTCGAGCCCGGCGGCGCGCGCCTCGGCCCGCAGGTGGGCGACGAGCAGCCGTCCGATGCCGCGGCCCTGCGCCTCGTCGGCGACGAACAGCAGGTCGAGTTCCTGCGGGGCGAGGAGCAGTGAGTAGAAACCGAGGACGCGGCTCTCGTGCTCGTCATCGGCGACGGCCACGAAAACGCGGTGGGCCTCGATGTAGCCGGGCCCGACCCGGTGGTCCGCGACCATGGCCGCGTACCGCCCCTCGTAGGCCCGCGAGCCACGCACGAGCCGCGTGAGCCGCTTGGCGTCCTTCGCGACGGCTCGCCGTACGGTGACCGGTCCGCTCCGCGGTGTAATGCCTGACGTCATATGGAGAGTATTACGCATCGGGAGGGTGTCCCGCGCCGGGGTGATCCGTCCGCCCCCTCGACCTCCTCGACCCTCTGGACGGCCTCCTCGACCTCCCCGACCCTCTCGACGTGAGGACGTGATCCGGAGAACGGACGACGCAGTCGTATCCGGCGGGACCCCGGGTACTCGTCGCCACGGGCCCGACCACCGGTCGGGCCGATCGTCCGGTGGGCGACCGCCCGGTGGCCGACGGCCCCGGCATCGCCGGTGAGAAGGGAGCGCGCAGATGAGCAGGGTCAAGGAAACGGTCGAGGTGGACGTCCCCGTCCGTACCGCCTACAACCAGTGGACGCAGTTCGAGCAGTTCCCCCGGTTCATGGAGGGCGTGGAGGAGGTCAGGCAGCTGGACGACCGCCACAACCACTGGACGACCAAGATCGGCGGTACCCGGCGCGAGTTCGACACCGAGATCGTCGACCAGCTCGCGGACGAACGCATCACCTGGCGCACCACCAGCGGCGACACCCACCAGAAGGGCACGGTCCGGTTCGAGCGCCTGGACGACACGCACACCCGGGTGGAGCTCGTGATGGACGTCGAGCCGAGCGGGATGGCGGAGAAGGCCGCCGATGTGCTCGGCACGATCGACCGGCGCGTCAAGGGCGACATGAAGCGCTTCAAGCAGTATGTCGAGGAGCGTGGGAGCGAGTCCGGAGCCTGGCGCGGCCGCGTCAAGCCGGGCGACGCCGGCTCCTCGCTCTGACACGACGGCCCCGCCGCTCCGTCCGCGGCAGCTGCCGAACAGGCAGCACAGGCAGCACAGGCCGTACGGGCAGCACGTGTCGCACAGGGAACACGGGCCGCCGGGCCGGCCGCGGCGATCGTCGAGGGGCGGGATGCGGGATGCGGGAAGACGCCTCGACCCGTACCCGCACCCCTGCCCGTGGTATCCGGGGGAGGTAGGGACGCTTCCACCCCTGGATCCGGGCGAGGGGGAAGCCACCGCGGACGTCGGCGCGGACCGTTCCGCCCCCCCCGGTTTCAGAGCGTTGAAACCGTGTTGAGAGCGAACTGAATCCGCCCCGCACCAAGCTGCGGGGCATGACAACGACACCGACCGCACTCGCCATCGCGGCGAAGGGGCTGCGCAAGTCCTACGGGGAGAAGGTGGTCCTCGACGGCATCGACCTGGCCGTCCCGCAGGGCACGGTCTTCGCTCTCCTCGGTCCCAACGGAGCCGGCAAGACGACCGCCGTCAAGATCCTCTCCACCCTCGTCACCGCCGACGCCGGCGACCTGCGCGTCGGCACCCACGACCTGGCCGCCGACCCGCAGGCGGTGCGTGCCGAGATCGGCGTCACGGGGCAGTTCTCCGCCGTCGACGGCCTGATCACCGGCGCGGAGAACATGCTCCTCATGGCGGACCTGCACCACCTTCCCCGTGGTGAGGGCCGTCGTACCGCCGCCGAACTGCTGGAGCGCTTCGACCTCGCCGAGGCCGCCGGGAAGCCCGTCTCCACCTACTCCGGCGGCATGAAGCGCCGCCTGGACATCGCCATGACGCTGGTCGGCGACCCGCGCGTCATCTTCCTCGACGAGCCCACCACCGGCCTCGACCCCCGCAGCCGCCACACCATGTGGGGGATCATCCGCGAGCTGGTCTCCGGCGGCGTCACCGTCTTCCTCACCACCCAGTACCTGGAGGAGGCCGACGAACTCGCCGACCGCATCGCGGTGCTCCACGACGGCAGGATCGCCGCGGAGGGGAGCGCCGACGAACTGAAGCGGCTCGTCCCCGGCGGCCACGTGCGGCTGCGGTTCACCGACCCGGTCGCGTACCGGTCCGCCGCCGTCGCCCTGGGCGGGGCGACCCTCCCCGGCCCACGGCTCCACCCGGGCGGGGCGGCCTCCGACGACGAGGCGCTGTCCCTCCGGATTCCCAGCGACGGCAGCCAGCGCGAACTGCGCGCCGTCCTCGACCGGCTGGACGCCGCCGGCATCGAGGCCGACGAGCTGACCGTGCACACCCCCGATCTCGACGACGTGTTCTTCGCCCTGACCGGCGGCACCGACCAGCCCGAGGAGACCGTCCGATGAGTTCCCCCCTGACTCCCGTCCGTCCCGCCCGTCCCGCCCGGCTCTCCCTCGCCGTCCGCGACTCGGCCACGATGCTGCGCCGCAACCTCCTGCACGCGCGCCGCTACCCGTCCCTCACCCTGAACCTGCTGCTCACGCCGATCATGCTGCTGCTGCTCTTCGTCTACATCTTCGGCGACGTGATGAGCACGGGCATCGGGGGCGGCGGCGCCGACCGCTCCGACTACATCGCCTACATCGTCCCGGGCATCCTCATGATGACCATCGGCGGCACCGTCATCGGGGCCGCGGTGTCCGTCGCCACCGACATGAGCGAGGGTCTCATGGCCCGTTTCCGCACGATGGCGATCCACCGCGGCTCCGTGATCATCGGGCACGTCGTCGGCAGCGTGCTGCAGTCGCTCGCCAGCGTGGTCCTCGTCGGTGCGGTCGCGGTGGCCATCGGCTTCCGGTCCACGGACGCCACGGCCCTGGAGTGGCTGGCCGCGTTCGGACTGCTCGCGCTGTTCGCCACGGCGCTCACCTGGATCGCGGTCGGCATGGGCATGGCCGCCCCGAACGCCGAGGCGGCCGCCAACAGCGCGCAGCCCCTGATCCTCCTCCCGCTCATCTCGAGCGCCTTCATCCCCGCCGACACGATGCCGGGCTGGTTCCAGCCGATCGCCGAGTACCAGCCGTTCACCCCCGCCATCGAGACGCTGCGCGGCCTGCTGCTCGGCACCGAGATCGGCGACAACGGGTGGATCGCGATCGCCTGGTGCCTGGGCCTGACCGCGCTCGGCCACCGCTGGTCGACGGCGTCGTTCAACCGCGACCCGAAATGAGCGCGCGGGCTGCCTCCCGCAGCTCGTCCCGCTCCAGGGCGGCGTACTCCGACACCGCGTCGGCGTACGCCGCCCGGTCGGCGTTCTCGGCCGCCCGCCGGGCGCGGTCCCGCGACATCGTCGGCTGGAACTCGCGCGCCACCCGCAGCCGTTCGGCGAGCGCGATCATCCGTACGGCCGAGGGGTCGCCGGACGCGATCCCCGCCATGCCGAGCGCGTGCAGAACCGTCCCGTACAACAGCAGCTCCATGGGCGGGCCGGCCGGGCAGCGGAGCCGGGTCCGCAACGCCTGCCGGAGCCGGTCGACCGGCTCCGCGACCAGTTCGGGACGGCCGGCGTGCGCGTGGGCCGTCACCGCCGCCGACTGGATCTGCAGCGCCGACGGGTCCAGCCAGGGGTCGTCGCCGCGCGTCGAGCCCGCCTCGAGCATCCGCTCCAGGGCGTCGCGCCACAGGCCGAGCCCGACCTCGGTCAGCCCCCGGGCGAGGGCGATCTCGGCGCGCCCGCCGAGATCGGGCCGGTGGAAGGAGTCCTGCTGCGGGGCGCCGTGGCTCTCCGCCTGCCGCAGCCAGTCCTCGGCCTCGTCGGGGTCGCCGCGCTGCAGGCAGGCCAGGACGAGGCCGTTGCGGATGAAGAGGTAGTCGTTCCCGTCGCCGAGTCGCGGCACCACCTCGAGCGTCGCCCTGAGGTGCTCGTAGGCCTCCTCGCCCCGCCCCGTCCGCAGACACAGCTCGCTCAGGCGGGAATGTCCCATGAGCCGCATGGACGGACTGTCGACCGGAGCCAGCGCGGTGAGTGTCCGGCGGGCCGAGGCGAGCGCGCGGTCGATGTCGTGCTCGTACTCCCAGACGTAGGTGGCGATGCACTCGGCGACGCCGGCGACCAGCGGCTGCTCGCTGTCGCAGAGATCCCGCAGCACGGCGTAGTCGGGAGGCAGCATCCCCGGGACCGCGCCCAGCACCACCGCGATGGCGCGCGGCAGCGTGTCCGGCGGGGCGGCGGGCAGCCGGCGGAGCGTGACGAGCTGGCGTACGGCGGCCGGCCCGTGGCCCACGAACAGGGCCGTCGTGCCCAACACCGCGGCTGCGCGGGCGACTTCTATGAACTCGGGCTCGGGGCGGTAGTGCGACAGCGGCGGGCCGGTGTCCGCGGCGAGGGCCGCGAGGCGCGGGAAATTGGAGTCGGTGGACCACAATGCGGCGAGGACGGCGGTGAGCGCGGCGAGGGTGGGGCCGTCCCCACGGGCCAGGGCGTGTCGCAGGGCCAGCACGAGGTTGTCCTGCTCGGCCCTGATCAGCTCCCCGGCGACCCGCGGTTCCGGGCCGAAGAACCAGTCGTGGTACGTGACCCCGAAGTCCCGCGCCCAGGCGAGGAACCGGCCGACGGCCTCCTCTTCCCCGCCCGCCTCCGCGCACCGGGCCGCGCTGAACTCCCGTACGGTCTCCAGCATCCGGAACCGCACACCGGCCGGGGTGTCGGCGACGGTGAGCAGCGACTGGTCGGCCAACTGCTCCAGCAGCGACAGCGCGTCCTCGCCCAGCACCCGTTCGGCCGCGTCCCCCGAGAAGCCGCCGGGGAAGACGGACAGCGTCCGCAGTGCCGCCCGGGCGTCCGGGGCGAGCAGGTTCCAGCTCCACTCCACGACCGCGTGCAGCGTGCGGTGGCGCTCCGGCACGTCCCGGACCCCGCCCCGCAGCAGCGCGAACCGGTCGCCGAGGCGGCGGGCGATCTCCGGCACCGACAGCACCCGTACCCGTGCGGCGGCCAGCTCCACGGCGAGCGGCAGCCCGTCGAGGTGGCGGCACAGCTCGGCCACCGCGTACGGCGGCAGCTCCACGCCGGGCCGGGCGGCCCGCGCCCGCTGCGTGAACAGCTCGGCCGAGGTGCCGGGACCCAGCTCCGGCAGCACGTACACCGCCTCCGAGGTGAGGCCCAGCGGGGCCCGGCTGGTGGCGAGCACCCGCAGGTCCTTCGACGACGACACGAGGGCCCGTACGAGGTCGGCGACGCCCCGGACGACCTGCTCGCAGTTGTCCAGCACCACCAGAGCGGGCCCGGAGCCGAGCACGGCGAGGACGCCGGCCACCGGGTCGGCCGAGGCGTGGCCGCCCACGGCGCCGTGCCGCCCCTCGCCCGCGCCGAGCACCGAGGCCACCTCCGCCGCGACGTCCTCGTCCGCGGTGACACCGGCGAGCGGCACGCAGTACACCACGCGCTGCTCGGCCCGGCGGCCGACGGCGTGCGCGAGCCGGGTCTTGCCCAGGCCCCCGGGGCCGACGACGGTCACCGCGCGCGAGGCACGCAGCAGCCGCCGCACCGCCGCGACGTCCTCGTCCCGGCCCAGCAGCGGGTTCGGTTCGTGCGGCACGCCGTACCGGACCGCCGGCGCCTCCCCGTCCAGCAACTCCCGCTGCACCGCCTTGAGTCCGGGCCCCGGGTCCGTACCCAGCTCGTCGCGCAGCCGACGGCGGTAGGTCTCGTACCGGGTCAGCGCGGCGGACGGCCCCGCCGTGGCCGCCTCGCCCCGCAGCAGCTCGGCGAGCACCTCCTCGTCGCGCGGACGCTCCGCGGCGGCCTCGGCCAGCGGCCCGGCCGCCTCCGCGTGCCGCCCCAGCCGGGCCAGCGCGAGGGCCCGCGCGCGGACGAGCGCGCCCCGGACGGGCCGGCGCGCGGTGCGCAGCGCGGCCACCGGGTCGTCGGCGTCGCCCGCCCCGTCTGGGCTGCCGTCCCACAGCGCGAGCCCCGCCTCCGCCGCGGCCAGCGATCCCGCGTGGTCGCCGCCCCTGGCCCGCTCCGCGCTCGCGGCGGCGTGCAGCAGCAGGGCGGAACTGTCGACCCGGTCCGCGGCGAGGGCGAGCCGGTACCCGGTCGGCGTGCCGGCGATGACGTCGGCGCCCAGCTGCGCCCGCGCCCTGGACACCAGGACCTGAAGTGCCTTGCCCGGCCGCTCCGGCAGCCGGTCCGGCCACAGCCCCGCGACGAGCCGCTCGGTGCCGCAGCCGGCGCGCAGGTCGCCCGCGAGCAGCGCGAGGAGACCACGGAGCCGGGGCGCGGTGACCTCCTTCCCGAGATGGGCGACACGCGGCAGCAGGGTCAGGTCGGTGGTCACCCGTGCAGATTAACCAAGCCCGCCGATCGCCCGCGGCAGAGCCGATTTTCCGGAGCCGGGATGGGTAGGGGTCTCTCCACAAGGAGAGCGTGAAACAGCCGCCCGGTCAGCTGTGAGGTGTGTGAGCACTCCTTACGCGTACCTTTCCGGGGGACGGACAGGCCGTACCGGTGACCACGGACGGTGTGCCCCCTTCACGCGCTCGCGTCCTCGGAAGGGGGCCCTGTGGAGCCGTGGCTGATCTGGGTGATCATCGCGGGATTCTTCGCCCTGGCGGAGATCTTCACGCTCACCGCCGCACTGGGCATGCTCGGCGGTGCCGCGCTGATCACGGCCGGCACCGCTGCCCTGGGGCTGCCCGCGCCCCTCCAGCTCCTCGTGTTCACCGTCGTCGCCACGCTCAGCGTGGTGTTCCTGCGCCCGGTCGCGCTGCGACACGTGCTGCAGCCCCAGACGGAGCGGTTCGGCGTCGACGCACTGATCGGGAAGTCCGCCTACGTCGTCTCCGAGGTGACCGGAGCCGGTGGCAGGGTCCGGATCGAGGGCGAGGAGTGGACGGCGCGCGCCTATGACGAGACGTTGGTGATTCCCCCTGGAACGGCCGTGGACGTCATGGAGATCAGCGGCTCCACCGCACTCGTCTACCCCCGGGAGTGAACCATGGAAGCTTCGGCGTTCCTCATCGCCGGCCTGATCGTTGCCCTGCTGGCGGTCCTCACCGTGGTGCGGGCGGTGCGCATAGTGCCCCAGGCGCGCGCCCGCAACGTCGAACGACTGGGCCGTTACCACCGGACGCTGAAACCCGGCCTCAGCCTCGTGATCCCCTTCGTCGACCGCGTGTATCCGGTCATCGACCTGCGGGAACAGGTCGTCTCCTTCAAACCGCAGCCGGTGATCACCGAGGACAACCTGGTCGTCGAGATCGACACCGTGCTGTACTTCCAGGTCACCGATCCACGCGCGGCCTTCTACGAGATCGCCAACTTCCTCCAGGCGGTGGAGCAGCTCACCGTCACCACCCTGCGCAACGTGGTGGGGTCCATGGACCTGGAGAAGACCCTCACCTCCCGCGACACCATCAACAGCCAGCTCCGCGGTGTGCTGGACGAGGCCACCGGCAAATGGGGTCTCAGGGTCAACCGGGTGGAGATCAAAGCCATCGATCCTCCCCAGTCCATCAAGGACGCCATGCAGAAGCAGATGCGGGCCGAGCGGGACAAGCGGGCCGCGATCCTCGGTGCCGAAGGGCAGCGGCAGTCGCAGATCCTCACCGCCGAGGGTGACAAGCAGGCCGCCGTCCTGCGCGCGGAGGGCAACCGCACGGCCGCGATCCTCCAGGCCGAAGGGCAGTCCCGGGCCATCGACGAGGTGTTCCAGGCCGTGCACCGCAACGACCCCGACCCCAAGCTGCTCGCCTACCAGTACCTCCAGACGCTGCCCCACCTCGCACAGGGTCCGGGCAACAACTTCTGGGTGATCCCCAGCGAGATCACCTCCGCGCTCAGCGACGTGTCACGGGCGTTCAGCGAGGTCCTGCCCCAGTCGCCGGCCACGCGCGAGAAGCGCTCGGACGGCGGAGCGGCCCAGGCGGCCAGCGACGCCGCGCAGGCCGCGGAGGCGGCTGCCGAGGCCCTCGCCGACGCGGCCAGGGCCGACGGCACCGCTCCCCGCGCCCTCCCCGACGACCTGAGCCCCGGAAACGGGTGACCGGCGTCCGGTCGCCGTTGCCGGGGCGGCCGCACGGGGAGGCGGTGGCTTGGCTGTTGCCGGGGCGGCCGTGGGCGGGCGGTGACTGTTGCCGGGGCGGCCATGGGTGGGCCGTTGCCGCGCCGGCTCCGCGGCGGTGGTTCCCGTCGCTTTTGCCGAGACGACGACCGCTCCGGTCGACGGGCCGGCCCGGATCCCGGACGCCCCGACGGCCGTCGACGCGGGACCCGTGACCTGCGCCGGTGCGCGCCCCGGTCGGTCCGGCGGCCGGGGTCAGTTCGGTGGGCGTAGTCCCGCGATGAGGACCTCGACCAGCCGGCGGGCGTCGTAGCGGGGGTCGTTCTCCGCGCCGATGCAGAGGTTGCCGACGCCCCGCATCAGCGCGTAGGCCTCCAAGTCGGAGCGGATCTCCCCGGCGGCGGCCGCGGCCTCGAGCAGTTGGGCGCACACGGGCACGAGGCGGTCGAGGAAGTGGGTGTGCAGCGTCTCGAAGCCCGCCTCGTCGGACTGGAGCACGGCGGCGAGGCCGTGCTTGGTGACCAGGAAGTCGACGAAGAGGCTGATCCATCGCCCCAGGGCGACGTACGGGGCCGGGCTCGTCGCCAGCAGCGCCGGACCGGCCTCGGCGCAGGCTTCGACCTGGTGCCGGTAGACGGCGACGATGAGGTCCGCCCGCGTCGGGAAGTGGCGGTAGATCGTGCCCACCCCGACACCGGCCCGGGCCGCGATGTCGCGGACCGGCGCGTCCACGCCCGAGGTGACGAAGGCGGCGGCGGCTGCGTCGAGAAGGCTCTCCTTGTTGCGCCGGGCGTCCTTCCGCTTGGGCTCCGCCGCCTGTTTCCCGCGCTCTTCGCTGTCGCCCACGTGCGGCTCCGTCCCCTGCTCACCTTGCAAAACGGAACGTCGTTCCGTATCGTCTTTTCCGGAACGAGGTTCCGTTTGCTCATGATGCCAGAGCACGGACCGGCCACCAAGCCACGCACCCGCACCCGCACTTCCACCACGCTTCACCCGCCATGGAGGAGAAACGGTCATGCAGTACCGCACCCTGGGCCGAACCGGTGTACAGGTCAGCTCCCTCGCGCTCGGCGCGATGAACTTCGGCGCGCTCGGACGCACCACCCAGGACGAGGTCACCGCCATCGTCGACGCCGCCCTCGAGGCCGGCATCAACCTCATCGACACCGCCGACGTGTACAGCGGCGGCGAGTCGGAGGAGATGATCGGCAAGGCCGTCGCCGGCCGCCGCGACGACATCGTCCTGGCCACCAAGGCCGGCATGCCGATGGGCGACGAGCGCAACCACCGGGGCGGTTCCCGCCGTTGGCTGGTCAGCGCGCTCGACGACAGCCTGCGCCGCCTCGGCGTCGACCACGTCGATCTCTACCAGATCCACCGGTGGGACCCCAGCACCAGTGACGAGGAGACCCTGTCGGCCCTGACCGACCTCCAACGCGCGGGCAAGATCCGCTACTTCGGCTCCTCGACCTTCCCCGCCCACCGCATCGTCCAGGCGCAGTGGGCCGCCCGCGAACACCACCTCGGCCGTTACGTCACCGAACAGCCCAGCTACTCCGTCCTCCAGCGGGGGGTCGAGACCCACGTGCTTCCCGTGACCGAGCAGTACGGCCTCGGCGTCCTCGTGTGGAGCCCGCTGGCCTCGGGCTGGCTGTCCGGCGCCGTCCGCGCGGGCCGCGACATCACCACCAGCCGCTCGACGTTCATGCCCCAGCGCTTCGACACCGCCCTCCCCGCCAACCGGGCCAGGCTCGACGCCGTCGAGCAGCTGGCCGAGGTCGCCGACGAGGCCGGCCTGACCATGATCCAGCTCGCCCTCGGATTCGTGACCGCGCATCCCGCCGTGACCGGCGCGCTCATCGGTCCCCGCACGCTGGACCACCTGCACGCGCAGCTCGCCGCCGCCGACACCGTGCTCTCCGCCGACGTGCTCGACGCGATCGACGCCGTCGTGGCCCCCGGCACCGACCTGGCCGCACACGAGAAGCACGACACCCCGCCGGCGCTGTTCGACCCGTCCCTGCGGCGCCGCTGACCGCCCGGGGGCGGTGGCCACGGTCCGCCTCGGCCCGTCGGCCCCGGGCGATCACGCGATCACGCGATCGTGAGGGTCGGGCGGGATCACCCACCCGACGGCGAACGGGGGAGGGGCCGGTCACCTCCGGGGCGGCACGAGCAGGGTGTGGACGTCCCGGCCGGCGAAGACCAGGCCGTCGGGGTGGCCGAGGTCGATGGCGAGCGCCAACTCCTCGTCGGTGGGCCAGTTGGCCGCCAGCAGACCGAGCTGCACCTGATGCCCGATGTGCACCTCGGGCAGCGCGTGGAGCATGCGCTCCACGGACGTGAAGACGGGAACCGTGTGCGGCCGCGGCGGGTCGTCGATCACCGGGAGGGTCAGCCTGCCGTCCTGCGGGGAATGACGGGCGACGAACTCGTCCGGCTCCGGAACCAGGATGTCGCAGGCGACGAGGGTGTCCAGCACCGTCCGGTCGTCGGGCGTGCGGTTGAGGTCGCGCAGCGCCTCCTGGGCGGCCGCCACGAGCAGTTCCTCGGGGATGCTGTCGTCGCGCATGGCTTCACCCCATCGTGGCCCCGGCCGGACCGCCCGGTGCGGGGTGCGCCGGACGGCGCGTGGCTTCACCTTCCCGGTACCCGGCGCAGGTCGGGCCATGCGGGCCCCCGGGCGCGGACGCTCTCGCGTCCCCCCTTCCCTCCCGCCCCCGGTACGGGCCGCGGGGCGCCGGTCGGCGGTCCGGCCTCCCCGACGGCGCCGTGGATCACCCGGACGGCAGGGCCGCTCGTGCTCCGGGCCCCGGCGCGGACGATCCGCCGCCACGGCGCCGACGCCCCCACGGGCGCCCGACGCGGCATCACCGCCGCCGACGTGTCCGCGCCGCCGGCACGGGCGCACGGACCATCCGCCCCCCTCCCCGCCGAGGTCGCCGGATATTAATGCCGTGCCGGGACACCGACGGTGGTGCAGACTCGCTCCATGGCCGACATGGGGGCGTTCCGGGACGAGGTGAGTGCCTGGGCGGCCGGCGGTCCGGGCGGGCCGGCGAGGGATCTGGCGGTGCGCCTGGGGATACGGGCCGCGGTGCTCCTCGAAGGTCCGAGCGATCTCGCCGCCGTCGAGGCGCTGGCCGCACGGCGCGGCCGGGACCTGGCCGTCGAAGGGGTGTGCGTCGTGTCCATGGGAGGGGCGATGAGCGTTGCCCGCTACGCCGACGTCCTCGGCCCGCCCGGCCTCGGACTGCGCCTGGCCGGACTCTGCGACGAACGTGAACAGCCCTTCTACGACCGGGGCCTGGAGCGGGCGGGGGCGCCGCGCCGGGATTTCTTCGTGTGCGTGACGGACCTGGAGGACGAACTCGTCCGCGCGCTGGGGCCGGCGAAGGCCGAGGAGGTCGTCCGGGCCGAGGGCGACTTCCGCGCCTGGCAGACCTTCCTGCACCAGCCCGCCCAGCACGGCCGGCCCCGCCAGCAGCAGTTGCGGCGCTTCCTCGGCACGAAGAAGGGCCGCAAGATCCGCTACGGCCGCCTCCTGGTCGAGGCCCTCGCCCCCGACCGGGTACCGGCCCCGCTCGACGACCTCCTCGGGAGCCTGTGACCGGCGGCCCCGTGACGCGAGCGACGGGGAGAGCTGCCGGCGCGACGGCGATCGGACTCCGTCACAAAGGAGTTGACCGGACGACGCCGCCTGGGCAGGGTCGGCAGCGTCCCGCCACGACCTGATGACAGCAGCCTTCCCGCTGTCCCACCGCCCTGCCCCGGCGGAGCGGGCCGTGGGACCGCGGGCCGACCGACCGGAGAACCCGAGCAATGACCTCTCACCTGCACGCGCTCACCTTCGACGCGAACGACCCGACCCGCCTCGCCCGCTTCTGGGGCGACTTCCTGGGCTGGGAGAGGACCGACGACTCCCCTGACGGCATCCAGCTCCTGCCCGGCGACGACACCGGGTTCCGGATGCGGTTCCTGCCGACCCGGGAGCGGAAGACGAGCCCGAACCAGATGCACTTCGACCTGACGAGCACCTCCCTCGACGACCAGCGGCAGACCGTGGCGAGGGCGGTCGGACTCGGCGCCCGGCACATCGACATCGGTCAACGCCCGGAGGAGGGGCACGTGGTGCTCGCCGACCCCGAGGGCAACGAGTTCTGTGTCATCGGGCCGGGCAACGACTTCCTCGCGGACTGCGGATTCATCGGGGCGCTCGCCTGCGACGGTTCGCAGGAGGTCGGCTACTTCTGGAGCCGGGCGCTGGGCTGGCCGCTGGTCTGGGACCAGGACGAGGAGACCGCGATCCGCTCCCCGCACGGCGGTCCCAAGGTCACGTGGGGCGGCCCGCCGCTGAGGACGAAGACCGGGAAGAACCGGCTCCACTTCGACATCGCACCACCCGCCGACGGCGACCAGCGGGCGGAGGTCGACCGACTCGTCTCCCTCGGGGCGAAGCGCATCGACATCGGCCAGGGCCGGACCGATCGGGTGGTGATGGCCGACCCGGACGGCCATGAGTTCTGCGTGCTGCCCCCTCGATGACGAGGACGCCCGGAAGGCGTCGGCCGTGGTCGTTCTCCGAACAGGCCGGCACGGTGAGCGGATCCGCACCCGGGACCGGACGGCCCCGCCGCCCGTGACATCGCGGCACCGACGGATGATCGTCTTCCGCGGCCCGTCACCTGCGTGTACGTTCGAACGGACTCGGGGCGGGGGGTCTTCACCCTGCCACATCCGTCACATCCGTCACACCCGCGCGAAAAGAACCCTTCATTCATGGACCTGGCCACGCGCCGTCGCAGAACGGCGCTGTTTCTCCTGTTCCTCGTACCCGGTCTGTCGATCTCCTCCTGGGTGACGCGGACGCCCGACATCAGGGACCTGCTCGGTGCGTCGACCGCGCAGATGGGAATCATCCTGTTCGGGCTCTCCGTCGGCTCCATGATCGGCATCCTCGGTTCCGGAGCGCTGGTGGCCAGGTTCGGCACCCGGCCCGTGATGGGCGCGGGGACGCTGCTGGTCATCCTCAGCATGGCGGTCGTCGGCGCCGGGGCGATGCTCACCTCCGCTCCCGTCGTCACCGCCGGTCTGTTCCTCTTCGGCGCCGGCATGGGCGGGGGAGAGGTCGCGGTCAACGTCGACGGTGCCGAAGTCGAACGGCTGGCGGGGCGCACGGTGCTGCCCACGCTCCACGGCTTCTTCAGCCTGGGCACCGTCGTGGGGGCCGCGTGCGGCATCCTGTGCACCGCGGCCGCCGTTCCGGTGCAGTGGCACCTGGCCGCCGTCGTCGCCGTCACGTCCGGCATGCTCGTCCACGCCCTCCGCGCCGTCCCCGCCGGGGTGGGAAAGACCCGGGACCAGGACCGGCGGTCCGACAGCGGTACCGCGTCGACCCGGGCGCAGGTCCTGAAGGACCGGCGGCTGCTCCTCATCGGCGGTGTCATCCTGGCCATGGCTCTGGCCGAGGGGGCCGCGAACGACTGGCTGCCCCTCCTCATGGTCGACGGTCACGGAGTGGACCCCGCCCTGGGGTCCGCCGTCTACACGGGGTTCGCCGCCGCCATGACGATCGGCCGCTTCGGCGGCGGCTTCCTCATCGACCGCGTCGGCCGCGCGCCCGTCGTGCGGGCCAGCGCCGTCTCGGCGACCCTCGGGATCGCCGTCGTCGCCTTCGCCGACTCCGCCCTCCTGGCGGGCGCCGCCGTGCTGCTCTGGGGCATGGGAGCCTCCCTCGGCTTCCCCGTCGCGCTCTCGGCGGCCGGTGACTCCGGCCCGGACGCGGCGGCCCGCGTCAGCCTCGTCGCCATGATCGGTTACGTCGCGTTCCTCGTCGGCCCGCCCGGCCTCGGTTTCCTCGGTGACCACTACGGCCTGCGCACCGCCATGATCGTCGTCCTCGTCCTCACCGCCGTGGCCATCGCCCTCGCCCCCGCCGTCGGCACCCGCTCCACCGCGACCCCGCGCACCCCCGACCCCGCGGCGCACCCCTGACGTCGACGCCCCTCGCGGGCGGTCCTCCGGCACGCGGTGCCGGGCGGCGGCCCGCCGTTCCGGGGGGATCCGCGCACACGTGAGGAAGGCCGGTGCCCGGCGCGACGACGTCGTGCACGCGATCCTTTTATCCGTTGCCCGAACAGCCGCGGATTGGTCCGAAAAATAAATTCCCTCGATCGGATGAGCGACCAATCCGCGAGGCCGTCGGGGCCGGATTCCCCACGTGACGGACGACGAGAAGAAACCGCGGAAACCCCGCTCGCCGATGCGGACGGCGCTCGGTGCGCTCAGCGGCGTACTGGCGGGCGGCACGGCGCTGGCCGTGGCCGAGCTGGTCTCGGCGTGGGTGCGTCCGCAGGCCGGTCCGGTCGTCGCCGTGGGCGGCGCCGCGATCGACCGTACGCCCGCCGCGGTGAAGGACTGGGCGATCCGTAATTTCGGCACCGACGACAAATTGGTGCTCCAGCTCGGAATTCTCGCGGTATTGGCCCTCTGCGCCACAGCGCTGGGCGTTCTCGCCCTGCGATATCGGCTTTTCGGTGCCGGGGGAGTTCTTCTCTTCGGGGTGGCGGGAGCGGCCGCGGCACTCGGCCGGCCCGACTCCGACGGTTTCACCGACGCGCTGCCCTCCGCGGCGGGCGCGGTCGTCGGAGCGGCGCTGCTGTACTTCCTCGCCGGCCGACTGGGGCCACGCGATGCCGCGCCGGACCTGCCGGACGGGACCTCACCGGAGCGCGACGCCTGCGAGGGCCCGGGCTGGGACCGCCGCGGCTTCGTGATCGCCGCCTCCGCCGCAGCCGTCGCCTCGGCCGGAGCGGGCGCCCTCGGCCGCGTCCTGAACGGATCGAGCGGCCGCGACGCGGTCGCCTCCCGCGAGGACGTCGTCCTGCCGTCCCCCGGATCGGCCGCTCCGCCGCTTCCCCCCGGCACCCGGTCGAGGATCCCGGGGATCACCCCCTTCGTCACGCCGAACAAGGACTTCTACCGGGTGGACACCGCTCTGGTGGTGCCCAAGGTGGACGCCACGTCCTGGCGGCTGCGCCTCCACGGCAAGGGGGTCACCAGGCCGGTCACGCTCACCTTCGACGACCTGCTGCGGCGCGAGCTGATCGAGCGCGACATCACGCTCACCTGCGTGTCCAACGAGGTCGGCGGCCCGTACGCCGGCAACGCCCGCTGGATCGGCGTACGTCTCGCCGATCTCCTCGCCGAGTGCGGCGTCCGGCCTCCCTCGCAGGGCGGACCCGCCGACCAGCTGGTGGCGCGTTCCGTCGACGGCATGACCCTCGGAACACCGGTGGAGGACGTGATGGACGGCCGGGACGCCCTCCTCGCCGTCGGGATGAACGGCGAGCCGCTGCCCTTCGCCCACGGCTTCCCGGTCCGCATGGTGGTGCCCGGCCTGTACGGCTACGTCTCCGCCTGCAAGTGGATCGAGGACATCGAACTGACCACGTTCGACGCCTACGACACCTACTGGGTCAAGCGGAAGTGGGCCCGCCGGGCACCGGTCAAGACCCAGTCCCGGATCGACACCCCGAAACCGTTCGCCCGCCCCCGGGCCGGCACCGTCATGGTCGCCGGGGTCGCCTGGGCCCAGCACCGCGGCATCGACAAGGTCGAGGTGCGCGTCGACGACGGGCCCTGGCAGGAGGCGCGGCTGGCGGCCGAGGGCTCGCGCGACACCTGGCGCCAGTGGTCCTTCCCCTGGCAGGCCACCAAGGGCGGCCACACCCTCACGGTGCGCGCCACCGACCGTACCGGTGCCGTGCAGACCGACATCCGCACCCGCACCATCCCCGACGGTGCCAGCGGCCGGCACTCCGTGGTGGTCACCGTCGAGTGACCCCCGCATGACCACACAAGCCACTTTTCCCCCTATGAACGCAGCGTTCGCTGCATCCATCCCTCAGGAGAGAACCATGATGAACACCCGTGTCCGTCGTATCGCCATGACCGTCGCCGCCGCCGCCGTACTGCCCTTGGCCCTGACCGCCTGCTCCGACGACGGTGGCGACTCCGCCTCCTCGGACTCCTCCAGCAAGGCGGCGGCCCCGGCGACGGCGTCCGACGACGGCATGGACGGTTCGACGAACACCTCCGCCATGGACGAGCCGTTCGGGCCGGCCTGTGCCTCGGTGCCGAAGGACGGCGCCGGCTCCTTCGACGGCATGGCCAAGGACCCGGTGGCCACCGCCGCGTCCAACAACCCCGCCCTGTCCACCCTGGTGACCGCGGTGAAGAAGGCCGGCCTCGTCGACACCCTCAACAACGCCCAGAACATCACCGTGTTCGCCCCGACCGACGACGCCTTCGCCAAGATCCCGAAGGCCGACCTGGACAAGGTCCTCAACGACAAGGCCACGCTGACGAAGATCCTCACCTACCACGTCGTCGGCCAGAAGCTGGCCCCGGCGGACCTGGAGAACGGCTCCTTCGACACGCTGGAGAAGTCGAAGCTGACCACCTCCGGCTCCGAGGAGTCGTACACGGTCAACGACTCCGCCAAGGTGGTCTGCGGCAACGTCAAGACCGCCAACGCCAACGTGTACATCATCGACACCGTCCTGATGCCCAGCAGCTGACGGCGGGCCGGGGACGCGGGCCGGGGACGACGGCCCGCGTCCTCGGCCCGCACCGGGCCGCTCGACGACGCGGACAGGGGTGGCCGGGGCGGGGTCCCCGGCCACCCCGCCGCTCGTCCCGCCGGTCCACCGACCCGCCGACCCGCCGATCCGTTGTCAGGCAGAGGGTTTCGGTGTCGGGGAGTCGGCCCGGCCGCCCGCTCCCAGGAGGCCCGTGGCCTCGAAGGGATGCGCGGCGGCCAGCCGGGGCAGTTCCCTGCGGGAGAGCATGGTGACCACCGGCGGCATGGCCGCCCGGACGAGTTGCGCGGCCCGCAGCCAGGACGGCACGTAGACGGTGGGACGGCGCCGCTCGACCGCGCGGACCAGCCGTTCCGCCACGAAGGGCGCGGGATACACCCTGCGGGCCGGCGGGGGCATGTGGCCGCGCAGTTCCCGCAGCACCGCGTGCGCGTCGACGTCGCGGATCATGTCGGTGTCGGTCCAGTTGATGTAGGCGATGCCCACGCCCACCCGCCGGTGGGCGACTTCGGCGCGCAGGGAGTGGCAGAACGACTCGACGCCCGCCTTGGAGGCGCAGTAGGCGCTCATCATCGGCGCGGCTCCGATGGAGGCGAGCGACGCCACCTGGAGGAAGTAGCCGCAGGTGTCGAACAGCGCCGGCAGATGGGCACGGGCGGTGACGGCACTGCCGACCAGGTTCACCTCCACCACCCGGCGCCAGATCGCGGGGTCCGACTCCGCGAAGGGCCCTCCCTCCGCCAGGCCGGCGTTCGCGACCACCACGGACGGCGCCCCCAGGCGTTCCCTCACCTCGGCGGCCACCTCCGCCATACGGTCGTCGTCGGTGACGTCCACCTCCCAGCACAGCGACCCGGTCGGCAGCCGTTCCCGGACCCTGGCCAGCGTGTCCTCCTCGCGGCCCAGCAGCGCCACCCGGACCCCGCGGTCGGCCAGCCGCACGGCGATCGCCTCTCCCAGCCCCCGTGCCGCTCCCGTCACCACCGCCGTACGGCCACGCAGCGGGCTCACGTTCCTCGTCACGCGGCGACCCCCTCGGCGCGGCGCGAGACCGACGGCGGACCGCAGTGCGGGTCCGCCGGGCCCGCCGGGCCCGCCGGAACCGTCGGGTTCGCACGGCCACGGGGCCGACGACCACCGCCCGCCGCCGCACCCCGGCGGCCCGCCGTCGTCCTCGTGGTCGCCCCGGTCGGTCGCGGCTTGCCCATGTGAGAGTCCCTTCCGGTCCGGCAGGAAGCGCCGTTGACGGCCCGGTCCCAGCCTGACCGCCCGGCCGGTGGAGCGCACCCGCACAGCCTGCTCGCACCCCCCGCTGCCCCTCGATCCAGCCGTACGGCTCAGCGGACACGCCTCCCGGCCGGACGCGACCCCGGCTCGGGGCCGGAGGTCGTCGGCCACCTGGTCGGCGGACCGGTCGCGGGGCACGGTCCGCCCACACAGGACTCCGCCGACCCTCCCTCCGCGAAATCCCCGACGGGGCGAACGGTCCGCCGGGGGCACGTGACGCCCGACGGGCCGGTCGGCCGCCAGTGCCGCGACAGGCGGCGTTCTCCCCGTCGCGACGCCCGGCACGCCCGCTCGCCGCACCGGCCGAAAGCCCGAGTACGTCCCGTACGAGGACTTCCGGCCGGCACCCCCCAGCCTTCGGCCGGCACCCCCCCAGCCTTCGGCCGGCACCCCCCCCAGCCTTCGGCCGGGGGCACCCCCAGAGCACGCACCGGACGCCGCTCCTCGACGGGCAGACGTCGCCTGCCGCGGCACTGGCGGCGGTCAGGCGTGGGAGAGGGCGAAGGAGACGAGGAAGCCGCTCACGGTGATCAGCCCGATGGCCAGGTGGGCGTCCTCGAAGGCCTCGGGAATCATCGTGTCGGCGATCATCGCGAGGATCGCCCCGGCGGCCACCGCGGTCACGGCGGCGATCACCGTCGCGGAGAAGTGGCCGACCACCGTGTAGCCGAGGACGGACGAGACGGTGCTCGCGGCCGCGATCGCGCCCCACACCCCGAAGACGTAGGCCTTGCCGCGCCCGGCCTTCTTCATGCCCGCCGAACTGGACAGCCCTTCGGGGACGTTGCTGATGAAGACCGCGGCGACGGTCACCAGACTGACCGATCCGCCGTCGAGCAGGCCCACCCCGATGACCGCGGACTCCGGGATGCCGTCGAGCAGCGCGCCGAGGGCGAGCGCCAGGCCCGAACCGCTCTGCTGAGCCTCCGTGGGCTGGGCGTGCGCCTGCCGGTCACCGGAGCGTTTGCGGTGCCGGGCACCCCGGCCGGCCAGCCACGCGTTGCCCGCGGTGTAGGCGGCGGCACCCGCCAGGGTGCCGGCCACGGCAGGGGCGAGCCCCGCCTCGTCGTACGCCTCCGAGAGCAGTTCGAAACTGACGGCCGACAGCAGCACTCCCGCGCCGAAGGCCATGACCGTGGCGATCACCTTCTGCGGTACCCGCAGGCCGAACCCCACCACCGCCCCGAGCAGCAACGCCGAACCCGCCACCAGACCCCACAGACCCGCCAGTGCCACTTCCGTCATGATCTCCGGGTACCCGGCGCGGGCGTCACCGTCCCCTGAACGCGCGGTGATGTGACCGGAAGCACGGGCGTGGCCTTCGGCGGCCGTCTCTCCGCAGCCGGTCGGCGCGCCCGTGGTGACACGGTCCGGCCCGCGGACCCACGAGGCCGCCCCGCCTCATCGGACGGGGCGGCCTGGGCCGCCTGACGGAACGGGTTCAGACCGCGTCGCGCCTGGGCAGGCGCCAGTTCGGGCGGGGGAAGTGGCAGGTGTAGCCCTCCGGGTAGCGCTCCAGGTAGTCCTGGTGCTCGGGTTCGGCTTCCCAGAACTCGTCGGCCGGGACCACCTCGGTCACGACCGGGCCCGGCCACAGGCCCGACATGTCGACGTCGGCGATCGTCTCCTCGGCGATGCGCCGCTGCTCGTCGTCCAGGTAGAAGATGGCCGAACGGTAGCTGGCGCCGATGTCGTTGCCCTGCCGGTTCTTCGTGGTCGGGTCGTGGATCTGGAAGAAGTACTCGAGGATGGTGCGGTAGTCGGTGGCGGCGGGATCGAAGACGATCTCGATCGACTCGGCGTGGCTGCCGTGATCGCGGTAGGTCGGATGCGGCGTGCCGCCGCCGCTGTAACCGACCCGCGTGCTGAGGACGCCGGGAAGCTTGCGGATCAGCTCCTGCATGCCCCAGAAGCAACCGCCGGCCAGCCACGCCTTCTGCTGGTCGTCACTCATGACGGGATCTCCCTTCCTTCGTTCGTGAGCGAGGTGCCCACGTGCGGTCGGACCGGTAACCCGTACGTCGACGAACTTCGGCGGATCGGGCAGTCGACCAATGGTCTCATCTTCAATCGTCACCAGTCAAGCAAGTGACGGTGCGGGTGGCGTTCCCCCCGTTGCCCCTGGTTCCCCGCGCTCCCCGCGTTTTCCTAGCCGGGTCAGGCCGACGCGTCGGCGCGGCCCGGGCCGTCCACGAGGCGGAGAGCACATCGGTCCGACGGCCGGGGCCGGACGGCGCCGGGGCCCGTGACGGGTTCCCGGTGTGCGCCCGGAATGCCGACTGGCCACACTGGAGTGGAGGAGAACCGACCGGGGTCGGCCCACTCCGGACGTCGAGCGTCCCCGGGCGGCCCGTGTCCGAGACCCCGACGCCGGATCGGTTCAGGAGGCCATGATGGGAGCGCTGGACGCACGGGTGGCGATCGTCACCGGGGGAGCCCGAGGGATCGGCGCCGCGACGGCTCGGCTGTTCGCCGCCGAAGGCGCGGCTGTGGTCGTGGCCGACGTCGCCGACGCCGAGGGGGAGGAACTGGCCGCGGAGCTCGGCCCTCCCTCCCGCTACGCGCACCTGGACGTCAGCGACGGGGACGACTGGCAGACCGTCGTCACGCGGACCGAACGCGAAGCGGGCCCCGTGTCGGTACTGGTCAACAACGCCGGGATCCTGGAGTGGGGCACCATCGAGGAGCAGTCCCCCGAGTCCTTCCGCAGGGTCGTCGACGTCAACCTCCAGGGCGCCTGGCTGGGCATGCGGACGACGGCGCCCTCCCTGCGCCGGGCCGGGGGAGGGGTGATCGTGAACATCTCCTCCATCGCCGGCCTGACCGGGTACACGGGCATCGGGGCGTACGTGGCCAGTAAGTGGGGGCTGCGGGGCCTGACCAAGACCGCGGCGCTGGAACTCGCCGCGGACGGGATCCGTGTCTGCTCGGTCCATCCGGGGGCCGTGCGCACCGGGATGACGGCCGACTTCGACGACTCCTTCACGGCCGCGCAGCCGCTCCCGCGGTTCGGTGAGCCCGGGGAAGTCGCCCGCATGGTGCTCTTCATCGCCACCGGCGCCACCTATTCGACCGGTGTCGAGTTCGTCCTGGACGGCGGCGCCACCGCCGGGCCGTCCACCGACCTGCCCGCTGCCGACTGAAACCGGCCCCTTCCGGGCTGTCCGCCCCGTGAGGGGATCCCCCGCGCGCCACGGCACGACCCTGCGCCACGGCACGCCCCTGCGCCTGCGGCCAGGACCGGTCCGCGAGGAGCGTGACGGCCGCCGGGCGTGAGCACCCGCCCCGCGATCACCGCGGAGGGGGCGCCGAGGACCGGAGCCTCCCGCCGGACTCG
Organism: Streptomyces sp. NPDC017202; assembly: GCF_044331705.1. Lineage (NCBI taxonomy): Bacteria > Bacillati > Actinomycetota > Actinomycetes > Kitasatosporales > Streptomycetaceae > Streptomyces > Streptomyces sp. NPDC017202. Next base: position 29,035 of record NZ_JBIRNP010000011.1, on the reverse strand, counting down.
CGTGGCGCCTGCGCCCGCTCGTCGGCCGGGGCCGGGGCCGCGGCCGGTTCATGGCGGCGGCCGACGAGCGGCGGCGAGTACGGCGATGCCCCGGTCGCCGCCGCCGACGTACTCGCCGACGGTGTGCCGGGGCGGACGGATCAGGGGTTTTCCAGAGCCTGCTCGACGGTGGCGTGGCAGGGGATGATCTCGTCGATCCCCACGATGTGCAGGACGTGCAGGACCTGCGCCTGCGCACCGGCGATGCGCAGCCACCCCGCGGTGGCGCTGACGGCTCGGTGGGCGACGACGAGGGAGTTGATGCCGCTGGAGTCCATGAAGGTGACACCGCTGAGGTCCACCACGACCCGTGACGGCGGCACCGCCCCGCGCCGCGGCAGCAGGGCCTCGCTGAGCACGTGCTTGACGTCGTGGTCGATCTCGCCGCGCACGACCACGACGCGTACGCCGTCGACCACGCTCTGCTCGATGACGAGCCCGTCCGGCCGGTCTGCTTTCGGGATGTCGGTCACTGTCTCCTCGACTGCGTTTACGCTTGCTCCGGGTCAGGACCATGCGTGGACGATTCTGCCTCACCGCCCGGGCCGGGTGCACGCGATCGGCTGTTCCGGACGGTGCATCCGGGGCAGACGTAGTCACCTGGTGGGACATCCGCGCTCGGTGGACGGGGAGTGAGGCGATGCTGGTGGAATCCGAGGCCGAGGACGGCGACTGCGGGGCGCCCGGTGACCGTCCGTTGCGTGCCGGCTTCGCCCTGGGCGGGGACGACGGCTGCATCGCCGAGGCCCGCCACCACGCCACCGCCTTCCTCGAACAGGCCCGCGACGGTCATCGGCTCGCCGTGTCCGCCCGCGCGACGGACCTGACCCAGTTGGTGGTCAGCGAGCTGGTCACCAACGCCCGCAAGTACGCCCCCGGCCCCGTCCTGATGGAACTGCGGATCGTCGCCGACAGCGTGGAGGTGACCGTGTGGGACAGCGATCCCACGGTCCCCGCCGCGCGGGCCACGGATCCGGCGAGGATCGGCCAGCACGGCCTGGAGATCGTCAAGGCGGTGACCGAGGATCTCTCGGTCCACCAGGAGCCGGTCGGCAAACGGATCACGGCCCGCATCGCTCTGGCCGACGCGGCTGACAGCGGTGTCGCCGCCCGCGGGCCGGTCTAGGGTCTTTCGTCGGGATCGGACCGGATCAGGCACCGGACCCCGCGAGCCTGGCATGATCCCGACGAGAGGCCCTCACCGCCGCTCCCGTTCGGTGCAAGGACTGTGGGCCCCGGGAACACCCGGGGCCCACAGTCCTTGCCGCTGTCTAGCGGGTCACCAGCGGTACCAGCGGCCCTTGCGGCCGCCCGTGTCCGCGCTGCGCATGACGAAGCCGAGCAGCCAGACGACCAGCACGATGACGGCGATCCACCACAGTGCCTTCAGCGCGAAGCCCGCGCCGAAGAGGATCAGGGCCAGCAGGAGAACAAGAAGCAGGGGAACCATCGTTATCAACCTCCGCCGCTCCTGGTGCCCGGCTAACGGAAGAACATACGGCCGGATCACCTGGTTTCTTCACCGCGCTTGCGGGCACCCCCCTCACTTTCTTCACCGAAGCTCACCTCGTCCGGGAACGCGAGGTCTTCCGGAGGCCCCTGCCGCGCGCCCGGCGGAGCGCGACGCCCCTCACGACGACTCGCGCACCACCAACTCGGTCGGCAGCGTCAACTGCTGCCGTTCGGCGCCGTGCCGGGTGATGTCGGTCAGGATCCGGGCCATCGTCCGGCCCACTTCCTCCACCGGCTGTCGCACCGTGGTCAGCGGCGGGGCGGTGTGGCGGGCGAGCACGGAGTCCTCGAACCCGACGACGGCGACGTCGCGCGGCACCTGCCGTTCCTGGCGGCGCAGTTCGGCCAGGGCGCCGACGGCCATGAGGTCCGACGCGGCGAACACGGCGTCCAGGTCCGGCGCGCGTTCAAGAAGCGAACGCATCGCCCGGCGCCCGCCCTCCTCGGTGAAGTCGCCGCCCTCGACCAGGGATTCGTCGGCTCGCACCCCCGCCTCGCGGTGGGCGTCGCGCCAGCCGGCCAGCCTGCTGCGGCCGACGTCCATGTCGAGCGACCCGGTGATGGTGGCGATGCGGCGCCGGCCCCGGTCCAGCAGGTGCCGGACGGCCGCCGCGGCGCCTCCGGCGTTGTCGGATTCGACGTAGCTCAGCCGCTCCCGCTCGTCCCTGCGGCCGGCCAGCACCGTGGGCAGCCCCATCTCCTCCAGGATGCCGGGCAGCCGGTCGCGCGCGTGGACCGAGACCAGCAGGACGCCGTCGACCCGGCGGGTCGCCACCGACGTGGTGAGCTGGTCCCGCTCGAGCTGGTCGCGGACTAGCGTGAGCTGCAACTGGGTCCCGGTCTCGGCGAGCGCGGCACTCACGCCGCGGATCAGGGCGGCGAAGAACGGCTCCGATCCGAGCCGGCTCTCGGACTCGGGGATCACCAGCGCCACCGAGTCGGTGCGGCTGGTGACCAGGCCCCGGGCCACGGAGTTGGGGATGTAGTTCAGTTCCTCGATCGCCGCCAGGACCCGCTCCCGGGCGTCCGCGCTGACGAGTTCCGAGCCGTTGATGACACGGGACACCGTGGTCCGTCCCACCCCGGCGCGGGCGGCGACGGTTTTGATCGTGGGCTGGCGGTTCCCTGTCATGTGCTCCTCCGGGCGGCTACCGCGGCGGTAGCGCCGCGGACGTGACCAGCGGCAATTGTGGCAGACGCCACGGTGGCGGCAGCGTCCTCGCCGGGTCGGGAGCCGGGTCGGGAAACGAACGTCGGACGTCCGGTTCGGCAACGAATTGTTTTCAGGCCATTGACACGGCCGTTCGCTGCCGCGAGTCTTCCAACCGCCGGTGGGCACGTTCCCACTGTGTAGTGGGCACGTTCCCATCACTCACTGTAACGCCGTAGCCCTGCCTATACCGCCACTCCGGTGCGTCAGCGCCGTCGCCAGGAGGACATCCATGAGCACTCACAGAAGCCCGCGCACGCGAGCGGCGGCGGTCGTCGCGGCCGCCGGTGCGCTCGCCCTCGTCGTCGGCTGTGGAGGCGGTGGCGACTCGGCGACGGGTGGCGGCAGGAAGGACGGCAAGGTCACCATCACCATGGGCATGTACGGGGTGATGGGCTTCAAGGAGACGGGCCTGCTCGAGCAGTACGAGAAGGAGAACCCGAACGTCGACATCAAGGCCGAGGTGGCCGGTGACGAGCAGACGTACTACACCGCCCTGCAGACCCGGCTGGCCGGGGGCAAGGGACTGAAGGACATCCAGGGCATCGAGATCGGCCGGGCCAAGGAGATCGTCGACACCCAGGCCGACAAGTTCGCGGACTTCTCCGACGTGACCGGCACCGACCACTTCCTGCCGTGGAAGCAGTCCCAGATCACCACCGCGGACGGCAAGGTGCTCGGACTCGGCACCGACATCGGCCCCATGGCCGTCTGTTACCGCAAGGACTACTTCGAGAAGGCCGGCCTGCCCACCGACCGCGAGGAGGTCGCCAAGCTCTGGCAGGGGGACTGGAAGAAGTACGTCGAGGTCGGGCGCACCTTCAAGAAGGACTTCAAGGGTGACGAGGTGGCGTACATGGACGCGGCGAGCGGCCTGTTCAACGCCATGGTCTACGGCTACTCCGAGCAGTACTACGACGCCAAGGGCGACCTGATCTACGACAAGAACCCCGCCGTCAAGGAGGCCTGGAACCTCGCCGCCGACGCCGCGGAGGCCGGCCTGACCGCCAAGCTCCGTCAGTTCCAGCCCGGTTGGGACCCCGGCCTGGCCAACGGCACCTTCGCCACGGCCGTCTGCCCGGCCTGGATGCTCGGCCACATCGGCGAGAAGGCGGGCGCCGCCAACAAGGGCAAGTGGGACGTCGCCAAGGCACCCAAGGGCGCCAACTGGGGCGGTTCCTTCCTCGGGGTGGTCGAGCAGAGCCCGGTGCAGGAGGAGGCCAAGAAGCTCGTCGCCTGGCTGACCGCGCCCGAACAGCAGGCGCACATCTTCGAGAAGCAGGGCAGCGTCCCGTCCTCGCAGAAGGCGCTGGAGATGCCCGAGGTGCAGAACGTCACCTCCGAGTACTTCAACAACGCCCCGATCGGCCAGATCTTCGGCGCGGCCGCCCGGGAGATCCCCGACAAGCAGGTCCTCGGCCGCAAGGACGGCACGATCAAGGACACCTTCTCGCAGGGCCTGACCCTCATCGAGCAGCAGGGCACCTCGCGCGACGAGGCCTGGAAGACCACCGCGGAGCGCATCGAGAAGGCGGTCGGCTGACCCGTCGCCCTCGGCCGGCCGGCCGGGTCCGCGCGCACCTCGCCCGCGGGCCCGGGCGGCCGGCTCACACCCCCGCTCTCAGAAAGGAACCCCGGTGGCCACCTCCATCACCAAGGCCCAGGCCGGCGAGGGGCGTCGAGGACCGTCCCGGCCGGACGGCGACGGCGCGGGCCGGCGACGCGGCGCGCTGCTGCACCGGCTGGACGTCAAGGGCGCACCGTACGCGTTCGTCGCCCCGTTCTTCGTCGTGTTCGCCGCCTTCAGCTTCTACCCCCTCGTCTACACGTCCTGGATCTCCCTGCACCGGGTGGAACTGGCCACCCTCGACGTCATGGAGTGGGTGGGGTTCGACAACTACGTCGACCTCTGGAACGACTCCCGGTTCTGGAACGCCCTGGCGAACACCTTCACCATCGGCGTCATCTCCACCGTGCCGCAGCTGCTGATGGCGCTCGGCCTGGCCCACCTGCTCAACTACAGGATGCGCGGCTCGCTCTTCTTCCGCATCGCCTCGCTCGTCCCCTACGCCACCTCGGTCGGCGCCGCCGCCCTCGTGTTCACCATGCTGTTCGAACGCGACTTCGGCATGATCAACTGGACGCTCGGTCTGGTCGGCCTGGACCCGGTCGACTGGGAGGCCGACAAGTGGCCCGCCCAGGCCGCGATCTCCACCATCGTCATCTGGCGCTGGACCGGATACAACGCGCTGCTGTACCTGGCCGCCATGCAGGCCATCCCGGCCGACCGCTACGAGGCCGCCGCCATCGACGGGGCCTCCCGCTGGCGGCAGTTCACCAACGTCACCGTGCCCGGGATCCGCTCCACCATCGTCTTCACCATCGTGCTCTCCACCATCGGCGCGACGCAGCTGTTCGGCGAACCGCTGATCTTCGGCCAGGGACCCAACGGCGTGACGGGCGGTGCGGACAACCAGTACCAGACGCTGGGCCTGCTGCTGTACGAGGAGGGCTGGAAGAACTACCAGATGGGCCGCTCGGCCACCGTCGCCTGGGCGATGTTCCTGCTGCTCGTCCTCGTCCTCGTCACGCAGCGCCTGATCAAGCGCCTGCGCTCCCGCACGTCCTGACCAGGAGTCCCCATGACCACAGAAAGCCTCCCGGTCCGGGCGGACGCTCCGGCCCGGACCGCCCCGAAGAGGCCCGCCGTCCGCGGCGGCCGCCGGCTGCTGGGCCCGCGCGCCGGCCGCCAGCACCACGCGGGCCCGCTCGCCTACGTCCTGCTCGCGATCATGGCCGTCGTGTCGATCTTCCCGCTGTACTGGACCATGGTGGCCGCCTCGACCGACAACACCCGCGTCAGCCAGACGCCGCCGCCGTTCCTGCCCGGCCCGAACCTCTTCGGCAACCTCGCCCGCGCCTGGGACGAGGCGGCGATGGGCAAGGCCATGGTCAACAGCCTGATCGTGGCCGGCGTCATCGCGCTGTCCACCGTCATGTTCGCGACGCTGGCCGGCTTCGCCTTCGCCAAGCTGCGGTTCAAGGGCCGCAACGTGCTGCTCATGCTGGTGATCGGCACCATGCTGGTGCCGCCGCAACTCGGTGTCGTGCCGCTGTTCATGATGATGTCCGAGCTGGGCTGGTCGCAGGAACTGCCCGCCGTCATCTTCCCCACCCTGGTGAGCGCGGTCGGCGTCTTCTTCATGCGGCAGTACCTGTCGGAGGCGCTGCCGGACGAGCTGGTCGAGGCCGCCCGCGTGGACGGCGCGCACTCCCTGCGGATCTTCTGGAGCATCGTGCTGCCCGTGGCGCGCCCCGCGATGGCCGTCCTGTTCATGATCACGTTCGTGCACGCCTGGAACGACTTCTTCTGGCCCTTCGTGGTGCTCGACATGACCAATCCGACGGTCCCCGTGGCCCTCACCCAGCTCAGTGCCGGATACATCCGGGACCAGTCCCTGATCATGGCGGGCGCACTGCTCGGCACGCTGCCGCTGCTGGCGATGTTCGTCGTCTTCGGCCGTCAGATCGTCAGCGGCATCATGGCGGGCGCCGTCAAGGGCTGACCCGGCGCACCGGCCCGGCGGCGCACCGGCCCGGCGGCGCACCGGCCCGGCGGCCGGCCACCGGTCCCGCCCCGCACCCGGACCCCGTACGCCCCTCCACGCCACCCACTCACTCACCCACCCGCTCACCCACCCGGAAAGGACCTACGTGGTCACCGCAGCACAACAGCACACCGCCCCCGGCCCGCAGGCCCCCCGCACCTTCCCCGAGGGCTTCCTCTGGGGTTCCGCGACCGCCTCCTACCAGATCGAGGGGGCCGCCGCGGAGGACGGCCGCAAGCCGTCCATCTGGGACACCTACGCCCGCACCCCGGGCCGGGTCCGCAACGGCGACACCGGTGACATCGCCACCGACCACTACCACCGCTGGCGCGAGGACGTGGCCCTGATGGCCGACCTCGGCATCGGCGCCTACCGCTTCTCCCTCGCCTGGCCCCGGATCCAGCCCACCGGCCGCGGTCCCGCCGAGCAGAAGGGCCTGGACTTCTACCGGCGTCTCGTCGACGAGCTGCTCGACAAGGGCATCCAGCCCGTCGCCACCCTCTACCACTGGGACCTGCCGCAGGAGCTGGAGGACGCCGGCGGCTGGCCGGAGCGCGCCACCGCCGAACGGTTCGCCGAGTACGCGGCCCTGGCCGCCGACGCACTCGGGGACCGGGTGAAGACCTGGACCACGCTCAACGAACCCTGGTGCAGCGCCTTCCTCGGCTACGGTTCCGGCGTCCACGCCCCCGGCCGCACCGATCCGGTCGACGCCCTGCGCGCCGCCCACCACCTCAACCTGGCCCACGGCCTGGCCGTCCAGGCACTGCGCGACCGCGTCCCCGCCGACGCCCAGTGCTCGGTCACGCTCAACATCCACCACGTCCGCCCGCTCACCGGCGACGACGCCGACACCGACGCGGTCCGCCGTATCGACGCCCTGGCCAACCGGGTCTTCACCGGACCGATGCTGCGGGGCGCCTACCCGGAGGACCTGCTCAAGGACACCGCGACGCTGACCGACTGGTCCTTCGTCCGCGACGGCGACCTGCGGCAGATCCGGCAGCCGCTGGACTTCCTCGGCGTCAACTACTACACGCCCACCCTCGTCTCCCGGGCCGACGGCAGCGGCACCCACACCTCGGACGGGCACGGCAGGAGCGCCCACAGCCCGTGGCCGGCCGCCGACGAGGTCGCCTTCCACCAGCCCCCGGGCGAGACCACCGCCATGGGCTGGGCCGTCGACCCGAGCGGCCTGTACGACCTGCTGGGCCGGCTGGCCGCGGACTTCCCCGGCCTGCCGCTGGTCATCACCGAGAACGGCGCCGCGTTCGACGACTACGCCGACCCCTCCGGCAACGTCAACGACCCCGCCCGCATCTCCTACCTGCGCGGCCACCTGGCCGCCGTGCACCAGGCCATCGCGGACGGCGCGGACGTGCGCGGCTACTTCCTCTGGTCGCTGCTGGACAACTTCGAGTGGGGATACGGCTACAGCAAGCGTTTCGGCGCCGTCTACGTCGACTATCCGACCGGCACCCGCATCCCCAAGGCCAGCGCCCGCTGGTACTCCGGGGTCGCCCGCACCGGCGTGCTCCCCGGCGCCTGACCCCGCCCCGGTCGGCCCCGTCGCACGGGAACGGGGCCGACCGCCGTGCGGCGGGAAGCGCGCGCGGCAGGACGTCAGCAGGCGTCGTACTTCCAGCCGCCGTCCTCCAGCGCCCACGGCTGCGACCGCTGGTCGAACTCGGGCAGGCCCTGGACCTTGTAGCTGACGCGGCCGAGCTTGCCGGACACCTCGGCCTGCACGTCGGTCGCCGGGTGGTCCGGCCCGTGGTCGGCCTTCGCCCGCTTCACGACGGCGGCGTACGCGTCCGCGCCGATCTTTTCGCGGCAGCGTGCGGAGAGCATGCCGTACGCCGTGTCGGTGTCGGCCGCGAAGTAGGCCGAGGTGTAGACGGCCGCGGCGGCCTCCAGGTCGTCCCCCTCGTGCTCCTGCGGCACGGCGACGGTCTGCTCGGCGTCGGCCGGACCGGAGTCGCTCGCGGACGCGCCGTCGTCCTTGCCGGACGAGCAGGCCGTGAGGGCGAGAAGCCCCGCGGCGACGATGATCGAGGCGCGAGTGCGCATGATGTCCCCCCAAAACGGTGTGGCTGAGGGGAAATCGTGCCACAGCGCCGTCAGGTCGGTCAGGTCGTCGCCGGGTCGGTGCCGCACACCGGCAGTGTCGGGCGTGGTCCGCCGTTCAGGGCCTGCAGGGCCCGCAGCTGGTCCTCCAGCCGGTCGGGTGCGGCGAGGAAGCGCAGGACCGCCTGGTGGAAGGCGTCGCGCAGGGCGGGGGGCATGGTGTCGGAGGCGTCCCAGCACAGACGGCGGTCGGAGCCGCGCAGGATCGAGCCGACCTTCCGCTTCAGGGGATCCTGCCGGCCGTCCGGCGCCGCGGCCTTCCGGTTGGCCGAGAAGTCGGGCAGCGCGGTGCCGGGGTCGGCCAGGAAGCGGATCAGCTGCCGGGCCTCGTCGGTCGCGTTCAGCATGGCCGCGAGGTCGCCGGAGACCTCCCACCGGCCCGCGTCACCGCCCGCGCCGGGGATCACCTCGGCGGAGTGGACGAAGTCGCCCTCGACACGCTTCCAGTGGGTGTCCCGGAACGACCCCTGGTGCTCCAGGCGCTGCCGCGGGCAGTCCTGGGCGAAGTCGTCCTGGAGCACCCGGTCGACGCGGGTCCTGTCGCCCGCGCCCACCATGTCGCCCCACGTCCGCCAGGCCCTGCGCACCCGGGGGTCCGTCCAGGCGATGCCGCCGGTCGCCCACTGCTCGTAGACCCGCGGGCCGGACTGCTGGAGCAGGACGTCCTCCACCCAGTCGGTGCCCGGCCAGCCGGAGGTCGCGCCGGACCCCATGGCGAGGCACCAGCCGCCCGGGTCGGCGGCGATCCGGGCGATCCGGTCCGCCGACAGGCCGCCCGCGTGCCAGACCATGCTCTTGAGGCCGGTCTTGACCGGCAGCCAGTAGGTGCGTTCCCGGCCGTCCTCGCCCGCCACCTTCGGCATCCACACACGGTCGTAGGAACCGGCCTCGAACAGGCCGTCCAGCGGCTCCAGCCGGCCCTCGGCCGCGTAGGCCATCAGCTCGCCCGGACCGGGCAGCACGGCCACGTCGGGCTGGGTCCCGGCAGCCAGGTCGGCGGCCAGCACCTGGCTCAGCGCGGAACTGCCCTGGTAGACGACGTCGATGCGGTACTCGTCCTCGAACCGCCGCATGGCGCGCTCGAACTGGTCCTTCTCGTCGCCGCTCCAGTTGGCGAGCACGGTCACCGACCCCGTCCAGCCGCGTGCCCACCGCACCCCCGTGACCACCCCGGCCGCGAGCAGGACCAGACAGACGCAGACGATGCCGAGCGTCCGGGGCCGGAGGCGTCTCATCGCGGCACCCTGAACCGGTACTCGGCGACGCGCGGCCACAGCCCCACCCATATCAGCGCCATCAGCAACGCCCCTCCCACCAGGATCCATGCGGACAGGGACGCCCAGAGACCGGCATCCGCCAGGTACCGCCCCACGTCCGCACCGGCCTCGGGGATCTCGTCCGCGGACCGGGTCGTGTCCAGCTCCGCGAGGGAGTCGCGCATCGCCGCGTGCGCCCGTACGGTGAACCAGCCGAGGACCGCCACCCCGCTCGCGCACAGCACCGTGGCGGCGAGCAGGGGCGGGTGCACCGCGCTGCGGAAGCGGAGCCGCGCGAACCGCTGCGCCTCCACCAGAGCCGCGCACAGGACGAGGCACAGCACCAGGACCGCCCCCCAGCCCAGCCGCAACGGCCAGGGGAAGGAGGCCTGTTCCCGGGCGACCCGCACCTGTTCGGCGCGCAGTTCGTCGAGGCGGTCGACGATGTCGTTCCGCCCTTGTTCGGCGTAGTGCAGGTAGGCCGCCCGCAGCGACGGGTCCGTCTCCTTGCCGGCCCGCTCCACCCAGGCCGAGTAGACGGTGATCAGTCCGGTGACGGTCTGCAGGGTGTGCCGGTCCGCCGGGCCGGTGACGTTCTCCGAGGCCGCGACGGCGATGCTCTGATGGGCGACCGACATCTGCGTGTGGAACTCACCGGTCGTGTCACCCGCCGCGCGCCCGTCGACGGCCGCGTGCGCCCGTTGCAGCGCGGTCCTCGCGGTGTCCACGGCCAGGATCCCCGGGGTGCTCGACGACGCCAGCGGCACCGTGTCGTCGTGCACGCCCCGGTAGGCGGCGAACAGGGCGACGGTGGTGACGGCCCCGAGGGCCAGCAGCAACCGGAGCCTGCGGGTCAGGTCCCGCCCGGTGGTGCTCACGGCCGCCCCCGGAGGCCGTGCCCGCACAGCGGGCAGAAACGTGCCGCCGCGGGCACCTCCCCCTCGCAGGCCGGGCACCGCAGCGTCGCCGCTCCCGGCCCGCCGGCGACCACCGGGTCGGCGGTGCCCGACGCGGGGCCGTACGTGCTGTGACTGCTGGCGGTGATCAGGTGCTCGAAGTCGACGGCCGCCACGCCGGGACGCAGCCGGACCCGCCCCGCCGCGGGGTCGTCGATCTCCACGAGCCGTTCCAGCCGGCCGAGCGACTGGTCGGCGCCGATGGCGTGGGCGAGCTGCACGGCCCTGCCCAGGTGGTGCTGTGCCGCGTCGCGCTCACCGTCGCGGTGGGCGTCGGTGGCGGCCGCGACGGCCTCGCCGAGCCGCTGGTGCTGCTCGAAGTGCTCGACGTGGATGTCGCTGTGCCCGGACAGCGCCGCGTCGTCGGTCCAGTGCACCAGGCACGGCCGGGGCGGCGTCAGTTCCACCCCCTCACCACCGGGAACGTCGAGGGACACCACCGCGAGCTGGAGGTCCTCCCCGCGGGGCCGCCCGGTGGGGTCGGCGGACAGGCACAGCTGGTAGCGGCGGGTCTCGTCGCCCCACGCCCGCGTGACGAACCGCCGCGTCCCGTCGCCGTCCGTGCCGACGGGATCGAGTTCGACCTCGGTGGGGAAGACCTGCTTGAGGTAGCGCACCCCGGCCCCGGCCATGGGGGTCACCGAGATCACCAGCTCGGGAAGCCGCTTGGCGAGCAGCCGGTGCATCACCTGCTCGTACTCGCGCGCGAGCGCCGCCTCGTCCTGCACGGAGGAGGCCCGGCCGTGCAGACGGCTGGTGATGCGCAGCAGCTCCCGGCCGTCCCAGCCGTCGCCGATGCCCCAGGCGTCGCACACGAAGCGCCCCGCGCAGGCCTCCAGGACGTCCGCCAGCGGCATCAGGTCGTCGTGCTGGTTCTTGCCGTCGGTCAGCAGCAGGACGTGCCCGATGGGCGCGTCCGCCTCCGTCAGCAGCCGGCGCGACAGGTCGAGCCAGCTGCCGATGCAGGTGCCGCCGCCCGCGACCAGGCGGTGCACGGCCCGCTCCGCCTCCGCACGGTGCCGGGCGTCCGCCCGTGCCATGGTCTCCGTCGGCGGGTACACCATGCTCGCCGACTGGGTGCCCCGGACCACGGCGAAGGGGGTGCCGTCGGGGAGCAGCCGCAGCGCCGCCACGGCGGCCTGGTGGGCCGCGCGCAGCTTCTCCTGCGGGTAGGCCATCGAACCGGAGCAGTCCACGGCCAGCACCTGTGCCAGCACGGGACCCGCGGCGCCGCCGTTCCCGGTGCCGTCCGCCCGGACGGTCACGATGGCGTGCATCTGCGGTTCGCGCGCTTGGCCGGACAGGTACTTCCACTGACTGATGTCGAGGCCGGCCGAGGTGCTCCTCGCCGCCCCCGCGCCGGCCGCCCCCGCGCCGGCCGGGTCTCTGTTCGCGGATGCCCCTGTGTTCACGGTGTCCGTGCTCCTCGCCCTCGTCGGCGGGCCGTCGGCCCGCTCCGGACCCGTCGGCGTGCCGCCCGCGGGTCTTGTCCCTTCACGGCGTCCGCCGCCATCCGCGCAGCACTTCCCGCAGGCCGACGGCCGGCGGCAGGACCGCGTACGCCCGGTCGAGCAGGTCGCCGCGCTCGGCGGCGTCACCCGCCTGGTCCGCGAGTCTCCTCAGCGAACGGGAGAACAGCGCGCTCAGCGCCCGCGGCGTGTCCACCGGACCGAACCGGTCACCGGCCGGGAAGCGTGGCCCCCAGCCGTCGGGCGGCCGGCAGGCGAAGGCGCTGCCGCGGATCTCGGCGAGCAGCCGGTCCCATGTCCCGCTGCCGGACAGGTGCTCCTCGAGCCGGGCCAGCCGCCGGTCCGCGTCGCCCAACTGCTCCACCGTGGGCCCGGAGGAGTCCAGCCGGCCGGTGAGCACCCGGATCGCGGCGACGCGCGCGGCGTCGTAGTGCCGTGAGGTGGTCGGCACCTCGTCGAGGACCGCGACGGCCCGGGCCCGGTCCCCGCGGCGCAGATGGAGCCGGGCGAGCCCGAACGCCGCGCTGCCCTGCGTACGGTCCCGGCGCCACACGGCCTCGTAGTAGGCCTCGGTCTGCCCTTCCGCGGCCGAGAGGTGCTCCGCGCAGAAACCGAGGGCCAGTTTCGGCGCCGACTCGCCGGGCAGCGAGGCGTAGACGGCGGCGAACTCGCCCTCCGCCCGCTGGACCTGACCACCCGTCAGCCAGCGCAGGCCCCGGTGCCAGTAGATCCGCCAGTCGTAGGCGCCGCTCTGCCGGTCGGCCCTGTCGAGCCACTGCCCCGCCCGGCCCGTGTCCCCGGCGTCGAGATAGGCGCGGCACAGCCACAGCGAGGTCTCCACCGTGTCGAGCGCCGGGTCCCGTTCGGCCCGTTCCGCGATGCGCTCCGGGCTGCCGGACACCAGACCGCCGAGCAGCACCGCGGCCGCGTCGTGCGGATCGGGGATCGGCACGGGCAGGGCCCGCGCGGTGTCCGCGGGATCCGGCGCGCCGAACGGCAGTTGCGGCACCCCGGGGCCGGAGCGCCCGGTCCAGTGGTCCAGTGCGGGGACCGTGCCGAGCGCCGCGCCGAAGACCGCCGCCGTCGGCTCGAACCGGGTGGAGCGCTCCGGGTACGGCTCGTGCCCGCTGAGCGCCTGGTGCTCGCGCAGCACCTCCCACAACTGGCGGGACATCTCGGCGGCGGAGCCGAACCGGGCCGCCCACTCGGCGTGGGTGGCGCGTCTGATCAGCGCGTCGAACGAACGGGCGGCCAGCCCGGCGGCCGGCTCGGCGCGGGCGGCGAGGGTCTCCAGCGTCTTGCCGACGGTGTACAGGTCGGTGTCGATGTGGAAGCCGCGCTCGTCGCGCTCCGGCTTCGCCGGCGCGTACCCCGACGTGTAGACGAGGCTGGAGGTGCGGTCGTCGGTCCGCCGGATCGCGCCGAGGTCGATGACCTTGATGTCGCGCCCGTAGTGGATGACGTTGTCGGGCTTCATGTCGCAGTACAGCAGCCCTTGGGCGTGCAGGTACTCCAGGGCGCCGAGGATCTTGCAGCCGTAGGTGATGACGTGGCCGATGCCGAAGGAGCCGCCGAACAGGTGCGCCAGTTCCTCCTCGGGGGCGCGCCGGATCCAGTCGAGCGAGCGGCCGCCCACGTACTCCATCACGAGGTAACCGGTGGGCTCCGTCTCGCCGGGCTCCTGGTGCTGCACGTACGTCACGATGCGCACGATGTCCCGGTGGTGGAGCGTGGTGAGCGAGCGGCGCTCCTCGACGGCCGACCGCCGGGCGACGGCGTCCCCGGTGTTGATCAGCCCCTTGAGGACGACGTGCAGGTCCGGCACCCTGGTGTCCTCCGCCAGGTAGACCCAGCCGATGCCGCCCACGTCGAGATAGCCGAGCACCCGGTAGTGGCCGCCGACCCGGTCGCCGGGCTTCAGCCTCGGTTCGAAGGAGTACTCCCGTCCGCACTGGGGGCAGTAGCCGCGGGTGAGGGCGGGGCCGCCGGCGTAGGTGACGCCGATGGTGCCGGCGCAGTTGTCGACGCCGCAGCGCCGGCCCCCGGTGGGCGGGCTGGCGGTGGTGGGCGCGGCCTCGGACGGGTCCGGGGAGGGGACGTACGGCAGGATCAGCAGGCCGTCGTTGTCGAGCGCGTCGGCGGCCGGACCGGCCGGCCGGCGCGCGGGCGCCTCGGGGGCGGCGGGCCGCGCCGGGGCCACCCGGGCCCGGCCGGGCGACCGGCGGTGGCAGGTGTCGCAGAAGCCGGTCACCATGATGACGCCGCCCGCGCAGTCGGGTCTCGGGCACGGCGCCGGTGGGGACGTCATGACGCGGAGGCACCTCCCTGTCCCTGTCGCCGCTCCGGTCCGCCGGACGCCCCGCGGTCGACGTGGCGGGTGTAGGCCTCCACGGCGGCCTCGGCGGCCCGCACGTCGCACGGCCTGGCCTGCAGCAGCTCGTGCGCGCGGAGCCGGAGGGCGTCCAGGGCCAGGTCCTCCTCCTCGCCCCGTACGGAGTCCAGGTGCAGGACGTGGTAGCCGCGCAGCCTGCCGTCCAGTTCCGCCCGTCGCTCGCGGAGCCGGTCGAGGGTGCCGATGGCCGTGGTCATCCGTGCGGCCACCCGGTCGGCGAGCCGCTCGTAGCGGGCCAGGTCCTGGTGCGGCCCGGCGTCGCCGTCCCGCGCGCGCCTGAGCGCCGCCAGTGCGGCGTGGGCTCTCACCAGGTCCGCGTCGGCGGGCCGGACGCCCTCGCCCCGTACGGCCGCCGTGCGCCGGCGCAGGGTCCGCGCCAGGGGGCCGGTGATCTGTTCCAGCCGCTCGACGAGACGCGCGAGGCGTTCCCGTCGCGGCTCGACGACCAGTTCGTGCCGGGCCCGGTGGTAGGTCGCGTCGGCGGTGCGGAAGACCAGCAGCAGACGGCTGCCCTTGGCCCGCAGGGTCTCCAGGAGGTCCAGGAGGGCCGGCGGGTCGGCTGCCTCGTCGACTCCGACGACGACCAGGGTGAGGGTGACGTCCGCGGCCCTGATGCGCTCGGCCACCGGATCGGCCGGATGCTGCCAGAGCCCCATGCGCTCGGCGATCCGCTCCCCGATCCGGTCCGAGGTGAGCCCCGCCGCGTCCACCGCCAGGTCGTGACCGCCGGCCGAGGGGACGGTGCCGGGCGGGTCGAGGGAGGCCCGGTTCACGGAGGCGGCGGTGCGCAACTCCCGGTCGGCCAGGGTGATGGCGCGGCGCAGGGTGGCGGACCGCACCGCGTCGTCGGCCGGCACGAGGCTGATCTTCACCTGCTGTCCGTCGTTCTGGAGCCAGTCGGCGAGGCGCTGGGCGAACGGCTCGTCGAGCAGGGCCTCCGCCGCGTCCTCGCGCGTGGACCTGAGCCGGTCGTCGACGGCCGTCCTTCCCCGGGTCCACCGGTCGGTCTGGGGCAGGTGCCGGACGATGGTCTCGGCCGGGCTCATGAAGGAGAACAGGTTCCCGTGCCGGTCGCCGATCCCGCTGAGGAGCATCCCGATGACCTTTCCGGTCAGGGTGTCCATCACGCCCGAGCCGCTGCATCCCGGACTGGCGAACTCGCCGGGGCTCGTCGGACTCAGCTGGACCTGCCCGTCGCGGCCGCAACCACCGACGATGCTGGCCCGGAACCAGATGCCGCCGTTGTGGTCGTGGGGGAAGCCGTACATCTGCACCGCGCGGTCGGGCGCGGAGAGCCGGTACAGCGGTGTCGTCTCGCCGGCGGGCCGCGGACGCTCGAGCCGCAGCAGTGCCACGTCACCGCTGGGATCCCCGTCGGCGTCCCGGGTGTTCGGCACGTACGCGTCCCCGTCGACCCACGCCGTCACCGAGGGCACGGCGCGGCCGGGCGCCGCTCCGACGAACTCCGCGGTGTACCGCGCACTCCTGTCCTCGACCACGTGCGCACAGGTGAGGACCCGGTCCGGGCTCAGCAGGATGCCGGCGCCCGCGATCCTCCCGTCCGCCCGCCGGATGCGCACCGCCCAGCAAGGCGTTTCGAGTGACGAACCATCATCGACACCCCCGTCGGCCGTCATACCACGACTATACGAGCGCTTGGTCCTGTCGCATACTGGGGCGACGTGAGATCAACGAGCTTATGGGGGTGGCGAGTTGACGGACGGGCCGGGATTCGTGGGGCTGACCGAGGTGATCCGCCAGATCCGGGGCGAACTGGAGCGGGCCCGCGACGAGGCACAGGGGCGGGCCCTGGGGTTCACCGTGGAGAAGGTGAGCCTGACGTTCACCGTGCAGGTCCACCAGTCCGGAACGGGTCGCGGCGGAGTGCGCATCGGTGTGGTGACGGCCGAACTCGGGGGCTCGGTGGACCGTCAGACGACCCATCAGGTGCAGGTCGAGCTGAAGCCCGAGACCAGCACGGGAGGACGGGTCTCGGTCAGCCGCGACGGGGGCCGGGCCGCCCCGGAGCGGAACGACGGAAGCGCCCGCTGACTACCTCGGCGGGGGCACGTCGCCGACGGCCCGCTTGAATTCGGGGCAGTCGACGATCGGTTCGTGGTCGCAGACGGCCGCGTGCCGCAGGCTGTCACGCAGTCGCGTGAGCCGGCCGATCTGCTCGTCGAGGTCGCTGGCCCTGGCCGCCATGCCCGTGCGCAGATCCGCGTCGGACGGCCGGGCCACGAGGAACCGGCCGATCTCGGCCACCGAGAAGCCGGCGCCGCGCGCACACATGATCAGCGCCAGGTGCTCCAGCACGTCCGGATGGTAGGTGCGGCGCAGGCCGTTGCGTCCCGCGGCGGCGATCAGGCCCTTCTTCTCGTAGAACCGCAACGCCGAGGGCGCCAGCCCGGTCCGCCCCGCGACCTCGGCGATGTCCAGCAGCGAATCGGTCACCGGCTCCTCCTTGACTTGAATCGCGGTTCAAGTCGCAGCCTAGTCCTCATGAAGATCCATCACCTCAACTGCGGTTCCGTGCGCACCGTCGAGGCCACCTACGACGGCCCCCCGCCCGCCCCCGCCGTGAACCACTGCCTGCTGCTGGAGACCGACGCCGACGGCCTGGTCCTGGTGGAGACGGGACTGGGACTCGATGACGTCCGTGACCCGGACGGCACCCTCGGGGCCGACTGGGTCGAGATGGCCCGGCCCCTCCTCGACGCGGAGGAGACGGCCGTCCGGCAGGTCGCCCGGCTGGGCCACGCACCGTCCGACGTGCGCCACATCGTCGTGACCCACCTGGACGTGGACCACAGCGGCGGCCTTCCCGACTTCCCCCACGCCCAGGTCCACGTGCTCGCCGGTGAACTCGCCGCGGCGCGCGCCGAGGCGCCCAGCTTCCGCTACCGGCCCGCCCACTGGGCCCACGGGCCGCGCTGGGTCACCTACGACGACGAGCCCGGCGAGCAGTGGTTCGGCTTCACCGCACTGCGGCCGAGGGGGCTGCCGCCGCAGATCCGGCTCGTGCCCCTCGGCGGTCACACCGCCGGACACACGGGAGTAGCCGTCCTCGACGGCGACCGATGGCTCCTGCACTGCGGCGACGCCTACTACTACCACCGAGAGATGGAGGACCTGAAGGAATCCCACCCGCTGCTGGACCTCGTCCAGACGGGCTCGCAGGTGCACCGGGACCTGCGACTCGGGACCCAGGCCCGACTGCGCGAACTGGTCCGTGACCACGGAGACCGGGTCGAGGTCTTCTCCGCCCACGACCCCTGGGAGCTGGCCCGCTACCAGAGCGGGTGACGCCGAAGCTGATCTGATGGCCAATCAATCAGCCTCCTCGCAGGGCGAGTTGTGCGGCTCCGCACCCGCGGAGCCGCACTCGTCCGGCCGCCCTGCGGGCGGACGCCGGGCGCGGTGCCGCCGGAGCGGAGGACTTTGACCGCATCGATGACAAAGTATGGACATGACAAGCAGAAGTCCCTTAGCTTTGCGGCGGAACCCGCAGCCCCTACCGCGGTAGACCGGAGCGACATCCGGCACGGTCCGGTCCCCAGTTCAGGAGGACCAATGCGCCAACGCCTGTTCCCCCGGGCCCGAAGACTCCTCGTTCCGCTGCTGACGTCGACCGTCCTCGCCGGCGGCGCCCTGGGCGCCCCGACCGCCGCCGCCGCACCCGCCGACATCCCGCAACAGGAGCCCGGAGTCACGCTCCGCGTGTACGACGTGCAGACCCCGCTGGACAAGATCTGCACCCTCAAACCGGGGCAGACCCCCAACCACGACAAGCTCATGCCGACGATCGACTGGTCCACGACCGCCGACTTCGGCGGGTTCGACGACCACTTCGTCACGGAGGCCACCGGCTACCTGGTCGCCCCGCGCGAGGGGTCGTACACGTTCCGCCTCACCAGCGACGACGGCTCACGGCTGGCCCTCGACGACGCCACCGTGATCGACCACGACGGACTCCACGGCGCCGAACCCGAGGACGGCACCGTCCACCTCACCGCGGGGCCGCACCCCCTGCGGATCGACCACTTCGAGCGGGACGGCGGGCAGGAGCTGCGGCTCGCCTGGAAACCGCCGGGCGCCGACGACTTCACCGTCGTCCCGCCCGAGGCGCTGAGCACCGACGCCGGTGTCGTCCGCGTGACGGCACCGGGACGCAAGGAGTGCGAGGCGAGCGGCGACTCCCCGGGCGACGGCCTGCCGCTCACCTCCGTACGGCCGGACCTCACGCTCACCGACCTGCGCCCCGAGGGTTTCCAGCCGCAGGTCAGCGGCATGGACTGGCTGCCCGACGGGCGTCTCGCCATCAGCACGTGGGGCGGCAGCGGCAACACCGCCGGAGAGGTGTACCTGCTCGACCACGTCACCGGCGCGACCAGCCGCGACAAGGTCACCGTGAAGAAGGTGGCGAGCGGACTGCGCGAACCCATGGGCATCAAGTACGCCGAGGGCGCGCTGTACGTCTCGCAGAAGCACGAACTGACCCGGCTGGTCGACCGCGACGGCGACGAGGTGACCGACGAGTACCGTACGGTCGCCACCTGGCCGTACGGGGGCAACTTCCACGAGTTCGCGTTCGGCCTGCTGTACCGCGACGGCCACTTCTACGTGAACCTCTCCGTCGCCATCGACCTCGGCGGCGCGACCACCACACCGCAGCCGGCGCCCGGCCGCGGAACCACGTACGAGGTGAACGCGAGGACGGGCCGGATCAGCCCCGTCGCGGGCGGTCTGCGCACCCCCAACGGGATCGGATGGGGCCCGGACGGCGGTCTGTTCGCCACCGACAACCAGGGCGGATGGCTGCCCTCGTCGAAGCTGGTCCAGATCAGGCAGGACCGCTTCTTCAACCACTACACCGAGCCCTCCGGCCCCTTCGAGGACGCCCCCGTCACCCAGCCGGTGCTGTGGCTGCCGCAGAACGAGATCGCCAACTCCCCTTCCACTCCGCTGTACCTGACGAAGGGACCGTTCGCCGGGCAGATGCTCATCGGCGACGTCACCTACGGAGGCCTGCAGCGGGCCTACCTGGAGAAGGTCAAGGGCGCCTACCAGGGAGCCGTCTTCCGCTACACGCAGGGCCTGGAGGCCGGGGTCAACCGCATCACCACGGGCCCCGACGGAGCGGTCTACGCCGGCGGCCTGGGCGCCGACGGCAACTGGGGCCAGGAGGGCAAGCTCAGGTTCGGCCTGCAGAAACTGACCCCCAACGGCGGCAACACCTTCGACATCCGGACCATGCGGGCCGTACCGGGCGGATTCGACCTGACGTACACCCAGCCGCTGTCCGCCGAGACCGCCGAGAACCTCGCCGGCCACTACCGGGCCGAACAGTGGCGCTACACGCCGACGGCCGACTACGGCGGACCGAAGATCGCCGAACGGCGGCTCGCCGTACGCTCGGCGACGCTCTCACGCGACGGCCGCACCGTCCGGCTGCTGCTGGACGGTCTGAAGCCCGGTCACGTGGTGCACGTGCGCTCCCCGCGTCCCTTCGCCTCCGCCTCCGGCGAGACGCTGTGGAGCACCGAGGCCTGGTACACGCTCAACGCGATGCCCGGCGCGCAGCCGCCGCCCGCCACCCTCTACGAGGCCGAGGAGGCCCGGCTCACCGGCCGGGCGGGGATCAACACCGACCACGCCGGCTACTCCGGCAGCGGCTTCGTCGACCGCTACGCCACCGAGGGCAAGGCGGCCACGACGTTCGACGTCACGGTCCCGAAGGCCGGCACCTACGACGTGAACCTGCGCTACTCCAACGGCCCGAACCCCTTCCAGGGCACCAAGTCCCTCTCGCTGTACGCCAACGGGGAGAAGGTGCGGCAGACGCCGCTCGCCCCCACCGGGGACTGGGACACCTGGTCCACCCGGACCGAACGCCTGACCCTGAGAGCCGGACCCAACACCGTCTCCTACCGGTACGACCCCGGCGACACCGGACACGTCAACCTCGACCTCATCACCGTGCACCCCCAGGGCGCCACCGTCACCCTCTTCGACGGCACCGCCGCCTCGCAGGACCGATGGCAGCACACGGACGGGCGGCCGACCGCCTGGCCGCTCGCCGGGGAGGCGTCGATGGAGGTGTGCTGCGGCGACCTCCGGACCAAGGACGCCTACCAGGACTTCGCCCTGCACCTCGAGTTCCGCGTCCCGCTCCTGCCCCCGGACGTGACCGGGCAGGACCGCGGCAACAGCGGCGTCTTCCTCCAGGACCGGTACGAACTGCAGATCCTCGACTCCTTCGGTGACACCTCCCCGGACACCGACGAGGCCGGGGCGATCTACCTGAGGAAACCACCCGACGTCAACGCGGCGACCGCGCCGGAGACCTGGCAGACGTACGACATCGTCTTCCGCGCCGCCCGCCACGACGCCGAAGGCCGCAAGACCGCCGACGCCCGGGTGACGGTGGTGTGGAACGGCACGAAGGTCCACGACGACATCACCCTCGACGGCCCCACCGCCTCGGGCCGGCCGGAGACCGCCGCGGCAGGGGCGATCCGCTTGCAGGACCACGGAAACAAGGTCCGGTTCCGCAACATCCACATCCAGCCCCTGACCTGACCTGGCCTGGTTCGACTTGGCCCGGTCCGACGCCGGCCCCCGGCGCACCGTAGTCGGCGGCGGGAACCGCCGCCGACCGCGGGACCGGGGGGAGGGAGAACACGCGGTCGCACCGGGTGCGCCGGTCGGTGCGACGCCGTCCGGGCCGCCCGGTGCCGGCCGCGCGCGGGGCATCGTGATCTGCTCCGGCCGCGGAAGCCGACGCTCGGGCCGCGCCGTCACCGCAGGGGACTTCGGCCGCCTCGTCCGGTCGGTGGATTCCCGGCTCCGGCCACGCGAGAATGCAGGCCTGCCGCAAGGCGGGCCGTCGTACCGCGGCCCGGCGGTGGCCGCCTTCCTCCCGCTCCACGAATACGAGGCCCCGATGACCGCTCCCCGCCGTCCCCTCGCCGCTCGCGCGGCCGCGTTCCGCGAGATGACCGACCGGGCCCGCATCGGGCGGCGCTCGGTACGCCGGCGTGCGGAGGGGATGACCGCGGCGGACGTCGCGCAGGCCCTCGAGGACGCCCGGTTCCTCGCACGCCAGGAGGCCCGGCACGAGCCGGTGACCGACGACGGGCGCGGCCGGGCGGAGCTGGCGGAGTGGGAACGCCTCGAACGGCTGCTCGCCGCCGCCGCTCCGAACGCCGTCTACGGCCCGGACCTCGACGACGTCGTCCAGGCGGAACTCGCCGCCGGAGCCGCATCCCCGACCGCCCGCGACGCGGCGTTGCGGGAAACCCCGCGGAGCGCGGTCGACGCCGACGGACTGCGAGAGCCGGGCGAGGACGACACGCCGGAGCGGACCGGTGAGACCCCGCGAGGGCGTCGCGGCCGCCCCTGACCGCCCGGCCCGCCCCCGCCGCATCCGGCGCCCACCGGCCTCCCGCCCCCGCCGCCTCGCCGTCCGTCCGACGGCGGGAGTCAGCGTCGGCCGCGGGCCTCCTGCGCCCACTTCTCGACGACGGGCACACAGGCGTCGGCGAAGTACTCGTAGTCGCCCGGCGTGTTGTAGACATGGGCGGACAGGCGCAGGTAACCGGTTCCCCCGAAGCTGGTGAAGGCGGCCTCGACGCCCAGCTCCGCGGTCGCCCGGTCGCGCAGGGCGTCGGCCTCGACCCGGCTGGTTCCCAACCCCTCCGGCAGCCGTACCAGACGCATCCCCGGGACGGGCATCCCGACGTCGACCGGCCCCGCCGGGCCGCCCGACGCCTCGAACGCGTCCGCCACCACCCGGGCGCCGTACTCCGCCAGTTCGTCCATGTACCCGCGGGCGGCGTCCCAGCCCCAGGTGCCCTCGATGAAGTCCAGTGCCGCCGGAGCCGCGAGGCAGCCGGTCGCGTCGAGCGTGCCCTGCTGGTCGAAACGGTCCGGGAAGGGTTCGGCGGCGCTCCAGGAGTCGATCAGCGGACGCAGTTCCTCGCGCAGCGGACCGCGGGCCACGAGAGCGGCGGTGCCCCGCGGCGCGCACCCCCACTTGTGGAGGTTGCCGACCCAGGCGTCGCAGACCAGGTCCTCCAGGGGCGCGGCGAGCAGGCCGGGGGCGTGCGCGCCGTCCACGAGCAGCGGGATGCCGCGCCGGGCCGCCTCCTCGCCGACACGGCCGGCCGGCAACAGCCGTGCCGTGGCGGAGGTGATCTGGTCCAGGACGATGAGCGCGACCCGTTCGTCCACCTCGGACAGCACCGCCGCGCACGCCTGCCCGGCGTCGGCGTCGAGCGGTACGCGGGCGGTGCGCACGCGTCCGCCCCAGCGCCGGGCGAGCCGCGCGGCGCCCATGGTGACGGCGCCGTAGCCGTGGTCGGTGACCACGATGTCGCCGCCCGGACGCGCGGCGAGGGCGGCGTACACGACGCTCGCGCCGGCGCTCGCGTTGGGTACGACCGCCAGGTCCCGCGCCGATACCCGCAGGTGGTCGGCGAGCGCGGTCCGGGCGGCGGCGATCCGGCCGGGCAGCCGCGGGAACCAGACGACCGGGGCCCGCTCCATCTCGTCCCGCAGCGCGCTCTGCCGCTCCTGCGCCACGCGGGGGACCGCCCCGAACGAGCCGTGGTTGAGGTGCCGCATCCCGGGGTCGAGGGTCCAGGCCGATGCGGCGTCCCGGCCGTCGGCCAGCAGCAGGGGACGGGGCGGGGCGGGTGCGCGGGTCTCGGTCATGTGAATCCTGACGTCGGCGGCCGGACGGCCGTACGGCCGGGACGCGCGTCACGATACCCACGCCTCGCTGTCGTCCGGCGGTGGGGGAGAAGGTGATCGCAGGGTTTCGCGCAGGAGGGCGACGGCCGGCGGGATCTCCGTGTCGGCGATGTTGCCGTTGTCATTGCTGAGCCCTGAGCCCTGAGCCCTGAGCCCTGAGCCCTGAGCCCCGAGGCCGGTCGGCGACCTCGCGGGCGCTCACCGGGCCACTGGTGATTCAGCCGATGGCGCCCGCGTCCCGCCCCATGACTCTGGTCGGGTCAGGCACCCGCAACCCCGCACCCCTGTCAGGAGACCCTCATGCGTCGTCGTTCCCCACGTCGGCTTCTCGGCGTTCTCGCCGCCGCCACGGCCGCACTCACCCTGTTCTCCTCGGCGTCGACGGCCGGCGCCGCCGACTCCGCGACCACGACGGCCCGCACCGCCGCCGCGGCGCAGTCGCCGGACACGGCCGCCGGAGTGCTGTCGACCAGCACGCCCGTCGTCTTCGTGCACGGATACACCGGCGACGCGTCCAACTGGGTCACGGCCATGAGCGTCTTCCGGCTCAACGGCTGGGACAGCTCCGACCTGTTCGCCTACGAGTACAACTCCTACGGCAACAACATCACCAACGCCCAGGGCCTCGCCACCTTCGTCGACAACGTGAAGGCGCGGACCGGAGCGAGCAAGGTCGCGATCGTCAACCACTCGATGGGCGGCCTGGTCAGCCAGTACTACCTGAAGGTGCTGGGCGGCAACACCAGCGTCAGCCACCTCGCCTCGATCGCCGGCGCCAACCACGGGACCACGTACGCCGGTGCCTGCCTGATCTACACGACGTGCCAGCAGATGTACCCGGGCTCCTCGTTCATCTCCCAGATCAGCTCGGGCGACGAGACGCCGGGCACCACCAGGTACGCCACCTGGTACTCGGCGTGCGACGGCATCATCCTGCCGTACACCAGCACCCGGCTGGACGGTGCGACCAACAACAACGTGCTCTGCCAGACCCACATCGGGTTCCTCGCGGACACGGTCGTGCTCGGTCAGATCGCCCGCTTCGTCGCGTCCTGACGCGTCGCGCGATCGGGACCCCGGCCGTCGACGGCCGCCCGTGAAGCGGACCGCGCTCGACGCGCCTCGTCCCCGGCACCCGCCGGGGACGAGGCGTTCGCGGGTGTCCTTGCGGGTCAGTGACCGACCCGGAAGGTCGCGTCCTGCCGGTCCGTGGCCGTGGCGGGCGGGTCGATGCGCAGCACGTAGTTCGCGTGGCGGATGTAGCGGGTCGGGTGGTTGTACGACCGGAACGACGCCCAACTCGCGTCCGCCAGGCCCGCCGTGCGGTAGAAGGTGGCGTCCGCCGCGAACGCCGACGTGCCGTCGGGGACGTCCAGTCGGAGCTGGTAGGCGTAGTGGCGCAGGTAGCGGGTCGGGTGGTTGACCGACTGGAAGGAGACCCCCGCGCTGTCGGCGAGGCCGGGGACGAGTCTCCACTGGGAGTCGGCGGGTGGGTCGACGGGGTACTCGTCGATGCGGCCCACGTAGTTCGCGTGGCGGACGTAACGAGCCGGGTGGTTGTAGGACTTGAGGCGGTTCCAGGTGGGCGCGCCCCACGTGGCGACGAGGTTGTCGTACTGGGCGGCCGTGATCGCCGTGATGCCGCAGTGCTTTGAGTTGAGCGGCTGCGTGTAGGTCCGCTGGTCGAGCGCCGTCCAGGTGCCCGACGAGAGGTCGGTGGACTGCCAGACGTAGAAGACCCCGTTGGGGGTGTAGGTGTCTCCGTACAGGAACCAGGTGTTCGACGTCAGGGACTTGACGAGGGTCGGGGCCTCGGTGCCGCCGTGAGCGACGCCGGTGGTGAACTCCGTGAAGCTGCCCGGGGCGAGGGAGGTGGACCGCGCTCCGACGAGCGTCTGGTTCTTCTTGAAGTAGAGGTGGTTGACCCCGTTCACGCCGACGGCCATGTCACCGTCGATGACGTCGTAGCCGGGGTCGAAGAAGACCTGCGGGGCGGAGGCGGTGAGGAAGTCGGTCGTGTGGTTGACCATGATGACGTTGTGGCCGCTGGAGTCGACCGCGGAGTAGATCACCGCGTACTGGCCGCGTCCCGCGTCCCAGAAGGCCTCGGGCGCCCAGGAGTGCGTGTTCATGTCGTGCAGCCTCAGCCGGTGGTAGCCGGTGAAGGTGCGCAGGTCGGTGGAGTACCAGACGTGGATGTACTGGCTGACGTAGTTCCAGTCCGTGCCCTTCAGATCGGTGGCGAGGACCACGAAGGTGCCGTCCTGCTTGCGCAGGACGAACGGGTCGCGCAGCCCGAGCGCGCCCTCGGTGGGCGTGACCACCGGGTTGTTCTGGTTGAGCGGCATCCAGTTCAGGGCGTCCGTGCTGACGGCGAGATGGAGGCCGTAGTCGGTGCCCTCGCCCAGGGTGGTCGACTCGGTGAAGTAGGACATGACGTACGCCGAGTCGGCCGCGCGGGCGGTGCCGGCTCCGAGGGCCAGCGCGCCGGTCACGGCGAGGGGCGTCGCGGCGGCCATGCCGAGGACATGACGGCGGGAGGGGTGGGGGTGGGGGGTCATGCGTTCTCCAAGGGGTGTGCGGGGCCCTCAGGACGACGTCAAGGGAGGCGGAGGGGTGGAGCGGGGCGGAAGATCTGGCCGATATGTCGAACGTAGTTCGGGAAGCCGGTCAGAAGGTAGGGCGTCACTCCTCGCGCGTCAATCACCTCGGTCGTCATCGGTGCTTCCCGTGCGCTCGCGCCCCACGCGGAAGCCTCCGAGGAGCGCCACGAAGCCCCTGGGCGGAAACGGGCGAAACCCGTGGGTGGACGGGCCGTCGACGCCGTAGTCTGCGCGGATGACCACCGTTTCCGTGGACCGCCTTGCGCGTGCGTGCGTCTCCGTCGGCGACCTGATCGCCGGGATCCGCCCCGAGCAGTGGGAGGCGCCGACGCCGTGCACCGAATGGAACGTGCGCGATGTGGTCCGCCACCTCGTCGGCATGGACCTGGTGTTCGCCGCCATGATCGAGGGCGGCCCGATGCCCGAGCCGGCGGCGGACCCTCTCGGTGACGACCCCGTGGCGGCCTACCGGGCCTCCAGTGCCGCCCTGCGGGCCGCCTTCGCCGGGACCGGAGTGCTCGAGCGCGATTTCCGCGGTCCCCTGGGGAGCGCCACGGGCGCGGAGCGCCTGCAGATCCGCCTGTACGACCTGCTCGCTCACGGATGGGACCTCGCCCGGGCCACCGGGATCCCGGCCCGGCTGCCCGACGACCTGGCGGAGGAGTCCCTGGCGTTCGCTCGGGACCGGCTCCCCTCCCCGTCGCGGACGGGTCGCTTCGCCGAGCCGCAGCCCGTCGCGCAGACGGCTCCGGCCGTCGACCGGCTCGCCGCGTTCCTGGGCCGGCCGGTGCCCTGGCGGCCGTGAGAGCGGCATCCGGTCGGTCTGCGGCTCACGTCCCGCCCGCGTCCGGGTCGTTCACCCGCCCGGTGGGCGCGCCCCGTGCCCGGACCGCGTGTCAGCGCGCGGGGGGCGCGGCGTGCGGGCGACAGCGTACGGCGAGGGCCGCCACGTCGTCGTCGAGTCTGCCGCCGGCGTAGCGGAGCAGGTCCGCGTGCAGTTCGTCCAGCAGCTCACGGGGCGGGGCCGCGTCGTGCCGGCGCACCCAGTCCGGCAGCGGGAAGAACTCGCCGGCGCGGTCGCGGGTTTCCGTGACGCCGTCGGTGTAGAGCAGCATCTGATCGCCGGGGGAGAAGGCCACGGTGTCGACGTGATAGTGGTCCCCGAGGAGCCCCGAGAGATTGAGGGGCGTGGAGGGACGGGTGGGATCGAGGACGTCGATCCGTCCGCTGCGCACGAACACCGGCGGTGGATGCCCGCAGTTGAGGATCCTGACGCGCCCGCCGCCGTCCGGGATCTCGGCGATCAGGGCGGTGGCGAAGTGCTCCGGCTCGTCATCGGCGGGGATCGCGGCGCTGTAGCGGGACATGGTGATCTGCAGGCGGCGGACCAGGCCCCTCAGGTCGGGCTGGTCGTGCGCGTTCTCCCGGAAGCAGTTGATCACCGCCGCGGCCGCCCCCACCGCCGACAGGCCCTTGCCGCGCACGTCGCCGATGAGCAGGCGGACCCCGTACGGAGTGTCGGCGACCTCGTAGAAGTCGCCCCCGATCCGGGCCTGCTCCTGGGCCGCCCGGTACAGCGACTCGATCTCGATGTCGTGGAGGCGGTGCGGCAGCGGGCGCAGCAGCACTTTCTGCGCCGCGTCGGCGACGAGCCGGACCTGGAAGAGCGTCTCCTCCCGCTGGAGTCGCAGATGACTCGCGTAGGCGGCGGCGAGGGTGACGGCGGCGATCGCGGCAACCGTGTACGGCGTCCCCAGGTCGGAGTGGACGAAGCTGAGGCCGATCATGATCAGCAGGCACGCCGTCCCCAGCAGGACCGTCGGGAGAACCGGCCACACCGCGGCCGCGAGCGCGGGTGCCGCGGGCAGGAGACGGCTGAAGGCGATCTCCCGGGGGGTGGAGAACGCCAGGGCGGTGATCAGGACGGTGACGAGGACCGGGGACAGCAGTACGGCCTGGCGTTGCGCGCCGCGGGGAGGACGGTGACGGCGTCTGGACCGTACTGATCTGATCATGAATTCGATCATATCGGTACAAAACGGGCAGGTGTCGGTTCGTCGCCCGCCCGCCGCTCGTCCGCCGTTCCCGCGCACCCGGCCGCACACGCTGACCGCGGTCGAGGACTGGTCGTCGCGTGCGGCCGATGCGAGGTGGCCGGGGCACCTCACGGCCCGTCGTCGCGCAGACCTCCGGTCAGACCCGCTCCAGGGGCCGGTGCGGCCCGGCGGGGAGCTCCACCGTGATCACGTCGCCCGGACGCACCACGCCGCCCTCCCTCACGACGCTCATGATGCCTGCCTTGCGCACGACCCTCCCGGCTTCGTCACGGCCGACGACCTGCTTGAGCAGCCCTTCCTCGAAGGTGTCGATCTGCAGGCAGGGATTGCGCAGCCCCGTCACCTCCAGCACGGCCTCGCCGATGCGCAGCAGCGTGCCGACCGGCAGGCCGAGCAGATCGATGCCACGGGTGGTGATGTTCTCGCCGAGGTCACCGGGTGCCACCGTGAAACCCGCCGCGCCCACCTCGGCGAAGAGCTCCTCGTGGAGGAGGTGGACCTGGCGCAGGTTGGGCTGCGTGGGGTCCTGCGCGATCCGCGACCGATGCTTGACGGTCACGCCCGCGTGCACGTCACCCTCCACGCCGAGCCCGGCGAGCAGGGTGACGCTGTCCCGGTTCGGCTTGGTGAACGCGTACTCGCCGTTGCTGCTGACCGCCGTGACCGTTCCGTACATCCCCGGAGCCCCCTCCTCGACGACCGTGACCGGCTACGACCCTAACCGTCGGACGCCCGGGGCGCAGTGGCCCGGTCCGTCGCGGCAGGCTCCGTGGACCGTCCCGTGAAAATTTCGGGGAATGGTCGTGGGAGTCGGGGGTAGGCGGGTGCTTGCGGGGAAGACGGGCCGGCGACGACGGACCGGTGGTGTCTTGGTTGACCGATTGGGAGGGGCACATGATGACGACGACCGTGCAGGCCGCTGGGACGGTGGACGTTCCGGAGATCGCCGATCCTTCCAAGGTGGCGCCGCGGGACGCGCGGGAGTTGTCGAAGGTGTTCTTCGGGCGGCTGGCGGTGCTGGAGGAGGGCACGCCCGAGTACCAGTACGC